>CAWGMU010000001.1:0-879682 GCA_963823815.1 uncultured Acidimicrobiaceae bacterium
TGGGATGCCGGTCGTGGCGGGCGGCGGACTGGTCGGGAGGGTGATCGCGACGACGCCCAACGGGGCGACGGTGCGGCTCATCTCGGACACGTCGTCTTCGGTCGGGGTCACCTTCAAGTCGGGCACCACCACCCTCGTCGTCTCGGGGCGCGGTCTCAACAACGGCCTCGGCGCGACCTCGGTGCCACTCGGGACGTCGATCGGGCCCGGTACCAAGCTCTCGACCGACGGCCTTAGCGGTGGGCTCTACCCCGCGGGTCTGCCCGTCGCGACCGTGAGGACCATTTCGCTCACGCCGGGAGCGGCGACTTACAACCTCACGCTCGAGCCCGCCGCGGACCTGCGCCACCTGACGTACCTCGACGTGGTGCTGTGGGAGCCGTCGGGGTGAGGCGCGTCCTGGTCCCGGCGACCGTGGTGACGCTCTTCGTCGTCGCACTACAACTCTCGGTGTTCTCAAGCTGGCGATTCTCCGGCGTCGTCGTGATGGTGGTCTGGCTCTGGCCGCTTGCGATGGGCCTCGCGGGACTGACGGCGTTGTCCCTGTGGTGCGCCCTCGTCGCGGGTGTGTTCTTCGACACGCACGCAACAACGCCCTTTGGACTCACGGCACTCGTGGCGGTCCTCCTCGCCTACGGGGCTTCGCGTCTCGGTCGAGAGGGCGTCGGCGATCTCGACTCGGCCGCGTGGTGGGTGACTCCGCTGCTCGCCGCCGCGGCCGGCTTCGTCGCGCCGCTGCTCTTTGTGGCGGCTAGCTTCGTTACCCTCAACTTCTCCCTCTGGCGCGACAGCCTGTTCGCGGCGATGGTCGTCAACGCCGTCGCCTTTTTCGTGCTGGCGCGGCCGATGGCGCGGCTCGCTCGGTGGGTCGCCGCGGTCGGGGTCCGACGGTGAGAGGTTCCTGGCGCGAACGGCCGATCGGCTCGTGGTTCTCGAGGCTCTGGCGTCCCTGGGTGTCGCTGCATCCCCTTCGCGGTCGCGGGCGGACGATCAACGAGCCAAAGCCCGTCGGCATCCGTGACCTCATGGCTTCGCCCGAGGAGGTCGGCTCGCGGCCCGCGCGGCGGTGGATCGTGATTGGAGGCTTCTTCCTCGTGCTGTTGGTCGCCCTCATCGTGCGCCTCTTCATTCTCCAGGTACTCGACTACCAGGTGTCGATCGCGACCGTGCAGGAGAACTCCCTGCGCGTGACGACCATTCCCGCCACCCGTGGCCAGATCCTCGACCGCGCGGGCCAGCCGCTCGTCACGAACGTGACCACGACCCAGATCCGACTCTCGCGGGCCGAGGCGGCGCTGCACCCGACCGTGAAGGGCGCGCTCAGCTCGCTCACCGGCATCAGCGTGAAGAAGATCAACAGCGACCTCGACAACAAGCAGTACAGCCCGTACCAGCCGGCGCCGATCATGAGCAACGCGCCCCAGAGCGCGGTCGAGTTCATCCGACTGCACCAGAGTGAGTTCCCCGGCGTCTCGGTGCTCGACACCTCGACGCGCTCGTACCCGAACGGCGGCAGCGTGGGCGCGCAGGTGCTCGGCTACGTCGGTCCGATCACCGGCCTGGAGATCTCGGAGAACCCTGGTCAGGGCTATCAGACGGACTCGACGATCGGCAAGACCGGCATCGAGTCGTACTACGAGCAGTACCTTCGCGGCAAGCAGGGCACGAGCACCCTCGAGGTGAGCGCGACCGGCAGCGTGCTCGGCGCGGTGAAGACGACCGAACCGACCGTCGGCGACTCGGTCGTGCTCAACATCGACACCGGTCTGCAGAAGGCGCTCGACGGGTACCTCGCGAACGAGATCCTCGCTGATCGCCACTCGGTCGACCCGGTCTCGGGCCTCGTGCCCGCGGCGCCGAACGGCGCAGCCGTCGTGCTCGACCCCAACAACGGCGACGTGCTCGCGATGGCGAGCTATCCCTCTTACAACCTCAACTCGTTCGTGACGGGGCTCTCGAACGGCGAGTACGAACAGCTTCGCCGCGAGGGCGCGTTCAACAACTACGCCATCCAGGGTCTCTACACCCCCGGCAGCACCTTCAAGCTCGTCACCGCGACCACCGAGCTACAGACGGGCATCTTCCCCGCCTATAAGTACGTCGACGACACGGGCACCTTCACGGTGCCCGGCTGTGAGAAGGCCGCGGCCCACGCCCTCTGCGTGTTCCACGACGACGACAACAACGCCGCGGGGCAGGTGGACCTGCCGACCGCCCTCACCGTCTCGTCGGACTACTACTTCTACAACCTTGGCTACCTCTTCTGGTCCCAGACGGCCCGCTACGGCGAGACCCCGATCCAGAACGTCGCGGCGGAGTACGGGCTCTCCGAGGCGACGAACGTCGACCTCCCCGACGAGGCCCAGGGTCGCGTCGACTCACCCCAGGTGCGCAGGGAACTCCACGCCGAAGACCCCGTCGCCTTTCCGCACGTGACGTGGTACACGGGCGACAACGTCGAGATGGCCTTCGGTCAGGGCACGACGGCCGTGTCGCCGATCGAGATGGCCGACGCGTACGCCACCTTCGCCAACGGCGGCACGCACTACGCGCCCGAAGTCGCCGCCGCCATCATCAACCCCCACGGACAGGTCGTCACCCGCTACCAGCCGCGCGTGCTCAGCCACGTCAACCTTCCCGCGAGTGTGCGCGACCCGATCCTCCAGGGCCTCACGGGCGTCGTGGCGGACCCGTCGGGCACGGCCTACCTGCCCTTTCACAGCAACATTCACTTCTCGCTGTCGTCGTTTCCCATCGCGGGAAAGACCGGCACCGCGAGCAACGCCCCGGGCCTCGAACCCAACTCGTGGTTCGTGGGCTTTGGCCCGACGAACCACCCGAAGTACGTCGTGCTCTGCGTGATCGCCGAGGGTGGCTACGGTGCCGACGCCTCGGCGCCGGTCGTGGCGAAGACCTTCAACTACCTGGTGGACCATCCGGTGCCGCCGCTCAAGCTCAACGCGGCGCTCACGACGCCCACGACCGGGGTGACCTCGGCGCAGGGCTCCACCGGCCCGGGTAATAAGTCAAGCTAGCTCTCACGTGCACTAACCTGGTTGCGTTGGGCGTTACGGCACACGGGGTGCCGGACGCGAAAAGGACGTCGCCGCAACGCAGCGAAGTTGGCTCCGTTGTGCAGAGTTTTGAGGACATCGAGTGGTAGTCGGCAATGCGATCCACCTGGCAGTAATCTCGGCCCTCCTCATCGTCACGGCCCAACGTCTCTGGACCCAAAGTCACCGTACGGTGGCGGCCCGCATTCCGCTACCGGCACCTTCCCGCGGCGCCGAACGCGCCCTCCCTCAGAACGCAAGGAGTACCCGTCGTGAGCGACGAACCCAACCAACCCCAACCCTCACCCTCTAGTCCTCGAATTGGCGACACCCGACCCGCTCCTCAGATAGGCGACACCCGACCGAGTCCCCGCAGCGCGGTGACCCCGGCGTCGGCGCCGTCGGGCACGAACCCGCGTGGCGGCAACCGCCGTCGACGCGGCGGACGTGGACGTGGTCAGAACTATCGCGAGGGCCAAGGTTCTTCAAACGGTCAAGCAACCATGAACGGTCCGACCGGTCAGGGTACCGTCGCGCGACGGCTCGTCGACGCACCGGTTGAGGCCTCCGCCCCCGAAGGCTCGGAGGCGACGGGTCGACAGGGGAGGGGACGTCGCAAGCGCGGCGGGGAGCGCCGCTCCCGGGCCCAGGGCCGCTACCTCATGGCCGTGCACACGACGAGTGACGGCACGCACATCGCCACCCTCGAGGGACGTTCGATGGTGGAGTACACGGTCGCCAAGACCGCCGACGAGACCAACCAGATCGACGGCAACATCTACGTGGGGCGGATTCAGAACGTGCTGCCGGGCATGGAGCTCGCCTTCGTCGACATCGGGATCCCGAAGAACGCCGTGCTGTATAAGGGCGACGTCTCTTTCGACGCCGAAGAGGTTGACGGTGCGCCGTCACACAACAACAAGCGGATCGAAGAGATGATCCGCGCCGGCCAGACTGTCCTCTGTCAGGTCACGAAGAACGCCATCGGCGCCAAGGGAGCTCGACTCACCCAGGAGGTCTCCCTTCCCGGCCGCTTCGCCGTGCTCGTGCCGAACTCCTCGACGATCGGCATCTCCAAGCGCCTGCCCGACGGCGAACGGCGCCGCCTTCGCAAGATCATCGAAGACGTGAAGCCGGCTCGACACGGCATCATCATCCGCACCGCCGCCGAAGGCGTCAGCGCCGAAGACCTCGCCCGCGACGTCACGTCACTCGTCGAGAAGTGGTCGGCCATCGAGACCGAAGTCGCCAAATCCAACCAACCTCGGCTCATCTACCGCGACCTGGACCTCGCGGTGCGGGTGTTGCGCGAGGAGCTGAACGACGAGTACCGCGCGGTCTTGATCGACGACCGCACCCTCTATGAGAAGGTGCGCGAGTACGTGACCGCCGTCAATCCCGAGTTGGCCGATCGCATCGAGTACTACGACCGCGAGACCGAGGAGCTTCCGCTCTTCGAGCGCTACTTCGTGCACGAGCAGCTCCACCGCTCGCTGGACCGAAAGGTCTTCTTGCCCTCGGGCGGCTCGCTCATCATCGAGCGCACCGAGGCGCTGACGGTGATCGACGTGAACACCGGAAAGAACGTCGGGACGAACAACCTCGAAGAGACCGTCTTTCGCAACAACCTCGAGGCGGCCGACGAGGTCGCCCGCCAGCTTCGCCTGCGCGACATCGGCGGCATCATCGTCATCGACTTCATCGACATGGAGTCCAAGGCCAACCGCGAGGCGGTCGCCTCGGCGCTGCGCCAGGCCCTCTCACGCGACAAGACTCGCAGCCAGGTCTTTGATATCTCCGAGCTCGGTCTCGTCGAGATGACGAGGAAGCGCGTGAACGAGGGGCTCCTCGAGTCCCTCTCGGTCGTCTGCAGCGTCTGTGACGGTCGCGGCTTCATCGTGAAGACCGGTCTCTAGGTGGCCCCCCGGACCGCACGACGACTCCGCTAGTATGGAAACCCTATGTACGCCGTCATCCGAGTAGGAACATCCCAAGAACGAGTGACCGAGGGCCAGGTGGTCCGGGTCGATCTGCGTCCCGAAGAGGTGGGCTCGAGCGTCTCGTTCCAGCCGGTGTTGCTCGTCGACGGCGACCAGGTGACGGCCGGCCCGGCGCTCAAGGGCGCCAAGGTGACGGGCAAGATCCTCGGTGAGGAGAAGGGTCCGAAGATCCGTGCCCTCACCTACAAGCCGAAGGCCATCCAGCGCCGTCGTTGGGGCCACCGCCAGCACTACACGAGCGTCGAGATCACCAAGATTTCGGCCAAGTCCAAGGCCTGAGGAGGACCCATGTCAAAGACCAAGGGTGGCGGCTCGACGCGCAACGGTCGCGACTCGGCCGCCCAGCGACTGGGCGTGAAGACCTTTGACGGGACCTTCGTTACGCTCGGGCAGCATCATCGTTCGTCAGCGCGGTACCAAGTTCCACCCGGGCCGCAACGTCGGCATCGGCAAGGACGACACGCTGTTCGCGCTCGCTGAGGGAACCGTGAAATTCGGCTACCGGGGCGGCAGAAAACTAGTTGACGTTCTCGCCGACTGAGTTTTCCTCCTAAAACCAGAAATCCCCCGGGCTCGCCCCGGGGGATTTCTTGGTTCCTGCAGAGAACTACGCGGTCTTGACCGCCTTTTTAAAGGTCGAGCCAATGGACACCTTGGGCGCCCTCGAGGCGTTCACCTGGATCGCCTCGCCGGTCTGAGGGTTGCGCGCGGTGCGGGCCTTGCGGTCCACGCGCTCGAAGGACAAGAAACCCGACAGACACAATCTTCTCGCCACGAGACACGTTGCCGACCACGACGTCCTCAAAGGCCTTTAGCACTTCAGCTACCGTGTTCTTACTGGCGCCGCTCTCGGCGACAATTGCATCTACCAACTCGGCCTTGTTCACCGGTCGACTCCTTGCTCTCAATGAAACGGGGCTGGGCGTTCCCAGCAACCATCGTCAGTTTTACTGTAAAAATAAGGAAATCTGCGGATATCGCCTTAAGAATTGGCTCATATTACAGAATCGGTAATCTAAAATACCTGTTCAACGGCGGTTTCAACGAACTCTTTCACCAGGATTTTCATATTCCATCGTCTACGCTTGCCCGATGGAACCGTTCAATCACCGGCAATTGCAAGGAATCGTCGACCTCGAGCGCGCGAGCTTCGTCGCGAACCACCCGAACTCGAAGGCCCTCTACGAGTCGTCGGTTGACCTGCTCGACGGCGTGCCGATGTCGTGGATGAAGCGCTGGGTTGGCGGGTTCCCCCTCGGCTTTTCGACGGCTCGGGGCGCGACGATCACCGACCTCGACGGCCACGAATTCGTCGACTTCGCCCTCGGTGACACGGGCGCGATGGCTGGGCACTCGCCCGAACCGCTGATTAAGGCGCTGGCGCGACGCGCGGGCGAGCTCGGCGGCGTGACGACGATGCTGCCGAGCGAGGACGCCGAGTGGGTCGGCGCGGAGCTGACGCGCCGCTTCGGGCTCGCGAAGTGGTCCTTCTCGCTGTCGGCGTCTGACGCCAACCGCTGGATCTTGCGTCTGGCGCGCCTCGTGACGGCACGCCCGAAGATCCTCGTCTTCTCCTACTGCTACCACGGCACGGTCGACGAGACCATGGTGGTGCTCGACGAGAGCGGCAACCCCCGTTCGCGCCCCGGCAACGTGGCGCCGGCGGTCGACCCAACGACGACGACGCGCGTCGTCGAGTTCAACGACCTCGTGGCGCTCGAGCGCGAGCTCGCCAACGGCGACGTGGCGGCCGTCCTCGCGGAGCCGGCGCTGACGAACATCGGCATCGTCTTGCCGATGGAGGGCTTCTGGGCCGGCGTGCGCGAGCGCTGCGACGCGACCGGGACGTTGCTCGTTCTTGACGAGACCCACACGTTCTCGGCGGGACCCGGGGGCGCGACCGCGCGCTGGGGGCTTGAGCCCGACGCCCTCACGATCGGAAAGTCGCTCGGCGGCGGCGTGCCCTGTGGCGCCTACGGGCTCACCGACGCCTTGGCCGAGCGCGTGGTCGCGCTCGCGCGCGACGACGGTGAGTTTGAGGACGTCGGCGGACTCGGTGGCACGCTCGCGGGCAACGCGCTCAGCCTGGCCGCGATGCGCGCGGTGCTCGGTGAGGTTCTCACCGACGACGCGTTCGTCACGATGGAACAGCTCTCGAGCGCGTTCGTCGATGGCGTCCAGCACACGATCGAGGCGAACCAGTTGCCCTGGTCGATCAGTCAGCTCGGCGCGCGCTGCGAGTACCGCTTCGCGTGGCCCGCGCCGATCAACGGCGCGATCTCGGCGAAGAGCGCGGACCTCTTGCTCGAGGAGTTCTTTCACCTCTACGCGATGAACCGCGGCGTACTGCTCACCCCCTTTCACAACATGGCGCTCACGTGTCCGGCGACGACGGCCTCGGACGTCGCGCGACACGAGCTGGTCTTTGACGCGGCGGTCGAGGAGCTGCTCCGCTAGGGCTTCGTCGGCGGGTGGCGTGAACCCTCGCCGTAGGATTGAGCGGTGCCCACCTTCGTCGACCGTGCGCAACTGCACGCCAAAGCCGGCAACGGTGGGGCGGGATGCGTGAGTTTTCGCCGGGAGGCCCACGTCGCAAGGGGCGGCCCCGACGGCGGTGACGGCGGTCGCGGCGGTGACGTCTGGATCGAGGCCGATCACAACCAGTCCTCCCTGCTGGGCTTTCGCGACCACCCGTTTCGCCGAGGGGCTGACGGCGAGCACGGCTCGTCAAAGCGTCAGCACGGCGCTCGTGGCAAGGACGTCGTCGTGTCCGTGCCAGTCGGCACCATGGTGAACAGCCCACAAGGCGAGCTGCTCGTCGACCTCGTTGGCCCGGGAGATCGCTGGCTTGCGGCAGAAGGGGGGCTCGGCGGTCAGGGCAACGCTCGCTTCCTCTCGAACCGCCGCCGGGCGCCCGCCTTCGCCGAGCAGGGCGAGGTCGGTGAGGAGCACTGGTTCGATCTGGAGCTGAAGCTGCAGGCGGACGTCGCTTTGATCGGGTATCCGAACGTCGGCAAGTCGACTCTCATCTCTCGTGTCTCCCGGGCGCGGCCGAAGATCGCCGACTATCCCTTCACCACGCTCGTGCCGAACCTCGGCGTCGTGCGCGTCGGGGAGCGGTCCTCGCGACCCGACGACGCCACCGAGTTCGTCATGGCCGACGTCCCGGGCCTCATCGAGGGCGCCGCCCAGGGTCGCGGTCTCGGACACGACTTCCTGCGCCACGTCGAGCGAGCCCGCGTGCTGTGCGTGCTGCTCGACCTCTCCGAGGCGGCACCCGCGCCGCCGGAGGATCAGTTGGCGGTGCTCCTCGGTGAGTTGGGCGAGCACCGCGCGGACCTCTTGGACCGAGAGCGGCTGGTTATCGGCTCGAAGGGCGACGTAGCGGTCCATCCGTTCTCTGGCGGCGCGACGATATCGGCGATCACCGGCGAGGGGATCGACCACGTCGTTGGCGAGCTCGCCGGCCTCGTGACGCGCGCCCGAAAGGATGAGGCCGCCGCGCTCGAGCGCGAGGTTGTCGTACACCGTCCCGTCGCGAAGGAGATCACGGTCGAGCGCGTCGGCGAGCACGAGTGGTCCGTCGAGGGTCGCGCCGCCCGGCGCGCGGCACGCTTTCAAGACCTCACGGACGATCAGGCACTCGCTGAAGTCGTGCGTCGTCTCCACGAACTGGGCGTCGATCGGTTGCTCGCTCGCGCTGGGGCCCTCGACGGTGACCTCGTGAACGTTGGCGGCGTCTCCTTTGAGTGGTGGCGCGAGGCGACGGGCATCGACGAGATCGAGCGCCATCGTGCGACGCGACGTGAACGGCTCGCGCGCCACGGACGACTCGATGGGGTGGAACGCGATGACGAGTCGTAGCCTCGTCGTAAAGATCGGCACGACCTCGGTGACCGACCGCGGCGGCGACGTCGACTTCGACGTGCTGTTGAATCTCGCCGCCGACGTCGTCGCGCTACGAAGTGAGGGCTGGTCGGTCGTCGTCGTCACTTCCGGCGCCATCACCGCGGGCTGGGCCGAGGTCGGACGGGGCCGCCCGCGTCCCCGCGACGCGGCGACACTGCAGGCAGTTTCGGCGGTCGGTCAGCCCCTCCTCATGCACGCGTGGCGCAACGCGTTCGCCGAGGTCGGGCGCCGCCGTTGGTCAGGTGCTCCTGGCGCCGCTCGACTTCTCGCATCGCGGCCAGTATCTCCACGCCCGCGGGACCCTCGAGTCGCTTGCCGCCTTGGGTGTGGTCCCGATCGTGAACGAGAACGACGCCGTCGCCGACGAGGAGATCCGCTTCGGTGACAACGACCGCCTGGCGGCGCTCGTCGCCAACCTCGTCGGTGCGTCGCACCTCGTGCTGCTCACCGACACCGACGGCCTGCTCACCGCCGATCCTCGCCTCGACGACACCGCGACGCTCATTGAAGAGGTGACGGCCTTTGACGCCGATCTCCTCGACGCCGCCGGGTCGAGCGGGTCGGGCGTGGGCAGTGGCGGCATGGCCTCGAAGCTGGCGGCCGCCCACATGGCCACTTGGTCGGGGGTGACCACGATCATCGCCTCGGCGCGCGCGCCGCAAGCCCTGCGCCTCGCGGTCGAAGGCGCGCCGGGCTTCGGCACGACGTTTGCCCCGCGAAGTCAACGACTCTCCGCGCGCAAGTCCTGGATCGCCTTCGCCGTCGCCAGTCAGGGATCCCTCACCATCAACGAAGGCGCCCTCCGGGCACTCGAGAACGACGGGCGCAGTCTGCTGCGTGTTGGCGTCGAGTCAGTCAGTGGCGACTTCGTCGAGGGCGACGCCGTTGACGTGCGGGGCCCCGACGGGCAGATCGTCGCGAAGGGTCTCTCGCGCGTCTCGGCTGACGCCTTCGACGAGGGCGACGACGTCGTGGTGCACCGCGACGACCTCGTCCTCTTACGGCGCGCCTAAGGGCGCCCATTACTGTTGTTCCATGACGACGAGCATCCTCGCAACCCAAGGCGCGGCGGTACAGCGCGCCGCGGCGGCGCTCGCCCAAGCGTCCAACGAGGCGCGACGGGCTGTTCTGCTTCGAGTCGCCGACTCGCTGGAAGAGACGCTCGACGAGCTCTTGGAGGTGAACGCGCTCGAGGTCGCCGCGTACGGCGAGTCCGGTCCGGGGCGCGACCGCCTCGCCCTGACGAAGGATCGGGTACTCGACATGGCGGGCGCCCTGCGGGCGATCGCCGCCGCGCCCGACCCGCTCTTCGAGACGACTGACCACGACACCCGGCCAAACGGCCTGCGCGTTGAGCGGCTCCGGGTTCCTCTCGGCGTGATCGGCGTCGTCTACGAGAACCGGCCCAACGTGACGAGCGACGTTGCTGGCCTGTGCGTGCGCAGCGGTAACGCCGCGTTTCTGCGGGGCTCGGCGAGCGCCCAGAGGACCAACGCCTTCCTCGTCGACCTCTGGCGCGCGGCCCTCGCGGCCGAGGGGCTACCGCGCGACGCCGTCGCGCTCGTCGAGGACCCCTCGCACGAGACGGTCGCCGAGTTCATGCGGCCTCACCGAGGTGCTCGACTGTCTCATCCCGCGCGGTGGTCCGGCTCTCATCGCCGCGATGCGCGAGCACGCGCGCGTTCCCTACGTTCTCGACGGTGACGGCAACTGCCACGTCTACGTCGACGCGTCGGCCCGACTCGATCAGGCGCTCGACATCGTGAAGAACGCGAAGACCTCGCGGCCGGGCGTCTGCAACGCCGCGGAGACCCTGCTCGTGCACGAGGCCGTCGCTTCGACCTTCCTGCCGGCGTTGGCCGAGGCGATGCCCGAGGTCGAGCTGCGCGCCGAGGCTCGCGCCCGCGCGGTTATCCCGGACGCCACGCCCGCGACGGACGAGGACTTCGCGCGCGAGTTTTTGGACCTTATTCTCGCGGTGAAGGTCGTCGCCTCGCTCGATGAGGCGATCGACCACGTCAGCGCGCTATGGCTCGGGCCACAGCGAGGCGATCCTCACCGAGGACCCCGCGAACGCTGAGGCGTGGGTAAAGCGCGTCGACGCTGCGGCGGTGGTCGTGAACGCTTCGACGAGGTTCGTCGACGGCGGCGAGCTCGGCCTCGGCGGCGAGGTCGGCATCTCTACCCAGAAGCTCCACGCCCGCGGCCCCATGGGCCTTCGCGAACTGACGTGTCTCAAGTGGGTCGTCCGAGGCGACGGGCAGATCCGATGACCGCGCTCGACCCGCGCGTGGAGCTCGCCCAGCGTCTCGGTCTCGAAAGCGTGCCCCCGGTGCGCTTCGACTCGCCGAGCGAGGTACAGCGCCTACTCGCCGAGCACGACTACCTGAGCGACGAGTCCATCGCCTCGGTCACGCTTCCTCGCCGACCGGCTCGCCAAGCCCGTGCTCGTCGAGGGACCGGCGGGCACCGGCAAGACGGCCCTGGCGAGAGCCGTCGCCGACTCGATCGGCGCTCGGCTCATTCGACTGCAGTGCTACGAGGGCCTCGACGAGTCCAAGGCCCTCTACGAGTGGAACTACCGCAAGCAGCTCCTGCGCATCCAGGCGGGCCGACACCGACGGCGACGAGCGACCGAGGAGTGGCACCACCTGGAAGAGGACATCTTCGCCGAGGAGTTCATGCTCACGCGTCCGCTCCTCGAGGCGATCTCCGCGACGGACCCCGTCGTGCTGCTCATCGACGAGGTCGACCGCGTCGAACTCGAGACCGAGGCCCTGATGCTCGAGATCCTCTCGGAGTACCAGGTCTCGATCCCCGAACTCGGCACCATCCGCGCCCAGCAGATCCCGATGGTCTTTCTCACCTCGAACAACACGCGCGAGCTCTCCGAGGCCCTCAAGCGGCGCTGCCTCTACCTCTACGTCGGGCTACCCGAGCGTCGAGCGCGAACGCGACATCATCCTCGTCGCGCGTGCCGGGCATCACGAGCGCCCTCGCCGAGCAGATCGCCCAGGTCGTGCGCTCGCTGCGCACGCTTGACCTGAAGAAGGCGCCCTCGGTCTCCGAGACCCTCGACTGGGCGCGCACGCTCGTCGTGCTCGGTCGCGAGGAGATCGGCGACGAGGACGCGAGCGCGACGCTGCACATCCTGCTCAAGTACCAGTCCGACATCGAACGCGCCACCAAGGAGCTGCTCGGGCGGTCGAGGCCCGTTGCTTAACCTGCTCGGCGACTTCGTCGGCGAGCTCCGCGCCGCCGGCATCCCGGTGTCGATGACCGAGCACGTCGACGCCGCGCGGGCCGTCGAGGTCATCGACCTCGCCGACCGTTCGCTGGTGCGCGCGACGCTCGCCGCCACGCTCGTGAAGGACGGCGACCACCTGCCGGTCTTCAACACCGCCTTCGAGGTCTTCTTCGCCACTGCGCCGGGACGCCTCGCTCGACGACGGGGAGCGTGCCCGAGGACGTCGACGCTCGCGACAGCGGCGCCGCGGGGGCCAACGGGCCGGGACGCGGGCGTGGGCAAGGTGGCGCGACGCGGATCGCTGAGCGCGAAGGAGCTCGCCGAGCTGCTGTTTCGCGCGCTGCTCTTCGGCGACGCCGACGACCTACGCGCTGGCGGCCAGCGAGGCGGTGACGCGCTACGCCGGGGATCGAGCCCGGCCGCCCGGTCGGCGGCACGTACTACCTCTATCGGACGCTGCGAAACCTCGAGCTCGAGGCGCTCGAGGCGAGACTCCTCGCGGTCGCGCTCGGCGACCAGCCTGACGAGCTCGCCGAGCGCCTCGCGCGCGACGACGTGCGTGCGCGCATCGATGAATTGAAGGCCGAGGTCGAACGCGAGATCCGCGAGCGACTCGTCGAGGACCGCGGCGCCGAGGCGCTCGCCAAATCGGTGCGCAAGCCGCTCCCCGAGGACCTCGACGTCATGCACGCGAACCGCGACGAGATGGCGCAGCTAGAACGCGCGCTGCGACCGCTCAGCCGCAAGCTCGCCGTCCGGCTCGCGCGCAAGCGACGCCGTCGCCGTCGCGGTCCGGTCGACCTTCGCCACACCGTGCGCCGCAGCCTCTCGACGGGCGGGGTGCCGATCGACCTCCGCTTCAAGCCGCCGCGCCCCGCGAAGCCCGAGATCTTCGTCATCGCCGACGTCTCGGGGTCGGTGGCCTCCTTCGCGCGCTTCACGCTGCACCTGGTGCACGCGATCAGCTCGCAGTTCTCCAAGGTGCGCAGCTTCGTCTTCGTCGACGGGCTCGACGAGGTGACGAGCCTCTTCGAGGGCGTCGAGGATCCGGCCGAGGCGGTGGCACGCATCAACGCCGAGGCCGACGTCATCGCCTTCGACGGTCACTCCGACTACGGACGGGCGCTCAGCACCTTCCACGACCGCTACGCGAAGGACCTCACCAAGCGCTCGACCGTGCTCATCCTCGGCGACGCGCGCAACAACTACCACCAGGCCCACGCCGAGGTGCTCGCCGACCTGCACCGTACCGCGCCAAGGCGCGTCTACTGGCTGAACCCCGAACCGACGAGCTACTGGAACAGCGGCGACTCGATCGTCAGCCAGTACGCGCCGTACTGCGACCGGGTCATCGAGTGCCGCACGCTTGCGCCAGCTCGAGGCCTTCGTCGGGGAGTTGGCGTGAGCCTCGCCGAGACAACTTCCCCCCGAGGGGCTTTCGCCAACGCGGCCCGCTGCCGACGGGCACGCGACTCGTGATGATTCGCCACGGCGAGTGTGTCGCCAACGCCCTCGGACTGCGCCGGCGGCCCGATCTGGGCGACGGCGGTCTCACCGAGCGCGGGCGACGCCCAGTGCGCCGCCCTCGCGCGGCGACTCGTCATCACCGGCGAGCTCGCGAACGCGGCGGCGCTCTACTCCTCGGCGTTACCGCGCGCCATCGAGATCGGCGGCGATCCTCGCGCCCAGCGATACGCGAGGGCCTGGTCGCCGTCGAGGACGAGTCGCTGAACGAGCTCGGCGTCGGGGTGGCGCGACGGTCTCACCTGGGACGAGATCGCCGAACGCTACAGCGCTGCCGGACTGGGACGTCGATCCAATCCGGTGAACGTGCCCGGGGGTGAGTCGCTCATGGAGTTCTACGAGCGCTGCGTCGAGGCGATCGAGCGCCTGGTCGGCCGACACCCCCAGGAACTGGTCGTGCTCGTCGTCCACGGCGGGTTCGTCGAGCAGGCGATGAAGCTCTACCAGGGCGTCGGCGGCGGAACGCGGCTGCGTCCGAGGATCGAGCACTGCTCGATGAGCGAGATCGAGTTCAGCGGCGTGCAGCGACGGCTGCTGCGCTACAACGACCTCTCGCCGATCGGGGTGGCGTAGCGCTTCAGGTACTCGGCCACGTGGAAGGCGAGGTCGAGGCTCTGGGTCGCGTTGAGGCGCGGGTCGCAGATCGAGGTGTAGTTGAGCTCGAGGTCACTCTCATTGAGGCGCGAGCCGCCGCCCAGGCACTCGGTGACGTCGTCGCCGGTTAGCTCGACGTGGAGGCCCCCGGGCCAGGTACCAAGCGACTGGTGGACGTCGAAGAACTGCGCGGTCTCTGAGAGCACGTCGTCGAAGCGGCGCGTCTTCTGCCCGCCCGGCGGCGACGAACGTGTTGCCGTGCATCGGGTCACACGTCCAGAGCTCGCGGCGACCCTCGGCGCTGAGCGCCTCGACGAGCGGGGGGAGCAGGGTACTCGACGCGCTCGTGGCCCATGCGCGAGATGAGCGTGAGCCGTCCTGGGTGGTTCTCGGGGTTGAGGACGTCGGCGAGCCGGAGCAGCTCGTCGCGGCCCATGGTCGGGCCGACCTTCAGGCCGAGAGGATTCGACACACCCCGCAGGAAGTTGACGTGCGCGCCGTCGAGCTGGCGCGTACGGTCGCCGATCCAGAGCAGGTGCGCCGAGCAGTCGTACCAGTCGCCGGTGAGCGAGTCGCGCCGGGTGAGGGCCTCCTCGTAGGGGAGGATGAGCGCCTCGTGACTCGTGTAGAAATCGACGCTCTGCAGGGCCGAGTCGTCGTGCAGGTCGATGCCGCAGGCCTTCATGAACTGCAGCGCCCGCTCGATCTCGTCGGCGAGCACCTCGTAGCGCTTGCCCTCGAGCGAGTTGGCGACGAACTCCTGATTCCAGGCGTGCACGCGCGAGAGCGCGGCGAAGCCGCCCGTCGTGAAGGCGCGCAGCAGGTTGAGCGTCGAGACGCTCTGGTGGTAGGCGGCGAGCAGGCGGTCGGGGTCCGGCTGGCGAGCGCTCGCCGAGAACTCCTCGGAGTTGACGATGTGACCGCGAAAGACCTCGAGACGCTCGCCGTCTCGCTCCTCGTAGCGCTCGGTGCGCGGCTTGGCGAACTGGCCAGCGATGCGCCCCAACTTGATAACCGGGACGCCGGCGCGCGTAGGTGAGGGCGACTGCCATCTGCAGGATGACCTTCAGCTTGTCGCGAATCAGTCGGCCGAGCTCTCGTGGAAGGACTCGGCGCAGTCGCCCGCCTGCAGCAAGAAGGCCCGACGAGCGGCCACCTGGGCCAGTTGCTCTTGGAGCCGGCGGGCCTCGCCGGCGAAGACGAGCGGTGGCTTCTTCGCGAGTTCGCCCTCGACGCGCTCAAGGTGCGACGCGTCGGGCCAGATCGGACTCTGACTCGCCGGGTGGTTACGCCACGTGCGCGGCGTCCACTCGAGAGAGGACGCTTCCATCCAGTAATGGTAGGGGCTCGGTCCAGAAGTGGCCATCCAGTCTAGGCTTGCCGAGTGAAGGTTCGACGCCTGGGTCTCTTCGGTGGGACCTTCGATCCGCCTCACTTCGGCCACGTGGCCGCCCTGCGGGCTGCTGCAGCGACGGGCCGCT
This sequence comes from uncultured Acidimicrobiaceae bacterium, assembly GCA_963823815.1. Taxonomy (GTDB): domain Bacteria; phylum Actinomycetota; class Acidimicrobiia; order Acidimicrobiales; family RAAP-2; genus RAAP-2. The sequence continues at coordinate 15,809 of CAWGMU010000001.1, forward strand.
TCGACCGCATCGTCGTCACCGTCGCCGGCGACCCGTACTTAAAGGCTGAGGCGACGTCGCGCCCGCGAGCGTGCGGCTCGCGATGGCCCACGCCGCCTTCGACGACCTCGACCTGGTCGAGGTCTCCGACCTGGAGATTCGCCGCCCCGGGCCGTCCTACACGATCGACACCGTCTACGACGTGGACGCCGAAGCCGAGTCGGTGGACCTGATCGTCGGGGCGGACCTCGCGGGCCAGCTCGACACCTGGCACGAGGCGGAGAAGCTCCGCGACCTGGTGACCGTCGGGATCGTGCCGCGTCCGGGCTCGACGATTGCCGCGCCCGCTCACTGGCGGGCCTACGAGATTCCGATGGAGCCGGTTGATCTCTCGAGCACGTTCATTCGCGACATCGTCGAGAGTCACGAAAACCTCACCCGCTACGTGCCGGCGAGCGTCATTCCGCTCTTCGTCGGGGCCCGAGGCTAGAGTCGAGGCAATGGCAGTACGACTCTTCGACCTGACCGAGCACCAGAGTCGTCTGGCGGTCGTCGAAGCGGCGCCCAAGCGCCGAGACCTACGTCGCTCCAAGCAGCGATACGCCCTTCTCGGCGTGGTCTCGCTCGCCGTGCCCTTCTTTGGCGCGCTCGTCGCGCTCGGAGTAGCCCACTGATCACGTTCGGAGTGGCCCGCTGAGTGACACGGTGACGAGCGACGAGTTGTCGCGCACCCCGTACTCCACTTACGTCACGATGGTGGTGAACGCGGCTGTCGGCGCGGCGGAGGAGAAGGTCGGCGAGGACACGGTCGTGCTCGACTTGCGCGAACTGGTCGACTCCTTCGACGCGCTCGTCGTCACGTCGGGTCGCAGCGACCGTCAGGTCCGCGCGCTCGCCGACGAGATCGAGCGAATGGTCACGCTGGCGCTTGGCGTGAAGCCCATCCACGTCGAGGGACTCGCGGAGGCCGAGTGGGTTGCCCTCGACTACGGCGACGTCATCGTGCACGTCTTTGACGAGCCGACGCGCGAGTACTACGACCTCGAGCACCTCTGGAGTGCCGCGCCCGCCGAGCGACCGTTCGCGACGCACTAGACATTCAACAGACTCAAGAAGTCCGCTTCCGTCACGAGGCTCGCGCGTTGACCACTCGGTAGCAAGAGGTTCTGGGTGACGCCGGCGACCTTGATGACGATGCCCTTGGGCGCACCAACGTCGTACGCGGTGAAGACCAACTGGCCAACGGCGAGGAGCTGGGTCATCGTCGAGAGGGTGCTGAGCGGGGTGGCGAAGTTGATCGTGCCGACTTGGTTCTTCACGTCGGCCGAGACCAGCACGAGCTTCCTCGGCAGCGCCGAGGTGTAGCCGGCCGACGACTCGATCGCCGACGGACCGAGCAGCAGTTGCGCGATCACGTTCTCGAGCGCGGCCGGCGAGTAGACGATGCGACTGGAGGGGGTCAGGTGGCCGGTGGCGTCGACGAAGTAGACGGCTTGGGCGACGAAACGAACGCGCGCGTGGTTGGTCCCGGGGATCGTCTGGTTGAGCAGCCCGAAGGGCACCTTCGACGTAATGGCCTTGGGGCCGGTGTTCGGGGACACCAGCGTGCAGCTCGACAACGCGAGGGCGGCGACGCCCACGATCAGCACGACACGTAGCCGTCTCACGGCGTGCCCTCGTCGACGAGGGGAAGCAGGATCTGGAAGCGAGCCCCGCCTTCGGGACTCTCGCGCACCTGGATCGTTCCGCCGAACGCGCGTACGTGGTCCGCGACGAGCGCGAGTCCGAGCCCGGTGCCGCGAGCAAGACCACGGTCGTGAGCGGCCCGTCCCCGAAAGAATCGCTCGAAGATCGCTTCGCGCTCCTCGGGGGGCACGCCGGCGCCGGCGTCATCAACGTTGATCGCGAGTTGGCCGAGCTCGTACGTCGATCCGAACGGCGACGGCGTCGCCGGCGTAGTGGTGCGCGTTGTCGATGAGGTTCGTGATCACGCGCTCGAAGCGGCGCCGGTCCACCGAAACGATCGGCTCGTCGACGGACGGAGCGACCTCGACGGGTGGCTCGGTGAGGCCGTGGCGGGCGGCGGCCGAGCGCACCGATTGACGCACGAGCTCAACGGCAGCGACGGTCTCGATGACCAGGGGCACCGCGTCAGCGTCGCTGCGCGCCATCTCGAGCAGATCCTCGACGAGCGACTGGAAGATCGAAAGGTCCGCACTGAGCAGGTCGAGGCTCTCTTGGCCGGCGGGGGAGAGCTCGTCGCGATGCTGTTGGAGGACCGAGGTCGTCGTCGCGAGCGTGGTGAGAGGAGAACGCAGCTCGTGGCTGACGTCACTCGCGAAGCGCGCGTCACGTTCGAGCCGTTCGACCAACTGACTGACCATCTCGTTGAAGGAGTCGGTGAGCTCTTGGACCTCGAGGTCCGCGTGGGTCACCTCGAGGCGCGTCGAAAGATTGCCGTCGGCGATGGCGGCGGCGGCGTGGCTGACGCGCTCGAGCGGGCGCACCGTGCGGCGGGCCACCCAGAGTCCGCCGCCGATCCCGATCAGAAAGGTCGCGAGGGCCCCCAGCCCGACCAGCAGCAAGAGGTTGCGCAAGGTGTGTTCGAGCGAGCCGAGATTGAACACCTCGAAAAACTGGGTCTGGACCGCGGGAATGGGCAGTCCGACCACGAAGATGATCTGGCCGTTGACGTTCAAGATCTGATCGGTGGGCTGCCCGCCCAGCACCTTCGTGATGACCTGCGTCGGCACGTCGACCGTGAGCGCCCCCTGGCTGCGCGAGAGCCACTGGTGGTGGGTCTGGATCAGGACACTCGAATCGGTCGCGCGTTCGATGGAGTTGAGTTCGCGGGAGAGCTCGGGCGGATCGGTGTAGAGCGTGCCGCGAACGATCTCGGCGTTCTCGTAGCTCTCGTGGAGATCGGCGTGCTGGCTGTCGCTGACGAGCTGGTGGCGCACGCCCTCGTAGGTGAGCGAGGCGAAGAGGCCGCTCAAGACGAGTGCGCCGAGTCCGAAGGTGAAGAGCAGGCGAAGCCGAAGACTCCGCTGGGCCATTAGATGACCAGCTTGTAGCCGGTTCCGCGAACAGTGACGAGGTAGGCGGGGCTCGCCGGATCGGGCTCGATCTTCATGCGCAGTCGACGGATGTGCACGTCGACGAGGCGACTGTCACCGAAGTAGTCGTAGCCCCACACCCGCTCGAGCAGGTCCTCGCGCGAGAGCACGCGCCCGTTCGCCGAGGCGAGGTCGGTGAGGAGTCGGAACTCGGTCGAGGTGAGGTGCAACTCGGTGCCGTCGCGCCGGCGCACGACGCCCTCATTGGGCACGACGCGGAGCTCGCCGATTTGGAACGCGTTGGTGCTCTTCTCCGGCCGGCGGCGCAGATGGGCGCGCACGCGCGCGAGGAGCTCCTCGGGTGCGAAGGGCTTCGTGACGTAGTCATCGGCGCCGGACTCGAGACCGAGTACGACGTCAGCCGTCTCGTCGCGCGCCGAGACGATGACGATCGGGAGGTCGCTCGCCGCGCGCAGCGCTTGGCAGGTCTCAAAGCCGCTCATGCCCGGCAGCATGACGTCGACGATCGCCACGTCCGAGGCCATGCGCGCGAAGAGCGCGATGCCGACCTCTCCGGTCGGGGCGTCATCGACGGCGAAGCCCTCGCCCTCGAACATGAGACGGAGGGCGCTGCGAATATGGTCGTCGTCTTCCACGATCAAGATACGTGGCATCCCAACTCCTTTGGAATCACCGCCCAGACTACCGAGTCACCGTCAAAGGATCGGAACTCACTAGCCTTGACGTGTGTCGCAAGTGAGCGGTGGCGTGCGGGCCACGTCGCGGTGGCGCCTCTCGGACTACGGCGCGACGTTGCGCGCCACCGACCGGGCCGAGGCCACCCAGCGCGCGTACCTGGCCGACGTGACGGCATTCGTGCGCTGGGCCGAGGCACGCGGCGAGAAGACACCGACGGTGGTCACGAAACAGGACCTGCGCGACTACCTCGTCGTCATGACCACGCGCGGGGACGCGCGCAGCTCCGTGCTGCGTCGGCGCGCCTCACTGCGCAGCTACTTCGACTGGCTCGTCGAGCGCGGGTTTCTCGTCACCAATCCCGCCGCCCGGCTCCTGGCGCCGAGTCCGACCCACGCGTTGCCAAAGATCGTCGTGCGCGAGCAGCTCGACAACCTGCTCGATGACGACTGGGGCGAGGACGAGTGGTCCGTGCTCGATCGAGCTGTCTGCGAGGTGCTCTACGGGGCGGGGCTGCGCGTCGCCGAGCTCTGCGGGCTCAACCTCACCGACGTCGACTTCACGAAGGGACTTCTGCGCGTGCTCGGAAAGGGTCGAAAGACTCGCGTGGTGCCCCTGCACCGCAAGGGTCTCGAGGCGCTGCGACTCTGGATCGAAGACGCGCGCGAGGACGTCGCGCGCGCTGACTCGCCCAAGGAGGCGCTGTTCTTCAACCGGCGGGGCCGCCGACTTGGCCCGCGCGACGTGCGCCGGATCCTCGATCGCCGCGTGGCGCGCGGTCACGTGCACCCCCACGCGTTGCGCCACACGTACGCGACGCATCTCTTAGAGGGCGGCGCCGACCTTCGCGTCGTCCAGGAGCTGCTCGGTCACGAGAGCTTGACGACGACGCAGATCTACACCCACGTGTCGAAGTCCCGTCTCCAGAAGGTCCACCACGAGACCCACCCGCGAGGCTGAGGAGCGCTGGCGACTAGCATGGTCGGGCTCTCCCAGGGCGGGAGGGTGAACAAGCGTTGTCCCCGTGGTTTCGTACGGTCGCCGCACGCGGTGCTCCCCGGGGTTGAAGCAACCATACGAGAGGAAACGAAATCGTGGCGCTGGTCACTCTGCAGGAACTGTTGGACTCGGGCGTGCACTTCGGGCACCAGACCCGACGCTGGAACCCCAAGATGCGGCGATTCATCCTCGGTGAGCGCAACGGCATCTACCTCATCGACCTGCGCAAGACCCTCGCGGGCATCGAGACGAGCTACGCCTACGTGCGCGACCTCGTCGCCGACGGCGGGGTCATCCTCTTCGTCGGCACGAAGAAGCAGACCCAGGGACCGATCGCCGACTACGCCCAGGCCTGTGGCATGCCGTTCGTGAACCAGCGCTGGCTCGGTGGGATGCTCACGAACTTCGCGACCGTCGCGGGGCGGGTGAAGCGCCTCGTCGAGCTGCGGGCGATGGAGCGCGCCGGCGACTTCGCCGCCATGCCCAAGCGGGAGGCACTGCGCCACAGCCGCGAGCTCGAGAAGCTCGACCGCAACCTGAGCGGCATCGCGAACCTAGAGCGGGTCCCCGACGCCATCTTCGTCATCGACACGAAGAAGGAGCACATCGCCGTCACCGAGGCGCGCAAGCTCGGCCTGCCCGTCGTCGCGGTCGTCGACACCAACTGCGACCCGGACGTCATCGACTACGTGATCCCGGGTAACGACGACGCCATCCGCGCGGGATCGCTGCTCTGCCGCCTGATGGCCGACGCCGTGACCGAGGGTCGCTACATCCGCCAGAACCGCCCCGCGGTGACGGTGAGCCCCACCAACTCGTAACAGCACCAGAGTCAAAGAGGAGAAGCAAACGGTGACGATCACTTCGAAGGACGTGCAGAATCTGCGACAGGCGACCGGCGTTGGCATGATGGACGCCAAACGGGCCCTCGAGGCGACGAACGGCGACATGGAGGGGGCCACGCAGTGGCTGCGCATCCAGGGACTCGCCTCGGCCGCCAAGCGAGCTGACCGCGAAGCCGGCGAGGGCGCCGTCGCGGTCGTTCGCGACGGCAACGTCGCCGCGATCGTGGAGTTGCGCTCCGAGACCGACTTCGTCGCGAAGTCCGAGGAGTTCGTGACCCTCGCCGACGAGATCGCCGCGCGCGTCGCGGCCGAGGGCGACCAGTCCATCGCGCACTTCAAGGAGAACATCGACACGATGCTCACCACGTTGAAGGAGAACATCTCCATCGGTCGGGTGTATCGACTCGAGGCGGGGCCCGGCGAAGTCGTGGACACCTACGTGCACCACCAGTCGGGCCGCGGCGTGAACGCCGTCGCGGTCGTCGTGAAGGGCGCCAGTGAAGAGGTCGCCCACGAGATCGCCGTCCATATCGCCTTCGCCCGCCCGCAGTACCTGAAGCGCGAGGACGTGCCCGCGAGCGAGGTCGACGCGGAGCGAAAGACCGTTGAGGAGATCACGCGCAACGAGGGCAAGCCCGAAGCGGCGATGGCGAAGATCATCGAGGGCCGATTGAACGGTTGGTTCAAGGAGCGCGTCTTGCTCGAGCAGCCCTACGTGAAGGACGAGAAGCAGACGGTGGCGCAGTTCTTGAAGGACGCGAGTGTCGTCGCCTACGCTCAAGTCGTCGTCGGGGGATAGGACAGCGTCGTGCGTCGAATGGTCTTGAAGCTCTCGGGTGAGGCACTGGCTTCGGCCGCGAGCGACGAAACCATCGACGCCTCAACCGTGGACTTTCTCGCGCGCGAGGTCGCCGCGGCCATGGATCGCGGTGGACTCGAACTCGCGGTCGTCGTCGGCGGCGGCAACATCTGGCGCGGCGCGACCGGCGCCATGGCCGGGATGAACCGCGCGAACTCGGACCTGATGGGCATGCTCGGTACCGTGATCAACGCGCTCGCCCTGCAAGACGCCATCGAGAATCGCGGCCGAGCGACGAGAGTGATGTCGGCGATCAACATGGATCAGGTGGCCGAGCCCTACATCCGCCGCCGGGCCGTTCGCCACCTCGAGAAGGGTCGCGTCGTCATCTTCGCCGCGGGCATGGGCAATCCCTACTTCACGACCGACACCCCCGCCGCCCAGCGCGCCGCCGAGATCGAGGCCGAGATCGTCTTGAAGGGCACCCACGGCGGCGTCGACGGGGTCTACTCGAAGGACCCGCGCGAGTATCCCGACGCGATCAAGTTCGACGAGATCTCCTTCGACGAGGTCATCGCGCGCAATCTTCGCGTCATGGACATGACGGCTATCACGTTCTGCAAAGACAACAATTTGCCGTTGCGCGTCTTTGACCTGATGGCTGATGGGAACCTCGGTCGCGCCCTCGACGGTCGGCCCGTCGGTACGCTGGTGAAGTAATGGAGAACGAACTCGTGGACCTCGTGATGGAAGAGACCCGCGAGCGAATGGACCGCGCGATCGACCACGTGAAGAGCGAGTTCGGGACCGTGCGCACGGGCCGGGCCAGTTCGACCTTGGTCGAGGGCCTCCTCGTTGACTACTACGGCACCGAGACGGCGCTCAAGCAGTTAGCCAACTTCTCGGTGCCCGAGCCGCGTCTCCTTGTCGTCTCGCCCTTCGACAAGGGCTCGATCGCGGCTATCGAAAAGGCGATCAGCAACGCCAATCTCGGCCTCACGCCCTCGAGTGACGGCTCGGTCATCCGCCTCGCCTTCCCGGCCCTCACCGAAGAGCGACGCCGGGACTTCGTGAAGATGGTGAAGTCCAAGGCCGAGGAGGGGCGAGTCGCGCTTCGCGGCGTGCGGCGACACGCGCGCCAGGAGCTCGAGGCGCTCGAAAAAGAAGAGGGTCTCTCGAGCGACGAGATCGAGCGACTGGAGAAGGTGCTCGACAAGATGACCCAAGACGAGGTGGCCGTCGTCGACGCGCTGCTGGCGCATAAGGAGCACGAACTACTTGACGTCTGACGACGAATCCTTGGGCGGTGAGCCGACCGGCGAGTACCCGATAGCGCGACCCACCGACTCGCGCGTCACGATCACCGGCGCCGAGATGGCTGGTGATCTCGTCGACGAGGTGCCCGAGGTCGATCCCGACACACTGCTGCCGCACTGGACCGACGCGCCGACGGGCCAGGTGCCCATCGTCGTCGCGCGAGAGTCGGCGCTTGCGGATGATCCGTGGGCCGCAATTCCCGCACCCGCCTGGCGCGAGGGCGAGGCCGACTGGGTGGCCCACGAGGACCAGTTCGACGCGTCCATCCTCGCCGGCGACGAGAAGACCGACGACGTGCGACCCTGGGAGTTCGTGCTCGCGCCCGAGGCGGTCGCGGAAGAGGAGGTCGTCGCCGAAGCGCCACGCCCCTCGCCGACGCGCACCGAGCGGACTCGTCGACGCGCGACGTCGAACCCGCTCGCGGGTAGGGCGGTGCGCCAGAGCTCGGCGAGCAACGTCTCGCGAGCGACCGCGACGGGCATCGTGCTCGCCGCGGTCGTCTTCGCCGTGTTCCTCGCGGGTCCACTGCCCTTCACCGTGCTGGTGCTTATCGCGCTGGCGTTCGCCGCCGCCGAAGCGTACGCGGGCTTTCGTGCGGTCGGCGCGCATCCGGCGACCATTCTCGGCATCGTCGCGGTACTCACGCTCGGCGTCGCGGTCTACAACAAGGGGCTCGTCGTCGTGGGCGCCGTCACGCGTCCTACTCGTCATCTTCGGCTTCATCTGGTACATGAGCGCCGAGCGCAAGATCGACGTGCTCGACGGACTCGGCGCGACGATCTTCGTCTACGTCTGGGTCGGCGTGCTCGGCTCCTACGCCGTCGTGATGCTCTCACCGCACACCTACGTCGACCGCCACGGCATGGCCTACCTCTTCGGCGCACTGGCGCTCACGATCTGCGACGACGTGGGTGCGCTCTTCATCGGTCGCTGGTTCGGGCACCGGCCACTCAACGCGACGCTCTCGCCGAACAAGACCGTGGAGGGCCTCGTCGGCGGCACGATCATCGCGCTGATCGCCGGCGCGATCCTGCTGCCGCGCGTGAGTCCCTGGACGGTGACCCACGGCGTCGAGGCGGCTATCGCCATCGCGATCGTGGTGCCCCTCGGCGACCTCTTCGAGTCGATGGTGAAGCGCACGCTCGGGACGAAGGACCTGGGTCGGTTACTTCCGGGCCACGGCGGGCTGCTCGATCGCATCGACGGCCTGCTCTTCGCGCTGCCGACGATGTACTACCTCCTTCACGTGCTCAAACTGAGCTAGCGATGTCCGACACGCGCACGAGCGTGGCGCTCCTCGGAGCAACGGGTTCCATCGGTGTCCAGACCCTCGACGTGCTGCGCCACGAGCGTGAGCGCTTCGAACTCGTCGCCGTCTCTGGCGGGGAGCACGTGAGCGAGCTCGCCGCCGTGGTGAACGAGTTCCGGGTGGGAGCCGTCGCCGTGAAGAGCGAGCAGCACCGCAAGGTCCTCGCCGATTTGCTCGACGGTGACGCGCGGATCGTCGTCGGCGAGGACGGCCTCGGCGAACTCGCGAGCAACGCCGACGTCGTGGTGAACGCCGTGCTCGGTTTCGCGGGACTGCCGGTCACGTTGGCGGCACTCGCCGCGGGCAGACGGCTCGCGCTCGCGAACAAGGAGTCGCTCATCGCCGCGGCGCCGCTCGTCGCGAACGTGCGCCAGACGAAGGGCGCGCAACTGTTGCCGGTCGATTCCGAGCACTGCGCGATCCATCAGTGCCTCGCGGGATCGCCGGCCCAGCCCGGCTACCCCGACGTCCGTTGGCTCTGGCTCACCGCGTCGGGCGGACCGTTTCGCTCTTGGAGCGAGGACGAGCTGAAGCGAGCGACCAAGGAGGACGCGCTGCGTCACCCGACCTGGTCGATGGGCGCGAAGATCACGGTCGACTCCTCGACGCTCATGAACAAGGGGCTCGAGGTCCTCGAGGCGTCGGCCCTCTTTGGCATCGAGGCCGAACGGGTGAAGGTGGTCGTGCACCCCCAGTCGGTGGTGCACTCGATGGTCGAGTACGTCGACGGCTCGGTGCTCGCCCAGCTCTCACGTCCGGACATGCGACTGCCGATCGCCTACTGCCTCGGACTGCCCGACCGACTGGCGCATCACTACGGCGAGATCGACTTCGCGAGCGTCTTCGAGCTCAACTTCGAACCGCCGGACGGGGCTCGTTTTCCCGCCCTCGGACTCGCCTACGAGGCGGCGCGGCTCGGTGGCGCCGCACCGGCGTGGTTGAGCGCCGCCAACGAGGTGGCGGTCGCCGCGTTCCTCGACGATGAGATCAATTGGTACGACATCGTTGCCGTGGTCGCCGCAACGATGGACCACTACGAGCCCGACGCGCTCGAGAGCGTTGCGGCCCTGTACGAAAACGACGAGGCCGCACGGCGATGGGCGACCGCTAGCCTCAAAAACTAGCCATGGAAGACGCCGGCTCCCTTCGCCAGTCGCCCTGGGCCCTGCTCGCGGGCGTCGTGGTCCTCGTGGCGCTGCTCACCTGGCTCGTCGGGTGGGCGCTGCCGCTCGTGCTCTTTCTCATCATCGTGATGGTGATGGGCCACGAGTTCGGCCACTTCATCACCGCGAAGCGCGCCGGTCTCTTGGTGAGCGACTTCTTCGTGGGCTTCGGTCCGGTCCTCTGGTCGACGACCCGTGGCGAGACGCGCTACGGCGTGCGGGCGCTGCTCCTCGGTGGCTACGTGAAGGTGCCCGGCATGACCTGGGGCCAGCCGGTCGAACCCGCGCTCGAGGCGCGCACCTACCGCGAGGCGTCCTACCCGAAAAAGGTGCTCTTCGCCTCGGCCGGATCACTCATGCATCTGGTGATGGCCCTCGCGCTCGCGTGGGCCTCGCTCGCGTTCATCGGCCTGCCCTCGAACAGCCACGTCGGGGTCCTCAGCTTCACGCCGTGGCAGGGACACGCGAAGAACGCCGCCCAGCTCGCGGGGCTGCACGCGGGTGACCAGATCGTCGCCGTCGACGGCAAGCCAATGACGAGTGTCTCGCAGCTCGCGGACCTCGTGCACCACTCGGTGGGCCAGCGTCTGACGTTGACCGTCGAGCGCCACGGGCAACGACTCACGCTGCACGCGACGCCGGTGAGCGGCAAGACGATCAAGGAAGACGGGAAGACCTTGCCGGCGGGGGGCTACATCGGCATCGACGTAGGTGCGCTCACCGTGACCCGCTCGCTGCTCAGCGCCGTGCCAGGCGCCTTCAACGACGTCGGCTCCACCATCGGCGCCGCGGCGAAGGCGCTGGTGCACGTGTTCTCGCCGGGGGAGTTCTCGAGCCTGTTCCACCAGGTCGCCTCGACCTCGGCGGCGACCAACGTGAAGAACCAGGACAATCGACCGGTCTCGATCGTCGGCGTGACGCGCATCGCGGTGCAGGCGGCCCAGGCCGGTCTCGGCCCGCTGTTCGCGATCCTCATCGAGGTCAACATCTTCGTCGGGGTCCTCAACATGTTGCCGATCCTGCCCGTTGACGGGGGCTACGTCGCGGTCGCCACGTACGAGCGGCTCCGCTCGAAGCGCGGGCAGCACTACCACGCCGACATCAACCGTCTGGCACCGGTCATCTACGCCTTCATGAGCGTGCTGCTCGTGCTGTTCGCCTGCACGCTCTACCTCGACATCGCCCACCCGATCGCCAATCCCTTCGGTTAACGCACCGGGTCCTGCCAAACACGGCAGACTGGGGGAGTGGACGTGACCGCTACCCCCCTGTCGCCGCGCCGCAAGACTCGCCAGATCGCCGTCGGCTCAGTCCTGGTGGGCGGCGACGCCCCCATCTCGGTGCAGTCGATGACGACGACCAAGACGGCTGACGTCGAGGGCACCCTCCAGCAGATCTACGCGCTGGCCGCCAACGGCGCGGACATCGTGCGTTGCACCTGCAACGAACAGGCGGCCGCCGAGGGCCTCGCCCAGATCGTGCCCCGTTCGCCCGTGCCGATCGTCGCCGACATCCACTTCCACGTGGAGATGGCGCTCGCCGCGCTCGAGGCCGGCGTGCAGGGCCTGCGACTCAATCCGGGGAACCTTCGAAAGCCCGAGGAGATCAAGCTCGTCGCGAGCGAGGCCCGCGACCGCGGCGTGCCGATCCGTATTGGCGTCAACGCCGGCTCCTTGCACCCCGACCTCTACGAGCGCTTCGGCGGAGCGACCCCCGAGGCGCTCGTCGAGTCGGCGCGCGTCGAGCTCGCGTACTTTCAAGAGGTCGATTTCGACGACGTGAAGATCTCGGTGAAGGCGTCGTCGGTGGCGACGATGATCGCCGCGTACCGGCTGGCGTCGGCGACGTTCGATCATCCGCTGCACCTCGGGGTCACCGAGGCCGGTCCGTTGCCGGGCGGACTGCTGAAGGGCACGGCCGGCATCGCGACGTTGCTCGCCGAGGGCATCGGTGACACGCTGCGTTACTCCCTGACGGCCGATCCCGTTGAAGAGGCCCGCGCGGGACGTCAACTGCTGGAGTCGCTCGGGCTTCGCGAGCGCAAGGGCCTCGATCTGATCGCGTGCCCGAGCTGCGGTCGCGCTGAGGTCGACGTGATCAAGATCGCCAACGAAGCCCAGGACGCGCTGAACGCCCTGGACGTGCCACTGCAGGTCGCCGTCATGGGTTGTGTCGTGAACGGACCGGGCGAAGCGCGCCACGCGGACCTCGGGATCGCGGCGGGGAAACATCGTGGCCATCTCTTCATCCGCGGTCAGATCATTCGCGTCGTGCCCGAGAACGAGATGGTCGACGCGCTGGTTGAAGAGGCGAACAAGATCATCGACGAAGGCGTCGAGGCGCGACTGCTCGCCCGCGACGTCTCGGCTGAAGCCGAAGCAGCGGCCGACCGCGCCGCGCTGCTCGACGACCGAGGCACCGACGTCAATCACACCCAAGAGCGCATCGACAAGATTCGTCGGCACGTCGAGAACTGACGCCCTCGATAGGCTTGGCCATTCCCAAAGGAGCATCGTGGCATCCCAGAGCGTCTTGACGTCCCAGGAGCAGGACTTCCCGCGCTGGTACCAGGACGTGGTCGCCAAAGCCGAGCTCGCGGACAACGGTCCGGTGCGCGGCACGATGGTAATCCGGCCCTACGGCTACGCCATCTGGGAGCGGATGCAGAGCGAGATTGACACGCGGATCAAGGCCGCGGGCGCGAAGAACGCGTACTTTCCTCTCTTCATCCCCGAGAGCTACTTCTCGCGGGAGGCCGAGCACGTCGAGGGCTTCCGCCCCGAGCTAGCAGTCGTCACCTTTGCCGGGGGCGAGGAGCTGGCCGAGCCGATCGTCGTTCGCCCGACCTCGGAGACGGTGATCGGTGAGTTCATGGCCAAGTGGATCCAGAGCTACCGCGACCTGCCGCTGCTGCTCAACCAGTGGTCGAACGTCGTTCGCTGGGAGCTGCGCCCTCGGCTCTTCTTACGCGGCACCGAGTTCCTCTGGCAGGAGGGCCACACCGCGCACGCGACCTTGGAAGACGCGTCGGCCTACGCGGCAAGGATCCATCACGAGGTCTACGACGACTTCCTGGTGAACGTGATGGCAACGCCGAGCTACCTCGGGATTAAGCCGCCGAGTGAGCGTTTCCCCGGCGCCGTCAACTCGATGACGGCCGAAAGCGTGATGCGCGACGGCAAGGCCCTGCAGATGGTCACCACGCACGAGTTCGGTCAGAACTTCGCCAAGGTCTTTGACATCTTCTTTCAGAGCGAGCAGGGACAGGCCGAGCTCTGTTACACGACCTCGTGGGGAGCGTCGACGCGGATGGTTGGTGGGCTCATCATGGCCCACGGCGACGACGCCGGACTCATCGTGCCACCGCGCCTGGCGCCGGTCCAGGCGGTCGTGATCAGCGTCCGCGACGAGCCCGAGGTCCACGAAGCCGCTAGTCGCGTCGCCGCGACGTTGCGTAACGCCGGCGTCCGCGTCGAAGTCGATCAGGGGCGTGGCAGCTACGGGCGCCGGGTGACCGACTGGGAGATCAAGGGTGTCCCGCTGCGCCTTGAGATCGGCCCACGCGACTTGGCCGACGGTCAGGTGACGGCGGCGCGACGCGACTCGGGGAGTAAGGAGACCATCGCGCTCAGCGCGCTCGAAACCGACGTGCCCGCGTTGCTCGAGACCGTCCAGAGCGCGCTCCTCCAGCGGGCCGTTTCGCACCAAGAGGAACGAACGCACGACGTGACGAGCCTCCCCGAAGCGCTCGACGCCGCGAAGGACGGATTCGCGCGGCTCAACTGGTCGCTCGTCGACGGTCCCGGCGAGCTCGAGCTGAACGCCCAGGCCGTGAGCGTGCGGTGCCTGCAGCGTCGTGACGGCTCGATGCCGATCAGCGCCGACGAGGGCGACCTCGTCTGTCTCGTCTCCAAGTCGTACTGAGTCCGCCCGTCGCGTTCGTCCTTCCGACCGGGCACTTTGGCGCTCGCAGCCCGTTGTGGGGGCGGCCGTTGACTGCTACAATTGCTCTCTACAGTCCGCTCAGGACGTTTGGACTCGTTTAAGCGCGGGCCTCGGGCCCGCGCTTTTTCAATGTCCGCGGCCGTGCGGCGACGGAGAGGAGACGGTCATGGAGTGGGAGAGCACCCTAAGTCCCCTCGTATCCTCCCTGGGTCTTGAACTCTACGACGTCGAGTTCGTCTCGGGCACTTTGAACGTCGTCGTGACCCGCCCGGGCGGGGTCGACCTCGAGACGCTGACCAGGGCGAACCGTGCGATCTCGGAGTGGCTGGACGCCAATGACCCGATCGCCGGGCGTTTCACGCTCGACGTCTCGAGCCCGGGCCTCGAGCGACGTCTGCGCACGCCCGCGCACTTTCGCGGGGCGATCAACGAGGTCGTGACGCTTCGAGAACTTCGATCACCCGAGCCCACGCGCCGGCTCGAGGGGACGCTCCTCGACGCCAACGAGTCCTCACTCACGTTGAACGACCGCGAGCTCGGGGTGGTCGTCGTGAACCTCCCGTCCATCGAGCGGGCACGAACCGTCTTCGAGTGGGGCTCCACGAAGCCCACCCCGAAGGGCGCGAAGAGCTCGGCGAGCGGGAAAGGCTAAACATGGCGAACTTCGAATTTCTAGAGGCGCTCGGTCAGATTGCGCGCGATCAGAACATCGACGAGGGCGAGCTGTTGATCGCGCTCGCCAACGCGTTGCTCGCCGCCTACAAGCGCCGTCCCGACTCCGCCGAGGACGCCGAAGTCGAAATCAACCCCGAGACCGGCGAGATCAAGGTCTGGGGGCTCGAACTCGACCTCGAGGGCAACGTCACCCGCGAGTGGGACGCGACGCCCGACGACTTCGGGCGCATCGCCGCTCAGACGGCGAAGCAGGTTCTCCTGCAACTGATCCGCGACATCCAACGTCGCCAGATGTACGAGGAGTTCGCCAACCGCGAAGGCGACATCGTCTCGGGCACCGTCCAGCAGAACGACAACCGCTACACGCTGCTCGACCTCGGGCGGGTTGAGGCGCTCCTGCCCCAGGCCGAGCAGATCGCCTTCGAGCGCTACGAGCACGGCGCGCGCATCAAGGTCTACATCGTCGAGGTGCGCAAGACCAACAAGGGACCCCAGATCGTCGTCTCGAGGACCCACCCGGCCCTCGTGGCGAAGCTCTTCGAGATCGAGGTGCCCGAGATCGCCAACGGCATCGTCGAGATCAAGGCGCTCGCGCGCGAACCGGGTCACCGCTCGAAGATCGCCGTCGCCTCGAACGACCAGATGATCGACCCCGTTGGCGCCTGCGTCGGCGCGCGCGGCTCGCGCGTGCGCAACATCACGAACGAGTTGCGCTCCGAGCGCATCGACGTCGTGCCCTACAGCGATGACCCGATCGAGTTCATCCAGTCGGCCCTGCAGCCGGCGCGGGTGCGCGAGGTTCGCCTCAACGAGGAGGAGGGCATCGCGACGGTCATCGTCCACGACCAGCAACTCTCGCTCGCGATCGGCAAGGAGGGCCAGAACGCCCGGCTCGCGGCGCGCTTGACGGGCTGGCGGGTCGACATTCGCTCGGAGAACGAGGGCAACGACGAGGTCGTCGAGGAAGTCTGGACGGCGGGCGACGCCGTCGTGGACGAAACGGTGGCGCTCGTGACCGACGAGCAGGGCGACGTCGCCGCGGTCGTCGACGTGGTCGTCTCCGACGCTGAGGGAAACGTCGAGGAGCTCGTCGAGGTGATCGAGGTAGAGGCGTCTGAGAGCGCCAGCGGGGCCACTGCCGGGGCCACGGCCGACGTGATGGCCGACGTCACCGAAGCGACGGTTGAGGACGTCGGCGACGGCACCCTTGAGTCGAGCGTGGAGGACGAGGCATAGCGCCTGAGCGAACGTGCGTCGTATGCCACCGCCGGCGCGACGACAGCGAGATGGTCCGGGCGGGTCGCGACGTAGGGGGCGAGTGGTACCTCGGGCGCGGCGGCGGCCGGGGCGCCTGGTGGTGTCGTGACGGCGAGTGCGAAGGCTCGCTCAGCGTCCGGGCCCTGGCGCGCGCCCTCCACCGTGAGGTCCTCGAGAGCGACCTCGCGTCGCTACGGGCGCTCTCGACCGGTAAAAGTACGTAGTTGTGAAAGAATAGGAAACTGTGCCCGGCGAACGTGCGGGCGCGTGAAGTAAGGGAACGTCTTGGCTTCAAAGAAAATTAGAGTGCACGAGCTCTCCAAGGAGCTCGGTATGACGAGCAAAGAGCTGCTCGCACTCGCTCAAAAACTCGGTATCGGGGCCTCGAGCCCCTCGGCGTCCATTGAGGACGCCCAGGCGGACCGGATCCGCCGACGCGCCGACGCCGACGGGCTGCGTCGTGAGGTGCCGGTCGAGGCGGCGAAACCCGAGAAAGTCGCCAAGGTCACGAAGGCAACCAAGAGCACGGCGCCCAGCGCGGCGCCCGCCGCGCGCCCGGTCGCCCCGCAGCCCGCAACGCCAGCGCCCGCCGTTGCGGTGGCCAGTGCCGCGAGCGAACCCGCGACGCCGCCGCCAGCGCCCGCGGCCCCGGCCGCGAAGGTCGTGCGTTCACGCGCGGTGCCGCCGAAGCCTGCGCCGACTCGTAGCGTCTCGCCTGACGGTCCGACCACGATTCGTCCCACCCAGCGCGGTGGCGGCGCCGACGGCGACGGGTCCAACCGCCCTCCGCTCAGTTCGAGCGGCCGTCCGATTCCACCGCCGCCGGGCCGACCGATGAGCTCGACCGGCCGTCCGATTCCGCCGCCGCCGGGTGTGCGTCGCACGGTCCCCGGTGGGGCGAGCCGCGTCACGCCCTCCAGCGGTCCGCGACCGATGAGCGCGCGGCCTGGCATTGGCGCGCCGCGCGTCGGCGGACCATCGCGACCCGGGGGCACCTACAGCGCGTCGAGGCCGAGCACGCCGGCTGGGGCTCCCGCCGCTGGGAGTCGTGGCGGGGGACCCGCTCGCGGCGGTGGCGGTCCGCGAGGATCCCAGCGCAAGGTGACGCGTCGTCGGCGCCGCAACGTCGAAGAGCTCGAGCCGACACAGATGACGACCTGGCAGCCGAGCAGCGCTCCGGTGCCCGAGGGCGAGATCATCATCGAGCGCGGCTCAACGGCCAAGGACGTCGGACCAAAGCTCAACCGCAGCGCCGCGGACATCATTCGATTTCTTTTCCTCCAGGGCGAGATCGTGACGGCGGTTCAGAACCTCTCCGACGACATGATCGAGCTCTACGCAGCCGAAGTCGGCGCCGACGTCCATCTGGTCGACCCGGGTGAGCAGCGCGAGGCCGAGCTGCTCGCGAAGTTCTTCGACGAGGACGACGAGGACGACACGACTCCCGTCGCGCCGCGTCCGCCGGTCGTCACCGTGATGGGTCACGTCGACCACGGCAAGACGCTCCTGCTCGACAAGATCCGAAAGACCAACGTCGTGGCGGGCGAAGCCGGTGGCATCACCCAGCACATCGGCGCCTACCAGGTGAACTGGCACGGCAAGTCGATCACCTTCCTCGACACGCCCGGCCACGAAGCCTTCACGGCCATGCGTGCCCGCGGCGCCAAGGTCACCGACCTGATCATCCTCGTGGTGGCGGCCGACGACGGCGTGATGCCACAGACCGTGGAGGCGATCTTCCACGCGCGCGCGGCCGGCGTGCCGATCATCGTCGCCATCAACAAGATGGATCGCGCCGACGCGAACCCCGACCGCGTACTCCAGCAACTTTCCGAGAACGGACTGGTCCCCGAGAAGTGGGGCGGCGACACCATCGTCGTGGAGATCTCCGCCCTCCAGGGAACCGGCATCGACGAACTGCTCGAGCAGGTCTTGCTCGTCGCCGAGATCGGCGAGCTCTCGGCGCGCCCAACGGGTCGGGCTGCGGGCACGGTGCTCGAGGCGAACCTCGAGGTCGGCCGGGGCCCCGTCGCGACGGTCATCGTCCAAAAGGGCCTGCTGCGCGTGGGCGATCCGGTCGTCGCCGGCCCCGCCTACGGCAAGGTGAAGGCGCTCATCAACGACCAGGGCAAGCAGGTGAAGTCCGCCAGTCCCTCGACACCCGTGCAGATCCTCGGCTTCAGCGAGCCGCCCTTCGCTGGTGACGAGATGCGCGTCGCGCGCGACCTCGGCCACGCGCGATCGCTCGCCGAAGCGCGAGCCCAGCGCTCGCGCTTGGTCGGGCAACAGCCGGTCGCCTCAACGAGCGGCGCGCGGTTAGAGGACCTCTTCGAGCAGATTCAACGCGGCGAGACCGCCACGCTCAACATCGTCTTGAAGGCGGACGTGCAGGGCTCGCTCGAGGCGTGCACCGAGTCACTGCGCAAGCTCGAGCGCGACGACGTGAAGCTCGTCATCGTCCACCGTGGCGTCGGCGGCATCACCGAGAACGACGTCCAACTCGCCAAGGCGTCCAACGCGACGATCATCGGTTTCAACGTTCGCCCCGACAAGCGCAGCCGCGAGCTCGCGGCGAGCGAGGGCGTGCAGATCCGCACCTACGAGATCATCTACAAGCTGATCGAAGAGATCGAGGCCGCCATGCTCGGCCTCCTGACCCCCGTCTTCGAGGAGATCGTTACCGGCGAAGCCGAGGTGCGCGAGGTCTTCCGCATCCCGCGCGTCGGTGCGATCGCCGGCTGCTTCGTGCGCGACGGCGTCATCACGCGCGGCTCAAAGGTTCGATTCTTGCGTGAGGGAACGATCATCTGGAAGGGAACGATCACCTCGCTTCGTCGCTTCAAGGACGACGCGCGCGAGGTACCGGCCGGCTTCGAGTGCGGGATCGGGCTCTCGGACTACCAGGACCTCAAGGCCGGCGACGTCATCGAGACCTACGAAGAGCGCGAGATCCCGCGCACGGCCTAACCCATGGCCCACTCCTCCGGATCGCATCACCCCTATCCGCGCACGGCGCGCGTCAACCAGATCCTGCGCGAGGTCATCTCGGACGAACTCGTGCGCGTCGCCGATCTCGACGAGCGACTCGGACTGCTCACGGTCACCGGGGTTGACACGACGCCCGACATGCGCCAGGCGACGGTCTACTTCGACTCGCTGAGTGACGTGGCGAAGGCCGCCCTCGAGGAGTACCGGGGTGAACTCCAAGGCGTGGTGAACGCCCAGACGCGCCTCAAGCGCACGCCCAAGCTCACGTTCCTCGCCGACCCGGCCGTCGCGCAGGGCACCGCCGTCGAGGAGCTGCTGCGCCGCCAGCGCCATGACGACGCGTAACGGCCTGCTCCTCGTCGACAAGCCCGCCGGTCTCACGAGCCACGACGTCGTCGCGCGAGTGCGCCGGGCGCTCGACGAACGACGCGTGGGCCACGCCGGGACGCTCGACCCGATGGCGACGGGCTTGCTCGTGGTGGGCGTTGGGCCCTCGACGCGGCTGTTGCGTTTCGCCCAGGGCGAGTCCAAGCGCTACGTCGGCGTCGTTACCCTCGGCGCGCGCACCGACACCTTGGACGCCGACGGCGTCGTGCAAGAACGCGCAACCGTGCCGGTGCTCAGTCCCGACCTCGTCAACGAACGCGCCGCGTCAATGCTCGGGCCCCAGCGCCAGGTCCCACCGATGGTCTCGGCGATCAAGGTGGACGGACAGCGGTTGCACGCGCTCGCGCGAGCGGGCGTCGAGGTGGAGCGCGCCGCCCGCTCGATCGCGGTGTCGTCGTTCTCACTCGCGCCGACCGATCGCGCCGACGAGTGGTCCTTTGACGTGTCGTGCTCGCCGGGAACCTACGTGCGCGTCCTCCTGAGCGACCTCGCCGAGGGACTCGGCACCCTCGGTTACTTGAGCGCTCTGCGCCGCCTCTCGAGTGGGGCCCACGACGTGAAGGACGCGCTCACGCTCGACGAGCTGTCCGAACGTGCTGACCACGGCGACGAGGTCCTCCAGCCGCCGGCGTCCTTCGTCCAGAACCTCGAAAGAGTCGCCGTCACGCCGGCGGAGGCGCAGCGGTTGCGCCGAGGCCAGCGCGTCGCTCTTCCGGGCGCGAGCGGTGAGGAGATCGCGGCGCTTGACGACGCAGGTTCGCTCGTCGCCGTCTGTCGTCACCGGGGGGATTCCTATCAGCCGATCGTCGTCATGGCGGGCGACGGTGGCGGCGAGCCCGGTTAGGTTGCTTCCGTGAAGATCCTCCACGACGACAACGTCGCGTCCGCCGACGAACGCAGCGTCGTCACCATTGGCGTCTTCGATGGACTGCACCGTGGTCACCAGGCGATCATCGATCTCGTCGTCGAGCTCGCCAAGGCCCACGACGCGGCGCCGACGGTCGTGACGTTCGACCCGGCACCCGCCGAGGTGCTCGCGCCCGACCGCGCGCCGCACCTTCTCGGGACCGTCGAGCAGCGGCTCGAGGGGCTCGCGGCGCTCGGCGTCGAGCAGGTACGCGTCCTCACCTTCAACGAACAGTTGGCGAGCGAAACGGCGCGGGCGTTCATCGATCGGGTTCTCGTGGACGAACTGCGCGCGCGCGCCGTGGTCGTTGGCGAAGACTTTCATTTCGGCCACGACCGCGAGGGAACGGTGGCGATGCTGCGTGAGGTCGGTGCGGAGCGCGGCTTCGACGTGGTGTCGCCGTCGCCGTTTGGCGAACCGCAACGATGGAGTTCGACGTCGGTGCGACGAGCACTCGAGAGCGGCGATCTCGACACCGCGCGCGCGGTCCTCGGGCGTCCCTTCACGTTGCGCGCCGAGGTCGTTCACGGCGACGAACGCGGCGCGGCGCTCGGATTCCCGACGGCGAATCTGGCGTCGGCTGCCAATCAACAACTCCCGAAGGAAGGCGTCTACGCGGGCGTGGCGCGCGTGGAGGGCACGTGGTGGCCGGCCGCGATCTCGGTCGGCACGCGTCCGCAGTTCTATCAACACGGTGACGTGCTCGTCGAGGTTCACCTTCTTGACTACGTCGGGAATCTCTATGGGCGCACGATCGACGTCGCGTTCCTGGCCTGGCTGCGCGAACAGCTGACCTTTGCGAGCGAGGATGAACTGGTCGCGTGCATCAATGGTGACGTCGCTGAAACCCGTCGACTCGTCGAGGCCGTGTGGGGCCCCGACGAGGAACTGCTAGGCTTGATGTTCGGTCAGCGACGCTGATCATGTGGGCCGTCTCGAAAGCGGCTTACAACGAGACGACCCCATAAGGCATCGACGCAATGGCTGAGAAGCAAGAGATCATCAAGGACTTTCAGGCGCACGCCACGGACACCGGTTCACCCGAAGTCCAGGTAGCGCTCCTGACGGACCGTATCTCGCATCTCACCGAGCACCTCAAGGTCCACAAGGGTGATCACCACACCCGCCGGGGACTCATGAAGCTCATCGGCCAGCGACGTCGGCTGCTCGACTACGTGCAAAAAGGCAACGTAGAGCGCTACCGCGCGTTGATCGGTCGACTCGGCATTCGTCGCTGATCGAACACGCGCGTCGACGCCGTCGCCGCGCTCAACAACTCCGGGCCCCCGAAGGCCAGTGGAGGACAGTCGCCCCCGGCGGCGGTCGCCCACTGGGATTCGGGCGGAGTGTTGCTACACACAAGGAGCCATCCCATGACTGACGCGATTAGCGTGAGCAGTCCCATCACCGGTACCGACAAGACCATGAGCTTTGAGGCCGGTCACCTCGCCCAACTCGCCGACGGCGCCGTACTCGCGCGCCTCGGTGACACCATGCTGCTCGCCACCGTCACCGCGGCGAAGACCGCGCGAGAGGGGATGGACTTCTTCCCCCTCACGATCGACATCGAGGAGCGCGCCTACGCCGCGGGCAAGATTCCCGGCGCGTTCTTCCGTCGCGAGGGCAAGCTCTCGGACCAGGCGATCCTCATCTGTCGACTGATCGACCGCCCGCTACGTCCTTCCTTTCCGAAGGGATTCCGCAACGAGGTCCAGGTCGTCGGCACCATATTCAGCGCCGACCAGGAGAACCCTCACGACATCCTCGCGATCAACGCCGCCTCCGCCGCGTTGATGATCTCGGGCATTCCCTTCGACGGGCCGATCGGCGCCGTCCGCATGGCCTACACCACCGACGGCGAGTGGGCCCCGCACCCGACCTACGCCGAGGGTGACGCCGCGACGTTCGAACTGGTCGTGGCGGGACGGGCGCTATCGGATTCGTCCGACGCGGACGTCGCGATCATGATGGTCGAGGCCGGCGGCACCGAGGGTGCCTACGAGAAGTATCTCGACGGCGCGCCCAAGGTCAGCGAGGAGGTCCTCGCCGCAGGGCTCGAGGCCTCGAAGCTCTGGATCCGCGAGGCCATCAACCTCCAACGCGAACTGGTGCGCGAGTTCATCGCCGCCAAGGGCTCTCTGCCCACCTTTGAGTACGAGACCTTCGCCGACTACCAGGACGACGTCCTCGCTCGGGTCAAAGAAGTGGGCGCGAGCGCCCTCGCCGACGCCAACAAGCTCACCACGAAGGCGGCGCGCAACGAAGCGCTCGACGCGGCGACCGCGTCCATCACCGAGGCGCTCGCCGGGGAGTTCGAAGGCCGGGCCAGCGAGATCAAGGCCGCCGTTCGTTCGGTCACGAAGAAGCTCGTACGCCAGCGCATCGTCGAAGAGGGCGTGCGTATCGACGGTCGCGGACTGAGCGATATTCGCCCGCTGTCGGCCGCGATCGACCTCTTTCCCATGACGCACGGTTCGGCGCTCTTCCAGCGCGGCGAGACCCAGGTCGTCAACGTGACCACGCTCGGCATGCCGCGGATGCGTCAGCAGCTCGACACGATCTCGCCGGATGAGTTCCGCCGTTACATGCACCACTACAACTTCCCGCCGTACTCAACGGGCGAGACCGGACGCGTCGGCGCTCCCAAGCGCCGCGAGATCGGTCACGGCATGCTCGCCGAGCGCGCGCTCATCCCCGTGTTGCCGAGTGAGGAAGAGTTCGCCTACACCGTGCGCGTCGTCTCTGACGTCCTGCAGTCCAACGGTTCGACCTCGATGGCCTCGGTCTGCGGCTCGACGCTTTCGCTCATGGCGGCCGGCGTGCCGATCAAGGCGCCGGTCGCGGGCATCGCGATGGGCCTCGTCTACGACGAGGGTACCTACGTCACCTTGACCGACATCCTCGGCGCCGAGGACGCCTTCGGCGACATGGACTTCAAGGTCGCCGGCACGGCTGATACGGTGACCGCGCTGCAACTGGACACGAAGATCGACGGCCTGCCGGCCGACGTGCTCGCGAAGGCGCTGCACCAGGCGAAGGACGCCCGCCTCGCGATCCTCAGCGTCCTCACGGACACGATTGCCGAGCCGCGCCCCGAGGTCGCCGAGGTGGCGCCGAAGATCGTCACCCTCGAGATCCCCATCGACAAGATCGGCGAGGTCATCGGTCCCAAGGGCAAGGTCATCAACACGCTCCAGCAGGAGACCGGTGCGGACATCGCCGTCGACGACGACGGCGTCGTGGGCACGGTCACCATC
The DNA here is from genome assembly GCA_963823815.1 of uncultured Acidimicrobiaceae bacterium. GTDB lineage: Bacteria > Actinomycetota > Acidimicrobiia > Acidimicrobiales > RAAP-2 > RAAP-2. The sequence goes on from CAWGMU010000001.1 coordinate 39,388, forward strand.
GGCGCGAAGGACGGGCGTGCCGTCGAAGAGGCGCGCCGGAGGATCTCGCTCATCTTGGATCCGCCGTCGGCTGACGTCGGTGCGATCTACCAGGGACGGGTCGTCTCGATCGCGAAGTTCGGCGCGTTCATCAACATCCTGCCCGGACGTGACGGGTTGCTGCACATCTCCAAGCTCGCGCCGCTGAACGGCGGACGACGCATTGGCCAGGTCGAGGACGTGCTCGAGCTGGGCCAGGCCATCGAGGTAAAGGTCGACGACATCGACCCTCAGGGCAAGGTCTCGCTCTCACTCGTTGGCGACTTTCCTGAATCAGAAGAGGAGGCGCCGCGCTCGCGCGAGCGCCGTCCCGAGCGCGAGGGAGGTCGCGATCGCGAACGTCGGCCCGAGCGGGCAACGTCGTCGACGCCGCGACCGTCGTCGTTCGAGGCGAGTTTCGAGGCGGAGCTCGCCGGCGAGATCGGTGACCTCGGGCCGGGCGGCCCGACCTACAGCGACGGCGACGGTGGTAGTCGTCGTAGTCCGCGACCGCGTCGACGCTAAGTGACGGCCGGCCGTGGCGGGCGGTCTCGAACCTCCCGCGACGGCCGACGGTGATTTCGTAGCGTGGGGGCGATGAGTCCCACGCCGACGATCGAGGGCACCTCGACGCCGGCGCGCTGGTGGCGCCCGCTCGTGCGCAGCGACCGCTGGGCGCTGCTGTGGTTCCTCATCATTCCCGCGCTGCTCTTCATCGTGCCGGCGCTCGCCGGACGCCCGGCGATCGACGCGGACAACCTGATACAGAACTTTCCGCTGCGCGTCCTCGCCGGGCGCCAGTTGGCTTCGGGCCACTTGCCCCTGCTGAACCCGCTCGCCGACTCCGGCGCGCCGCTGCTCGGTGGGTTGAACGCCGGCGCGCTCTATCCGCTCACGGTCATCTTCGCCTTTGTGCCCGCCATCGCGGCGTGGGTCATCAACCTGATCGCGGTGTACGTGACGGCGGGCGTCGGTCTCTTCGCGCTGCTGCGCTGGCACGGACTTCAAACCTGGCCCGCCTTCGTCGCCGGGGTCAGTTACGCCTACACCGGCGCCATGATCGGCCAGATGATCCACCTCGGGGTGATCCAGGGCTACTCCTTCCTGCCCTGGGCGGTCCTCATCATGATCGCCCTGTCGCGACGCCTGCGCGGTCTCGAACGGAGTGCTTCAGCGCGGGTACTGCTGCTCGCGGCCGCGCCGTGGGTACTTGCCGTCGCCGCGCTCTGGGGGCTCACTTTTCTCTCTGGCGAACCCCGGGCCATCTCCGACGTCGAGCTGTTGACCATCGTCGTCGTGCCCGGTGTCTTGCTCCTACGGTCGTCGTACTGGCTCACGACGTGGCGCGGGCGCGCCATCTACGCGTCGACGTTGCTCGTCGGCTTCGTGTTCGGCCTCGGCCTCGGACTCGTGCAGATGCTGCCGGGCTGGTCGTTCATTACGTTCTCCCAGCGCTCGCAGGTCTCCTACGGCTTCTTTGGTGCCGGCTCGCTCGCCGTGCGATGGAGCAACCTGCTCTTGACGCCCGACCTCTTCGGCGGCAACGGCGCCTTCGGCCAGCCGGGATTCTTCGCCAACTACAACCTCGCCGAGGTCACCGGCTACGCGGGCGTCGTTGCCCTGATGGCGGGCGCCGCGTTCCTCACGCGCCTCACGTGGAAGGGCTGGCGCGGCGCCGAGCGCGACTACGTCCTCTACGTGGTGCTCGGCGTGGTCGGTCTCTTCGCCGCCTGGGGAAGTTTCACGCCCGTGGGCCATCTCTTTCGCGCCATCCCGCTCTTTGGCTCGACGCGTCTGCAGAGTCGCAACATCATCCTCGTTGACCTCGCGCTGGCCGTGATGCTCGGGTGGTGGCTGCAACAACTCCAGGACCGGGCCCGCGCTCGCGAGGAAGCGCCCGCACGGGTCGCGGGACTCGACGGTGGCGCTCGATGGGTGAGCGCGCTACCCGCGCTCGCGGTCGTGGCCCTCTCGGTGGCGCTGCTCGGTTGGGGACCGTGGGTCATTCGCCACGTCAGTATCTCGAGCGACAGGGCCTACCTCGAGTCGCAGCTCACGTTGGTGAACGCCTTGCACCTGGCGATCGCGCTGGCGGCGGTCGCCGTGGTGCTCACCCTCGGCACGTCGCCTCGGCTCTTCCGGGCGATCGTCGCGATCGTCGTGGCCGACGTCGTCGTCTTCCTGACCTTCACCGCCACGGGCGTGATCGGCGGATCGGGGCCGCGCGAGCCGTCGCGCGCGGCCGCGGTGGCGGCGCTCGGCGTCAAGGGACGCTTCGCTCTCGTCGATCTCGCGGGCTCGCACACCGGTGACTTCCGGGCGATCGGCGAGCCCAACATGAACGTGTTCACGGGCCTCGCGAGCGTCCAGGGCTACGGCTCACTTCTCTCGACGATCTACGACGAGTCAACCGGCACGCATCCTCAGGCAATGGTGAACGCGTGCCACCTGGCCCAGGGCACGTTCACTCAACTCCGTCTGGACGCCATCGCGATCGCGACGAGCGAGCTGGCGACCAACGTGGTCCTGAGTCCGACGCCGCCCACGACGTGCGTCTCGCCGGCGCCCGCGACGTCGGTCGATCGCTACTTCGGTCGACTGCTCTACGTCCACGAGGTCATTCTCACCAACGCGGGCTCGCCGCTCTCGCGTGGCGCACTCTCGCTGCAGTTGCTGAACGCCCACGGCCAGCCCGAGGGCGCGGTCGTCGCGGCAAGTGCAGCGAGCCCGCTGAAGGCCGTCTTCGCGCTGCCGCGAACGTTGCTCGCCGCGGGCTTCGTGCTCACGTCGCCGGCACCGATCAGCGTCGCGAGCACGGTGGTGGCGCCCTACGGCACCACGGTGAGCTACCAGCTCAGCACGGTGTTCCAACTCGCCATTTCGTCGACGGCTTGGCGGCTCACCTCGACGGAGGAGGGCTTCTCCGTCTTCAAGGCAACGATGCTGCTGGCGCCGGCGTGGCTGCCCGCTACCTCCGAGGGCACCGTCACCAACGTTCACAGCTCGTCCTGGGGCGACACGTGGGTGACGGTGCGCCTCCCGCACGCGGCGGTCCTCGAACGCAGCGAGGAGTACCTGCCGGGCTGGCGGGCGACGGCGGTCAACGCGGCGACCGGACGAACGGTAACTCTCGTGGTGCGTCGGGCGGGACTGATCCAAAAGGTCGAGGTGCCCCAAGGCGACTGGACCATCGACTTCCACTACCACGCGCCGTACATCGAGGTGAGCGTGATCGTTTCGGCTGCCTCGCTCGTCCTCTTCCTGGGCGCGCTCGCGGCGTTCGTCGTCTCGAGACGGCGACGGCTCGCGGATAAGGTGCACTCGTGAAGGCACTGGCCATCGTCGGCGGAGCGGGCCGAATGGGCCAGGCCCTCGGCGAGGGACTGAGCGCCCTACCCGAGTTCCGCGTCTCCTTTCTCGTCGACGAGCGCCGGCCCCGAGAGCTCTTCGGCGCTGACTACGCGGCGGCACTCGAGGCGGTCGACGCGACGGCCGTCGACGTCGTCATCGACTTCTCCTCGCCCGCGGGCGTCAAGGACTCGGCCGCCTGGTGCGTCGCCCACACGGTCGCGCTCGTCGTCGGGACCACCGGACTGAGTGACGAAGAGCGCGAGCGCCTGCGCGAGGCGGCGAAGCACGTCGGGGTCGTCGTGGCGACGAACTTCTCGATCGGGGCAGTGCTGAGCGAGCGGTTCGCCGCCATGGCGGCGCCGTACTTCGAGCGCGCCGAGGTCATCGAGCTGCACCACGATCGCAAGGTCGACGCGCCCTCGGGCACCTCGATCACGGCCGCCACGGCCATCGCCGACGCGCGGGCGCGCGCGGGCTTGGCACCGCTCGGGGACCCGACCGAGCGTCACACCATCAACGGCGCGCGCGGCGCTGACGGGCCAGCGGGCGTGCGGATCCACTCGGTGCGACTGCCCGGACTCGTGGCGCACCAGGAGATCCACTTCGGCAGCGCCGGCGAGGGGCTCACGATCCGACACGATTCCTTCGATCGTCAGAGCTTCGTCCACGGCGTCGCGCTCGCCGCCAACGCGATCGACGAGACCCCGACGTTCCTCGATGGCATCGCGTCACTGGTTCTTTGACCCCGCTCGCGCGAGGCGTCGACTGGTAACTTCGTATCGTGAGTGAACCCCGCTTCGGACGCGTCCTTACCGCCATGATCACGCCGTTTGCGTCCGACGGATCGGTCGAGTACGACGTCGCCGCAAAACTCGCCGCCTTCCTCGTCGCCGAAGGCAGCCAGGGACTGGTCGTCGCTGGCTCAACGGGTGAAGGGTCCTCGCTCAGTGACGAGGAGAAGCTCAACCTGTTCGCTGCGGTTGCCGAAGCCGTCACCGTTCCCGTGCTCGCCGGCTCGACCTTCGCCAACACCCAGCAGTCGGTCGCCCTCACGAAACAGGTCGCGGCGACCGGCGCGGCTGGCGTGCTCGCGACCACCCCGGCCTACGCGCGGCCGAACCAGCGGGGCATCGCCGGGCACCTCGGGGCGATCGCCGACGCCACGGAGCTCGAGGTCATGCTCTACGACATCCCCTCGCGCACGGGCCGCAAGATCGCCGCCGCGACGACCATCGAACTCGCCCGCGACCACAAGAACGTCACCGCGCTGAAGGACGCCTCGGGAGACGTCGCCTCGGCCGCGCACGTGAAGTACGTCCTCGGCGATGGGTTCTTTCTCTACAGCGGTGACGACTCGATGCTGCTCGCGATGCTCGGCGTCGGCGCCGTCGGGATCGTCTCGGTCGCTTCCCACTGGGCCGGTCCCGAAGTCACGGGCATCGTGCACGCCGCCCAACTGGGCAAGTGGCGCAAGGCGCGCCGTCTGAACGAAGTGGCTGCCCCGAGCTTCGCCTTCGAGAGCACGGAGGCCTACCCGAACCCCATGCCGACGAAGGCGGTCCTGCGCCACCTCGGCTTCAACGTGGGGGAGTGTCGCCTGCCCCACGGTCCGAGCGCCCCCGAGCTCGACGCCGCCGCCGGCGAGATACTGGCGGCGCTGAAGAGCGCCCGTGCCTGACCAGGTACGGGTCACCTTCCTCGGTGGCCTCGGCGAGATCGGACGGAACTGTCTCGCCATCGAACAGGACGGACGCCTCGTCGTCGTCGACGCCGGTCTGATGTTCCCCGAGCCGACGATGTACGGCGTCGACCTCATCCTGCCGGACTTTCGCTGGCTGATCGAACGACGCGACCGCGTCGACGCGATCGTGCTCACCCACGGACACGAAGACCACACGGGCTCGCTGCGATACCTGGTGAAGGACGTCAACGTCCCCATCTACGGTTCTGCGCTCACGCTCGGCTTCGCCCGTCACCGCCTCACCGAGGCGAAGGTCGCGAGCGACCTCACCTTCATCGAGGTGGCCGACGGCGAGCGGCGAAAGATCGGTCCGTTCGACGTCGAGTTCATCCCGGTCACCCACTCGGTGCCGAGCGCGCACGCCCTCGCCTTTCACACGAAGGTGGGCGTCATCCTTCACTCGGGCGACTTCAAACTCGACCTCACGCCGATCGACGGGCGTCGCACCGACGTCAACCGGCTGGCCGCCCTCGGCGACGAGGGCGTCGCCCTGCTGCTCGCCGACTCGACCAACGCCGAAGAACCGGGCTTCACACCCTCTGAGAGCAGCGTTGGCGCGGCGCTGCGCCGGCTGTTCCTCGAACGGCCCGAGCGGCGCATGGTGGTCGCCTGCTTCGCGAGCCACATCCACCGCATTCAACAGATCGCCAACGTCGCCCACGAAACCGGCCGCAAGATCGCCTTCATGGGCCGCTCGATGGAGGCGAACGTGAAGCTCGCGCGGAGGTTGCACCTGCTGCGAATCGACACCGCCGACCTCATTGACGTGGAGAACATCAGCCGCTTTCCGCCCGGGGGCGTCTGCGTCGTGTGCACCGGCAGCCAGGGCGAACCCCTGGCGGTGCTCACGCGGCTCTCCCGCGGTGACGCGCGAAACTTCAAGGTGGGCGCCGACGACACGATCATCTTGAGCTCGCACCCGATCCCGGGCAACGAGTGGTCGGTCGGACGGGTCATCGACGACCTGAACCGCGAGGCCACCGAGGTGATCGACTCCAGCCAGGAGCCGGTCCACGCCTCGGGCCACGCCCGGCAGGGAGAGCTGCGCACGTTTCAGCAACTTGTCCGCCCCGCGAACTTCGTGCCCGTTCACGGGGAGTATCGCCACCTCCTCCACCACGCCGAACTGGCGGTCTCCATGGGGCTCAGCTCCAAGCACGTCCTCATCTGTGAGGACGGTGACCAGATCGACGTCACGGAGAAGGGGATCCGTCGCGCCGGCAAGGTTCCCGCCGGGTTCCACTACATCGACGGCAGCTCGAGCGACCTAGACGAGCGTCCCCTCGAGGAGCGCCGGATGCTCGCCGAGTACGGCGTGCTGTTGATCTCGGCGGGCGTCGATCGCGCGAAGAAGACCATCGCCCAGCCCGTCTCGGTGTCCGCGCGGGGCTGGTTCGAGGGCGCGAGTGACGCGGAGCTCCTGATCAACCTGACGACGGCGGTGCGCTCGGCCCTCCAAGAGGCGTTGGCCGACGGCAACCTCGACCCCGAGTCACTCTCAAAGATTGTGCAACGCTCGGCCGGCCGGTTGCTCGGACAGCGGTACCGACGTCAACCGGTGATCTTGCCCGCGGTGATCGTCGTCTAGAGGTCGGACTTCTCGGGCTCGCCGTGGTCGGCGTTGCTGCGACCACTGCGCCAGAAGGCCTTGTGGCTGATCTGCTCGGGCGCGAGACCGCGGTCGAGGAGCGCACTCTGGATGACGCGCATCACGTGGAACTCGCCAAAGAGGTAGGCGTGACCGGGGCCGTCGCCGAGTTCGACGTCCGCGAGACCGCGCAAGAGACCCGCGGCGTTGCTCGTCGATCGCCCCTCGCGCTCGATGAAGACGCCCTTCACGCTGAGTCCCTCGTCGAAGGGCGCGACGAGGGCGTCGTCGGGCGCGTCGATCTCGACGACGAAGGTCGCCGTTCCGGGCACGGTGATGCTCTCCGCCATGCGGTAGAAGGCGGCGAAGCCGCTGGCGTCGCCGACGAATAGGTGCCAGTCGGCGAGCGCGTCGAGGGGAATCTTGCCGCGAGGACCGACGACGTCAACTTCGTCGCCTGGCCTCGCACGACGCACCCAGTTGCTCCCGGGACCTTCGTGCTCAACCGTGAGCCAGAGCGAGAACGTGTCGCGCTCGGCGTCGATGGCGCGCACGCTGTAGCGGCGACGGACCGGGCGGCCCTGGGCGTCGTCGAATCGAATCATGACGTCGCTGCCCGGCGGACCCACGAGTGACGTGGCGTCGCCACGAAGGACGACCTCGATGACCGACGTCGCGAGCTGCGTCGTGGCAACGACCTCGCAAAGTCGCGCGACGGCGCCGAGGCGCTCGGCGAGTTGGACCGACGTGGCGTCGGGCTCGTTCGGCACGTGGACAGCCTAGGAGCCACGAAGACGGCGATTCCATGGGCGAACGCGTACTGGTCTTTCGGCGATTGGTCCGAGTTGGCAAGGTGTCATTAGTAAGTTAGATGGTTGTGGCAACGGCTCGGCGTCGAAAGAAGCCGGTAAAAAAGGCGGCACGGCGCTCGCGCGGCGAGAGCGGCTCTGGGGAGTCCAGCGTGTGGCGGCGGCACGAACGCGACCTCGCGATCGTGGGGCTCGTCGTCGTCGGTCTATTCGTCGCGCTGTCCGAAGTCGGGGCTCTCGGCCCGGTTGGTCGAGGGATCCTGCGCGGACTCTCGGACCTTTTTGGCGTCGGGCGATTCGCCCTCGCGATCATCCTGCTCGGTCTCGGCGCTGCGATGATCTGGGGCAAGATCGAATTCGATCGGGCCCGCGTGGGCTGGGGTGTCGTCCTCGGCCTGATCGCCATCAGCGGCGTCGCGGACGTCGCCGGCGGGCGACCGGGCGTGCACGCGACGACCAAGATCCTCGGGCGCGACGGCGGTTGGCTGGGCGTCGGCGTCGGCGGAGGACTGGCGAGCGGGATCGGCGACGCCGGGGCGATCGTCGTGTTCTTGGCGGTGCTCGTCGTCGCGCTCATGGTGACAACGGGCGTCGGCCTGCGCGCGTTGATCGAGGGCGTCGCGGCGTTCTTCCGTGTCGTCGGCCGGGTGCTGTCGAGATGGTGGATGAGTCGGCCGCTTCGAGAGTCGGAGGAGGGCGAGGCGGCGGCCGCGAGCGCCAAGGGGACCCGACCGGCCGAGGAGTTCGAGACCGAGGACTTCGTCTACGACGAGTACGGCGACGACGACGAGTACGTCGAGGACGAGGAGGGAGAGGAAGAGGACGAGGAGGAAGAAGAGGAAGAAGAAGACGACGAAGAGGAAACGGGCGTCCGTGCGCGTCGTCGACGGTACGTCGCGGTCCCGAGTGACTGGGAGTTGCCGCCGCTCTCGCTGCTCCAGCGCACGCGTGACCAGCGACTCGATCGCGCGCTCACCGATGCCGCGGGCGAGGAGCTGGTGGACGCGCTGGCCGCCCACGGGGTGGAGACCACCCTGGTCGGCTACACCGTCGGCCCCACGGTTACCCGCTTCGAGTTGGAGCTGGGCGCCGGCGTCAAGGTCTCAAGAGTGACGTCGCTCAACCGCGACATCGCCTACGCCATGGCGACGCCCGACGTCCGAATCCTCGCGCCCATTCCCGGACGCTCCGCGATCGGCGTCGAGGTGCCCAACCGGCAGCGGTCCTTGGTCGCGCTTGGTGACCTGCTGGCTTCTGAGGAGGTGGCGTCGGCCACCCATCCACTCGACGTGCCCGTCGGGCGAGACATCGCCGGAAAGTCGATCATCGTCAACCTCGGCGACATGCCCCACGTCCTCATCTCCGGCGCCACCGGCGCTGGCAAGAGCTCGGCCATCAACTCGATCATCACGGCCCTCGTGATGCGAGTCACCCCCGATCAGCTCCGACTGCTGCTGATTGATCCCAAGCGCGTCGAGATGAGCCACTACAACGACCTGCCCCACCTCCTCTCGCCGGTCGTCGTCGACCCGAAGAAGGCGGCCGGCGCGCTGCACTGGGCCGTGAAGGAGATGGAGCGACGCTACGACGTCCTCGCCGAGAGCGGCGCGCGCGACATCACGGGCTACCAGGAGATGGTCGCCCGCGGCGAACTGGTGCCCGGGATCACCTCACGCGAAGCGGTCGCCGACGCCATCGAACGCTCGAGCGGACTCGAGTCCGACGTCGAGGCGCCACCCGGTCCCGAGGAGCTGCCCTACATCGTGATCGTCGTCGACGAGTTGAACGATCTCATGATGGTGGCGGCGCGCGACGTCGAGGAGTCGGTCGTCCGCATCGCCCAGATGGCCCGAGCCGTTGGCATTCACCTCGTGCTCGCCACCCAGCGCCCGAGCGTCGACGTGATCACCGGCGTCATCAAGGCCAACATTCCAAGTCGAATGGCGTTCGCGGTCTCCTCACTCGCCGACAGCCGCGTCATCTTGGACCAGGCCGGCGCGGAGCGACTCATTGGCAAGGGCGACATGCTCCTCGTCACGGCCTCGAGCAACATTGCCCGCCGGATCCAGTCGCCCTGGGTCTCGGAGGAGGAGATACGACGCGTCGTCAGCGCGTGGCGCGCCCAGGGGGGCCGTACCGAGACCATCGTCGCCCTCGACGTTCCCGCTCATCGGTCGAACGGCTCGGGCGGCGACGCCGGTGACGACGACGAGATCTTGCGCCAGGCGCGCGACCTCGTGCTGCGCACCCAGTCCGGATCGACCTCGATGCTCCAGCGCAAGCTCCGCGTGGGCTTCGCGAGGGCCGGGCGTATCATGGACCAACTCGAAGAAGAAGGGGTGGTCGCTCCAGGCGACGGCTCGAAGGCGCGCAAGGTCCTAAAGACGCCCGAAGAGTACGACCAACAGACCTCGCTCTAATCACTTGTCACGTTCAGTCCCCTCACGCCACCCGGCCCGGCGCGGTCTCGTCACCCGCGCGACGGCGATGTTGCTGGGCTTCGTCGTTGCCGCGGCGGCGATCATCGGCATGCAGGTGCCGCTGCTGCATCGTCCGTCGAAGGTCGTCTTCACCTCCGCTGCCGTGACCCCGGCGACGGCGCCGACGCCGCTCGCCTGGCCGAGTGTCGGTTCCGCCGCCCTCGACATCCCGTCGCTCGGGGTGCTCGAGTCCCACCACAACAACGTGACACCCATCGCGAGCCTCACGAAGATGATGACGGCCTACGTGACGCTGAAGGAGCTGCCTCTCGCCCTCGGTGAGAGCGGACCGTGCGTCACCGTCAATAGCGAAGACGTCGATCTCTATCACGAGATGTCCGAGATTGGCGAATCGAGTCTGCTCGTCGACGAGGGCGAGCAGCTCTGCGAGCTCGACCTCTTGAACGGCGTGTTGGTGTACTCGGCGGGCAACTACGCCGTGATGCTCGCGGATATGGTCGAAGGGACGAGCGCCAACTTCATCGCGGCGATGAACCTGACCGCGGAGCGCCTGGGTCTCGCGGACACGAACTACGCCGACGTCACGGGCTTTTCGCCGTTGTCGGTCTCGACCGCCCTCGACCAGGCGAAGCTCGCGGCGCTGCTCATGCGCTCACCCCTCGTACGTTCCATCGTGAACCAGTCGAGTGTCACGCTTCCCGTGGTGGGCGTCGTCAACTCGTTCACGCCCTTCGTGGGTGAGGACAACGTCATCGGCGTGAAGTCCGGGCGGACCGTGAAAGCCGGCGGGTGTGACGTCATGGCGATGACCTTTGTCGACGGCGCGAAGACGCACGTGCTCTACGCGGTCGTGCTCGGCCAGCAGGGCGGCAACCTCTTGACACCCGCGGGCGACGCGGCCCTGGCGCTGGCGCAGTCGGCCCTGGCCAATCGGGCCCATCACGTCTTCGCGAAGGACCGCGCCATCGGCGTGCTCGCCTGGGAGGGACGCCACGTCGGATTCGGCGTGACGACCCAGCACGAGGTGTGGTGGTGGTCGCCGCGCGGTGCGCTCCCCGTCACGATTTACGCACGCGCGTTTCGCACCTCAATCCATCGCGGCGAGATCGTCGGTCAACTCGAGGTCGGTGGTGCACAGCGGCGCACGTTCGCACTGCGCGCGCTGGGTGATCTCTCACCGCCGACGCTTTGGCAGCGCCTACGCTGACGTAATGTTCGCGCGGGCTCCCGCCAGTTCGGCCAACTTGGGACCGGGCTTCGACACGCTCGCGGTGGCGCTGTCGCTGTACGTGGACGTGACGCTGGAACCGGCCGAGCGCCTGAGCATCGTGAGCGACGGTTGCGGGGCGGGCCGCTTCGACGACGAACGCCACCTCGGGGTGCGCGTCGCCGAGAACGTGCTCGGGCATACGAACTTCGCCATGCGCGTTACCTCGTCGATCCCGATCTCGCGGGGGCTCGGGTCCTCGGCGGCGCTCGCCGTGGCGGCCGCCGCAGCGGCGAACGCCGCCGATCCGCTCGGCATCGCGGCACGTCTTGATGGTCACGCCGAGAACGCCGCGGCGGCCGCCCTTGGCGGGTTGGTCGTGGCGAGCGTGAGCGAGGCGAACGGCGTCGTCGCGCGTCAGCTGCCCCTCGACGACTCGTGGCGCTTCGTCGCCGTGGTGCCCGACGAGGAGCTTTCGACGGCCGACGCGCGCCGAGGTTTGCCGACGGTGGTGCCGCTCGAGGACGTCGTCCGAAATCTCAACGCGATGGGTCTCCTGATCGCTGGTCTGGCCAACCACCACGAGTTCGTGTCCTCGTCGATGGACGACTTCCTGCACCAGCCCTACCGCAACGAGCTTCTCCCTTTCGCGGCGCCGCTGCTCAACGTGTTGCGCGAAAGCGGCGCCGCCGCCTCGTGCTGGTCGGGCGCCGGCTCGACCATGCTCGGTCTCGTCACCAACGAAACGGCAGAGGTCGTCGCGACCGCCGCCAAGGAGTTCCTCCACGCCTCGTCACTGCCCGGTGAGGTTCACGTCCTCGACGCGGACCGCACCGGGTTGGTGAGGCGTTGAGCGATCGGGAGTTCGGGCTTAGCGGTCGCACTCTGAGTGGCGCCGGCTTCTTGTTGATCGGCGCGACGTCGATTCAGTGGACCGCGGCGATCGTCATTCGCGTCTTCCCGCTCATCGGACCGGCCGCCACGAGCGCCTGGCGGTTCCTCTTCGGCGCGGTTGCTCTCGTCGTACTCACGCGACCGAAGGTGCGCCACTGGACCCGCCGCCAGTGGCTCGGCGCTCTTGCACTGGGCCTGGCGACCGCCTTCATGAACCAGTGCTTCTACCAGGCGATAGAGCGAATCCCCCTCGGTAGCGCCGTCGCGATCGAGTTCCTCGGACCCTTCTGCGTCGCGGCGCTCGGTCGGCGAAGCCCGCGCCACCTCGCCCTCGTGGTGCTCGCGGGGCTGGGCGTCGTGGCGCTGACCCGTCCGGGCAACGGCCTCAACCTCACCGGTGCGCTCTTTGCGGGGGGTGCGGCCCTCGGGTGGTCGTCGTACATCTTCGCGTCGCACCGCGTCGCCGGGACGACGAAGGGACTGCAGGGGCTCGCCGTGTCGATGTCCGTCGCGGCAATCGTCACCTTGCCGCTTTCCGTCTCCTCGGGCGCGCGTCTGTTCGATCACCCGAGTGATCTCGGGCGACTCGTCGTCGTTGCGCTCGTCGCGATCGTGATTGGTTTTGGCGCCGAGCTCCAAGGACTGCGGCGGCTCAAGCCCTCGATCGCGGGCGTCTTGATGGCGATCGACCCGGCGGTCGCGTTCGTCGTCGGTTGGCTTCTCCTGCATCAGGCGATCCGTGGTTGGGACCTCGTCGGGCTCGCCTGCGTCGTGCTCGCGGGAGCGGGCGTCACCTACGACTCGAGCGTGGGCGAGAGCGAACTCGCTCAGTAGGCTTTGGAGGTGCCAAAGACCCCCTCGTTCGCCATTCGCACCTTTGGCTGCCAGATGAACGAGCACGACTCCGAGCGCCTGGCGGGACTCTTGGTCGCCGACGGCATGGTGCCTGCCGTGAGCGACGACGTCGCTGACGTCATCGTGCTCAACACCTGCACGATTCGCGAGAACGCCGACCTCAAGCTCTATAGCGCGCTCGGTCAGCTGAAGGCGTTGAAGCAGTCACGTCCCTCGCTGCAGATCGCGGTTGGCGGCTGCATGGCCCAGAAGGATCGCGGCACGATTCTCGAGCGCGCGAACTGGGTGGACGTCGTCTTTGGCACCCACAATCTGGCTTCGGCGCCATCCCTGTTACGCCGTTCGCGCGTTGAGGGCCCGCTCGTCGAGGTACTCGACGCGCCTGATCCGGTGACCAACCGCGACATGGCCCCCGCTCTCTACGCCGTGCGCGAGCTGCCCTTCGCCGCGTGGATGACCATCCAGACAGGTTGCGACAATACGTGCGCCTACTGCATCGTGCCGAGTGTGCGCGGCGGCGAGATCAGCCGACCGTTCGAGGATCTGGTCGACGAGGCCACCATGCTCGCGCGCGCCGGGGTCACCGAGGTGACACTCCTCGGCCAGAACGTCAACTCCTACGGGCGTGACATCACCCGGCGCCGGCCGCTCTTCGCCGAACTGTTGCGGACCCTCGGCACCGTGGCGGGACTCGAACGGATCCGGTTCACGAGTCCCCACCCGAAGGACCTACGCCCCGAGACCATCGCCGCCATGGCCGAGACGGCGACGGTCTGCAACCAGCTGCACCTGCCGCTGCAGTCGGGTTCGAATCGCGTGCTGCGGGCGATGCGCCGTGGCTACGGCGTCGAGCGCTACCTCGAGAAACTCGCCGCCGCGCGAGAAGCGATTCCTGACCTCGCGGTGACGACCGACCTCATCGTCGGCTTTCCCGGTGAGAGCGACGCGGAGTTCGACGAGACCCTCGAGGTCGTCGCGGCGTGTCAGTTCGACCTCGCCTACACCTTCATCTTCTCCCCGCGCGAGGGGACGCGCGCCGCCGACCTCGTCGAGGACTTCATTCCAAACGACGTCATTCGGGCCCGCTTCGAGCGCTTGAAGGAAGTGACCGATCGCTCGGCCTTGCGCCGACACCGCGCTCGCGTCGGACGACGAGAAGAGGTGCTCGTCGAGGGCCCCTCGCGTCGTGACGACACGATGCTCTCCGGTCGCACGCGCCAGGGCAAGCTGATCCATTTCGCTCGCGGCGACGAGGGCCTGCGTCCCGGTTCGCTCGCGAGCGTGGAGGTCACCTACGGCGCGCCGTACTACTTGATCGGTGAGTTGCGCGAGGTGCTGCGGGCGCCCCGACACAAGACTCGCGTGGCGCTGCTCTCCTCGTGAGCGGGCTCGGTCGCCCTCGTCGGGCCGACCGCCTCGGGCAAGTCCGCGTTGGCCCACGAGGTCGCTCTCGACGCCGACGGTCGAGTGGAGATCCTCAGTCTCGACGCCATGGCCGTGTACCGCGGGATGGACCTCGCGACCGCAAAGCCCTCTTCCTACGAGCGCGCGGAGGTCCGCTACCACCTCATCGACCTCGTCGACGCCGACGAGGAGTTCACCGTCGCCGAAATGCAACGCGCCGCGCGAATCATCGAGGCGGACGTCGAAGCGAAGGGGCACGGCGCGCTCTACGTTGGTGGCACCGGGCTCTACGTGCGCGCCGTTCTCGATGACCTCGAGATCCCCGCCCGCTACCCCGACGTGCGCGCGGCGCTCGAGACGCGCGCGTCGAGTGACCTCCCCGGGCTCTACGACGAACTGGCGAGACTCGACGCCGTCGGGGCGGGCCGGATCGAAGCGACGAACGCTCGCCGCGTCGTGCGCGCACTCGAGGTGACCATCGGATCCGGTCGCCCGTTTTCGTCGTACGGCGAGGGTCTTCGTTCCTACGGCCCGATACGGGTCGTGCAGGTTGGACTCGAGGTCGACCTCGACATCCTCGACGAGCGCGTCGAGCGGCGCTTTCGCCGCTGGATGGATCAGGGTCTGCTCGAGGAGGTGGAGCGACTGGCGAGCGCCCCGGGAGGACTGAGCCGGAGCGCCCGCCAAGCGGTCGGGTACAAGGAGCTGCTGCGCCACCTCGAAGAGGGAGTCGCCCTTGAGCGCTGCGTCGAGGGCGCGATCATCCAGAGCCGCCGACTCGTGCGTCGCCAACGCTCGTGGTTCCGTCGCGATCCGCGCGTCGAGTGGTACGGCGACGTGGCGGCGGCGTCGCGACGACTACGTGAGGCGCTGCGTAGCGCCAATAACTACGTGCGAGACTGAACCAGTGACGTTGCGCGTACTCCAGAAGTGGCACGGGGCCGGGAACGACTTCCTCGTCGACGTCCAGGAACAGGGCAGCGACCTCTGGTGGACACCGGAGCGGGTTCGCGCCGTCTGTGATCGAGCGACCGGCGTCGGTGCGGACGGGCTCCTCGTCGCGAGCGTGGGGGCCGGCGTCGCCATGACGATCTTCAACGCCGACGGTTCGCCGGCCGAGATGTCCGGCAACGGGGCTCGCTGTCTCGCCGCGGCGGTGCGCCGCGCCACTCGAGCGACGTGGGACGAGCTCGAAGTGGCAACGGCCGCGGGCCCGAAGACGGTACGACTGACGATGGAGAACGGGTCGGGCAACGGCAGCGTCTCAATGGGTGAGGTCACCTTCGCCGACGCCCCCGACGGCGCGCTCGGCCTAGCGCACGTCGGTAATCCCCACGTGGTCGTCACTGACAACCCCCACTGGAGTGACGCGCAACGCGAAGAGATGGCGGCAAAGCTCTCCGCGCAGGTCGGCGGGGCGAACGTCGAGTTCCTGACCGTCGACGGGCCAGGGAGGTTGCGCGTCCGGGTCATCGAGCGCGGCGTCGGTTGGACGCGAGCCTGCGGAACCGGCGCCTGCGCCGTGGCCGCGCTCGCTCGTCGCGAGGGTTACGGTGCCGACTCGACGACGGTCGAGAGTCCGGGGGGAACGCTGCGCGTCGACCTTGACGGTGCGCAAGCCACCTTGAGCGGTCCGGTGCAGTTCGTAGCGAACGTGGAGTGGCTCGAAGCTTGACGTATCGTCCGAGTACCCTCATCGAGCGGACGTTTCGAGAGAAGATCGTTCTCGTCGGGGTGCTGTTTCCCGGCGTGACCGAGAGTGAACTCGACCAACAACTGAACGAGCTCGCACTCCTCGTCGACACCGCGGGCGCCGACGTAGTCGCTCGGGTCGTTCAGCGCCGTGACCGCCCCGACCCGGCGACCTTCATCGGCTCGGGCAAGGTGCGCGAGCTACGCGAGATCGCCACGTCCCTCGACGCCGACACCGTCGTCTTCGAGGACAACCTCTCGCCGGCGCAGCAACGCAATCTTGAGAAGATCCTCGGCCGCACGGCAATCGACAGGACCGCCGTCATCCTTGACATCTTCGCCCAGAACGCGCGGACGCCAGAAGGCAAGGCCCAGGTCGAGCTCGCCTTACTCGAGTACCGTCTGCCACGACTTCGCCGCGCGGGGGGATCACTCTCCCAGCAGGCGGGTGGCATTGGGACTCGCGGTCCCGGCGAGACCCAGCTCGAGGTCGACCGCCGCCGACTCGTTCAGCGCATCCATCGCATTCGTGCGGAGCTGAAGGAGATCGACCGCACGCGTCTCGTCCAACGCCAGGGACGCGACCGGGGTCGCCATCGCGAGGTGACGCTGGTCGGCTACACGAACGCGGGCAAGTCCTCGATGCTGAACGCACTCACCGACGCCGGGGTCGACGTCGAGAATCGGCTGTTCGTCACGCTCGATCCACGCACCCGCCAGCGCCAGTTGCCCGGCGGCGAGACCGTTCTCTTCACCGACACCGTCGGGTTCATCTCGAACCTGCCGCACGAACTCGTCGAGGCGTTCACGAGCACGTTGAAATCAGTCCAACTGGCTGATCTCTTGGTTCACGTTGTCGACGGCTCGAGTGACGTCGCCGAGGAGCAGATCGCCGCGGTGCGCGACGTGCTCGTGGAGATCGGCGCGGATCACGTTCCCGAGTTGCTCGTGTTCAACAAGGCGGACCTGCCCGGTTCGCGCGCGAGAGACCTCACCAAGATCTACGACGGCAGCGTTTGGGTGTCGGCGACGACGGGCGCGAACCTCGACGCGGTCGTGACGGCCGTCGGCGAGCGACTTCGCACGCGCGACCGGACGCTCACCTTGCGCCTGCCGTTTGATCGTGGGGATCTCCTCGCCGCGGCGCATCGTGAGGGCGAGGTCCTTGACACGTCGGTCGGCGATGACGGCGTCCTCGTGCACGTGATACTCGACCCGGTGGGCGCCGCGCGCTTCAGCCAGTGGCGCGTCTCGGCGTGAGCTTCACTCCGCCGAACTACCCCTACGAGCGTCTCAACGACGTCAAGAAACTCAGCGCCCACTTCGAGGGCGGTCCCATCGACTGTTCGGTGGGCACGCCCGTCGATCCGCCACCGTCGTTCGTGATCGATGAGCTGGCTCGGGCGTCGGGCGCGCGGGGCTACCCGGCGTCAGCCGGCTCGCTCGAGTACCGCACGGCCGCGGCGAACTGGCTGGGACGACGCTTTGATGTCGACGTCTCACCCGAGGACGTCGCGGCCTGCGTGGGCACCAAGGAGTTCGTCGCGTCCGTCGCGGGCTACCTTCATCGGCGCACGCCCGAGCGAGACACGGTGCTCTTTCCCGCGATCAGCTATCCGACGTACGCGGTGGGAGCCACGCTGGCGGGTCTTCGCCCGGTGCCCGTCTCGATCGCCGGCGGTCGGCTCGATCTCGACTCGATTGATCGACGTGACGCCGGTCGCGCCCTCGCGCTGTGGACGAACTCGCCATCGAATCCGACGGGCCGGCTCGACGACCTTGGCGCCGTCGCGGTGTGGGGACGGGCGAACGGGGTGCTGGTTGTAAGCGACGAGTGCTACGCCGAGTTCACCTGGGCCGACCGGCCGAGGACGATTCTCGAGCACGGGGCCGACGGGGTGCTCGCGCTGCACTCGATCTCCAAGCGCTCAAACCTCGCCGGACTTCGAGCCGGCTTCTACGCCGGGGACCCGGCCACCGTCGCGTACCTACGTCTCGTGCGTCAGCACGCCGGGGCGATGGTGCCCGGCCCGGTGCAGGCGGCGGTCGCCGTCGCCTTTGACGACGACGCGCACGTCGAGGTGCAGCGCGTTCGCTACCACCGGCGGCTCGATCTGATGAGCAAGGCACTCTCGCGCGTCGGTGTCACGGCGCCGATGCCGGAGGGCGCGTTCTACCTCTGGTGCTCGAGGGAGGGAACCGGCGGATGGGAGCTCGCCGCCGAGCTCGCTCGCCGCGCCGGGCTCGTCGTCTCTCCCGGTGAGTTCTACGGTGCCGACGCGTCGGCGTTCGTGCGACTGGCCGTCGTCCAACCCGACGAGCGCCTCGCACTCGCCGCCGCTCGGCTCGAGGCGAGTGAGGCCCAACGGTACGATTGACCGGTGAGTGATCTCGAGACGCGCGTCGCTCGGTGGTTTGACCAACTCGCCGAGATGTCGCCCGCGAACCTCGAGGCTCGCCGCGACGTCGAGCTCGTGATCGCGAAACTCGACGACGGGCAGTTGCGGGTCGCCGAGGTCAATGACGATGGCTCCATCGAGGTTCACGAGTGGGTGCGCCAGGCCGTGCTCCTCCTCTTTCGTCTCCGAGGGCTCGAGCACGTCGAAGTTGGACCCTTCGAGTACAACGACCGCCTGGAGCTCAAGCACGATTTCGCACGGCGCGGCGTGCGAGCCGTGCCCGGCGCCATCGCGCGGCGGGGTAGCTACTTGGCGCCGGGCGTGATCTTGATGCCGAGCTTTGTGAACGTGGGCGCGTGGGTCGGTGCGGGCACCATGGTCGATACGTGGGCGACGGTTGGCAGTTGCGCCCAGATTGGCGCCAACGTGCACCTTTCGGGCGGGGTCGGTATCGGCGGCGTATTGGAGCCGACCAACGCGGTGCCGGTGGTCGTCGAAGACGACGCCTTCATCGGCAGTCGCTGCATGATCGTCGAGGGTGCGCGCGTCGGCCGCGGTGCCGTGCTCGGGGCGGGCACGATCCTGAATCCTTCGATCCCGGTGATCGACGCCGAAAGCGGGGAGGAGCTGTCGAGAGGGTACGTGCCCGACTACTGCGTGGCGGTGTCGGCGTCGCGTCGACGTGCCTATCCCGGCGGCGAGTTCTTCCTGCCCTGCGTCCTAATCATCAAGCGGTTGAGCGAAGGTGAGCGCCACGACAAGGTCGCACTGAATAACGTGTTGCGCGACCACGGCGTCGTGACGTGAGCCGACTCGACGAGGCGCTGGCGCTGGTCGCGATTGGCTCGGTGAGCGGTCACGAGGCGGCGCTGGCCTCGTTCGTCGAATCAAAGCTTCGCGACGCGGCGTACCTGACGGTAGAGCGGGTCGGCGACAACGTCGTGGCGCGCACGGGTGGGCACCACGCCACCCGCGTGCTGGTCGCTGGCCACCTCGACACCGTGCCCGGTGACGCGAGCGCGGCCGCGATCGTAGGAAGCGAATTGCGCGGGGTCGGTGCGTGCGACATGAAGGGCTCGCTCGCGGTGATGCTCGCCCTGGCCCTCGAGGGCGCGTCGCGACCGATCGAGGTGACGTGGGTGTTCTACGCGCGCGAAGAGATTACCCGCGTCGAGTCGGGACTGCTGGAGATCGCCGAGCTCCGACCCGACCTTCTTACGGCCGACGTTGCGCTGTTGGCCGAGCCGACCGGCGGGGTCGTCGAAGCGGGCTGTCAGGGTACCTTGCGCGTGCTCGTCGAGCTCGCCGGTCGCCGTGCTCACGCGGCGCGGCCCTTCACCGGGCGAAACGCCATTCACCGGCTCGCGCCGCTCATCGAGAGGGTCGCCGCCTACGAGCCAAGGTCCGTTGACATCGACGGCGTCATCTACACCGAGCAGCTCCAGGCAGTCGGAGTCGATGGGGGAGTCGCCGCGAACGTCGTACCTGACCTCGCGACGCTCACGATCAACCACCGATTTGCCCCGGATCGATCGAAAGACCAAGCCTTCGATTGGTTGCGCGACTACCTCGGACCGGCTCTCGACAACGACGACCAACTGACGCTGGCGGACTGGTCCCCAAGCGCCGCGCCGTCGCTCTCAAACGACCGCCTCAACGATCTGGTGCGCCTGACGGGAATGCCCGCTAGAGGCAAGGCTGGCTGGACCGACGTGGCGACGTTCCAAGAGTTCGGCGTGCCCGCGACGAATTTCGGCGCCGGCGACCCGCTTCTCGCTCACCGAAGCGATGAGTACGTCACGCTTGACGAGCTGCGCGACTTCGAGGCGGTGCTCAGGGCGTGGCTGGCCTAAAGAAGGCGGTCTTTCGCGCCTTTAGTAGTGGCGTAGGACCGAGATGACTTTCCCGTAGAGCGCGACGTCGCGAGCGCTGAACTCCATCGGCGCCATCGTGACGTTCTCGGGTTGTAGGACGACCCTCGAACCTTGAGGGAAGTAGCGCTTCACGGTGGCCTCGTCACCAGGTATGCCCGCGACGACGATGTCGCCCGCGTGGAACGTGTTCTGGCGTTGGACCACGACGTAGTCGCCAGAGAGAATGCCCGCGTTTACCATCGAGTCGCCGCGCACTCGCAGGACGAAGCTGTCGCCGCGACCCGCGAACTGTTCGGGTATGGACATCAGGTCGTGCGCGGTCTCGCTCGCGAGTACGCCGGTACCGGCGGCGACGTCGCCGACGAACGGGATGTGACGGATGTGCTGTTCGGGCATGGGGTTCGCTGCGTCGAGCCGGATCGTGAGCGTGCGCGGCTGCTGAGGATTCTTCTCGATGTACCCGGCGTTCTTCAACACGGTGATGTGGTTGGCGACCGTCGCCGACGACGACAGTCCAACTTGTTCACCAATTTCGCGGATCGTCGGGGGGAAGCCGCGCTCACGTTGGCACGCCGCGATGAACTCCAAAATCTGGCGGCGCATCGGTGTCAAGACCTCTGCCATGACGTCCTCCTGGTATCGAACAGTTGTTCGTAGGCTACACCAACGCGGGGCTCGACTCAAACATCTGTTCGCAGATTGTTTCGAACCATGGCTACCGTGTTTTCAGTGGGGGCGCACCTTTTCGCGCATTTCGATACTGCTATCGTTCTGCAAAGGCCAGATCGGCTTAGACATCTTCGATCAGTTTCTTACGTGTCGCTTAGGTGACGCGCCAGAGAACTCGGTGATGGGAAGTTGCATAGTCACAACAAATCAGGAAGGACGTAGCAGATGAAGCTTCGTTTAAATAAGGCCGTAGTGGTCACCGCTGCTGGTGCTCTGGTGGCGGTGGGAATCCCACTGGCCGGCATGGCGTCGACCAGTGCGGCCGCTTCAGCCAAGGCGTCGTACACCATTGGTGTGGAGGGACCGTTCTCGGGCTCTGACGCCAACTACGGCGACTACATCTACGGCGGCGTGCAGCTGGCGATCAACGCGGCAAACGCCAGTGGAAAGTACAAGTTCACGCTGAAGCCTGAGAAGTTCGACGACCAGGGCTCCTCGTCCCTGTCGCCCGCGGCTGCTCAAAAGGCCGTCGGCACCAAGAACCTGGTTGCGGTCGTTGGTCCGGCCTTCTCCGGTGCTTCTGAGGCTGCTGCCCCGTACTACTCGAAGGCGCACGTCGCTGAGGTGAGTGCGTCGGCGACCGCCGTCGCCCTCGCGTCGGGTTCCGCAAGCAACTTCATGCGCACGATCGCGGACGACTCGGTTCAGGGCAAGGCGGACGCCGACTACCTCGTGACGGTAAAGGGCGTGAAGAACCTCCTCGTCATCTCGGACGCCTCGTTCTACGGAGACGGACTCGCCACGGTTGTCGCGGCTGACGCGAAGACTCTCGGCGCGACGGTCACTACAGAGCAGATCCCGAACGTCAACACCGGTGGTGGTGGAACGACGACGGAGTACGGGCCGGCGGCAACAGCCATTGCCACGAGCGACCCGGGCGCCATCTTCTACGGTGGTTACTCGCCCGACTTCGGCCTGTTGCTGAGTGCGTTGTCGGGTGCCGGTTACACATCGACCACGCACGTGATCATGTCCGGTGACGGCTCGAACAGCCCCTCGCTGGTCACGTCAACGTCACCCGCTTCAGCGGCCAACGGCGTCTTCTTGTCTGAAGGCGCTGCCGGCAAGGTCAACTTCTTGACCGGCAAGCTCGCTTCCGAGTACTTCAAGCTGACGAAGATCAAGGCGTCTGTCGCCGAGTACGCCGCTCAGGCCTACGACGCGACCAACGCGATCATCGCCGCCCTCGTGAAGACGAACACGCCAAAGAAGGTGACCACGACGCTGCGCAAGGAAGTAGTGGCGAATCTGCACAAGGTGAATTTCAAGGGCATCACCGGAACGATCTCGTTCGCGGGCGACGGTGACCTCAAGAACGACACCGGTACGTCGGCCATCTCAGAAGTGGAGAACGGAACAATCACGTTCCTCGTCAACGAGGGCTGATAGTTTCAGCCATTGATGAAGGACGTCACTGGGGCCGGGGTGTGACCCCGGCCCCAGTGACTTTTTAGAACCCCAAGGACGACGCAACATGGGATTCGAGCACTTCTGGCTCAGCGGATTTGATCAGATTCATAAGGCGTTCTGGACGTACTTTGCGGTAGGCCTCCAGAACGGCGCCGTCTACGCGATGATCGCGGTCGGCTACACGCTCGTCTACGGTGTGCTCGGACTCATCAACTTCGCTCACGGCGAGGTTTTCATGTGTGGCGGTTTCGCTGGCGTCTTTCTCACCCGCGCAATTCTCGGCACTCGGGTCGGGACCGGCTGGGGCTCGGTGGGGCTCATCCTCGCCGGCATCGCTATCGGCGGTCTCGTGAGCGCTCTCGTCGCGACGGGTGTCGAACAGGTCGCCTACCGACCACTGCGACGACGGCACGCGCCGAAGCTGGCCTTTTTGATCAGCGCCATCGGCGCTTCCTACTTTCTGCAGACGTTCGCCGGCAAGGAGTTTGGCTACGGCGTGAATATCTTCCCGGGACAGGTTTTCGAGCCGGGCAAGGTGATGTTCACTCTTTTCGGCACCCCGATCCACACGCTTGCCGTCGTAAGCATTGTCGCCGCCATCGTGATGCTCGTCGTGGCCGATCGCATCGTGCGAGCCACTCGCCTGGGCCGGGGTATCCGGGCCGTCTCCCAAGACGCTGAGACGTCGTCCCTGATGGGGGTCAACATCGACCGCACCATCACCATCACGTTCATTCTCGGCGGCGCGCTCGCCGGGGCGGCCGGTTTCCTCTACTCACTCCAGAGCGGCATCGTCCAGAATGCGGGCACCGAGATCGGAATCTACGCCTTCACCGCAGCCGTCCTTGGTGGCATTGGCAATCTTCGCGGGGCGGCCCTTGGCGGCCTCTTCATCGGCCTATTCGGAAGTTTCTCCGTTCCCTTCGCCTTCGAGGGCAACGTGCAGTGGACCGAGATTTACACCTTCCTCATCCTGGTCCTCGTCCTCATCGTCCGCCCGACCGGCATCTTGGGTGAAAAGTCGGGGAGAACCGCGTGACGCTCTTTTCCTTCGCCAACCTGAAGCGGCTTTTCATGATTCTCATCATTGCGGCCGTCATCGCCGTGATGACCGGTACACCGGGATCGAGCAGCGCGCCGCCGACGACGGGCGTTCACGGTTCATTCTTGGAGCGAGTTTCGTGGTTCGGACTCTTCGCGGCGCCTCGCTGGTTGTTGTTCTTCACGTTCGGCGCGATCATCTGGCTGCTCGCATCGTTGTATCGCCCGCGAGCCCGAATGATTCGTCGAGGAATCGACTCCGTGTTGGCGATCCCCAAGGAGTTGACGACCAAACGTTCGACGCGCGTGACGCTGATGCTGATCGCACTCGTCATCGTGCTCTTCCTGCCCAAGTTCGTGCACGAGTCGTTTTGGATGTACCTCATCGTGGAGCAGATTGGCGTGTGGATCCTTCTCGCCCTCGGGCTGAACGTCGTCGTCGGCTTCGCGGGACTGCTCGACCTGGGCTTTGCCGCCTTCTACGCGATCGGCGCGTACACGACCGCTTGGTTGACGGGCGCGTTGCCCGCGCCGGCGCTCTTTAACCATCCCATTCCAACCCTTTGGGTCATTCCGATCGGAATTCTCGCCGCGATGATCTTCGGCGTTCTGCTCGGGACGCCGACACTTCGCCTGCGCGGCGACTACTTGGCGATTGTCACGTTGGGCTTCGCACTGATCATCGACGACTTCGTCGAGACCCAAAGTGGAGTCACGGGCGGCGGGGTGGGATCGGCCCCCGTTCCCCACCCGGCACTGAGTCTCGGATTCGTACATTATCGCTGGGGCATAGCGCCGACGCCCTACTACTACCTCTGTCTCGTCTTCATTGTGGTCTTCATCATCGTCTTCACGTCGCTCGAGCACTCTCGAATAGGTCGCGCGTGGGTCGCGATCCGAGAGGACGAGGTGGCGGCCGAATCCGTCGGCATCAATCCCCTCAAGTACAAGGTCATGGCCTTCGCCGTGGGTGCGGCCAGTGGCGGCTTTGGGGGCGTCATGAGCGCGGGTCTGGTGGGCATCATCAATCCGGCGCTCTTCACGTTCCAGGTCTCGGTGAACGTACTGGTGCTGGTCATCTTCGGCGGCATGGGCTCGATCTGGGGTGTGGCGCTCGGAGCGATTGTCATCCAAACGGTGACGAGCTATTTGGACAACTATCAGCCCTGGGGTTATCAGATCAACGACCTCTACATGTACATCGGCGCACTGCTCATCATCATGATGATCTTCCGACCCGCCGGACTCCTGCCGTCGCGCCGGCGCGCGCGCGAGTTCGCCGCCGCCGAGGGCGGCGAGGAGATCCACACCGACGAGGTACTGACCGGAGATCAGCCGTGAACGACCCGGTCGCTGCCGATCTCATCATTCGAGCTGAGCAGTTGACGCTCCGTTTCGGGGGCGTGGTCTCGCTGCGCGACGTATCGATCGAGATGCGCCGGGGGGAGATCCTCGCCGTTATTGGTCCGAACGGCGCGGGCAAGACCTCACTCTTCAATTCACTCACGGGGGTCTATCAACCTCAGGAGGGAACAATCACCTTCATGGCTCTCGACGCCGCTCCACTCTCGGTGATCGGCAAGAAGGCACACCAGATCGCCCAGGCTGGCGTGTCGCGAACGTTCCAGGCGTCGCGGCTCTTTAGCGCGCTCAGCGTGTTCGAGAACATCAAGATCGGGGCCGAAGATCATCGGGGCATCGGACTCGTGGGCGCTCTCGTAAACGGACCCCGGACTCGCCGGGGCGAGCATCAGTCCGACGACGTCGTCGTCGGACTTCTTGAATTTGTGGGGCTCACGAGCGAAGCAAACGTGATCGCCTCGCAACTCTCCTACGGCGCTCGACGACGTCTCGAGATCGCCCGGGCTCTCGCCACGGATCCCGAGGTGATTTTGCTCGACGAGCCGGCCGCGGGCACCAACCCCTCGGAGAAGTTAGAGCTCGCGGTACTCATTCGCCGGGTGCGTGACGAACGCGGCGTGAGCGTGTTGCTCATCGAGCACGACATGAAGCTCGTCATGTCGCTCGCTGAGCGGATATACGTCCTGAACTTCGGCTCGGTCATCGCCGAAGGCTCTCCGGCGGCGATTCGAGCCAATCCCGCCGTCATCGACGCCTACCTGGGCGCCTCTCGCGAGGAATCGAGCGCCTGATGCTGACGGTCAACGACGCGGTCGTGCGGTACGGATCGATCGAGGCCCTGCACGGCATCTCCTTCGACGTCGAACAGGGGGAGATCGTCACGCTGCTCGGTGCCAATGGCGCGGGAAAGTCAACGACGTTGCGGATGATCTCGGGGCTGCACGCACCGGCGAGTGGCTCGATCACCTACGAGGGCCGCGACATCACGAACGTCAAAGCCCACGAGTTCGTCTCGATGGGCATCAGCCACGTCCCCGAGGGGCGTCGGATTTTTCCCCAAATGACGGTGGAAGAGAATCTGGAGATGGGTGCCTTTCGCCGCACCGGGCCCCTGCGCGACGACATAGAACAGATCTACGAGCAGTTCCCCATCTTGAAGGATCGTCGCAAGCAGCCCGGGGTCAACCTCTCCGGCGGCGAGCAGCAGATGCTCGCGATCGGACGTGCCCTGATGTCCAAGCCTCGGCTGTTGCTCTTGGACGAACCTTCGATGGGTCTCGCTCCGATGATCGTCGAGACGATCTTTTCGATCATCGGCCAGATTCGTGCGACGGGGACCACGGTCTTCGTGGTCGAGCAGAACGCGACCCAGGCCCTTCGTTTAGCCGATCGGGGCTACGTCATGGAGAACGGCCGCATCGCCTTCGGCGGCCGGGCCGAAGACCTCTTACACGACGAGCGCGTGCGCGCCGTGTACCTCGGCGAGTCGGTGGAGACCTAAACCGACCTCGACGCGTCGCGACCTTTGGGAGGCTTCCAGAGGAGGGACGTTGTCAGAAAACGAAGCAGAGCGGTCCTGTTGGCGCGACTTCGACGACGTGTTGTCGGCCGGGATCACGAGGGTCTTACTCTACGGACCGCCGGGCACCGGAAAGACGTACGCGGCGCTGCACCACGGCGTGGGCGAGACGGTCGCCGAGCGGCTCGTCTGCACCGAAGACCTCACCTCCGGTGAAATCACCGGCACTTGGATGCCGACGGGGGAGAGCCGCTTCGAGTGGCGCGAGGGTCCGGCAATCCGCGCGTGGCGCGGCGACGACGGTCGCGGCGGCCGACTCGTCCTCGACGAGGTCGATCGCGCCTCGGGTGACGCCCTCGCGACGCTGCTCGCCATCACCGATTCTCCGGCGTCAGCCGTGTGGCGCAATCCCGACACGCTCGAGTGGGTGCGGCCCGGCCCGGCGTTCTCGGTTGTCATGACCTCGAACATCGACGACCTCGATGACGTGCCGCGAGCCCTGCGCGACCGCTTTCCCGTTTCCATCCGGGTCGACCGGCCGCCACCTTCGGCCGTCGCGAGCCTGAGTGAGGACCTACGCGGCCCGGCGCTCGTCGGCTCGTTAGGACCCGAGGACCGTCGCGTCTCGCTGCGCAGCTTCTACGCGTTCGACGAGTTGCGTCGCTATCACGGCGCGCCACGGGCGGCGCGGCTCGTCTTCGGCGACGAGGTCGCCGAGGGGATCCTCGACGCGCTCGCCGTCGGCGCGGTGACGTGAGCCGCGGGAGGGTCTTCCCCGAACTCCTCGCCGGTCGCGAGGACGACGTGGTCGCTGGAGCGTGGACCGTGCGCGAGGGTACGTCGATGCGCGGCGCGGCGAGCTGCAATCTCGCCGATCGGGTGCTCGAAGTGCCGCTCGGTGACGGGGCGGTGGATCGAGTCGTGCGCGCCCACGAGTTGATGCACGCGCGCGTCAGCCCTCACGCGCACCACCTCGAGCGCGCTCTCGATGAGGTGTCGCCCCGTGCGCTCGAGTGCGCCGAGGAGCTTCGGGTCAACACGTTGCTCGCACGCCTGGGCTTTGACACGGATCTCCTGCGTGACGGGACGGAGAAGCTCGGGGGACGACGCCTCGCTGAACAGGGGGCGTGGTCCGAGGCCGTCTGTTTCTTCGTGGCCGTCCTCGGCACCGGAGCCGAGAAGGAGTTTCTCGGGGGTGTCCGGCAAGGTTGTCCCGCGTGGTTGCCGGCCCTCCGAGCGCTGAAGAAGCGCGCGCTCGCGGTCTACGCGCAAGCGACGGTCAACGTGGCCGCGACGCGCCTCAACGGCGACGGACTTCCGGGTGGTTACGCGACCTCGACCCTCGTTCTTGCTCGCACGTTGAGTCAGGTGATGGAGGCTCGCCCGCCGACGGGACCGGAGCAACTTAAAGCGTTTCGCCGCTCACTGGAGACTGGTGGCAGACGACCGGCGACGGGCCGATTCGCCGACCTCGTCGTCGCGTCGTCCATGTCTCGCGAATCGCGCTCGGGATCTGGTTGCCCCCGGGGATCTCGCCCCGCGACGTCGGGTACGGTCCTGCGGTATCCCGGGCGACTCCTCACCGACGACCATCGTCGCGCCTTCGCGACGCGCGTGCGCCGTCGTGGGGGAGTCGTCATCCTCGACCAGTCCGGGTCAATGGACCTGGACGAGGAAGCACTGCGCGCCCTCGTACGCGAGGTACCGCACGCGCTCGTTGTCGGCTACAGCCATCGTCCCGGCGACCGAGGTTCGACGCCGAACGTGTGGCTGCTCTGCGATCGGGGCGCGGTAACGGTCCCGAGCCCGGTCGGCAACGTCGGCAACGGCGTCGACGGTCCAGCCGTCCGCTTCGCCCTCGCCCGACGCCAAGGTGGCGAGCCGGTGGTATGGATCACCGACGGACAAGTCACCGACTCCCACGACCACCCCGACCTCGAACTCACTCGCGAGTGCGCGCTGCTCGTGCAGCGCCACGGGATCCGTCTGGCGCGCGACGTCGCCGAGGCGACGAAGGTCCTGCGGCGTAACCGGCCGATGACGCGCTCAGGCCTCGCCGCCTTCGGTCGATTGGGCCGCTGTCTCGTGGAAATAACGGGAAACCGGCCCTAGCCGAGGCATCGAACTAGAACTTGGGTAGCGGGTCATTTCGACCCTTTGCGAACATTTCGGAAGGTCCGAAGACCAGTTTCTCGCCGCCCGCACCAGGGAACCGGAGGCTCGCGCCATCACTCCTACGGTATCGACCGGGTGTAACAGTCCCACAAGTAGACCTTGCATCGAACACCTGTTCGTCCTAGAATAACGAACAGGTGTTCGTAGAGCAAGGGAGTGGGCATGGCCGCTGTTGAAGTCCTCGAATCCGTCGCCGTCAAAGAGTTAACCCGCCCGACGTTGCGCCTCATCACGACCGCCGACCGCCCTTTGCCGTTGCGGCGCGGCGCGCCACTCGGCGAGCGCCGAGCCGCGCGACTCCTCGCCAAGAGTCGACGTCGTCGGGTGCTCGCGATCATGGCTCTTGCGAGCGCCGTCGCGATCCTTGCGGTGCCCGGTCACGTCTTCGGCGCCACGACGGGCGCCGGTCTCTCTACGGACCTGGCGGGTTCATCGGTGCTCGCTTCAGGCATGGACTACGTGGTGCAGCCGGGGGACACGGTAGGTTCGATCGCTCGTGACGTCAATCCCGTCGACCCGGCGCGAGCGCGTTCCCTACTCGTTCACGAGCTCGGTTCAAGCGTCGTCGTCCCCGGCGAGCACGTCCTGATCCCTTAGTGAATTGGACGTTGAGGTGTATCGTGAAGTGGTGCGTTGTCCCTTTTGTGCGGCCGATGACGACCGCGTTGTCGACTCACGCCTAGCCGAAGACGGCGTCGCAATTCGTCGGCGGCGCGAATGTGCGGCGTGTGGCCAGCGCTACACGACCTTCGAGCGACTCGAAGAAATCGGCCTCTACGTCGTGAAGCGATCCGGAGAGCGGGAGCCCTTCGATCGCGAAAAGATCTTGCGGGGGATCCGCTCTGCCGCGAAGAACCGACCCGTCGATGATGAGGTGCTCTGGGGCGTCGTCGACCTCGTAGAGGATCAGATGCGTGGTATGAACCGCGACGTCACTACCGAAGAGATTGGCGTCGCCACCCTCGAGGCGCTTCGGGGCATCGATGACGTGGCCTACGTTCGATTCGCGTCCGTGTACAAGGGCTTCGAGGGAACTGAAGACTTCGCCCGCGAGATCGGCATGCTCGTCAAGACCACCGCACCAAAGCTCCGCGGCTAACGGTGCGCGCGCTCCGGCTGCAGCCCGAAAGGGCCCTCGCGATCTACGCCCATCCAGACGACGCTGACGTCGCCGCCGGGGGACTCATGGCTCTGTGGGCGAGCGACGGAGCCGACGTGCATCTCGTCGTGCTCTGTGACGGGGCGAAGGGCTCGCACGCTCCCCATCTCGAGTCCTCGGCGGTCCGCGAGACGCGCCGGGAGGAGTTACAGCTCGCCTCGGACCTGCTCGGCGTGAAGAGCGTCACCTCACTCGATCTGCCCGACGGCAGTGTCGCCAATACCGAGGCGCTGAGAGAGACCCTCGTGGGCATCGTCCGGGCAGTGCAGCCCGACGTCGTCCTCGGGCCAGACCCCACCGCGACGTTCTTCGGGGAGGTGTACGTCAACCATCGCGACCATCGCGAGACCGGCTGGGCGCTGCTCGACGCCGTGGCGCCAGCGGCGGCGATGCCGCTCTACTTTCCCGAGCAAGGTCCTCCGCATCAGGTGCGGGTGTTGTTGCTGAGCGGCACCCACGAGCCCGACGTCGTAGCTGACGTCTCGCGGTCCATCGACGCCAAAGTGAAGGCGGTCCTCGCCCACGCCTCGCAGTTGGCCGGCGAAGCCGACGCGATCCGCGGGGTCGTGCTCGAGCGAGCCGAGCAGGCGGGTCGTCCCGTGGGCGTCGCCTTTGGCGAAGCCTTTCGCTCCATTGAACTCGCCTTCTGAGACCCCCACGGTCGACGAGGCCCCCATCCTGCACGTGGATCTGGACGCGTTCTTCGCCTCGGTGGAGGTGCTCGATGATCCGTCGTTGCGTGGCAAACCCGTCGCCGTAGGCGGTGCCGGCGCGCGTGGCGTCATCGCGAGCGCGAGCTACGAGGCGCGGCGCTATGGCGTGCGCAGCGCGATGCCCAGCGTGACCGCCCGGCGCGCCTGCCCGAATCTGATCATCTTGCCGGGTCGCTTCGATCGTTACGAGGAGTACTCTCGACGCTTCCACGACATCGTGAACGACCTGACACCCGACTACGAGCCACTCGGCCTCGACGAGGTGTTCGCGGACCTGCGCAGTCTGCGGCGCCTCGCGACGCGACCCCTCGAGGCTGCCGGCAAGCTACGCGAGCGAATCAACGGTGAGCTGGACCTGCGCTGCGGGGTCGGGCTCGGGCGGAACAAACTCTTCGCGAAGCTGGCGTCGAAGGCGTCGAAACCACGCGTCGCATCGGGGCGTCTCGTCGAAGGTCCCGGCGTCGTCTGGGTGAGCCCCGCCCTCGAGCGCGAGTGGCTCGCGGTCTTGCCAATCCGCGCGCTCTGGGGCGTCGGGCCGGCGACGGCGGAGAAGCTCGCTCAGCTGGGACTCACCTGGGTACGGGACCTCGCTCGGGTCGACGAGGAGACACTGGCCGCGCACGTCGGACCCTCGATGGCCGCCGCTCTCGCCGCCTACGCGCGTGGCGAGGATTTTCGCGAGGTCGTCGTCGACCGGGCGCTCAAGTCCCTCGGCCACGATCAGACCTTCGCGCGTTCGCTCGCGGGGCTCTCCGAGGTGAGCGAAGCCCTGAAGGTCCACGCGGGGGTCGTGGCGCGCGCGTTGCGCGATGGCGGGCGAGTGGCGCGCACCCTCACCGTCATCGTGCGATTCGACGACCGCACCAGTGTCTCGAGGTCCCAGACACTTCCCTTCGGCGTCGATGACGAGCACGCGATCGAGACCCTCGCGGTCGCACTGGTCCAATCCGTCGATCTCTCGCTGGCCGTCCGGCTGCTCGCGCTGCACGCCTCGGGGTTCCTCGAGCGTGGCGCCAACCCGTTGCAGCTCAGCTTCGGCATCGAGGCGAGCGGGTCCGACGCCGCGCCGAGCGCCGAAGCGCTCTCACTAGAGCGCCAAGTTGGCCGCGAAGCGTTGCGTGACGCGATCGATGAGATCCGCCGCCGCTACGGGCGCACGTCGCTCGCCACGGCGAGTGAACTGGGCGAAGACGGCCTCGACGTCGCGACCCAACGCGGTCGCCACGCGTTCGGGCCCGAGTCCGCGGGCGGCGACGCTACGCCTGGACGGTGACCAGCGTGCCGATGGGCGTGTGGGGAAAAACGGTCTGTGCCGAAGCGAAGGGCATCTCGACGCAGCCGAGGCTCTGCGGCCAGCCGTAGGAGGCGCGGATGAAGCCGTGCAGGGCGTCACCGCCGTTGAAGTAGGACACCCAGGGGATGTTGGGGTCGCTGTAGTGCGTGCCGTCGGGATTCGTACCCGACATGGTCGTCGAGGTGAAACGCTCGTAGACCGCGAAGGTGCCGAGCTCGGTGGGCGCGACCGAGATGCCCGTGTTCACGACCGTGTGGAACGTCCGATGGCCAGCCACGTAGAGCGTGAGCGTCTCGGGCAGCGACTCGGACACGTCGACGAAGTTGTAGGGCGCGGGATCGAGCTGGTTGGCGTTGGCCGCACTCACGAGATCCGACCAGGTCGTCGGGTCGGCCTCGCCGGTCACCGGCAGTGATCGCTGACTCTGGAACGTCTCGAGAGCCGCGCGCAGGATGATGTTGTCGGTGCCGAGCTGCCACCGCGAACTGAGCGTCGTCGGTAGCTGCGGGTAGCTCCACGAGAAGACACCGTTGACCGGTTGGGCGAGCGTCGACTGCGTCGTCGCGGGCGTGAAGGTGAGTGGGAGGTAGCGCAGTTCAGCGAGGAGCTGCGCCTCCCACGTCAGACTCGTCGACACGCTCGCGGTCATGGAACGAAGGCCGACGAACGTGCACGTCTTCGCGCAACGGAGCTGTGTCGGCGTCGAGAACGTGTAGGTCGTCGCGGGCGACAGCGACGTGGTGGCGACCGCCTGAACGTCGTCAGGCCCGATCTGTTGCCAGACCATGGCGATCGGCGGACGACTCGTCAGGGGCGGTAGCGAGCGAGCCTTCGTCGGGACACTGAAGTGCAGACGCAACAGCGGCATGTTGGCGGCGAGCGAACTCGGTAGCGTCACCGAGACCCGGTTGGGCGCGGCAGCTGACGCCGCCACCGCGGGTACGAGTGTCCAGCCGGCCACGGCGATCGCGAGGCCGCAGGCGAGGCGAAGGCGTCGATTCACCTCTCCAGGCTACTGAGGTGCGCATTACATTCGCCTTACAATTGACCAGCGGAAGGGGATCTAGATGGCGGTGCTGAAAACGGTCGGGGTCGTCGTCGTCGTGTTGTTGGTCCTATGGGTGGTCTTCGCGATTATCGGCGTGCTCACCGCGATCATCAAGTCGTTGCTCGTCATCGCCATCGTCGCGATCATCGTCTACGGCGTCTACCACCACTTCAAGCACCAGTCGTCCTCGAAGTAGCCCACTAGGATTGACAGTTCTGGCGGCGTGGCCGAGTGGTTAGGCAGGGGCCTGCAAAGCCCCGTACTCCGGTTCGAATCCGGACGCCGCCTCGAGAACCCGACCAGCGCCGCCGGCCGTAGTCGGCGAGCATTTACGACCTACCTTGACCTGGATCTTGCCGCGCGCTGGGCACGCTCTTCGAGCGCGGCGACGCGCTTGTCCCACGCATCAGCTCGAGAGCTCAGCCAGGCGGACGCCAACGCGGTCCCGCCCGCGTCGACGAGGTAGCGAACTTCGCGCCCGTCGCGCCGCGCGTCGACGAGTCCAGAACGGGCGAGAACCTGAAGGTGTTTCACGATTGCTTGGCGCGAGACGCTCGCTTCGTGGGTGAGCTCGGTCGCGGTTCGCCCGCCGGGACTCTCGAGCAGCCGCTCGTAGATTCCTCGACGGGTGTCATCGGCGAGGGCCGCGAAGACCTCCGAGACCGCGTCGCTCATCGCAGCGAGAGGCACGCCCGAGCCGACGCCTGGATAGGCGTTTCGCTGATCGAGATCCTCGTGCCGACGCTCGTCGGTTCTAGATCGATCTCGACCCGACTTGGCGCGTCGACGAAGCTGGCCCAGCGGTAGGCGAGGTGGCGATCCTCCTCGACCTCTTCGACCACGAGGTAGCGCGTGTCGTCACCGCTGCGCACCCACCCTTCGCCACCCTCAGTGAGCTCGAGCTCGCCGTCGTCGCCGAGCCACGACGGGTCGACGACAAAGCGCCAAGCCTCCTCGAGCGAACACGGAATCTCGACCTCGCGATGCACCAGATCTGTCATGCAACCACTGTATTGCACTACCGGACCCCTCGCGCTATCATGCAATCATATGGTTGCACAACTGGCACCGAACCGCGGTGACGTCCGGCGAACGGCGGAGCAGGGGTCAGGTTCTTCGCTACGGCACTCGCTGGTGCCGATGGTTCTCGAGGAATCTGCTAGAGGGGAGCGGGCCTTTGACATCTATTCGATGCTCCTGCGCCAGCGCATCGTCTTCCTTGGCCAGGAGGTGGACGACCAGATCGCGAATCTGATCATCTCCCAGATGCTCTACCTCGAAGGGCTCGATCCCGAGAGCGACATCTATCTCTACATCAACTCGCCCGGTGGCATGGCCTACGGTGGAATGGCCATCTACGACGTCATCCAGCACGTCCGCCCCGACGTCTCGACGATCTGCGTCGGCATGGGCATGTCGGCCGCGGCCATGGTGCTCGGCGGCGGCACGGCTGGCAAGCGATTCGCCCTACCCAACTCGCGAATCATGATCCACCAAGGCCACGCCGGGACAAGCGGCGCCCCGAGCGACATGGAGATTCAGCTGCGCGAGGTCCTCGCTCTTACCCGGCGGATGGCCGAGATCATCGCGCACCACGCGCACCGGCCGATCGATGAGGTCGCCCACGACATCGAACGCGATCGGTTCATGACCCCCGAAGAGGCCCTGGCCTACGGATTGATCGACGGCATCATCGCCCCGCGACGTGGGCTCGCGTGTACTGCAAATAAGGAGTTCCCTTCGCCACCGGATCATCGAACGCCGCCCCTCGAAGGTGGCGAGTAACGGGTCGACGGTCACTACGCTGGTCTGCTCCATCGACCGGGGAGATTCGACGTGGCGCCAGAACTGGAGTTGGGCCTCGACACGTTTGGCGACGTCACCGAGGACGAGGCCGGTCGGGACCTCTCCGGCGCTCAGGTGATCCGTGATCTCGTCGACGAGGCGGTCCTCGCCGACCGGGTGGGTGTCGACTTCTTCGGCGTGGGGGAGCATCACCGCGACGACTTCGCCGTCTCGGCGCCCGAGGTAATGCTCGCGGGCATCGCGACGCAAACCTCGCGGATGCGACTCGGTTCGGCGGTCACCGTCCTCAGCTCGGACGACCCGGTGCGCGTGTTCGAGCGCTTCTCGACGCTTGACGCACTGTCGGGCGGCCGAGCCGAGGTCATCCTCGGGCGCGGATCGTTCACCGAGTCGTTCCCGCTGTTTGGTTTCGACCTGAGCCAGTACGAGGTGCTCTTCGAGGAGAAGATCGGACTCTTTGCTCAGTTGCTGCGCGAAGAGCCAGTGTTCTGGAAGGGGACCACCAGAGCGGGACTCGATGGTCAGCGCGTCTACCCGCGCACCGAATCCGGACACCTCAAGGCGTGGGTCGGCGTCGGCGGCAGCCCCGAGTCGGTCGCTCGCGCCGCTCGGTACGAACTGCCGCTGGTGCTCGCCATCATCGGCGGCAACCCGCTGCGCTTCTCGCCACTCGTCGACCTGTTCCATCAGTCACTCGACGCGCTCGGCCGCGAGCCGCTGCCGGTGGCGGTGCACTCGCCCGGTCACGTCGCCGAGTCCGACGAACAGGCCCGCGAGGAGCTCTGGCCCTACTTGAAGGAAACGCGTGACCGCATCGGAGCGGAACGCGGCTGGGGTCCGATGACTCGCGAGAGCTTTGACCGAGAGGCGGGCGAGCACGGTTCGCTGTACGTGGGCTCACCCGAGACCGTGGCGCGCAAGATCGCCCACACCGCGGGGGCGCTGAAACTCGCGCGCTTCGACATGAAGTACAGTGCCGGTCGTCTTCCCCACGACAGGATGATGCGCTCAATCGAACTCTACGGCGAGCGGGTCATTCCACTCGTGCGCGACCTGCTGTCGTAGCGCCCGTCACCAACGCCTCCGCTTCGCGCGCTCTACCATCGTGACGGACGCCGCCCTCGAAAGTTGGCGGCCGAAAGCGCGTGTCACTGAGGACTGGGAGAGTGGAAGGGTGATGAGGAAGTACCTCCAGGTGCCGGAGCTCATCCTTGGCTTTGACACCGAGACCACCGGGCTCAGTGTGCAGAGCGAACGGGCGATTGCCTACGGATTCTGCGCCTATCGATTCGGCGTCCCGATCTGGAGCCAGCACTTTTTCGTGATCCCCGACCGGCCAATCAGTGCTGGAGCCCAGCGGGTGCACGGGATCTCCCTGGAAGACCTCGAGGGAAAGCGCGGCCGGGAGTCGGTCTTCAACGTGGAAACCGGTCTAACCCACGCGATCAAGATTCTCCACGACTTTCACGAACGGGGCGCCTACGTCGTTGGATCGAACGTGGTTCGCTTCGATCTGGAGATGCTGCGACGCAGCTCGATCTCGGTGCTCGGGCGCGCGCTCGATGACGCCGATTTTGACATTTCGCTACTGCGCATCATCGACGTGGTCGAGCACGACCTTGCGATTGAGCCAAGTCGTGCGCAGCGGCCACGTCGAGGTCTCGGTCACCTGTGTCATCACTACGGCGTCACTGAAGGCGGTCACGACGCACTTGGTGACGCGCGCGCCTCGGTCGAGGTCTTCATGGAACAGGTGCTGTTCAACAACGCCGGTCAGGTGCCGCTGTCGTTGCTAACTGACGAGAGCAAGTTCCTTGCGTCGTTTGAAGTTGGTTAGGGATGCGTCTCACCGAGTCCGCCTGAAACGGCGGTGGTAGGCTGGCGGCCCACGGGGCCGTTGGCGCAGTCTGGTAGCGCACTTGCATGACACGCAAGGGGTCACAGGTTCAAGTCCTGTACGGCCCACCAAAATTTTGCGCGTAACGGGCTGCGACGTCGTTTTCTCGAAATCTATTTTGCGGGTGCCGTCATACGCGACATTCAACATCGGGACCATCCGAACAAGCAATCCCGACGACTGAGAGCTGCCGATGCAGCGACGAGCGGCATCGGCAAAGATGTATTTGATGCCGAAGAAAGACTCCGGAGCGACGAACGCGGTGAAGCGAACTTCGCAATCGCGGGTCGTGCTGCCGCCCGAGAGTCCGGATGTTCGCCCACTCCTGGGCGAATCACAGCTCACCATCCTCAAACGCTACGGAAGCGAACATGATGTTGCCGAGGGCGAGTTCTTGTTCGCCGATGGGGACCACAGCTACGACATGATCGTCATCCTCGATGGCACCGTTGAGATCGTTGAGCACCATGGCCAACCCGATGAGCGCCCGATCTACTCATACGGGCCGCGCGAGTTTCTCGGCGAAATGAGCCTTCTCACCGGCCAGATGGTCTACGTTTCTGCGCTGGCGACCACCGGCGGTCGGATACTTCGGATCCCTCCCGAGCAGGTCAAGTCCGTCATGGCCGAAGAGCCCGACCTGAGCGATCTCATCCTGAGAGCATTTCTCATGCGACACTCCCGTCTCACCAATTTGGGCGCCGGACTCGTCTTGGTCGGGTCGCACTTTGACGCTGATACCAGGAGGTTGCTCGAGGTTTTCGCACGCAATCGTCTTCCCTCACGGTGGATGGAGCTCGAGGGTTCGCCGGAAACGGAAGAGCTTCTTCGCGAGCTCAATGTTCCGGTCGCCGAGCTGCCGATCGTGATTCTTCCGGGAGGGTCGATCCTTCGCAATCCGTCAACTCTGATTCTCCTCGACGCACTCGGCCTCGCCGAGGCACCGAGGGGGGACCGGTCCGAAGTGTGCGATCTCCTGGTAATCGGTGGGGGACCCGCCGGCCTCTCGGCCGCGGTCTATGGGGCGTCGGAGGGACTGACGACGACACTTGCCGAGGACACCGCGCTCGGGGGCCAAGCCGGCACCTCCACTCGAATCGAGAACTACCTCGGCTTTCCAGCTGGTCTTTCGGGTGAAGAGCTCGCGGCACGCGCCGTTCTGCAGGCGCAGAAATTCGGGGTCCGCGTGAAGCTCGGTGTGAGCGCGGTGGAGCTGTCGTCGGGCGGAGGGTTGCACGAGGTCCGCTTCGACGATGGCGAGACCGTTACCGCGAGGTCGATCATCATTGCCACGGGCGCGCGCTACCACCGTCTACCCATCGATCGGCTTAGCGAATTCGAAGGCGTGGGCGTTTACTACGCCGCGACCCAGATGGAAGCGAACGCGTGCATGGGAGGGCCCGTCCTCATCGTCGGGGGAGGCAACTCGGCGGGACAGGCGGCGCTCTATCTCGCGCGATCCTGCGCTGGCGTTCAGATCGTTATCCGAGGGGATTCGCTCTCGAGCTCGATGTCGCGCTACCTGATCGACCAGATCGATCGCCATCCCAATATCGTCGTCGTGCCACGAACTGAGATCACCGCTCTCGTCGGCGAAGAGGGCCTGGAGAGCGTCGAACTACGAAACAACGCCACCGACGAGACGTCGACGGTCGGCGTCTGCGGCGTGTTCGTCTTCATCGGCGCCGATCCCGGCACCGGGTGGCTCGGCGGTCAGCTCGCCGAGGATGAGGACGGCTTCTTGTTGACCGGTGCCGACCTCGGGGACAACGACGACCACGGACGTGTTCCGCTGTATCTTGAGACCAGCACGCCCGGTGTCTTCTGCGTGGGCGACGCACGAAGTCGCTCCGTCAAGCGCGTCGCTGCGGCCGTAGGTGAGGGCTCGATGGCGGTACGTCTCGTGTTCGAACGATTCGAGCAGAGTGGGCTCGCGACGTCAGTCGCACAAGGAGGTGGTTGATGTCCGATGACATGATCGATCCGAGCGTGCCGCCGAGCGGTACGGGCTGCGTTGAGTGCCAGGCCGTCGACGGCTGGTGGCTCCATCTGCGCCGCTGCGCGCGCTGTGGGCACATCGGGTGCTGCGACTCTTCACCCTCTCAACACGCCACGAAGCACGCGAATGAGACCGGGCACACCGTGATCCGAAGCTTCGAACCAGGCGAAGGGTGGTTCTGGGACTACGCGTCGGAAAGCCCCTTCGAGGGGCCCACGCTGGCGCCACCGGAGTCCCACCCCGCAAGCCAACCGGTGCCCGGTCCCGCGGGGCGAGTACCACGGGACTGGCAGCGCAACCTTCACGAGTGAATCGCGCGCGATGTCCAACGGCTTTCGTTTTGGTTCGCACCCAGACGCTCGGTGCGTCGCGTGTCAGAGCACTGCAGTTCGTCGCGCTGCGAGCGGTGTAAATCGAGCGGCCGAGAGTTGACTCGACCAACCGTATGAATTGTCACATATCCCTCGCCAGTCGCACGCCGGTGAAGGGCCACCGTGCACCCGGCGGGAAAAAGTTGCGGTACGTGACGCGAGCGTGACCGGGGGGCGTGATCGCCGCACTTCC
The DNA here is from genome assembly GCA_963823815.1 of uncultured Acidimicrobiaceae bacterium. GTDB lineage: Bacteria > Actinomycetota > Acidimicrobiia > Acidimicrobiales > RAAP-2 > RAAP-2. The sequence goes on from CAWGMU010000001.1 coordinate 78,377, forward strand.
GCGGAGTACCTGCTGTCCAACCATGAATTTGCCGTTGTACTCACCGACTGAGCCCTTCAATGGCTCGAAGCGCGGGTACGGGAGATACGAACTCGAGGTCCACTGCCAGGCCTCACCAAACAGCTGACGGAGCTCGCCCTTGAACCGGGGAGCTGTCGCTGTGCGCGAATGCAGGGCGATCGGCTTCAACTCAGGAGGCGAAGCGGATGCAGCGATCGCTTCCCATTCCGATTCTGTGGGGAGTCTCGCACCCGCCCAGCGCGCAAAGGCGTCGGCTTCGTAGTAGCTGACGTGCACCACTGGTTCGGCTGGTCTGAGAGGGTGACGGCCGTGAAGGGTGAACACACTCCACCCGTCATGGTCCCGGGACCAGTACAGCGGTGCCTCGCGATGCTCGGTCTGGTTTATCGCCCAGCCGTCCGAGAGCCAGAGGTCGGCGCGGTGGTACCCGCCATCGTCAATGAACTCGAGCCACTCCCCGGCCGTAACCAAGCGGTCGGCGATCGCGAACGGTTCCAGCCAAACGGTATGCCGAGGCGACTCGTTGTCGAACACGAATCCACACGTAAAGTCCATTGCTCCTGTGGCATCGGAGGGGCTGTCGGCACCGATCTCGACGAGCCCGCCCGAGTGGGCGACCCATCCAAGAGGTTGCGCGATTGACTTCGCCAAGGTGGTGAGTTCGATGGGGGAGTAGATCGGAGCAAACGGGTGGACGCCGAGCACGTGCTTAATGTCCATCAAGATGAGTTCCTGGTGCTGTTGCTCATGGTGGAGACCGAGCTCAATCAGAGCGGAGACCTCTCGCGACGGGCCGGCGACCAGAAACCGCTCCATCGCTTCGTCCACACTTTCTCGATAGGCAGTGATCTCGACGACGCCCGGTCGCGAGAGGAGTCCTCGTTCGCCACGGGCGTGTCGGCGACCCGCGCTCTCGTAGTACGAGTTGAACAGGTAGAGGTTGCCGTCGTTAACCGGCCGGTAGCCGGTTCGGTACGGGATCAGCGCGAACTGCTCGAAGAACCAGGTGACGTGACCGCGGTGCCACTTCGTCGGGCTCACGTCGGGCATCGACTGGACGGTCTGATCCTCTCCCGACAAGCGCTGAGCCAACGCTTCCGTGGCAGCGCGGACCTCGCGGTAGCTCCCCACCGAAGGAGTCGGCGAACCGACTGACGGCCCCCCTAGTTGACGCTCCACCTCAACGAGCCCAACACTCGCCCGACCGCTGGACTTCCGCGCGAGTGTCACGGCGAAATCTCCCGCGTCATCTTCCCACTGCCGTACGATGTCGAACCCCGCCAGGGCCAACTCCTCGATGACGCCGGCGGGATGGAACTTGGCGGAGACTTCGGTGAGTATCTCCTCGCCGTCATCGAAGTGAACCGAGAGTCCGAGACTGTTGATCACCACATCCTGGGCCCCGAGCGAGCGAAGAGCCATCTCGATGACTTCGGCATGGGCATCCCAGCGGACTACGTACTCAAAGCGATCGGCGTCAAAGGTGGCGCCAAGGTTCACATTGATGACGTTGAGCGCGTTTTTCTCGAAGGCGGCGGTTACTCCTTGCTCGTCGTCGTACGCAGCGAGCAACCGTCCCGGGTCCTTCACGAGGTCCGTGCCCAGCAACAGGTGCTCTCCATCACCCAGGAGATCGGCGAAGTGCGCGAGCAAACGCGACCGCTCCGTCGGCCCGACGTTGCCGATCGTTCCGCCGAGAAACATCAAGAGACGCCCCGGGCCGCCCGGCATGCCAGAGAGATCGACGCTGAAGTCAGCCATCACTCCCGACACCGCGGACCTCGGATACCGCGCAGCGAGCTCTTTGATAGAACCCTGAAGCGCTTGCTCGGCCGCGTCCATGGCGGTAAACGCGTCGAGTCGGTGAACCTCGTAGAAGGCGTCCAGGAGCAACCGCGTCTTCTCTGACGATCCCGACCCAAGCTCGACCACCTTGCTGGCCCCTGATAAGAAAACGATCTCTGTCGCGTGCTCAGCCAAGATGGCTCGCTCGACCCGCGTGGGGTAGTACTCGTCGAGTCCGGTGATTCGTTCGAAGAGCTCTGACCCGGCCCCCTCGTATAGCCACCTCGAGGGCAACGACTTCGGGCGGGAGTCAAGGCCTTCGCGAACGTCCTCAGCGAGCGCCTCGAGCACCGCCGGCTTCATTGCTCCCTGCCTCTCAGCCCTCACTGTCATCGAACCTCCGATCTCTGGCTTGAGCGTGTGCGAATCGATCACGAGTCCCACGGACCTCGTTTTCGGGACGGCCGGACCCGGCTCTCGCCCAGGATGATGCTCATCGTAGCGAAGCGCTGCTGCATCCCGTCCGGCGACCGAAGAGATGCCTACCGCGTTCCTCGGTGCCCGAGGTAACGACGGGCCTTTTTACTCGGCCATCACGCGTGACCCGCGTAAGGGCTAAAACGGTCTAGTGCGCAAGGTGGTGGGATGACGACAGACTTTTGGAAGGAGGGAGTGGCGATCCAGCCCGACTTCCTCAGCGCCGAAGAATGTGAGCGGCACTGCGAGTCGGTGCGGGCGCTGGACCGCTCGAGCGGCCTCCCGCTCATCGATCGACGGGTACGCGAAAGATCGCTGCGCTACAAGGTCGTCGATGGGCTGAGAATCGCCGATGCAATCCCCGAAATAGACGACCTGACCAAGCGGGTTGAGGAGGCGCTCGATCGCACGTGCGGACCGGGTCTGGTACCGATCGAAGACTCTATGGCGGCCCGCAACATCAACGTCACCCCGCCGGGCGGCGAATACCGATGGCACTACGACCGCAACGCCGCGACAGCTCTCATCTATCTGAACGAAGTTCCTGGCGGCGAGACCGAGATCTTCCCGAACTTCAGGATGCTCGTTCGCGACGGGCGCTACCCGCGGCTTCAGCGGTGGCTGGACAACATACTTCGACTCCGTATCATTCGTCGACTCTTCGGCCACCAGCGACTGGTGGAGCCGCGCCAAGGCACGCTGGTGATCATGCGAGGGAACACCACCCTGCACAGCGTGCGCGCGGTTCTTGGCACCGGAGATCGCATCGCCATCGTTCTCGCCTACGACTTTCCCGGTCACGGCCACCGGCGCACGGCGCTCAACAGTTACCTCTACACGAGAGCATCCCCGACGGAAGGAGACCCGAACTACAGAGTCTGAGAGTCGCAACTGCGACACGCTGACAACACCATCACGCTCCCTTACGAACCGCCTTGAGGAGTGAAGCGGTGACGGCGCTGCGGGAGCGCTGACAGTCCGAGAGAGACGGTACAACCGATGACCACACTGATGACATTGGAGCACGCGGGTGCGGCCGAGACCCCCGTCGACGTAGCCGACGACGACCGGCGTTGGAGGATCCTCGGAGTGCTGGGGCTCGCCCAGCTCATGGTCATTCTCGACAGCACCATCGTCAACATCGCCCTGCCCACTGCTCAACACGCTCTCCATTTCTCAAACGCCGATCGCCAGTGGATCGTCACTGCGTACTCGCTCGCTTTCGGGAGCCTGCTCCTCCTCGGCGGTCGCGTCGGGGACATCATCGGACGAAAGCAGGCCCTCATCATCGGACTGGTCGGCTTCGCCGTCGCGTCGGCCATCGGTGGGTCATCCGTCGACTTCGCAATGCTGGTGATCGCCCGAACCGTCCAAGGGGTGTTCGGGGCTCTGCTCGCACCCTCGGTGCTGGCGCTCTTGACCACCACCTTCACCGATCTGAAGGAACGCGGAAGAGCCTTCGCGATCTACGGCGCGATCGCCGGCGCAGGGGGCGCGCTCGGGCTACTGCTCGGCGGGATCCTCACTTCCTACGCCTCGTGGCGCTGGACGCTCTTCGTCAACCTCGTGTTTGCGGCGATCGCCACCATCGGTGCCGGTCTCTGGTTGAAGAGTGACAAGGGCGTCGATCACGATCCGATGGACCTGCCCGGCCTCTTGCTCGTGGCCGTCGGCCTGTTCTCGCTGGTGTTCGGTTTCTCGCACGCCGAAACCACGTCGTGGCACGATTCCTTGACGATCGGCTTCCTCATCGTGGGGGTTCTCCTGCTTACCGCGTTCGCCGTCTTCGAGACCAGGGCGAAGTACCCGCTGCTCCCACCCCGCGTCCTCTTGAGCCGAACGCGCGGTGGGGCCGTGTTGTCGATGCTCTTTGCGAGCATCGGGCTGTTTGGCGTGTTCTTGTTTTTGACCTATTACCTCCAGGACACGTTGGGGTTCAGTCCTGTGAAGACCGGTGTCGCGTACCTGCCGATGGTTGTTACCTTGGCAGGGATCGCCCAGGTGGCCAATCGGGCGCTCTTGCCGCGGGTTGGGCCCAAGCCGGTCGTGCCAATTGGATTACTCGTATCGGCCGTGGGCATGTTTGGGCTCCACCAGGTCGGACTGCACTCGTCGTACTACTCTCACGTGCTTCCGTATCTCATCGTGCTGGGGCTCGGGCTCGGGTTGAGCGTCTCTTCCTCGTTCAGTATCGGAACCCTCGGATTGGCGCCTCAAGACGCCGGTGTGGGATCGGCCATCCTCAACACGTCCCAACAGGTGGGGGGATCCATTGGCACCGCTCTGCTCAACACGCTCGCCGCGGGTGCCGCTTCGTCCTATCTGGTTGGTCGCACACTCACCTCCGGCACTATCCAGGCCGCTCTGCTGCACAGCTACCGAACAGCGTTCCTATGGTCCGCCTTCTTCTTCGTTGCCGGAGCCGTTGTTGCTGCTTTGGTGCTCCAGCGCGGCAACCTGACGGCGCTATCGACAGCAAGCCCGGCGGCGAAGGTCGTCGAGACTGGCCCCGAACAAACTCGAGTCCACACGTGCCGCGTACGGGTGTCCTGTCGCTAAATCGAGCGTGGCGGTCCTCGCATACCCAGAGAACCGTCCGTAGGGTATCGTCATCTCACGGCGGAGGCCACGCTCGGCTCACCTTCGCATACGCAGAGTCGAGATGATGGTATTCGGTGGGGTCTCCGTCGCGGACTGAGTGGGAGGCGCGGTGCGAATACCGAAAGAGGGCATCGAGATGCTGGCCCGACGGCCGCTCTTCTCGGAGCTATCTCGCAAGGAGTTGGCTTCCCTTGCCGCCCTCGGCGTCACGCTGGAGATCAAGCGGGGCGAGATACTCACCAAGGAAGGGACACTCGGCAACCAAGCGTTCCTCATTGTGTCCGGGACCGCTCAGTGCCAAAGCGGCAGCGGCGTCGTCTTGGCGAAACTCGGTCCTGGCGACCTCTTTGGGGAGATGTCGTTGCTCGACGGAGCTCGTCGCAGCGCCACGGTGTCCGCCGAAACGGACATGACCGTCACCGTCTTCGAACGCCGAGAGTTCATTCGCTTGGTTGAACTGTCGCCAAATGTGGCGCTGAAGCTGCTCGCGGCGATGGCTGCTCGATTGCGCGAAGCGGATCGCGGGCTTGGAGCAGCGGGCGACCAATAAAGCGCGACACGTCGCGCTGGGTGACGCGCTGGATACGCCGCCCATTGATCAATTGATGCGCTCCGCCACCGCGAATCTAGCGCCGAAGTATGACTGGACGGACGAGCAAGCAAGTAGCAGTACCTCAGCAACGGCCAATCAGTGGTTCGAACATGGTCGCATACCTTCCACTGGCTGTACCGCCCACCGATATTTTCTGAGAGCCAATTTGATGGCAACAGTTTTTACGACGACGTCAACTCATTGCCTAGGCGCACAACGGCTGCGGCAAGTCCCTCGACGTCGTCAACCGTCGTACGAGGATTGATAAAACAGGGCCGAAGCCCAAACGAGCCGTTAACGACGGTCGCGCTGGGGAGGTACGGCGTCTCTCGAATCAGGCGCCGGTGCAGTTGCTCGTTAAGTGCGTCGAGGTCGGCCACGCCGTCGCGACGGTAGCGAAAGCAACAGATGGAGAGCACCGGCTCGGAGAGAAGCTCCAGGTGATCGTCATTACGGGCCAACGCCGCTAGATGTCGAGCGAGGTTGTTGTCTCCCTCCACGCGGCGCGTGATGCCTGCGCGGCCGAGTTCGAGCAGAATACTCCAGACGACGACGCCCCGTGCGGGCGAAGAGAGTTCGACGCCGAAGTCCGCGTAGGGGATGCCCATCGAGTCGAGCGACGACCGCGCGTCATCGGGGTCGCTGAAGGAACCCTCTAGATAGTCGGCCGGCTCTTGCGTGAAGGCCCGATGCAAAATCGACCGATCGCGCACGAAGGTAGCGGCGATGCCGGTCGGCGCGCCTAGCCACTTGTGTGGATCGACGATGACCGAGTCCGCGAGTTCCAATCCGTCGTAGAGGGGCCGTACGCGCTCATCGAGAATTCCGGGGAGACCGTAGGCGCCATCGATATGGAACCACGCGCCGTAGCGACGCGCGAGTTCGCCACATTCGCGAAGTGGATCAATGACTCCGGTGTTCGTGGTCCCCGCGGTTGCGACAACGGCAACCGGCACGACGCCCTGAGCTGTGTCTTCTTCGAGGGCGCGGTCCAACGCGACTGGGTCGAGGCGCTGCTGTTGGTCAGTGGGAATTAGACGAACACTTCGTCGCCCGAGACCAAGGATTCCAGCCGACCGCAAGATTGTGTGGTGCGACTCCGCCGAGGCGTAGATAGCGCCGCGCAAGGCGCCCAGTCCCTCGGCCGCGGGGTCGATGCCGAGTGCCTCGAGCGCCCACTGGCGAGCGGCGCCGAGCGCCACCAGGTTCGCGACGGACCCGCCGCTCGAGTAGACCCCCTTCATGTCCGATCGCAGTCCACAGAGTTGAGCAAGCCAGTCGAGCGAGAGCTCTTCAAGGTAGTTAAAGGCGGTGAGGGTATAGCGCTGTGGTGAGGCAACGGTTGCCGCGAGCGACGCGGCGACCGCCACGGCGCTCGGTTCGCTCGTGATCCATCCCCAGAAACCCGATTCGTGGATTCGTGCGCCGTTAGGTACGACGGTGCTCGCGAGTTCATCGATCACACGGTCGCCCCCAATTCCCTCGTCTGGTAGCGCCCGTTCGAGCGCTCGCTTCCACTGATCGCGACGCGTCATCGGGTCGACGTTCGGGCCGTAGAGAAATTCGTCTAGGGCGACACCGACGCGTCTGAGAAAATCGTTGCGATCGTCCGTTGCAGATGGTGCCGTCACGGCCCGATGCTACCGAGCGCCTTGTGACATCGATCTTCTTGGAAGGTGCATGAGTTCAAGAGGCGTCGGGTCTCTGATGGAATATGGCCCCGAACATGCATCGACGCCACGACGGGCGCCATAGCCCACAACCTGAGTTGTTCACCGTAGTTCGAGGAGTCCCTGTTTGACCCAGGCGACGAGTTCGTCCGACTGCACGAACGGCGCACCATCGTCCGTTGCCCTCGCGAGCACCTCCTGCTCGGTGGCTCCTGCTCGAAGTCCCGCGTAGAGATAGATCACGGCCGACGAACGCGGGCCGGTACGGCACGTGACGAGCGTGGGTCGCGGTAGCTGGTCAAGAGCCTCGACGTGCTGTCGGGCGAGGTCCATGGTCATCGTCACGGGCGGATCGGACACAATGTTCATCGATTGATCGACGGCAGCTTCGACGTCCGCGTACGACATACCGCCGTCCATTGAGGAAAAGGCCTCACCGCATAGGTACAGCCACGATGCGGCTTCGGCGTCATGAGCAAACGTGGCCGGATTGGCGATCAATCCTCGATTGTGTCGAAGGGCGGAAAGTTCGGTGAGTTCAGTCATTGTCAATACCTCCGGTTGCAAGTCTGTCTAGCTCGGTACGTTGGTCCAGGTCCGATCAAACCACCGTTGAATTCGGCTGGACCCGAACTCTGCTTTCGCGGCTGACAGTATTTCCGACGGTGCCTCATAGGTGCCGGTGGGTGGTTGTCCGCTTCGAAACGTGACGCTGACCTGGGCCACCCTGTCGTGTCCGAACTCGAGGTAGCACATGCCGTAACCGTCGTACTCAGAGTGGGCGGGGTCACCTCTGATGAGTGAGATGATGCGTTCGGCCGCCACGGCCGCCTGTCGCTCGGAGAAGACGCCAGCCTTCGGTGTCCCGACGCTCGTGACGTCGCCGACCGCGAACACCCCCGGGAACGAAGTCTCGAGAGTGAGGGGATTGACCGGGATCCATCCCTCGACCGTCATGCCCGAGTCGACGACGACGGCCGGCGCCCGATGGGTCGGGACTCCGAGAAACAAGTCGAAGGGCAACTCGGTGCCGTCGGCGAGCCGGACCGTGTTGGCGCTCGGGTCAAGTTCGCGAATCACTTGGCTGGGGAACCAACCGATGTTGCGCTCGGCGAAGGCGTCGAGAAGCGCCTCCGATGCCGCGGGCGAGGGCGGGATGGGTTTCGGCAAGGGCATGACGAGTGAGATCTCCGAACGATCCCGCAGCCCGCGAGCGGACAGGTAGTCGTGCATGAGCAGGGCCGTCTCGCTCGGCGCGGGTGGACACTTGTAGGGCGTTGAGGTGACTCCGACGATCACGCGTCCGCCCTTGAAGTCCGAAAGCACGTCTCTTAGGGCGAACGCACCAGCGAGGGTGTAAAACTCATGTCCCGTTTCAACAAGCCCCGGGGTGGCCCCCGGATCAAGATCCGCGCCGAGGGCGACAACTATCACGTCGCCCTCGAAACGGCCAGCATCGGTCTCGACCCTGCGTGCCGTCGGGTCGATGGCTCGGATCGTGGTCTGCACGAAGGTCACTCCGGGCTTGACCAGGTCGCGATACGGGTGGTGCACGGCCGGCGCAACGGTACGCCCGAACATCACGTCGAGCTTGGAGAAGCCGAATACGAACGCGTCCGCCTGGTCAATCAACACGACGTCGACCTCGTCGCCGAACGCCTCTGACAGCCGCGTCGTCAACTCCAGTCCGCCAAACCCGGCACCCAGCACCAAGACTCGCGTCACAACGCCCCTCTCCGTTCCGGCCGACGACGTCGAGAATGACTGCTCTTCGCGGCGCCAAGAGGGTAACGCACGGAGGGACGGTTGGCCGTCGGGATCTCGTTCGCCCCGTTGTCCAAGGTCGTCGGTCCCGAAGTGGATCGCACGGCCAGGGGCCACTCCCCCCGAACGTTCAAGACCACGCGCGGAGTGTGGCCGTGTCTTCGGCAAAGACGGCGGTGAAGAATCCGTCGATCATCTGGAGCTCTTCATCTTCCGTTATCCCGGGGAATGAGGGAAACTCGCCCTCCAAATCCACGACTGTCGTGTCGCCGTTCGACGTGTAGCTATGGACGAATCTGGCCCCGTCAAAAGGTCCGCCGACCATCGTCGTTTCGACCCCCCGCGGAGGATCGAGGCGATGTTGGATGGTTGTCACAAACGTCGATCCGTCGGGGTTGTAGATCTCAGCCTCTATGGTCACGACGTTGTTGGATACGCCGATGAGTTGGTGGCTCTTGAACGCGGCGTGGTGATGATTGCCGGTGCTCATGTACTTGAAAACCTTCTCGTTTGACGCGTCGAATGTTGCGATTCGGGCGTGCTTGTAACTGACGCTCATGGCGCCTCCTTGTAGGTACGGATACTGCGGGGATGTATTTGGTTGGTGAGGGGTTAGCTCGGCTGGGGGACGATCCGGATGTAGGGCTTGGGTTCTTTCCACTCGCCGTAGATCTGCTTGGCCTCGTCGTTGGAGACCGAGCCGACGATGATGACGTCCTCGCCCTGCTTCCAGTTGACCGGGGTGGCCACCCGATGCGTCGCCGTGAGCTGCAGTGAGTCGATGACCCGCAGCACCTCGTCGAAGTTCCGCCCGGTGGTCATTGGGTAGACGAGGACCAGCTTCACCTTCTTGTCAGGGCCGATGACGAACACGTTGCGGACCGTCTGGTTGTCGGCCGCGGTGCGGGACTTGGCGTCACCGGTCGTGCTCGCCGGCAACATCCCGTAGAGCGTGGACACGTTGAAGTCGGCGTCACCGATGATGGGGTAGTTGGGTCGACTGCCCTGTGTCTCTTCGATGTCGTTCGCCCACCGCTCGTGATCGTCGGTGGCGTCCACTGACAGGCCGATGATCTTCACGTTGCGTCGTTTGAACTCCGGTTCGAGTTTGGCCATGTAGCCGAGCTCGGTCGTGCAGACCGGGGTGAAGTCCTTCGGATGCGAGAACAGCACCGCCCAGGAGTCTCCCATCCAGTCGTGGAAGCGGATCTTCCCCTGCGTGGTATTCGGCCTCGAAATCTGGTGCGGCGTCGTTGATCGTTAGTCCCATGGCTATTTTCCTTTCTTGGCTAGTTGTACGTTATGTGTCTCTCTGTCGGACCTCAGCGGAACGCCGGACCTCGAGGCTCAGCCACTGGCTCTTCCTCCGGCCGACGTTCCTGGCCCGGACTGAGAGTACGGGTTAGCCGTTCCCCCGGCGTTCCCTCAGCGAACTTCGTTTATCTCGCCGCCGCCAGGCGAACGGACCGGTGCGACCAGAAAGGCTGGCCCGCCCGCTCGTAGAGCGCCGCCGCGAGATCGAAGTGTTGGCGGGCGTCAGCCCGGTCCCCGTTCGCCCTCGAGACGCTGCCGGCGGCCGACTCCGCCATCGCCCGCCACGCCGAGCTCGCGAAGAAATCGGCAACCCGGGCGGCGGCTTCGCCGTACTCGCGTGCGTGGTCACCGTCTCCAAGCATCGCGAACGTTTCGGCCGCGACGGGATTGAGCAGGGCGCTGCACGTCGGACAGTCCCCGTAGCGCGCGCTGGCAGCCGCGGCGGCCCGCAGGGCGGCGACCGCCTTCGCAGGCTCACCGCGCTCGACCGCGGCGAACGCCGCCGTGGCGTAGATGCGCCCCCACAGGTGGCTGGCCATCGGCGAGACCGTGGCGATGCCGGCGGCCCGTTCGCAGGTGAGCGTCCACCTCGTCGTAGTTTGCGCGGCAGGCGGCGAGCTCGGCTCGCCGCTGCCAGGCCGAGCGCACCGGATCGGGAGCCGAGCGAACTCGTGTAAGTCGCAGCTTCGCTCGAGGCAGCCGCCACTCTCTTCAAAGCGGGCCTGGAGGAGCAGTGACTCACCGAGCAGGCACCAGGCGAAGGCTTGGGCCCGAACCGCGCCGGTGTCCTCGGCCCGGTCCAGAATCCGTCGCGCGTAGCCCTCAACCGACGCGGACAGGTCGTCACTGTAAAGGTGATATTGGCCGATGCAGTGGTGGATATCGAACACCCGGGCCAACTGGGCGACCGTCGCTTCGTCCGCCGCAAGTCGCTCCAGTTCGGATTCGAGCCCCTCTCTCCAAGCACCTTCGAAGTGCGAGACGATCGCTAATCGCCTCCTGCGCCGCCGCCACGTCGTCGGGCGTGCCCAGACTCGCGCGCGATCTCCCAGGCCTCCCCGGCGAACCGCCGAGCGTCGGGAATCTCGCCGGTCTCCCACGCGAGGTTCGCTCTGGCGCGAAGCGCGCGACCGCGCTCCGCCCGGTCGGTCGTCATCTGATCGGCCGCGTCCAGGTGCGCGACGGCCACATCTGGTCGGTGTTGCATCAGCCAACCTTCGGCACACTTCCGCTCGATACGTGCTCCGTCGTCGCTCGTCGCCCCGACGTCCAGGGCCCGCTCGAAGGCCTTGGCCGCACCTGCGCCATCGCCCGACAGAATCCGCAGGTCACCTACCTGCTCCCAGAGCGCGGCGGTGAGCGTCGGCTCCTCAGCCCGTCGGGCGTTGATCTCTTCGCGCAGCCGCTGGACTCCGGCGCTGGGTTCGCATCCCGAGTTCATTGTCGAGCACCTCTACCAGATAGTCGTACTGACGGAGTGCGTCACCGCGTCGCCCGGTCAGCGCGTAGAGGCGCATCAACGTCTCGTGGCTCTCTTCCCGCGTTGGCTCCGCTACTACCAAGAGCCGCGCCGCCTCGATGGCACCGGCGACGTTCCCCGCCGCGCCCAGGAGTTCGGACATCTCCGTCAGAGCGGCCAGATACTCCTCGTGGAGCTCACGACGGAATCCGCTGATCCAGTCCTCGTAAGGGTCATCGGGCAACAGCTCGCCGCTAAAGAGGTCGAGCGCGCGTTGGTAGGCGTCGACGTCGCGGGCTCGCCGCGCGGCAACCAGAGTCGATCGGAACAACTCGGTGTCGACCACCAAGCCTTCCGAGGCCAGTGACACAACGTCGCCCACGAACTCGATCAACCGGCCCGCGCCGTGGGAGACGCCATCGAGTGCGCTTCGAGCCTGAAAGATCGCTTTGCGCAGATTCGCTCCCGCGGGCGCTGGGTCGAGATCACGCCACAGCAGGTCCATCAGCTGCTCCCGGTGGACGCGGTGACCAGGCGTCAGCGCAAGGATCTTCACCAACGCCATCGGCTTGCGACGTCGCCATGCGTCGGCGCTTACCGCGACGCCACCAACGCGGACCCGAAAGCCGCCCAGGAGATCAATCCGAAGTCGTGTCGACTGCACGCCCGACCCCCTTGACGTGGGCGACCCTTGAGCAGCAACCGAGCCGCCCAACGTGACATAGGTCAATCGGCTCAAACTGGCCCATGATCCAGTCAAGCAGCCCGACGTGAGCGGTGCCCGACGGACCTGAGCGAACGGGGCGGACGCAAGGAAGACGAAACCGGCTCCACTCCGCTCCGGCAAGCCAGACCAACGACCGGGCTCTAAGAATTCAGCCGCTGCGCCTCGAACGGGGCCCGGCACTGGCACGATAATCCCTGATCATGAACTCTCGAAGGTCGCCGCAGCAGCAGCCAAATTCGCGCGAACGATTCTGCGGTCCGGGCGGTATTCAACGGTAGGACACTGAAGGACAGTGAAATGAATGGACGTTGAAAGGTCGAATGACGATGATTAAGCCAGATACCACAGCCCGAATCGCGGGATCCCACCGCGCGCGACTCACCTTCGCCGCTCTCGCCGCGAGCGTCGTGTTGGTGGCGCCATTGGTTGCCGCGGGCGCGAGCTCTCCCTCGATAAAGGCCGGCAACGTGCCCAGCTTCTCGGGCGCGCTGGTCAATCACTCGTCGAGGACGCTCTACGTGCTCAGTTCAGAGAAGGGCGGAAAGATCAAGTGCAAGGCGTCGTGCACCCCCACGTGGATCCCGCTCGTCGTGAACTCGTCCGCCACGGCCAAATCGGTGTCGGTTGGCGCTGGCGTCAAGGGAAAGATCGGCTTTGTGACCCGAAGTGCCACGAAGAAGCAAGTCACCTTCAACTCGTACCCGATCTACACCTACCAGGGCGACACGGGCGCGCTGCAGTCCAATGGATCGGAGATTCACGCCGATGGTGGCACGTGGACGCTGATCAAGGCGAGCGCGTCCACTCCCGGCGCAACTCCCTACGCGGCCTCAAGTGGCGGCGGCGGATACGGGTACTAGAGGAGTAGGCGTATCGTCGTCCGTGAGTTGACCGTGGCGCCCGACAATCGATCTCACGACAGCCGTTGGGGCCAACTCTCCTCGTCAGGTCGAGGGCCGTTGGACAGGTTGGATTAAAGAGGGGAAGGCGACACCGCGAGGGCCCGCAGTGAGGGACGTTGGTTACTTCGCTGGTCGGTTGCTCGTCAGCCGTACTGGACCGTGGCGGCAAGACTCGCCCCGTTAACGGCGATCTCGACCTGGCTGCCCGGCGCGAGCGAGAATTTTGGGTACAGACTCGTGTAGAACGGCCCAAAATGAAAGACGACTTCGGTCGACGTGAATTTCGTCACGACGAGGTCGACGCAGTCGAGCTCGTTGAGAGTAGGACGGTAGCGACCGCCCGCCCAGTTCTGAGCGGGCAGCGCGATGTAGAGGCTGGTGCCGTAGTCGTACCCGTTGTCCTGGGCGTTGGCCGGACAGCCGTCGATCCCGGCGGGATGCCCGGCAGGACTCGGTTGGGGCAGCGTGCCAAGGTCCGTCCCGTGGACGGTGATCGTCGGGTTGGCGGCGCCGCCGCTGAAGTCGACCGAACTGATCGACGCCGACGTCGATGGTGGCGGAGACGTCGTGTTTGCGCTCGTCGCGGGTAGGACGTACACGTTCTCCGACTGCGTGACAGGCTGGCCCCCCGTCGAAGTGTAGGTGAGGGTGACGGTGACCAGGGTCGGTTCGGTGATCTGGCTCAGGGCGGCGACGCCGCCGCGATCCCACGAGAGCGGCAGAGCCACCGACGTGCCGTGCTTGACCGAGCCCTTTGTCGTGACAATCGGTTGCTTGGCGATGTAGATCTGACCGTCGATCTGTCCGTCATCGATCTTCGGCGGGATCAGAATTGTCGGGAAGCGGGTGATAGTGGGCGGATAAGAGTTCTTCCGGATGATCTGTATGTCCGGCGGCTCGAGGAGCTTGATCATCTCCCCCATGATCTCCGGGAAGATCGGATCCGGGAAGGTGATGGGGTAGCTGGGCCAGCGACTAGCCGTCATCTGCCCATAACCGGCCATAGTCTCGGTGCCGCCGCCCGTGTCGGGGATGGACTTGCGGGTGCGCAGCGTCTGGGAGCAGTGCTTTTTCGTTGGCGTGAGCACACACTCGACTTCCTTGGATCCCCAGGCTGCGGTGAGATCGGACAGCAGTTCCGCGCTGGTGCTCGAGCAGCCCGGGTACGAAGGGGAGATTCGAACGTACTCGCTCCAGGGCGGTATCGCTCCCATGACCACGCCGTCCTTGCCGGGGTCTGGCAGATAGCCGTGATCCTGGCTCGTGAACAGGGACACGCCCCCGCCCGCGGTGTCCGACGGGTGCAACTGAGAGAGCAGTTCGTAGTTGGCGGTGCACGACTTCAGTGCGTCTTTGTACTGGAGCGTCGCGTACCCCTCGGTGTCGCCCGAACTGCCTGACGGTACAAGGTTGACGTAGCCGCTCGAACTGGTCGCCTCCTCGACGCCGTTCGTCCAAAAGGCCGCGGACGTCAGTGCGGTTTCGGCACCCAGGCGCTGCATGACGTAGCCATCTCCGGTGAAGCTGACATCAACCCAGAAGGTCGACTTCCCCGTCGACGCCTGCGCACCCTCCACGGAAGGGGGCAGAAACGCCGCGAGTACGGCCGCGCCAGCGGCGTAGGAGATCATCCGCCGGAATCGATTTCGTCGCACCCGCCGAGTACCCATGCCCCCGCCAGAAATCTACTTCCTCGTCGTCATGCCGACAAGGCCGTGCTCGGAGGGATGTAAAGCGCGACACCAAAGACGAACCCGCCCTCTCGCCAACGGACATCAACGACCGACGGCCTAGGTCGTGCCATAATCCCGTCGTGCGCCGTCCTCTTTGCTTCATCATGAATCTTGTGTTCCTCGTCGCGGCCCTCAGCATGACGGGCGGCGTTTCTGGCGGCGCCACCTCGCCGAAGAACGCGATCGTTCTCAGGGGAAACGGCATCGGATCGGTGCACTTTGGCGAGGCGCAGAGCGTCGCCGCGGCTGCTCTCGTGAAGCTGATTGGACGCACCGACGGCGGAGTGCAGCGGGTGAATCAGGGTGATTGCATCATCTCCGCTGCGCTCTACTGGCCAAACTTCGCCGCCTACTTCTATCACGGGAAGTTCGATGGGTACCAGGCCAATCCGAATGGCAAGTCCAAGGGTGTGTTCATTGGCGTGACGTCGCAGGGTCTACGCGTCGGCTACACGTTGGCGCGAGCAGAGAGGCTCTACGGGTCAGCGTTCTCGACGGGCGGTGAGCAAAACGGCGTGTACGCGGCGGTCACCAAGTCTGGAACCATCCGCGGCTTCCTCTCCACTGAACCGAATCTGGCGCCCGCGACGAAGGTGAAGATTCTTTCCATCAGTGCCGGCTCAGTTGGTTGTCCGGCGATGTCACCGGGATGACGGGCTAATTCTTCGAGGATCAAGTTGTCATCCCACGAACGACGCTCGTCGAACCTGTTCTACCGAGTTACTGCGAACACGTGAATCGTGCCCGGCACGCCTTTCAGTTGACGCACGCTCCGGTCAACGAAGTGCAATCCCGAGCCCGCAGCGAGGTCACGTACCGTCGGGCGGCGTGGACCGTGATGCCGCGGACGTCTTGACCGACCCGTTCGACCTCGCCACAGTGCACGCCCGCGCGACCGAGGTTGTCTCCGCGACGACGGTGCACGCGCGCATTCCTCGTCGCGAATGTCTTAGAGGCCCCTGGGAAATAGATATGCCCCGCCATCACTTTTGTGGTCAGTCGCCCGTCACGCAACGGTCGTTACCGCTACTTGTGCGGCGCCTGAGAATGAGCTCACTGACGATCGCGTTCGACGTATTCCGCGCAAGGCTTGATGCATGAAGAACTTTTCCTACACGCAAAGGCGCCGTCAGGGTGCCGTTATCCATCCATGGCGGTGGGCAATCGCAATGGGACTCTTCCTCGCGCTTGCCGCCAACGCGCTCGCCGCACCTCCGGCGGGCGCTGTGGGCACAACGTCAAACACGATCGACGCCGTCGCGGCCCCAGCGGCCGGCAGCACGCACGGCAGCTATACGCCGAAGGCGACCGCCACGTCGGGCGACACGGTGGTCATCGCCCTCAATTCGGATTCGACAGGGTGCTCGCTGAGTGGCGGAACGGTGACCTTCACGGGTTCGGGGACGTGCGTCGTCGAGTTCAATGACCCCGGCAACAGCACGTACGCCGCGGCCCCTCAGGTGACGCAGAGCATCAAGGTCTACGCCGCGAACACGATCTCAACGAGCGCGATCCCCAAGGCGGGAAGCGCGGGCGGCCGATTCGCGCCCGGTGCCTCCGCCACTTCCGGCGACAAAGTGCTGATAACCACTGCCCCGACCTCGACGGGATGCTACGTGAGCGGCGCGTGGGTCGTCTTCACCGCCGCGGGAACGTGCAAGGTGAACTTCAACGACCCAAGCAACGGGCCCTTTGGGGCGGCGAGTCAGGTGCAGAAGTGGGTCAAGGTGTACGGCGCGAACACGATTTACGTCGGCACGCCACCGGCCGCCGGCGCCATCCACGCCACTTACGCGCCCGCGACGTCGGCCACCTCGGGCGACAAGGTGAAGATCACGTTGAATAGCGGTTCGACGGGCTGTTCGCTCTACGACCGCGTCGCGACGTTCACGAGCAACGGCGTCTGCGTCATTGACTTCAATGACCCGGGCAACGGCGCGTTCGCGGCCGCGGCGGAGGTCCGACAGACGATCGTCGTCGGCTCGGGCAATCCGATTCCACAAGCCGCGATCGCGATAACGAGCACGTCGACGACCTTTGGCCACGCCCTCACCCTCACGTCGGTTGGCGGTTCGGGTTCGGGTGCCGTGACCTACGCGGTCACCTCCGCGGGCACCGCCGACTGCGCGATCAGTGGTGACACGCTGACCAGCGCACACCCGGGGACGTGTGAGATCGTCGTCACGAAGGCCGCCGATGGCACGTACCTCGTCGCCTCGTCGCCGTCGACGACCATCGACGTCACGGCGCTTACGCCGGTGGCCCAGCGTCTGAGCGCCGCACTTTGGGTTGGTCGGACGATGACCGTGCGCATCTACGGTGCACACTTCTACGGGCAGCCTCTCGTCGTGAGCAACGCGTTCGGTACCAGCGCGGTGGTCACGCACGACAACGGTCGCGTGCTGACGATTCGCGTCAACGTGCGACGCGCGACTCGTCCTGGGATGTACCGTTTTACCGTCGTCTTCTCACACGGCCAGCGAACGTCACTGCGCTATCGCCTTCGCTAGCGGGGTACTCCTGAACCGCGACCACTGACGTCCGAACGAACCGTGAGGACAGCGTTCACGTCACGGACCGATAAGCGTGGCAGCCGCCATGACTTCGACGATGTTCCAGCGCTCACCGACTTGGGCGGGGTTTCGTCGTTGTCGAGTTGAGCGCTGCTGCGGCGCGAACGAGAGCGGTGAACGCCCGTTCGTTGATCTTCTCGCCCTCACGGATATCGATGGCTCGTCGGACATTGCCATCGAGGCTGGAGTTAAAGAGGCCTGCGGGGTCCTTCAGTGACGCTCCCTTGGCGAAGGTGAACTTGACAATCTCTTTGTAGGTCTCGCCCGTGCAGATCATGCCGTCGCTGTACCAGACGGGAACCCCTCGCCACTTCCACTCCTCAATGACGCCCGGTACGGCCTTTTGGATCAGGGCCCGGACGCGACCGAGGGTCGCTCCGCGCCAGTCACCGAGTTGGACGATTCTCTCGTCGATCAACGCTGAAGGTGACTTGGCCTTCGCTGACCCGCTCGTCGTCATCTCGAACTCTCCTCGGTCTCGGTTGTGCCGTCGCTTGGAAGCGAACCGCCGTCGATCCTACCGAGCGGTTTGCGTCTGGCCGCCGCGCTCGATTGGTCGGTGATCCCGACGGCAACCCGGTCGGCATCATGAGCCCCACGAGCGCGGAGAACCGGGGGCCGGCGCCCGATCCGGCGAGCTTTCAGTAACCCGCCGGAACTCGGCGGTCGATGGGAATGACCTGTCACGGGACCTCGCCGGTTTCACCAGAGAGCGGAGATCTGACTCGCCACGGTCTCGAAGCTGTTCATCGTCTCGGTGAGCGTTACCGCTTCGAGGGGTTCGTCCCCGCCAACGGCCACCTCGCTGAGCGTGTCGCGCACAGCCCGACTGAGGAACCTCGACGGCTGGGCCCACGAGTGATCGTCGCGAACGCGATGGTGGTGATAGCGGAGAGGGACGTAGATGGCGAGATCGCGCCGCGCTCTCGTCACGGCCACGTAGAAGAGTCGTCGCTCCTCCTCGAGGCCCTCGGGTGAGCCGAGCGACATGTCGGAGGGAAAGTTGCCGTCGGCCGCGTGGATGACGTGGACCGCGTCGAACTCAAGTCCCTTGGCCGAATGGACTGTCGAGAGAACGAGCCAGTCTTCGTCAATCATGGGCGGTCCGGCAAGGTTGCCGGTCGACGCGGGCGGGTCAAGCGCCTGCGCGGCGGCGACGTCGCTCAAGCGGGCCGCGTCGCTGCAGGCAAGGACGAGCGCACCGAGATCCTCGAGTCGTGGAATCGCGTCGACGTAGGCGGCGGTGATTAAGGGCGCCATCGCGTGGCGAAGTCGATCGGCGTGCACGGCGGGCGGCTCGCTGGCGATCGAACATAGGGCTTCGACGAGTTTCTCGGACATTTGGTCCGTTTCGCTTGGCAGGACCTCGCGCGCCAACGCCCAACGTTCCCGAATCTGCTCCATCGACCGTGGCAGCGTCTCGTCGACGCCGCGCAGCACGTCGATCGCGCGACGGGCCTTGGCCGGTCCTACACCGGGCATCAACTGAAGAAGACGGAACCAGGCCATCTCGTCGCGGGGATTGTCCGCGAGGCGAAAGGCGGCGAGCAGGTCCTTTACGTGGGCTGCCTCGAGATAGCGGAGACCTCCGTACTTGACGTAGGGAATCCGACGTCGCGCGAGCTCGATCTCGAGGTCCGAGCTGTGGTGCGACGCGCGAAAGAGAACTGCCTGATGCTGGAGCAATAGGCCCTGCTCGTAGAGTTCGAGCACGCGGTCGGCGACGAGTTCAGACTGCTGGCGCTCGTCGTCGCAGTGGATGAGCGTCGGTTGGACCGCGCCCGTGGTGGGAATCTCTTCGTGCAGGACCGCACAGAATCCCGCGGGGGCGTCCGCGGCGAGGGCGTTGGCCACGTCCAGGATCGGGGCGGAGGACCGGTAGTTCGCCTCGAGCATGATGGTCGTGAGACCGTCGAAGTACAGCTCCGCGTCGAGCAGATACCGAGGCGACGCTCCGCGGAATCCGTAAATGGCCTGCGCGTCGTCTCCGACCATCGTGAGTCGAGGATCGCGACGGCGGAGCCCCTGGAGGATCTCGAGTTGCAAGAGATTGACGTCCTGGAACTCGTCGATCAGAACGTGATCGAACGCGGCGCCGAGCCGTTCGCCGAGGGCCTCGTGCCGGACGGCCGCTCGCCAGAACAGGAGGAGGTCGTCAAAGTCCAACAGGCCCAGCGTCTGCTTCCTCGTCACGAACGCCCGAAAGAGCGTCGCCACGTCGTCATGGTGTTCCAGGCACCAGGGCGTCACTTCCAGCATGACGTCGCCCAGCGCCACGCCGGTGTTCACGGTGCGCGAGTAGAGGGCGGCGAGCGTCCCCTTCCTTGGGAGCCGGCGCGTGCCGCTCAGGATCCCGAGGTCACTGCGCACCAGGTCGAGGAGATCAGCGCTGTCACTCTGGTCGAGGACGCCGAAGCCTTCAGGTAGGCCGAGAGCAGTGTGATGTCGGCGCAGCGTCTGGTGAGCCACGGAGTGGAAGGTGCCGCCCACCACTCGCTGCACTCGCTCGTCAGTGCGCGAGGCGCGCACTCGTCCAACGATGTCGCGCGCCGACCGGCGCGTGAAGGTCAGGAGCAAGATCCGCTCTGGTTGGACGCCACGCTCGAGGAGAACCCCGACTCGAGCACTCAAGGTGGTCGTCTTGCCGGTCCCGGGCCCCGCGAGAATCCGCAGGGGACCGTCCCCGAAGGTGGCCGCCGCGGACTGACGCTCGTTGAGCTCTGTTTGCAGGTCGAGCACGAGCCGGACGCTATCGCCGCCCTGTCATATCAGGGTCGTGGCGGGACTCACCGACGGTTCGCTGGGTCGCGTCGCGCCGAGTGGAGACGACGAACTACGAGGTGGCAACCAAGGCCGAGACGAAGATGGTGTAACAGAGGATGATGAGCCAACCAGACGAGCGTCGAAGTCCTCGTTGGGCGTAGGCGAGGCCGAGCGTCAGTGCCGTCAGGCCGAGGTACGCGCTCGCGATCAAGATCGTCTTCGTCGACGGGACGTTCAGTCCAATGACGGTCGCGGGCAGAAGCAGGCCAGCAACGACGTTGAGGGAGTTGCTGTTCAGTGCCGTGCTGAAGGCGGCCGCGCCCCGGTCCCTGGCGGCGAAGTACACGGCGGCGACGGCGTTGGGCAGACTGGTGACCGCCGCGAGAATGAGTCCCCCGACGACGACGCCGGGCAGCGCGTAGCGAGTCCCGAGCGCCGACGCGCCGCGCTCCATGTAGATGGAGGCGACGACGACGGCGGCCAGCGCGAGGATTGCCGTGACGACGTCTTGTGGCTGACCGCGCTGGGGGCGATTCGTCACGACCAACTCGAGCTCCTCCTCGTCGAGGGCCGCGGCTAGCCACGTGACGGTTTTCCTCGACAGTGGGAGACGTCGAAGTGTTCGGTGACGGGCTCCAAGAAGTAGGCCGTACGCCACGAGGACGATGAGAACTAAGACCAGTCCGACGGACGGGTTAGCGACGTTGCTCACGGTGATGAGACAGACCGCCGCCATCCACAGGCCAACGGCACCGCCCAGGAGCACCACCTTTCGATGGAGGTCGATGCGTCCGGCGACGACTGCCCCGAGTCCAAGCAGAGCGGCCAGATTGAAGAGGTTCGAGCCGAGGATGACCCCGGCGCCAATGGTTCGTTGGTGGTGGGCAAGCGCGGTCACCGACGCGGTTATCTCCGGTGTGTCGGCGGCGAGGGCGGCCACCATCCCGAGGATGGACTCGGAGAGGCCGAAGCGTTCGCCGATCCTTGCGAGGCGCGTCACGAGGACCCAACTCGTCGCGAGACTGACGAGTGCCCCGACGACGAAAGCAATGATTGAGGGACCTAGTGCCATCGGGGTCTACGCCCCTTGCCTTTGGCGACAGCGGTCAACGGAGAACCCGGGACCCGGAAGCCGAGTGCGCGTTGTGGACGGATTTCCACCTGGTCAACTCCCTTCCGCGAACGGAATCGTTGCCGACCAGTCTTCCCGGCTCTCCAGGAAGAATTCTAGAACGTTCGAGGTCTTCCGAGGAACCGTCGGGCGGTCGACGGGGTCGCTTCTCGAAAGTCGAGCGGCATAACACGACGCCGGTTGAGAACGCGTGAGAAGGAAGGGTGTAACGAAACCGACCTCGCCACGTACAGTTTCTTAGTGAGTTCGGAGTGCGCGGCGTCGTCGAAGTTTGACCACCAAGCAGTGTGCCGCTTCCCTCTGACGTGACGTGAAAGGCCAGAGCGATGACCGCTACCTATAAGAAGGACCCGGAGGCGCTGCAGCGGCTCACGCCGAACCAGTATCACGTCACCCAAGAACGCGGCACCGAGCCGGCGTTTCAGAACGAGTACTGGGATCACAAGGAGGCGGGCATCTACGTTGACGTGGTCTCGGGTGAGCCGCTGTTCGCCTCGACTAAGAAGTTCGACAGCGGGTGCGGCTGGCCGAGCTTCACGGCGCCCATCGAGGCGCGCAACGTCGTCGAGAACGTCGACACGGCGTACGGCATGGTCCGCACGGAGGTGCGATCGACGCACGGCGACAGCCACCTCGGCCACGTTTTTCCCGACGGTCCCGTTGATGACGGCGGGCTGCGATACTGCATCAACTCCGCAGCCCTACGCTTCATTCCCTACGAGGAGCTCGACGCAGCGGGCTACGGGGAGTACAAGGACCTCTTCGACGGCAGCGCTAGCGAGAGGGGAGCGACATCATGAGCACGGATACGGAGACGGCGATTCTCGCGGGCGGATGCTTTTGGGGCATGCAGGATCTGATTCGCCGACGGCCCGGCGTTGTGTCGACGCGGGTCGGCTACTCCGGCGGCGACGTCGCCAACGCCACCTACCGGCACCACGGCACGCACGCCGAAGCCATCGAGATCGTCTTCGACCCGACGAAGACCTCGTACCGCGAGTTGCTTGAGTTCTTCTTTCAGATCCACGATCCGACGACGAGCAACCGGCAGGGCAATGACGTCGGGACGAGTTACCGTTCGGCGATCTTCTACCTCGACGACGAGCAGCGTCGCGTCGCCGAGGACACGATCGCCGACGTCGAGGCGTCGGGCCTCTGGCCGGGGCGCGTCGTGACCGAGGTCAGTCCCGCCGGGCCGTTCTGGGAGGCCGAACCGGAGCACCAGGACTACCTCCTGCACTATCCGAATGGCTACACGTGTCACTTCCCGCGTCCGGGCTGGGTCCTTCCACGGCGAAGCGGTGAAGTTCCAGCCGCCCGGGGGACCGACGTTCGGTAGCGACTCGAAAGCGCGTCGCGAACTCCGTACTGACCGATTCTCTGCGAAGTCGCCAACCGGCGAAGTAGCGTGACGGCGATGGACGCGCGCCAGGCACCACGTCGGGCCAGGGCTTATGGAGGACGTCGATGCACGTGAACGCGGGTGACACCGCTTGGATGCTGACGGCGAGTGCGCTGGTGTTCTTCATGATGCCCGGCCTGGCGCTCTTCTACGGAGGACTCGTCGGGCACAAGAACGTGTTGTCGGTCATCGCCCAGTCCTACGTGGCCATCGCCGTGGTCAGCATCATCTGGGCGCTCCTCGGTTACACGCTCGCCTTCGGACCCGACCACGGTGGGGTGATAGGGGGTCTTCGCTACGCGTTGCTGCGCGGGGTGAACGACTCGCCGAACTCCTTCGCACCCCATATTCCCTCGCTGGTCTTCATGGCCTTCCAGATGATGTTCGCGGTCATAACGCCGGCGCTGATCGCCGGCGCGTTTACCGAGCGGATGAAGTTCCGGGGTTACCTCGTCTTCATCGCGCTGTGGTCGCTCGTCGTTTACTGTCCTTTCGCCCACTGGGTCTGGGGTGGCGGCTTCTTGGGCCCCGCGGGCCTCGGGGCCATTGACTTCGCCGGTGGCTCGGTCGTGCACGAGCTCGCCGGCGCCTCCGCGCTCGCCGCCGTGATCTACCTGGGTCGACGCGCCAACGCGGCCCAGGCCCACAACGTGCCCTTCGTGCTGCTCGGTGCGGGGATTCTCTGGTTTGGTTGGTTCGGCTTCAACGCCGGCAGTGCCTTTACCGCCGGCGGGCTCGCGAGCGCCGCTCTCGTGAATACCCAGCTCGGCGCCTGTGCGGGCATGCTCGCCTGGATGTTCATCGAGTGGGCGAGGCGCGGCCAGCCCTCGGCATCCGGCCTGGGCGCCGGCGCCGTCGCGGGGCTCGCGGCGATCACGCCGGCGTCGGGCTTCGTCCCGGCGTGGTCGTCGCTCATCATCGGCGCCGCGGCGGGACTGCTCTGCTACGGCGCGGTCCAACTCAAGTCCCGATTCGGCTACGACGACGCCTTGGACGTCGTCGGCGTGCACATGGTCGGCGGCTTCATCGGGGTGGTGCTGACGGGTGTCTTCGCGAGCCTGCTCGTGAACGCAGCGGGCGTGGCGGGGGGCTGGACGCAGCTGGGCCGTCAGACCCTCCTCGCCCTCATTGGGCTCGCGTACCCCTTCGTGATGACCTTCCTCATCCTGTGGGTGACCGACAAGACGGTCGGTCTGCGGGCGAGCGCTGACGACGCGGCGCGCGGTCTCGACGAGAGTGACCACGGCGAGCGGGCGTACGTGCGCGTCGAAGGACTACAGGAAGCGACGTGACGACTTCGGAAATGTTGGCGGGGCTCCGTGGTCGCAGTCTGCTGAAGGACACCGACCTCTCGAAGGAGGAGTTCCTCGCGATCGTCGACCTCGCCGGACAACTTCGCGAGGAGAAGCGATCAGGGCGTGAGGAGCGGCGCCTGCAAGGCGCCAACATCGCGCTCATCTTCGAGAAGACCTCGACGAGGACCCGATGCGCCTTCGAGGTCGGCGCGCAGGACCAGGGCGCGCACACGACGTACATCGGACCGAGCGATTCCCAGCTCGGTCGAAAGGAGTCGATCCGCGACACCGCGCGAGTCCTCGGGCGGATGTTCGACGGCATTGAGTGGCGGGGTTCTGCCCAGCGCGACGTCGAAGAACTGGCTGCCGCGGCGGGCGTGCCCGTGTGGAACGGGCTGAGCGACGAGTGGCACCCCACCCAACTCCTGGCGGACGTGCTGACGATGATCGACCACTCGAGCAAAGCGCTCGAGGAGATCACCCTGTGCTACGTCGGGGACGCGCGCAACAACACGGCCAACTCGCTGCTGGTCGTGGGGGCGCTTCTCGGCATCGACGTTCGGTTGGCGGCGCCGGTTTCACTGCAACCCACCGACGCGGTCCGGGCGATCGCCGACGATCTGGCCAGCCGTTCGGGCGCCCGCGTTGCGGTGAGCGACGATCTTGACGCGAGCGTCGCGGGTGCCGACTTTCTCTACACCGACGTGTGGCTCTCGATGGGCGAGCCCGCGGACCGGTGGGGCGAGAGAATCACGCTGCTCTTGCCGTACCAGGTGAACGCGAAGCTCCTCGGAAACACGGGGAACCCGGACGTGCGCGTGTTGCACTGTCTACCCGCACTCCACGACGGCAAAACCGAAATGGCCGAACTCGCCGTCGCCTACGGTCTCGAGGCGATGGAGATCACCGACGACGTGTTCGAGTCGACGGCGTCGGTCGTCTTCGACCAAGCGGAGAATCGCCTCCACACGATCAAGGCGCTGATGGTCGCCACCCTACGAGGGTCATAGTACGTGTGCTCTGATCGACGTATTCGAACGTAGCTGCGTCGGGTCGGGCGGGCGAACGGACGTGCCATTCTGATGCAGTTGATCGTCAACGAACCGTTTGACGACTCGGGTCACGTGGAACCGGGTCACCCAGAACGGCCCGACCGACTCGTGGCCGTGACGTTGGCGATCGATGACCTCAAGCTCGGCAGCGATCTTGTGGTCGCTCCCGGCTACGTCGCCAACCACGCGGACCTCGCCAGAGTGCACGAGGAGCGCTACCTTCAACGGCTCGAGCTCTTCTGTCACGACGGCGGCGGCGACCTCGATCCCGACACCTACGCGACGTTCGACTCATGGTCGATCGCCACGCGGGCCGCGGGAAGCGGGTTAGCGGTCATCGGTGAGCTGCAGCGACGCGAGAGCGGCGTCGGCTTCGTGGCGGTCCGCCCGCCGGGACATCACGCACTCACCGGCCAGGCCATGGGCTTCTGCCTCTTGAACAACGTTGCTGTGGTGGCGGCCGCGCTCGTCGACCAAGGCGAGCGCGTGCTGATCGTTGACTGGGACGTGCACCACGGCAACGGGACCCAACAGATCTTCTGGGACGACCCGAGGGTCCTTTACGTGTCGACGCACCAGACGCCGCTCTATCCCGGGACCGGGCGGGCGGGTGAAGTCGGCGGACCGTCGTCGATCGGTGGCACCCTCAACGTACCGGTGCCGCGAGGGGCGACCGGCGACGTCCTGTTGTTCGCCCTCGCCGAGTTGGCGACGCCGGTCATCGACGGTTTCGCTCCGACGTGGGTGCTGGTCTCTTCGGGCTTCGACGCGCACCGGTCCGATCCCTTGGCCGAACTCCAGCTGACGAGCGGCGACTACGCCGAACTAGCCCTCGCCGTAGCGGCGATACCGGTCCAGCCGGGTCGCGTGGCGCTGTTCCTGGAAGGGGGCTACAACCTTTTGGC
Source organism: uncultured Acidimicrobiaceae bacterium (assembly GCA_963823815.1). GTDB lineage: Bacteria > Actinomycetota > Acidimicrobiia > Acidimicrobiales > RAAP-2 > RAAP-2. Next base: position 104,544 of record CAWGMU010000001.1, read on the forward strand.
CCTGCGCTCATCCGTTCGCGCGATGCTGACGGCGCTCCTCGGCGGTCGCGACGACTATGAACCTCCGTCACTCGGAGGGCCGGGACTCGAGGACGTACGCGAAGCCGCGATCGAGCGCGCACTCGCCGTTTCGTCAGCACGGCGCGTGCTCGATGGTGAGAAGGGCTAGGGGGCTCCCTCAGCCGCTCGAGAGCGCCACGGCACCGGCGCAGAGCACGATCGTCACGAAGACACCGATCAACATGACGATGATCGTGTCGAGATTGTGCGCGGTGACGCTGGCCGCCGCGCTGCGGTGAACCAGGTAGGTCGCGAGGACCGTTCCAAGGAACGTCGCTAGTGCCAAGCGGCGACAGAGCCGACTGAGTACCTGAGCGATGCCGTTAGCGCCTCGATTGAACATCGAGGTGCGGCGAGGGCGGTCGACGACCCGGTGTTGCTGGAAGCGGTCTCCGAGAGACACCCGGTGCGTGACGTTCAGTGCCACGAGGGAGCCTCCACCATCTTGACGACTTCGTTGTGGTCGCGGCGCGGGTGCGAGGCGCCTGGCATCTGTTGAGCGACTCGAGACTTCGCGTTGTGTGAGCAAACACCGATGGAATAGCGCCCCTGCAGAGAAATACTCATGTCTCAAGCCTGACGAGACATCATCTACACAAGCCCAACTCAATATCAACAAAGGCAAAACTTCAACATCCTGTCAGTTCACGAGCGACGTCTCGTCTCCTCGACCGCTCACAACTGATCGGTACGTGTCGCGGTCGGTCCCGAACGGCCGTAGGCCGGATGGCGGGGCTCTCGCAACCATGACCGAGGACGAAGGTCTGTTGCCAATCGACGTTGATCGCAGTGGACGTCTCGATCACCATGACGCTCGACGTCGACCGACGGCATGGTCCACGCGACCCGCGATCCAGGGGAGGGCGAGGACTAGATTTGGCGAATGCGGCAAGCGCGCTCGGTGATCGCCCTGGTCCTTGGCGGTCTTCTGCTCAGCGCCTGTGGACACGCTCCGTCGAACGCTTCGGAGTTTCGGGCCTCGACGGACTGCACGGTCTCGGTGACCAACGTCGATTACGCCGGCTGCGATCTCTCGCACAAGAACTTGAGCGGCCTTGACCTTCAGTCTGACGACTTTCGACGCGCCAACTTGACGGACACGAACCTCGTCGGGGCCAATATCCAGGGTGCCCAGATGCGAGGGGCGAAGACGACCGGCGCCCGCACCGACAGCACCACCGTCTGCGTCAACGCGTTGTTCGGGCCTTGTGACAAGCCCGGCCTTCGGGCGAAGGGTCACGCGCACGCTGGTAGCTAGCTGTAACGAGCCATCACGTTGGTGACAGTCGACTTAGCGCTCTCGGGCCTCGTCTACCGTAAGCTCCGCAGCCGGATCGGCCTCGAGGCGATCGTCCGGGATCGGGTCGCCACTACGGACCGAGAAGCCGTAGGTCCCGTCGTCCAAGCGTCGTTCGGCGCGTTCGACCATGGCGAGGCGCTGGCGAAGGCCCTGGGCGATCGCGTCGGCCTGCTCCTCGGCCGTGAGCGATTCAGCCGGGTCGAACATGTCGCCGAGCTCGCCGGCCCCCGCTCGATCGTTTGACGATTCCTCGTACGTGGACTGGAGTAGCTCTTGCAGCCGCTCGCGCTCAGCCTCGAGGAGTTCTCGTGCTCGTTGTGGATCCACGTTGCCTCCTGTTCGTCGACGGATTCATGCACGACACTATCGGGCTCGCGCGAGCTGAACTTTCTTCGAGTGCGCGCTCGAGCGGGCGGTCACTGCACCGTGACGAGAGTGCCGATCGGCGTGTGCGGCCACAGTGCCGCGGCGTTGACGAAGGGCATCTCAACGCAACCGAGGCTCTGGGGCCAACCGTAGGAGGACCGGATGAAGCCGTGCAGCGCGTCGCCACCGTTGAAGTACGACACCCAGGGAATGCCCGTGTCGTGGTACGGCGTGCCGTCGGGGAGCACGCCCGACATCGTCGTGGACGTAAAGCGCAGGTACACCGGGTACGTGCCAGCGACTGTCGGTGCCTCCGAGATGCCGGTGTTGACCAACGACGAGAAGGTGACCCTGCCGTTCTGGTAGAGCTTCAACCTCTCGGGCAGTGCCGTGCTGACGAGCACGTCGTCATAGGGCGCCGAGCTGAACTGATGTTCGAGGACGGCTCGCGTCAAGGCGTGCCAGGTGTCACCGTTCATCATTCCGGTGGTGAACAATCCGTGCACCGATTGGAAGCGCATCAAGGCGCCTTGGAGAACGACGTTGTACGTCCCGACGCGCCACTGGGCTCGAAGCACGGCGGGGAGTGCGTCGAAGCGCCAGACGAACGAGCCGCTCACGAGCTTGAGGGGACTCACCGTCTTGTGGACCCTGATCGGAACGGTCGTGGTCGTTGTTGACGTGGTCGTCGAGGTTGGATCCGTGGTGGGGCTCACGAGCGTCGTGGTCGTTGTCGACGTGGTGGTGGTCGTCGTCGTGGTCGGTGTCGTCACCGTCGGGATGAAAGTCACCGGCAGGTAGCGAAGCGTCGCGAGGAACTGATCCTCGAGGCGAATCGAGTACGGCACGTTGACCGGGCGAGGACTCGTCGCTTGTGCGGACGTGGTCATCGTCATTGCGCACAGCGCCATCGCACCTGCTGCCACCAGGTAGGGGGCCCGTGGAAGCTTCGACATGATTAGGAAAGTTTACTTTGGCTCGAGAGCGTCACCGTCGCATGCACCCTTCATCTCGGCTTCCACGTCTCCCCGAGTCATCGTCGCGACGTGACGCGCCGGTGTGTCATCCATTCGTAACATGACAGGTCGGCCGAACGTTCCGCGTTCAAGTGGCCTGGAGCACGTTGCGGGCAGGAGTAAATTATCCGCGTGATCGAGCGGCCGCTGTATCGACGTGGCCGCCTCGCGCTGTCCGCACTCGCCATCGCGGGGGCCGGGACCCTGCTCTTCGCTAGCGCGCGTCCGGCGACGGCCACCTCCACCACGACGACGACCACGACGGTCCCGACGTCGACCACGACGACGACCACGAGCCCCACGACGACCACCACCTCGCCTCCCAAGACGACACTGCAGTGGCCGCGCGTCGGGAGTGCCGCCGTCGCGGTGCCGCAGCTCTCAGTCGCCGCGTCATCACCGAACCAGCCGCGCGTACCGATCGCGAGCCTGACGAAGTTGATGAGCGCCTGGGTTGTGTTGCACCGACTGCCCCTGGCGCCCGGTCAGACTGGACCGTGCGAGATCGTTGACGCGAGCGACCTCGCCCAGTACAACTTCGACATCGACACGGATCAGTCGAGTGTCAAGATCGTCCTCGGTGAGCAGTTATGCGAGCCTGTCCTTCTCCGAGGGATGCTCGTGCACTCCGCTGCCAACTACGCGCAACTGCTCGTGACCCTCACCGGTTGGCACGAGGCGACCTTCGTAGCCGTGATGAACCGCGACGCGTTGACCCTCGGGATGAAGAAGACCCACTACGTCGACGTGACGGGGATATCGAGCGGCGATCGCTCGACCGCCCAGGATCAGGCGACACTCACGGCGCTGCTCATGACCGAGGAGCCGATCGTCCCGACCATCGTCACGCTGCCGACGGTCAACCTTCCCGTCGTCGGTGCGACGATCTCCTTCACGCCCTTCGTGGGAACGGGCAACGTCGTTGGCGTGAAGTCGGGCTACACGAACGCCGCGGGCGGGTGCGACGTCATGGCCGTGGACGACTACCTCGGGACGACGGAAGTCACGACGTACGCCGTCGTGCTCGGCGAGCACGGCGCCAACGCGATCGGGACCGCGGGTGTTGACGCGTTGGTGTTGTCGCGTTCGATCCGGACGTTGATGGGGCGAGTGGTCACGCCGACCGGCGTGCAGATCGAGTGGCTCGGATCGCCGTCGGACGTGGTAGCGCCGACGACGTCGCCAACGGCGAACTGACCGTGGCCGCGCAGGCCCGCAGACCGCTCGCTTCCGGTTCGCAACCGCGTTGACGACGCGAGCGTCTCCTTTGCGGCGGCGACGTCGCGTCGGTCACCTTGGGGATTGTCGGCGCCAAGTGCGCGAGGCTAGTCTGCGGGAACGAGGTGATCCATGACCATTACCTGCAAGGTGACAGGGGAGTTCGCACAGCACGTCACCTGCCAGCTCGACGCCGGTCAGACGATGTTCGCCGACGCCACCAAGTTTCGATGGAAGACGACGAACGTCGCTCTTGAAACTCGCCTCTCGGTGCCCGGTGGAAAGGCAGACGCGGCGAACCAACAGGCTCAGCAGAGCGGAGGGGGCTTCTTGAAGGCCGCGCTCGCGACCGCTACCGAAGTCGGCAAGCGGGCTCTCGCCGGTCAGAGCCTCGCGTTCCAATGGTTCACCCCCTCGGGCGGTTCGGGACTGGTGTCCCTGGCCGGCGACATGCCCGGACAGGTCAAGGTCCTCGAACTAGACGGATCGACAACCTGGCGCGCAGAGAGTCGGGCATTCATCGGTGCCGAGTCGACGCTCAACTACGACATCGACTTCACGGGATTCAACGTCGGCCGTCGCTCGCGCAACGGCTACATCTTCGAACGTTTCACCGGCACCGGCACGCTCATCCTCGCTGGAGGCGGCACCCTGATGGAGCTCAACCCCGCCGACTACGGCGGCAAGTTGCAGGTCCACGGCGGTGCGCTCGTCGCCTTCGCGGACTCCGTGGAGTACAAGGTCGAACGGGTGGGCGCGCTGAACGCCCAGACGGCGATGACCGCGGTCTTTGGCGGTTCGGGGATCAATCTCATCTCGCTTACTGGCGACGGGCCGGTGCTGCTGCAGTCAACGCTGCACCGTGAGCTCGAGGCCGAAGAGCACCAAGAGCAGAATGTTTCAAACCCGATGCGAGAGGGACTCCTCGGTCGACTGTAAGGAGAGAGAGGTACGGCGATGGCCCTGATGGACAAGATGAAGGCGCAGGCTCAACAGCTTGCGCAGAAGGCACAGGAGGCTGGCAAGGCCGGTCAGGCGAAGATGGAAGACGCGAAGGCGCGCCGTGCAGCCGACGGTTTGCTGCGCGAGCTGGGCGCGGTCGTTTACGCGCAGCGCACGGGCACGGCGCCAGCGAACAGCGACGCCGAGGTCGACCGACTCGTCGCTGAGGTGAAGAAGTTCGAGACTGAGCACGGACCCATCGGCGCGGCGGCCCCAGCGACCGACGGTGACGCTCCGGTCGACGGCGAGAGTTCGAGCGAGCCCGAGACACCCCCCGAAGGGGGCTTCAAGCTGTAGTTGCTTCAGCCACAGCGCTGCTCGTAGGTGGTCGTGCCCGGCTGGAGAGCCAGCCCCGAGTGTGGACTCACCATCAAGCAGGACTCATCGATCGCGACGAACTGGTTCGCCGGAATCTGCTTCAGCTGGTCGACCTCGGCGTAGGTCCAGCGGCGGTCGGCTGTTCCCTGAAAGTACCAGTTGCTGCCATTGTCGGCCAGGATCAGGCCGTAGGTCTTCATCGTCGTGAGCACGGTCTGGCAGAAGGCGCTACACGACGACGGCGGCAGCGTGAAAGAAGCGTTCAGACGAAACCGCGCGCCCATCGGTGGACAGCTGTCGTCGTTTTGACCCGCCTCGTGGCGCGCCGGCCAGAGGTAGGACTCTTGCGTGCAGTCGGCCGTGAAGCGGATCGCGTGGTCCATCCGGCCCGACGCCACCTCGTCGTAATTGACTAAACCCGGCAGGATCGGCAGCCCCGCCGCGTCGGCCGAGGTGAACCCGGTCGGGCGCAGGGCGTTCGAGTCGAGATGCCAGATCGCTCCCGAGCCAGCTTGGGACGCGCCGCCGGCGTGGTAGTGGGTGTCCCACGTTTCAAAGAGCGTGCACGCCGGCGAGGTCGCGGACTTACGCGGGTCGACCATGAGGGCGTGTCGGTCCGACCCACCCTCGATCGGCGTCGACGCGCTGAGCGGGTACGGCTCGCGGTTGCTCTCGGAGGCGTAGAGAAACGTGACGTGCGTGAAGACCGTGCGCGGCGAGACGACGACCCAGGGGATGCCGTAGGGTTGCGCGGGATTGCCCGACGGACCGTAGTCCGGGTGCAAGAAGGTCGACGAGGCATCCATCGAGGCGAGCCACGTCGCGCTGTTCGCGTTCACCGGTAGTGACGTGATCGGCGTGTTCCAGATGTTGTCGTCGGGGAAGGCCGGACAGCGGGTGCCCGGCAAGGTCGTGCCCGGCGCGGCACCAGCTTGGGGCGCCGCCGTCGTGATGATCGGGGCCACGGCGCTCCCTACGAGCGCGGCCGCTGCTGCGATCCAGGGAGTGCGAAGCGCGCGCCTCAGGGGTCCGCGGGGGGAACGACGATCGCTCGTCACGCCGGGAGCGTACCAGTGAACACTCCCAACACGTCACCAATATCGTGACACGACGCCGTTGCGTACTGCGATTAGGCCGCGATCAATTGACGTAGTTGGCCCGCTACCACGTCGAGCTGCTTGACGTTGCCCTCGGCCCGGCAGAGGATTAACGCCCCTTCCATGGCCGCCAGCGCGATGATCGAGAAGTCGCGCGCTCGAGCGTGGGGAACGCCCACGTCCTCGAGTTGACTCGCGAACAACGACGTCCAAGATCGAAAGGAGTCCTTCACCAACTTCATGAGACCGGGGTCAGTGTCGCCGACGTCGAGGGCGACGGCGACGACGGCGCAGCCGCGCGCTCCCGCCGACGCCAGCACGACGCGGCGCCAGAGGGAGATGAAGTGGTCGGTGACCTCGCGGGCGTTCGACCCCGTTCCCGTGCGCAAGTAGTTCGTCAGGCGCTGTGAGGTGAGTCGCACGGCCTCCTGCGTGAGTTCACGCTTGCCGTCGGGAAAGTGGTGGTAGATAGATCCCCGCGGCGCACCGCTGTCTTCTATGACCTCCGCCAACGACGTCGCACTGGATCCGTGGGCGCTGATCAGCGACGCGGCACTCTCGACCATTCGACTTCTGGTTTCATTTTCCATGGGTGACCTCTTACGACGGCGGTGACTTCAGAGTAGGGTGCGAAGGGACGCTATGTGGAGCGTCATAATGAGAGAAGGGGGCTCGCGATGCCCATGATTGACGTGTACGCGGTGGCTGGCGTTTTCGAAGACAAGGCGTCCCTCGCGAAGGACTTAGCGAGCGCCGTGATGCGCTGGGAACAGGTACCTGATCTCGCGCTCTTTCGTAACAACACCGCGGCGTTCGTCCACGAGCTACCCGCCGACGCGATCGCGAACGTCAACGGAGCGTCGAACTACGTGCGCGTCCAGGTGCTCACGCCGATCGGCGTGCTCGGCCGCGCGAAGCAGCTGGGGGTCGTCGAAGAACTGACGAATATCGTGGCCGCCGCGGCGCACGATCCCTCGCTCGTCGCGCGAACGTGGGTGTTGCTCACCGAGTCACCCGAAGGCGGCTGGGGTCTTGGAGGACACGCCTATTTGGGTAGCGAGATCGCGCAAGCTGCGCGAGACGAACTGGCGGCGAAAGGTCGATGATCGCCGCGTCCCGGCGTCGCCGTTGTTCATATTGTTACGACTCATAATTGACTTAGAAGAAAACGGCGCCATCGACGAGATAGATGGTCGAGCTTGCTGAGTGCGAAGCGGTCGCGTACTGGCCTTCATGGTGTCGAATGACGTTCACTTTGCGAATCGACTCGCTGTGTACCTCCGATCAACAATCACCGATGACCGCCCATCGTGAATCGACCGTAAAATTGGTGTTGATTCATAGTCCGTGACCGCTGCGATCAGGCGTAGTGTCGGACGAAGGCGAAAGGGGAGTGGCATGAAGACGAAACAGACTCTGTGGATCGTGGTGGCGGCGGTGGTCGTCGTGGCAGCGGTGGGCATCGGGATCGCGGCCTCGAACTCGAACAGCCCGGCAACGGCGTCGACGTCGGCGGGCACGGTCAACTACGCCGAGGGCGCGGGCGCTGCGCCGAACTACATCTTTCCCTACATGGCCGTCCAGTACTTCTCGGTCGACAACACCGAGCAGTTTCAAGAGATGCTGTATCGACCGCTCTACTGGTTCGGGCTCGGCGCCTCGGTGGCGTACGTGCCCAGCCTCTCGCTGGCTGCTTCGCCGGTCTACTCCAACGGCAACAAGACCGTCACCATCAAGATGAAGGGATGGAAGTTCGCTGACGGCCAGACCGTCAACGCCCAGTCGGTGATGTTCTTTCTCAACATGTACAAGGCCGACCCGACCGCCTACGCGGGCTACAACCCTGGTTACGGCATCCCCGACCAAGTGAAGAACGCCTCGGGCTCGGGTAACACCGTCACGATCAACTTCACGACGTCGGTGAACCCGAACTGGCTCTTGTACAACTACCTCTCAGAGATCACTCCGTTCCCGGACAGCTGGGACCTAACGTCTGCCACGAAGGCGGGAACGTGCGCCACGGGCGTCTACGGGGCGAAGTCGACCGACACGACGTGTAAGGCCGTCGAGAAGTACCTCGACGCGCAGGCCGCCCAGACGAGCACCTACACCGACAAGCTCTGGCAGAGCGCTGACGACGGGCCCTGGAAGCTCACGGCGTTCGACAGCCTGGGCAACCTCACGATGGTTCCGAACAAGAAGTACTCCGGACCGGTGAAGGCGAAGATCGCCGAGGTCAAGGAGTACGCCTACACCTCCGCCACGGCCGAACAGAACGATCTCTCCTCTGGACTCATCAACATCGGCTACCTGGACCCGACGATCCTCACCAAGTCGGCTCCGGGAGTGGGCAAGGTCGGACCGAACTGGGGACCCCTCGCAAAGACGTACACGTTGGTGACCGGCACGCCGTGGAGCTTCAACTACGCGCCCTTCAACTTCGGTTCGGGTGACCCGAAGCACGCCGCCGTCGCGCAGCTCTACATTCGCCAGGCGCTGCAGGAGGCCGTCGACCAGTTGGGCATCATCAAGAAGGTCGACAAGGGCTACGGCGTTCCGACCTACAGCCCGATCCCGCCGAACACGCCGACTTCGATCAGCGCGAACATCGCCAACCCGTACCCGTTCAATCTGACCAAGGCCAAGGCGCTTCTTACGTCGCACGGTTGGACGGAAGTCGGCGGCGTGCAGACGTGCGAGAACCCCGGCACCGGCGCCAACCAGTGCGGCGCGGGGATCACCAAGGGTTACACGCTCAACTTCAAGATCGTCTGGTCGAGCGGCCAGCCGGCCCTCGATGACACGTTCAACACCGAGATCGAGGACTGGGCGGCGATCGGGATCAAGTTCACGAGCGCGACGGGCACCTTCAACCAGGTGATCGCGGACTGCACCAGTGCGAAGCAGCAGTACGAGATCTGCTCGTGGGGTGCCGGCTGGATCTACGCGCCAGACTTCTACCCGTCGGGCGAGACCCTGTTCACCACCAAGGGTGGCTTCAACCCCGGGGCGTACAACAGCTCCAAGATGAACGCCCTCATCAACACGACCACCTTCGGCACGGCCAATCTCACCAAGTACGCCCAGTACGCGGCCGCGCAGCTGCCGGTGCTCTACCAGCCGAACCCGACGGCGATCGTGGAGATTAAGAAGGGCCTGAAGAGCTCGATCGGCTTCGCGCCGAATCCGCTCGGCAACCTTATGCCGGAGTACTACTCCTTCTAGTCAAACGATCCGCGGCGAACCTCTGGTTCGCCGCGGATCGACGTCTCAGCCCAGATTGCGTCGATGGTCGCCCGTTCGACCGCCGCCTCTACTTGCTTCGCTTGTTGGACGGCCCGAAGAGTGGCTGGACGGCCGCGGTGTGCCAGTCGGTGCGCGGACAGACAAAGCGGAGATAGAACGCTTCGATGATGGCGTCGTAGTTCACTCGCCAGCCGACGAAGTCGCGCCAGGCGGCGTCGCGGTCGGCGAGGAGCGGTATCCCCGTCCGCTCGAGGCGCGCGAGGACGATGTCGAACTCCTCACGACTGATCGAGATCGGGATCGTGCGGTCGGTGGAGACGGGATAGGGGACCTTGAAGTAGTCGGCCAGTCGTCGCAGCGTCAGCCACCCCGAGCGAATGCACAGGCCGGCGGTCGGCGACGGCTTCGCGTCCACCGCGGCGTTGAAGAGCGCCGCGGCGTCGAGCACCGAAGCCGCCGAGCCGATCCACGTTTGGTTGATGTTCGGTGACCGGTAGAAATTGAGAATAACGAGGGTCGTGTGGGTCTCGCCCACGTCGATGAACCACTGCTCCCACTCGCGCCAGAGCTCGTCAAGGCGGTCGTAGGACTCGACGCTCTGGGCGATCTCGAGCACGCCCCAGGGCGTCGCGGGGATACCCGCTCGCACGGTGAGGCGCGACACCGACAACTCTCGTCGCTGGAACGCCTGATACAAGGTGGGGATGAAGGCGATCAGGAGCGCCAACAGCGTGAGGCCGACCCCGGCCTCGGCGAACTCGAGGGTGGTGTAGGGCGCACCGTGGGACGTGAACGTGCCGAGGGTGAAGAGGGACGAACCCGAGAGGTCGAACGCCGACGAGAAGCTCGGTGCACCGGCCGCGATGAAGGCGAAGGCGAAGGCGACCATGCTCGTCAGGAGCCACATTGCCTGATAGGTCAAGAGGAGGATCGAGGCGTACATGGAGAGGACGCGGTCCCTCGTGGGATAGGACTTGGTCGGGCCGGCTATCAGGTTGAAGCACCAACGCAGCGCGACGCCGATCGTTCGGCTGAAGCGAACGTTCGCCACGCGAGGCAAGAGGAACGTGCGAATCGCCGCGTCCAGCACGATGAGTTGAAGCGCGAGCCCGAACATCCCCGCGACAACTCGCACCCACGTGCTCACTTTCGGACCCTCCCGTACGGCGCGAGCGGCGATCGGAGGGTCGCTGGACGTTGAGCCGCCCCGGGTTCAACACACTTGTGAAGCGTCAATGAATCTCTCACGTGCTCACTGTTTTCGTCCTTCGACCGGTAAAATACCTACCACGTATCACCGGCGTCGTTGATGTTCCGCTCTTGCACTGCCCGTCGACCACCGCTGGGAGAAAGGACGGCCCCGTGGCCAAGGACACCTACCACTCGCATCGAGCGCTAGAACATCAGAGGGGTCTCTGGCTGCGTCGGCCCGAGACGATGAGCTCATCGCCGATCGGGGAGAAGCAGGTGAAGGGGATTCCGAACCAGGACTCACTGGAGACGCTGTTCCCGCCGATCGCGGACTACGCCTTCCTCTCGGACTGCGAGAACACGCTGCCTGATCGCACCGACCGGCGCCGTCGAGTGGATGTGCATTCCTAAGCCCCACGACCCGAGCGTCTTCGGCACGATCCTCGACCGCTCGGCCGGCTCGTTCCGGCTGGCGCCGGTCGACAGCGCCGTGCCGGCCCACCGTCAGTACGTGCCGGGCACGATGGTGCTCGCCACCACGTGGCAGACGCGCAGCGGATGGCTCATCGTGAACGACTTCCTCGCCATCGGCGCCGTGGTACCGCACGGGCGACCGCTCCGACGCATCACCGACGTACGCCTGGCGACTTCGACGCGAGGCACGTGCTCGTTCGCACCGCGACCTGCCTGCACGGCAGCGTCGACGTCCTGCTGAACTGCGAGCCGTCCTTCGACTACGGCCGCGTCGACGCCGAGTGGGCGTACGCGGGCACGACCTACGACCACGGTCCGCACGACCAACCCGGACTTCTCGCGCCTCACCGTTGGCGGGCGACATGCGCTTCGGCATCGAGGGTCGCGCGGTGCGCGCCCGCCACCGTCTGACCGAGGGCGAGACGTCCTTCGTCGGTCCTCGGTTGGACCGACGCGCCGGTGCCCGCGAGTCGGGCCGAGGTCGACACCTGCCGGGCCGAGACCAGCCGGTTCTGGCGCGGCTGGATCGACGGCGGACGCTTTCCCGATCACCCGTGGCGCGAGCTCCTCCAGCGCAGCGCCCTCACCCTGAAGGGGCTCACCTACGCTCCGACCGGGGCGCTGCTCGCCGCGCCGACGACGTCGCTGCCCGAGAACCTCGGTGGGCAGTCGCAACTGGGACTACCGCTACACGTGGGTGCGCGACTCGGCCTTCACCCTGCGGTCGCTGCACGCGCTCGGGTTCGACACCGAGGCCGACGACTTCCTCGCCTTCCTCGGCGACGTCCTCGAGCCCCAGGGTGGCGTGAGCAGGGTCACAAGCGGACTGCGCGCGAGCCTCCAGGTCCTCTACCCCGTCGACGACGCGACGACTCCCGATCGAGATCCGAGCTCGACCACTTGACGGGCTACGCGGGGAGTCGGCCGGTGCGCGTGGGCAACGCCGCCTACAACCAGACCCAGTTCGACATCCTCGGCGCGATCGTGGACTGCGTCTTCGAGCACACGCGCTCGCGCGACTCCCTGAGCGAGCGCTCGTGGCGCATCGTCGTCCAGGCCGTGGAGACGGCGCTGCAGTGCTGGCGTGAGCCCGACCGCGGCATCTGGGAGGTTCGCGGCGAGCCGCAGCACTTCACGTTCTCCAAGGTCATGTGCTGGGTCGCGGCCGACCGCGGCGCGCGCCTCGCGGCGCTGCGCGGCGAGACGGAGCGGGCCGACGCGTGGTGGCGCGCGGCCCAGGAGATCCACGCCGACGTCTGCGCGAACGCCGTCGGGCGACCGCGGCGGCTTCGCCCAGTCCTACGGATCGACGAGCTCGACGCGTCGCTGCTGCTGCTGCCCATGCTCGGCTTCTTGCCGACCGGACGACGAGCGGATCCGCGCGACGGTGCTCGCGATCGCCGACGACTTGGCCGACGGACCCTTCGTCTACCGCTACCGCACCGAGAAGACCGACGACGGCATCAACGGCGAGCGCGAGGGGACGCTTCACCGTCTGCTCGTTCTGGCTCGTCTCGGCGCTCGTCGAGATCGGCGAGCTCGACCGCGCGCGAGACGAACTGCGAGAAGTTGATCGGCGCGGCGAGCGCGCTCGGGCTCTACGGCGAAGAGCTCGACCCGAAGACCGGCTCGTCACCTCGGCAACTTCCCCCAGGCGCTCACGCACCTGGCGCTCATCAACGCCGTCTTGCACGTGATCGAAGCGGATCAGCGCGCCACCGAGTCGTATCGGGCAAGCCGGCTCGCCGAGCTGGTGGAACGCGGCCGGTAACGACGAGCGCAGCAGCACGATGACCTAGCGCCGTAGGCGTAACGTTCCCGCGGGATCCGGCCTTCGCACGCGTTCCGCGAGGACCGGTAGTGTCATGACCAGGTACGAATCATGGTGCAGACAATCAGCAACCGAGTCGAACCAGCGGGCGCGCGTGAGTCATTCGCCGAAACGAGACTCCGCTAAGCCCGACCTCGTCGTCGTCGCCAACCGGCTGCCGCGTCCGACACTCGACCTCGACGGCGAGGCGTGGCGGCCGAGTCCCGGCGGACTCGTCTCGGCCCTGACCGCGGTGCTCGCAGAACCGCAACGGACTGTGGATCGGCTGGCCCGGCAGCGTCCGAGCACGAGCGCCGCCCGGCCGACTTACGAGGGCATCCGCCTGAGGGCGGTCGACGTCAGCCGACGACGAGTACGAGGAGTTCTACCTCGGCTTCTCCAACGCCACGCTCTGGCCGCTCTACCACGACGCGATCCGCTCGCCGTCGTTTCACCGCCACGTGGTGGCACGCCTACGCGCAGGTGAACATGCGCTTCGCCGCCGCGGTCGCCGAGAACGTCGCGCCCGGCGGCACGGTCTGGGTGCACGACTACCAGCTGCAGCTGGTGCCCCAGATGCTGCGCGACACTGCGCCCCGACGTGCGCATCGGCTTCTTCTTGCACATCCCGTTCCCGCCGAGCGAGCTGTTCATGCAGCTGCCCTGGCGCCGCGAGATCCTGACCGGTCTGCTCGGGCGCCGACCTCGTCGGGTTCCAGGTGCCTCGGCGGCCTCGAACTTCTCGCGCCTGGCCCGTCGACAGTCGTCGGCGACGCGGCACCGACTCGGTGCTCGAGATCGACGGCCGCACCATCCGCGTCGGCGCGTTTCCGATCTCGGTCGACTGCGAGCAGATCGTCGAACTCGCGCACGACCCGGCGATCCGCGCGCGCGCGCAAGCGAGATCCGCGCGGACCTCGGCGATCCCGAGTTCCTGCTGCTCGGCGTCGACCGTCTCGACTACACCAAGGGCATCCAGCAGCGCATCAAGGCGGTCGCCGAGATGCTCCGACGACGGCTCGCTCAGTCGCCGAGCGCCACGTGATGGTCCAGGTCGCGGTCCCGAGCCGCGAGACGGACGCGCACTACGAGCGAGAACGCCACGACCTCGAACAGGCGGTCAGCGAGATCAACGGCGAGCACGGCTCGTCGGGCACCCCGTCGATCCACTACCTCCACCAGAACCTGCCCGTTCGACGAGCTGGTCGCGCTCTATCTCGCTGCCGACGTCATGCTCGTGACGCCCTTCCGCGACGGCATGAACCTCGTCGCCAAGGAGTACGTGATGTGCCGCAGCGACCTCACGGGCGACTCGTCCTGAGCGAGTTCGCCGGCGCCGCGACCGAGCTGCGCGGCGCCTTCATGGTGAACCCCCACGACCTCGACGGCATCAAGGAAGCGATCCGCCTCGCGATGAACGCCGGCCCCAAGGAGACGCGCGACCGCATGGCGCGGATGCGACGCAAGATCTATCGCCGCGACGTCTACGACTGGGCGCAGGCGTTCCTCGCGGCGCTCGCAGCAGACCGGCGCACTAGCGCGATCCGCCTGATTGACTCGGAGATTGACGTCGGCCTAGAGCTCGTCGATGAGGTCTGCGACGGAGTCGACGATGCGCGACGGCTGGTAGGGATAGCGCTCGACGTCTCTCGCTGGGTGAACGCCCGAGAGCACGAGGATCGTCTCGAGACCGGCCTCGACGCCCGCGAGGACGTCGGTGTCCATGCGGTCGCCGATCATGACCGTGCGTCTTGGAGTGCGCGCCGAGGATGTCGAGCCCGTCGCGGATCATGACCGGGTTCGGCTTGCCGACGAAGTACGGCGCGACGCCCGTCGCGCTTTCGATCAGGGCCGCCAGCGCGCCGCGAGCCGGGCAGTCGGGCCCTCCGGCGACGTGCCGTCGGTCTCGGGGTTGGTCGCGACGAAGTGACAGCCCCGGTCGACGAGGCGGATCGCCGTCGTGATGTCCCCGAAGGAGTAGTCCTGGGTCTCGCCGAGCACGACGTAGTCGGGATCGGTCGAGTCGTCCGAGTAGCCCGACGTCGTGTAGCGCCTCGTGCACGCTCGCTCTGGCCGATCACGAAGGCGCTGCCCGCCGGCCGCTGGTCGTGGACGAACTGGGCCGTCGCCAGCGCCGAGGTCCACAGCTGCTCTTCGAGGACGTCGAGTCCCAGCGTGCCAGCATGTCGCGCAACTCGCGGGGCGTGAACAGCGAGTTGTTCGTGAGCATGAGAAAGGGCCGGTTCGTGGCACGCAGCCGGTCGAGGAAGTTGTCGGCGCCCGGGACCATGGCGCCGTCGCTGATCAGCACGCCGTCCATGTCGCAGAGCCAACTCAGGGCAGCACTCACGACATCGGTCCTCTCTGAGGTACGGTGGCAACGCCGACCGCCTCGACGATCGACACTCAACTTACCCGAGGTCTAGATCGGCTCTCTTGTCGACGCGGGACGAATCTTTTGCGCAGGAACGAGTCCGAAAACAACAAAGCCCCGCGACGCGCCAACAAGAGCTGGTCGGGCGCGCCGCGGGACGATGTCGGGAATACTAGAGCAACCTACCGACGGTTGTGGCCCCTCCCTCCGAAGGAGTCGTGGCCCTTGCCCCCGAAGGAGAGACTGGTGCCGGCGCCGAGGTCAATGCCTGTTCCGTGATGGTGGTGTCCGCCAGAACCCCCTGTCGATCCGACGTTCACCACGACGGCGTCCAGAGTCATGAGGTCCGTCCCCACCACGCCGTAGGCCTTGATCTTGGTGCCCGTCATGACAGCGGCGATGGTGACGGTGGCGCCACCTTGGTAGAACGTCGTCGTTGTCGGATCGGTCAGGATGGAGTGGCTGAAGCCCTGGTGGTCCGTGATGGTGATCGTCTCACCGCTCACCCCGGTGACCGTGCCCGAGAGGTGCACCAGCTTGATCTCGATACCGAGGGCGGTTGTCGCGGCGGCGGAGTTGAACCACACCCCGACGCGCTCACCCATGACCAAGTCTGCGGCCGACAGCGTGATGTTCTTGTCCTTGAAGACCGTGTTCGTGGTGTAGGTGAACATCGTGGACGTGCCGTTCTCCTGCAGCACCGTTACCGAGGAACCCGTGAGGGCGGTGATGGTGCCGTGCACGAACTCGTTGTTCCCGGCGGAGCCGATGAAGATCTGCAGCGCGTCCAACGTCGTCCCGTTAGGGTCGACCGTTCCCAGCGCGAGGATTTTCGAGCCTATGGTCACGTCGGTGATCGAGCCGCCGGGCACGCCACCGACGGTGAACGTCGTTCCGGTGGTGCTCGCGAGGATGGTCCGGGTGAAGCCCTGCCAGTCGGTGATGGTGATCGTCTCTCCGCTCACGCCCGAAACCGTACCGAAGAGCATCGCCAACTCGATATTCACCGAGAGAGCGGTCGTCGGGTCCGACGGCGACGTCTGGATTCGCACGCGGTCGCCCACGACGAGTAATGCCCACGTTTCGGGCTGGTTGCCCGCGGTGTAGGTCGTGGTGCCCGTGAGGTTGAACGTCACGGACGTGCCGTTCCACTCGTCGACGGTGACCGACGTCAAGGTGACGGCGGTCACGTACCCGCCGACGCCGCCGTTGGCGTAGTCGAACGGTGAGACGCGGGCGCTGGCGAAGCCACCGCCCCAACGGCCATGGTCGTGAGAAGAAGCGG
This sequence comes from uncultured Acidimicrobiaceae bacterium, assembly GCA_963823815.1. Classification (GTDB taxonomy): domain Bacteria; phylum Actinomycetota; class Acidimicrobiia; order Acidimicrobiales; family RAAP-2; genus RAAP-2. The sequence continues at coordinate 121,301 of CAWGMU010000001.1, forward strand.
ACGCGAGGCTGACGCTACCCAGGCTGAGAGCCAATCCAATGGCTAGCGCGGTTACCGAGCGGCCCACGACTCTCATCTTGATCGGATGCATGGTGCTCCTTTCGTAGTCTTCGTCCAAGTTCGCCTCGAACACCACGAGTCTGTCGTCCAAACTTGTGAAGGCCATGTGAGACGGCTGTGAGGTCACTTATGACTGGGTCGCCGCGGATTCGTAACAATATGACAGCGTAAAGGGCTGATGTTTTCTGGACTTCTCGAGTTGCACGCCAAGGTCGCGAAGAAGAATTGTGACGTCGTAGTGACGCCGCGCCGCACTCGCCGATCGGTGCCTCGGACTCCGCGATGTGCCCAGCTCTCGCCTGAGTAACTGTTGTTTTTCTGTGGTTATCACTTAAGGTGGGGCCACGATCCGACCCCAGGGAGGTCAAAATGCCCGCCGTTACGCCCAAGAAGTGGACCGAACTTCCCCACTATGACGCTGTTGATAGTGCGTCGAGCGTCGAGCGACCGGTGAAGTCGGTGACCTCGGCGCCGGGCGGGCTCGAGGGCGAAGGATTCCCAGTGCGACGCGCGTTCGCCGGGCTGTCCATGAAAGATATCGACCCGTTCGTTCATATGGATCAGATGGGCGAGGTCGACTACGCGCCGGGCGAGCCCAAGGGGACGCCGTGGCATCCGCACCGAGGATTCGAAACGGTGACCTACATGATCGACGGCACCTTCCAGCACCAGGACTCGAACGGTGGGGGAGGCCTGATCGAGAACGGGGCGACCCAGTGGATGACCGCCGGCCAGGGGATCTTGCACATCGAGACGCCGCCGGAGAACCTTGTCGTGAGCGGCGGTCTCTTCCACGGCATCCAGCTCTGGGTCAACCTCCCGGCGAAGGAGAAGATGATCCCGCCGGCGTACCAGGGCCTTGAGGCGAACGACGTCGTCTTCGTGACCTCACCCGACGGCGCGTCGCTCGTCCGTATCATCGCGGGCGACGTCGGAGGTCATCGAGGTCCCGGCTCGACGCACACACCGATGGCCATGACGCACCTGTCGGTGTCCCCCGGCGCGCAGTTGGATCTGCCGTGGGATCCCACGTTCAACGCGCTCGTCTACGTGCTCGCGGGATCCGGCTACGTCGGCAGTGAGCGCCGCCCCGTTGAGACCGGGCAACTCGTTGCCTTCGGTCCCGGATCGTGGCTGCGCCTCGGAGCGGACGCCAATCAGGACTCGCGAACCACGCACCTCGAATGCTTGGTGCTCGGTGGCCAGCCCATCGGCGAACCGGTTGAGCACTACGGCCCCTTCGTGATGAACACGCGTTCCGAGATCGTTCAAGCACTTGAGGACTTCGAAGCCGGTCGTCTCGGCGTCGTGCCGGCGAACGCACTCATGCCCCACGTGCCTGACCCGAACCCGGTGCGCGCCGAACACACGGGCATTTAGGGTCGTGGGTCATTTCGACCCACTGCGGTGGCGCGGGCGCGCCGCGTGCTCGGCGACCGTCATCCCGAGGGGCGTCAGTCCCCGGCGCAGCCCCCGAGTGGATCATCCGCGTGGCGCAGCTGTCGACTGCCCTCGACGCCTAGTTCGCTGATCGGCTCGAGGTAACCCGCGTCCTCGCGCCAGCGCCGTTGCAGTGCCGAATCGACCGCCGCCTCGACCAGGGCGCTCGCCTGTTTGACGCCACTCGAAACCTGCTGGTAGCCACCAAAACGCGCCACCGGACTCCAGGCAGGCGTTATCGGGTCTACCGGTTCCTCGCTGCCGTCATAGTTCTCCGTCGCGTAGACAACCTTCCCACCGACGATGGTGAGCAGCGACTCGATTCGTGAGATCTCCGCCTCGGGCACCGAGAAGTAGTCGGCCGAGAGCATCGCCAAGTCGCCGTACTGGCCAACCTTGATCTGGCCCTTCTTCTCTTCTTCTCCGGTGAGCGCCGCGCCGGCCGAGGTGTACATGCGTAGTGCGGTCTCGCGGTCGACCCGATTCCTCGCAGGCGACAGCACCACGTCGCCCACGGTGCGACCGGCGACCAACCAGTAAAGCGAGAGCCACGGGTTGTAACTCGAAACCCGGGTGGCGTCCGTGCCCGCCGCCACGAGCAGACCCCGGTCGAGCATGGCGAGGATCGGCGGCGCCGTCGCGGCGCGATCGGCACCGTAGCGCTCGATGAAGGCCCGACCCTGGAACATCATGCGGTTCTGGACGGAGATCGCGCCGCCGAAGGACGCAATGCGATCGAGGCTCGCCGGGCTGACGGTCTCGGCGTGGTCGAAGAACCAGCTCACCCCACGTGGGAATCCACCGTCGACGGCGACGCGCTCGAAGACGTCGAGGTCCATGCGAATCGTCTCGTCGTAGGTGGCGTGGAGGCGAAAGCCCCACCCGTTGTCGAGTAGCAACCGCACGGCGGCTTCAAGGTCCGATGGCGCCTTGGGGGAGAGTTCGGGTCGAGGTTCGGAGAAGTTCTCGAAGTCCGCTGGAGACCAGGCCAGATTCTCACCGGCACCGTTGAATCGCAGCCACTCGTCCCCGTCGCCGGGTTTGACCATGCCGATCCAGCGACGGAGGTCGTCGAGTTCCTGTCCGGCCACCTGTGGAAAGAGGTGGTAGGCGAGACGCATCGTCAGGGCACCTTGCTTCGCCAACTGCATGACGGCGCCGTAGTTGTCCGGGAAGTTCTGGAAGCCGCCGGCTGCGTCGATGGCGCTCGTGAGGCCGAAGCGGTTGAGCTCGCGCAGGAAGTGTTTCGTTGACCCGAGTTGCTCGTCCTCGGTCAATTTCGGACCCTTGTTGAGCGTCGAGTAAAGCAGACCCGCCGCGGGCGCCGCGAGCAGGAGACCAGTCGGGTTTCCGGCGTGATCGCGAACGATGACGCCCCCGAGGAAACTCGGTGTCTCCTTCGTGTACCCGACCGCGTCGAGCGCGGCTCGGTTTAACATCGCCGACTGGTAGAGGTGCAGGACGAAGACGGGGACGTCGGGCGCGGCTTCGTTGAGCTCGACGATCGTCGGGAGGCGACGTTCCACGAACTGGTCGCCCGTCCAGCCGCCGACGACGCGTACCCACTGGCCCTTCGGCGTGTGCTCGGCCTGTTCGCGCAGCATGGCGAGGGCCTCGCGCAGGGAGCCAACGCCGTCCCAGCGAAGTTCGAGCAGATAGTTGAGCCCGCCACGAATCACGTGGAGGTGCGAGTCGTTGAGGCCGGGGATGACCCGTCGGCCAAGCGCGTCGAAGACGCGCGTCGTCTCGCCCACGTACGGGGCGACGTCGCCGTCGTCGCCAATCGCTACGAACACGCCGTCGCGGATCGCGACGGCCGAGGCGGCGGGGCGAGCGGGATCACCGGTGTGGACGCGGGCGTTACGAACGATGACGTCGGCTGGCGTGGTAGCGTCCGCGCCGGTTGCGGGCTGAACACCGTAGACGGGCATGGTACTCAGGGGGCACTCCTTGACTCGGGCTAACGCCGTCGCTTCTCACAGCAAGGTCGAAGCCCTTGTCGGCTCGACGTACCCGTTCTAGCCGTCGCGATTGGGTGGCGCAATGCCGCGTGGTGCACCGCGACAGCACGGGCGAGTGTCGCGACGCACGTCGTTGACGTCTAGGGTGTTGCGCGACGGACCTTCCTTGCGCACCGAAAGGACGATCGATGGACGACGTGACCATTCTGAGCCAGATCGAGATACTATCGACGGAAGAGCAAGAGTTGGAAGAGTCCCACCACGGCGAGAAGCTCTCGGCCGAGCAACTCGCGCGCCTGCACACCGTGGAAGTCCAGCTCGATCAGTGTTACGACCTCTTGCGTCAGCGACGCGCTCGACGCATCGCCGGACTCAACCCCGATGAAGCGGCGGTTCGGTCCGAAGGCGTGGTCGAGAACTACCTGCAGTAGGGGCGACCTCGGCTTCGAGTCACGCGCGGTCTGCTCAATAGGATTACCGCATGGACCTGGAGTTACGTGACCGCGCCTTTCTCATCACCGGCGGGACGGACGGACTCGGGCTCGCCCTTGCTCGCAAGCTTGTCGACGAAGGGGCTCGCGTCGCAATCTGTGGCCGCGACGAACAACGGCTCGCGCGGGCTCAGGAGCTCCTTGGTTCGGACGCGCTTTGCGTGCCGGCGGATATCACCGACGCAGCTCAACTCGATGCCTTTATCGACGAGGCGCTTCGTCGCTACGGACGCCTGGACGGGGCCGTCAACAACGCGGGGCGAAGCGCGGGCACGCCCGTCGCCACTTCCGACGACAGCGCCTGGCTTGCCGACTACGAGCTGAAGGTCATCGCCGCTGTTCATCTGGCGCGCCGAGTGCTCGACGAGTTGGAAAAGACGGGTGGTTCGATCGTCAACGTGCTCGCGATCATGGCCCGAGCACCCGGTGCCAATTCGACACCGACGACCGCTTCTCGCGCGGCGGGTCTCGCCTTCACCAAGGCGCTCGCCAACGAGGCCGGACCGCGTGGTGTACGCGTGAACGCGGTGCTTATCGGACTCATTGAGTCGGGCCAGTGGGTTCGCCAGGCCGAAGCGGCTGGCATGGATCCGCCAGCCTTCTACGAGAAGATGGCACTCGCGGCCGACATCCCGCTCGGTCGCATGGGGCGCGCAGATGAGTTTGCCGACCTTGCGGCGTTTCTTCTTTCGCCTCGGGCTAGCTACCTCACCGGCGTTGGCATCAGCATTGACGGAGGACTCTCTCCGGTTATTTGAGTCGCGCGCGCAACATCGAGCAGCGCGCGTTTGTTCTTCATCGTTCCGTCGCGAGGGCACACTCGGACCAGCGGCACCCTGTAACTTTGTTGACACTATGGTGCCACCGACTGATTCGATGGAACTTGCTCTAGAAAATGTCTCGGTCAACTTCGGGGGTCTCCGGGCGCTCAACGACGTGTCATTCAGCGTTGGATCAAACGAAATCGTGGGCATGATCGGACCAAACGGCGCTGGCAAGACAACGGCGTTCAACGTTGCCTGCGGCTTCATCGCTCCGACCTCTGGGCACGTCTCATTTCCTCGAATCGGGCGCTCGAATCTGAAACCGAGCCAGCTGGCCGGAGCGAGAGTCGCTCGAACGCTTCAGGGTGTTGGGCTTTTCCCCCATTGCACCGTGTTAGAGAACGTGATGGCGGGGGGACAGGTTCGTCCGGAGGGAGGCTTCGCGACGGGATTCTTCTCACTGCCGCGGGGGATACGTGCCGAACGCGCGCTTCGACGTGACGCGCTCGCGATGCTCGAGCGGGTTGGCGCCGCTTCGGTCGCGAGCCGATTACCCACCGCCATTCCCTACGGCATCGCGAAGAAGGTCTCGGTGGCGCGGGCGCTCATGTGCGATCCAACGCTGCTCATGCTCGATGAACCCGCCTCGGGTCTCGACGAGGCGGAGCTCGAAGACTTTGCGACGTTGATTGGCGCGCTTCGCTCGAGCATGGGCGTCCTACTCGTCGAACACGACATGGGCTTCGTGATGCCACTTGTGGACCGGTTGGTCGTGTTGAATTTCGGCGAAGTGATTGCGACGGGTTCGCCGGGTGACGTCCGAAACGACGAAGCAGTTGTCGCCGCGTACCTCGGGGTCGACGAGTGATCGAGATCGAGGACCTCAGCGTCTCCTACGGCGCCGTCCAGGCCCTGCGGCATGTTTCGCTGCGGGCCGAGACCGGCGAGATCACGGCGATCCTCGGCGCGAACGGCGCAGGTAAGACGACGTTGCTGCGCACCATCAGCGGACTCCAATCGCCGACCAGCGGCCGTATCACCTTCGACGGAAAGTCGCTGGTGCACGAGCGTCCCGAGAACATCGCGCGTCTGGGTATCGGACACGTGCCCGAGGGTCGAGGAGTCATCAGCGAGTTCACCGTCGAGGAGAACCTACGCCTCGGCGCGTTGGCGGCCAAGACGAATCTCGCCGAGGGGCTCGCCGAGCAGTTCGAGCGATTCCCGGTGCTCGGGGAGCGCCGCCGTCAGCACGCCGCCAAGCTCTCCGGCGGCGAGCGCCAGATGCTGGCAATGGCCAGGGCCCTCATCGCGAGACCCACGGTCCTCTTGCTCGACGAGCCGTCGCTCGGCCTCGCCCCCCTCGTCACGGCGCAACTGATGCACACGATCCACGATCTCTGCCACACCACCGGTCTCACCGTGCTGCTCGTCGAACAGAACGCCTCGACCGCGCTGCGCATCGCCAACCACGCGTTCATACTCTCTGTCGGACGCATGGTGGCCAACGACACGGCGGCCAACGTCGCCGCTGACGAGAACCTGCGCCAGCACTACCTCGGGTTGGTGGAGTGATGGACGCGTTCCTCACCTCGCGCATCGTCACGGACATCTTGGAGGGGCTGACCAACGGCGTCAAGTACGGGCTGGTTGCGCTCAGCCTGGTCCTCATCTGGCGCTCGACGCGCGTCTTGAACTTCGCCCAGGGCGCGATGTCCATGTTCGCCGCCTACCTCGGCATGATCATCTTCGTCAACCACCTCAGTTACTGGCCCCTCGTAGGCATCTCGCTCGCGGCGGGCTTCTTGATCGGTGGCACCACCGAGCGCGTCCTCGTGCGCCACCTTTACGGCAAGCCGGAGATCAATCCCATCGTCGTGATGGTGGGCGTCTTGATCGTGCTCGAGAGCGTTGCCGCCGCGATCTGGTCGTCGACGCCGCGTGGCATACCCAATCCGTTCTCACCAATCGACTGGCAGCTCGGTGGTCACCCTGTCGCTCTCTCCGCCTTCAGCCTCTACGAGATCCTGACCTCGCTCGGGGTGATGGCGATCGTTGCCATCCTCTTTCGCTTCACGAACTTGGGTCTGCAACTCCGCGCGTCGGCGTTGGCGCCGGAGGTGTCGCGTCTATTAGGCGTGCGCGTGAGTCGAATGCTCACCCTGGGCTGGATTCTTTCGACGGGCGTCGGGACGATCTGCGCCGTGCTCGTCGCGTCCAACTACTTCACCGGTCTTACGCCCTCGGTCATGGACGGCATCTTCGCTTTCGGCTTCATCGCCGCTGCGGTGGGAGGACTCGATAGTCCCGTCGGCGCGATCGTGTCGGGCGTGGTGATGGGCATCGTCTTGCAGTTCGTCGGCGACTACATCAACTCGAACGCGATCATCTTGACCGCGCTCATCATTCTCATCGTTTCGCTGATGGTGCGCCCGAGCGGCATCTTCACTCGAAGCATCGCGAGGCGAGTCTGATGGACCGGCGCCTCCGACGTCCGAGCATCGCTGCGGGAGTCAGTGCGGTAGCCGTGATCACGATCGCGCTCGCCGTGCCGAGTCCTCGCGACGCGCTGGTGTTGGTGATTGCCGTCCTGATAGCCGTCCTCGGCGTCACCACGCTCACCGTGCCCAACCTTCGCGCGCGCCACCCCGTCGTCGCGCGCGCGGCGTTGACCGTGGTCCTGCTCGACGCCTCCCTCTTCGCGACGTCGTTCTTCTCGTCGATCACCAACTTCAATCTCGCGATCGGCGCGGCGATGGCGATCGTGCTGCTCGGCCTTTCGTTCCTCACGGGTGCGTCGGGCCAGATCTCTCTGGGCAACGCCGCCTTCATGGGGGTCGGGGCCCTGGCAGAGGCCATCTGGGCGAACCATCACGCGACGACACCGATCGTCGTCACCCTGCTCATCGCCGTCGCCTGTGGGGCGCTCGTGGGGTTACTGCTAGGGCTGCCGGCGACGAGGCTGCGCGGTCCCTACCTCGCGGGCATGACCCTCGCCTTCGCGGTGGCGTTTCCCGCCATCGTCAACTCCTTTACTTCCTGGACGGGTGGGGACGCCGGATTGCAGCTCCCGACGGCGGTGTCGCCGCCGCACTGGCTAACGCACTTCTTCAACGCCGGGACTACGCAGTTGACCGTAGGGACCCTGTGGCTGACCGACATCACCATCGTCGTCACCGGCGTCGCGTTTTTCTTCATGGCGAATCTCTTCGCTAGCCGCGTCGGGCGAGCGATGCGGCTCATACGTGACAACGACGTCGCCGCGGAGCTCGTCGGCGTGCGCCTCTCGCGCACGCGCGTCACCGCTTTCGTCGTGTCGTCGTCTTACGCCGCGCTCGGCGGTGCGCTTTGGACGTTGATCAACAACTCGGTGTCGCCGCCGACGTACTCGCTGGCGCTCTCCATCACGATCTTGTCGCTCATGGTCATCGGCGGGATCGGCACCATTCCCGGCGCGCTGATCGGTGGTGTGATCTACGCGTACTCGACCACCGTCATCTCGTGGTTCACGTCGCACGTCGGCATCAACTCTGAAGGCAACCTGGCGAGTCAGTTGCCCGGCATCGTCTTTGGCGGACTGTTGATCTTAACGATGCTCTTCGCGCCGTTGGGTATCACGGGGGCGCTGAGAAGATTGTGGATTAAATGGCGAGTTCGAACTGCTCCTGACTTGCAATAGGAGTACCCGACCCCTACGCTTCCATCAGGAATTACTAGAGGGGGAACGGAACATGACCAGACAGCACACGCGCCGACTCGTGATGACGGGCGCGGCGATGGCGCTATGTGTGGGACTCGTAACGGCGGGCACTTCGCTCGTGACCGCGGGTGCCTCATCGAGGAAGGTACCGGGCGTCACCAAGACGTCGATCACCATCGGCGCCACGGTGCCGCTCACGGGCATCGCCTCGTCGGGCTACAACGAGGTCGCCAAGGCCGCTGACGCCGTCTTCAAGTACGTCAACAGCAAGGGTGGCATCAACCACCGCAAGATCAACTACATCTTGAAGGACGACTGCTACGGCACGCCGGGCTTCGGGTGCACCGGCAACCCAAGCACCGTGGCCCAGACCCACGCGTTGCTCTCGATACCGGTCTTCGCGACCGTGGGCTCGCTCGGCACGCCGACCCAGGACTCGGTGCGTTCGCTGCTCAAGTCGAACGGTGTCCCGCAGCTCTTCGTGAACTCGGGCTCGCTCGACTGGAACAACCCGACCCAGTACCCGGGGCTCTACGGCTGGCAGCCCAGCTACAACGAAGAGGGCAAGATCTTCGCCAAGTACATCAACGCCACCTACCCCGGGGCCAACGTGTGCTTCCTCGGCCAAGGTGACGACTTCGGCACGGACGGCCTGGCCGGCCTGGTCGACGGGGGCGTCACGCCCACGGCGACCGACTTGTACAGCGTCGACGCGTTGGTCACCACCAACGGCGCATCGATCGCCCCGTACATCTCGGCCTTCCAGTCCGACAAGTGCACGGTCGTCGTGCTCGACACGATTCCCGGCGCGACGGACGCCGCTCTCGGCGCGGCGCTCCAGCTCAGCTACGCACCCCACTGGGTCATCTCGAGCGTGGGCTCGGACCCTTCGACGGTCGACGCGCCCTTTGCGGCGGCCAAGTTGCCCATCGACCCAGAGGTCGGCGCGGTCTCCTTCAGCTTCCTGCCGACGCCCACGAGCTCCAGCCCCTGGATCGCCTTCATGCGCAAGGTCCTCACGGCCGACACGTCGCAGTTCCCAGGCTTTAGCGCGACGACGACCCTCGACGGCAACATGGAGTACGGCGTCGGTTGGGGCGTCGCCTTCGTGGAAGCCCTAAAGGCGGCCGGCCCGAACTTCACGCGCGCGAGTTTCATGAAGACGCTCACGAGCACGACGTTCTCGCAAACCCCGGCGACGCTGCCGCTGCGCTACACGACCAACGACCACCAGGGACTTGATGGTGGCTACCTCACCTCCATCGTGAGCGCGACCAACGAGACCGCCATCACCGGCAAGGTCTACGTCACCGACAGCACGCCCGGCGGCGCGGTCTCGACCACGACGAAACTCTCGACGGGCATTCCGTCCTGGCTGAAGTAACGCTTCGCCGCTGACCGGGGGTCCTGCGGGGCCCCGGTCAGCGCGCGACGCGAGCGAGTTCTCGCAGCGTCTCGTGTACCGCGCGCACGCCGTCGGAGGCGCTCGCGTACGGGGTCAGGCGCGCGCTCGCGCGACCGTGGAGGTGCGCGGCCAGCGCCGCCGCTTCGAGCACGTCGTGCCCGCGCGCAATGGTCGCGGCGATGAGTCCCGACAGGACGTCACCGCTGCCGGCCGTCGCGAGATTCGGTGTTCCCGAGGTGACGACGCGAAGTCTGCCCGCGGGGTCAGCGATCACCGTGGTCGGACCCTTTAGGAGCACGACACATCCCGTCGACTGGGCGAGTCGACGCACCTCGGCGAAGCGGTCGGGGCCAGGAGGCTCGCCCGTGAGTCGGGCGAACTCGCCCTCGTGGGGCGTGAGGACCCACGAACCGTCGTGGGGCGCCGTTTCATCGATGAGTCTGCGGTCGAGGCCCGCGGCGTCAAGGACGACGGGGCAGTGGAGTCCGCCGAGGCGTTCGGCCAACCACTCGGGAGCACCCGGCCCGAGCCCCGGTCCCGCGACTACGGCACGACAGCGCGGGTCGACCTCGACACCGTCGACGTGGATGGCCTCGGGCGGCAACGCGATGAACGGTGCCACGTCGGAGTGACTCGCGAGCCGAATCATCGAAGCGCCGCCGGCCAACGCGCCGCGCAGCACCAGGTCGGCCGCGCCGGGCATGAGCGAGGATCCGACGAAGGCCTGGATCGCGTGTTTCCACTTATGGTCGTCGCGGTCGACGTCGATCAGTGACCTGAGGTCGCGGTCGTCGATGAGTCCGTCCTCGAACTCCTCGACGATGCCGAGCGAAGCGAAGCGAAGGCTCCCCACCAAGGCCGCGGCGGGACCATTGAGATGCGCGGGCTTGAGCGCGCCGAGGGCGAGCGTGACGTCGGCTCGCGGTGGCGATCCGAGGATCGCGCCGGTGTCCGCGTCGACGCCCGACGGGAGGTCGATGGCGAGCACCATGGTGCCCGGAGCCACCTCCGGGGCGACGTACGGGCGCGAGGCGCCCAGACCGAAGGCGGCGTCGACGACGAGGTCGAAGCCATCGAGGCGGGTCGGCGCCGCGTCGAACGGGATCGTCGTGACCGTCGCGCCGCGCCCGCTGAGCCAGGTGGCGGCGACGCGTCCGTCGGCGCCGTTCAAGCCCGGGCCCACGACGACCGCCACGCGCTTGCCGTAACAGGTGCCGAGGAGCCGCGCCGCTTCGAGACCCACGGCGGTTCCCGCCAGAGCGACGAGCGCGTCGACACCGCGTAGGGCGGTGGCGCGCGCGTCGGCTTCACGCATGGCGGACGTCGTGAGGATGGGGATCACGTCACTCCTTCGAGGTCCGCGTCAATAGTTGCTCGCCGTTCGACGGGTCCTAGACGATCACGCTCGCGCAGTGCCAACACTTGGTCGCCGCCGCCGGCAGGTCAGTGCTGAGACACTCCGGGCACGTCTTGGTCGGCGGCGCGGGAGCCGGCGCGGTGAAGACCGGTGTGCCCATCTTCGCCATGTAGGTGCGATAGGGGACGACGAGCACGAAGTAGACGACCGCCATGAAGATGACGAAGTAGACGATCGCGGAGATGAAGCTGCCGAGCGCAATCCGCTGGCCATTGATCGTCCAACCGAGTCCCGAGCCATTGGCGCTCTGACCAGCAATCGCGTTGATGAGCGGCGTGATGATATTGCTCGTGAACGCCGATATGAGTGTGCTGAAGGCCAGGGCGACGACCAGGCCGACGGCGATGATAATAAGGTCCCCGCGCATCAGGAAGTTCTTGAAGCCTTTGAACATATCCTCTCCTCTCTCGCGAACGCCCTAACCCTAGCCAACCGCTGCGTGAATCGTCCTGTTCGAGCGACGCGACGCCGCGGGTCCAAACGGTTGCGTTACGCGGTGCGCGACACGATGCCCTTGATGGTCGTGACGATCTCCTCCGCGCTCGCTCCCGGCCGAAAGACGGCGGCGACGCCCAGGGCGCGAAGTTCATCGAGGTCCTGGGGCGGCACGATGCCGCCGAGCACGACCGGAATGTCCGAGTCGCGCTCGCGAAGCGCCTCGACCACGAGCGGGGCGAGGGTCATGTGCGCGCCCGAGAGCATCGAGAGGCCCACGACGTCGACGTCCTCTTGGATCGCCGCGATCGCGACGGTCTCGGGTGTCTGGAAGAGCCCGGTGTAGACCACCTCCATGCCGGCGTCTCGGAGGAGTCGGGCGACGACCTTGACTCCTCGGTCGTGACCGTCGAGCCCGACCTTCGCGACGAGGACGCGCACGCTCACGGCGAGGGGACTTCGACGTAGCGACCGAAGACGCCCACCAAGGTACCCATCATCTCGCCGACGCTCGCGTAGGCCTTCGCCGCCTCGATGAGGGCGGGCATCAGGTTCACCGAAGGATCGGCCGCGTCCTTCGCGACGCGAGCGAGCGACCGGCGCACCAGTTCGTCGTCGCGCTGGCGACGAACCTCTTCGAGGCGCGCGATCTGTCGGCGCTCGTCCTCGTGGGTGATCTTGAGCGTCGCCAGGTCCTCGTCGTCGTTGCCCTCGAGGAAGTCGTTGACGCCAACGACGATCCGCTCGCCGGTGTTGAAGGACCGCTCGAGTTCGTACGCGGAGTCCGAGATGCGCCCCTGGAACCAGTTCTCCTCAATGCCGCGCACGCAGCCCTCGAGCATCGATCCCTCTCCCATCTTCGCGATCTGGGCGAAGAGGGACTCGGCCTCAGCGACCATCTCGTCGGTGAGCGCCTCGACGAACCACGACCCACCGAGGGGATCGGCGACGTTGGCGACGTTGGTCTCGTGGGCAATGATCTGCTGAGTGCGCAGCGCGATGCGCGCGGCCTTCTCCGACGGCAGGGCGAGCGCCTCGTCCATCGAGTTGGTGTGGAGCGACTGCGTCCCGCCGAGGACGCCGGCGAGCGCCTCAAGAGCGGTGCGCGCGATGTTGATCTCGGGCTGCTGCGCCGTGAGCGAGACGCCGGCCGTCTGGGTGTGGAATCGCAGCTGCCAGGACCGTTCGTCCTTTGCGTGGTAGTGGTCGCGCAGCCACCTCGCCCAGAGTCGACGCGCCGCGCGGAACTTCGCGATCTCCTCGAAGAAGTCGATGTGCGCGTTGAAGAAGAACGAGAGCCGCGGCGCGACCTCGTCGACGCTGAGGCCGGCCTCCTTCGCGAGCTCGACGTAGGCGAAGCCGTTCGCGAGGGTGAAGGCGAGTTCCTCGGCGGCCGTCGAGCCGGCCTCGCGGATGTGGTAGCCCGAGACGGAGATCGAGTTCCACCGGGGCATCTCGGCCGCGGTGAAAGTGATGGTGTCGCGCACGAGTCGCATCGACGGGCGCGGGGGAAAGACGAACTCCTTCTGGGCTTGGTACTCCTTTAAGATGTCGTTCTGCAGCGTGCCGCCGAGGTGGGCTCGCGCGACGCCCGCCTCCTCGGCCTGGGCGACGAAGAGCGCCAGCATCACCGCCGCCGGTGAGTTGATGGTCATCGACGTCGTGATGGCGCCGAGATCGATCCCGTCAAAGAGGTCGCGCACGTCTGCCAGGGTGTCGATGGCGACCCCGCAGCGGCCCACCTCGCCGATGGCCATTGGATCGTCGGAGTCGAGTCCGAGCAGCGTCGGCATGTCAAAGGCGGTGGAGAGGCCGGTGCCACCGGAGCGGATGATCTCGCGGAAGCGCTCGTTGGTGTCGGTCGCGACGCCAAAGCCCGCGAACATGCGCATGGTCCAGAGCTTCGTGCGGTACATCGAGGCGTGTACGCCCCGCGTGTACGGGTAGACGCCGGGGAACTCGGCGTCGGGGGGGCCGTAGACGGGGGCGAGTGGTACGCCCGACATCGTGGCGAAGCGGCCCGGACGAAGGGGCGCGCGGTCGTAGAGGCGACGCCAACGCTCCTGGGCGCTCTCTTCGTCCACGATGCTCCTCTCCAACCTCGACCGGACCCATTCAGCATAGGGTCCGCGGTTCTTTGGTCTCTTTGCCGCGACGTGTCGAAAGGGTACGGGAGGAGTTCGACGCCTATCGCGGATCGGCGATCTGCAGCGCGAGCAGCGGTGCGGAGGCCTTGTTGAGGCACTCCTCGTACTCGCGCGCGCCGCGACTGTCGGCGACGACGCCACCACCGGCCTGGGTCGTGGCGACGCCGTCGCGCAAAGCGAGCGTCCGAATGGTGATCGCGAAGTCCGCGTTGCCCGAGAGTGAGAAGTACCCGACGGCGCCGCCGTAGGGGCCCCGGTAGACGGGCTCGAAGTCGTCGATGAGCTCCATGGCGCGGACCTTCGGCGCACCGGTCAACGTGCCCGCGGGGAACAGCGCGTTGAAGGCGTCGAAGGCGTCGAGGCCGTCGCGCAGCATGCCGTCGACGTGGCTGACCAGGTGCATGAGGTGTGAGAAGCGCTCGACGTGGGCCAGGTGATCGACGCGCACCGTGCCGGGCGTGGCGACCCGACCGACGTCGTTACGCCCAAGGTCAACGAGCATGACGTGCTCGGCGATCTCCTTCTCGTCTACCAACATCTCCGCTTCGAGGGCGAGGTCTTCGGCGTCGCTCGCGCCCCGAGGGCGCGTGCCGGCAATCGGGCGGGTGCTCACGACACGCTCGTGTACGCGCAGCAGCATTTCGGGCGAGGCGCCGACGATCTGGTTGTCGCCGGCGTCGAGCAGGTACATGTACGGCGAGGGGTTGAGCGCGCGCAGCACGCGGTACAAGGTCAGTGGATCGACGCGACTCTCGCGGGCGAACTGCTGGCTCGGCACGACCTGGAACACGTCGCCGGCGACGATGTGGGACTTCGCTCGCGCGACGACGTCCTCGTAGTCGGGCTGGCTGAAGTTGGAGAGGGACGACGCGATCGCGCGAACGTCAACGCCCGCGCGCAGCTGGGGCGCCGTCGCGACGAGCCGCTCGACCACGGGGTCGACGTCGCCGCTCGGCTGGAGCAGCGTCTCGACGAGCGTGTCCAGACGTCCTCTCGCGTCCGCGTAGAGCGCGTCGGCATCGCCTCCTTCGGCGAAGGCGAGCACCACGGCGGTTGTGGCGTGGCGCAGGTGATCGCAGATGAGGATTGCGCCGGGAAAGGAGAAGTCCACGTCGGGCCACGACGGCAGCGTTTCGCGTCCGGGGAGTCGCTCCAGTCGGCGAACGTAGTCGTACGAGACAAAGCCGACGGCGCCGCCGATGAAGTCAGGTAGCTCGCTCGGTACGTGGACCCGGTAGCTCGACATCATCGCGCGCAGTTCGTCGATTGGGGCTCGCGCGCTCTGGCGTCGCTCGCCGTTGTCGACGACGGTCGCGCCGTCGAGGGTCGTGAGCCGCCAGCGGCGATCGAGGCCGATGAAGGAGTAGCGGCCCGTGGCCTCGCCGAGCGCGGCGCTCTCGAGAAGGAAGATCGCTCGCCCCTCGAAGCGGTGATAGAGCGACACCGGGGTCTCGCGGTCGAGCTGCAGGGTCACCCAAAGTGGCACGACGTTCGATCCCGCCTCGACCAGGCGGCGAAACGTCGCGAGATCGAGGGGCTCCATGGCGAAAGGCTACTGACTGACCACCGTAGGATTGCCCGTGATGTCGCAGCGCCCCTCGATACTCGTCGTCGATAACTACGACTCGTTCGTCTACAACCTCGTGCAGTACTTGGGCGAGCTCGGCGCGGACGTCACGGTGCGACGAAACGACGAGATCGACGCCGACGGCGTCGGCGAGGGCGGCTTTGACGGCGTGGTGATCTCGCCCGGGCCGGGACACCCTCGCGACGCCGGCAACTCCGTGGCGATCGTGCGTCACTGCGCAACGCTGGGACCACCGCTGCTCGGTGTCTGTCTCGGCCACCAGGCCCTTGCCGTCGCCTTCGGTGGTCGCGTCGAGGAGGCGCCCGAATTACTCCACGGCCGCGCGAGCCTCGTGCACCACGACGGCGCCGGCGTCTTTCACGGGGCCAGTGATCCGCTGACTGTCGGTCGTTACCACTCGTTGGTCGTCGTCGAGGACGACCTGCCCGAAGAGCTGGTGGTCAGCGCGCGCTCGAACGGCCTCGTCATGGGCATCCGCCATCGCGAGGCGGACCTCGAGGGCGTGCAGTTCCACCCCGAGTCGGTCCTCACCCAGGACGGCTATCTGCTGCTGGCGAACTGGCTGGAGCGCTGTGGCGCGATGGGCGCCACTGAGATCGCACTTTCGCTTGCTCAGGGCGCCGACGAGGTTCGCGCGTCGTTGCCACGACCGAGCGCCTAGGTCAACGCGCGACCCCGTCGACACGTTGGGGGACTCCGAGAGGGTTGTCGTCGCGCACGGCTTCGGGCAAGAGATCGGCCGGCACGTTCTGATACGTGACCGGACGCAGCCACCGTTCTACGGCGCCCGCACCGACCGAGGTCGCCTCCGGTGCTGTCGTCGCGGGCCACGGTCCGCCGTGCTGCATCGACCAACTGACACCGACGCCCGTCGGATAGCCGTTCGCGATCACCCGGCCCGCCTTGCTCTGGCCCAGCGCCACGAGCCACGACCCGTCGGGATCGTGGGCCCCGGTAAAGACGCTGAAGGTGAGCGCCGGATCGGTCGCGGCGAGCGCGTGGCGCAGCTCGTTGGTGTCGCGGTAGCGCACGACGATGGCGAGCGGTCCGAAGGCCTCTTCTCGCAGCGTCGCCGATGAGGGGTCCGCGAAGAGTCGCGCGGGCACCTCAAAGAGTTGCGCGTTCGCCACGCTGCCGTCGCCGCCCTCGGCGTCTTCGCCGACCAGTCGGTTGTTGCCGTCGACGCCGGCGATGCGCACCACGGCGTCGCGGAAGTTGTCGGCAATGCCGGTACTGAGCATGGTCATGGGGTCGAGCTCACTGATCGTCGCGACCAGCGCGTCGACGAGCTCGTCACCACGGTCGTCTTGGGGAACGAAGAGCAACCCGGGCTTCGTGCAGAACTGCCCGACCCCGAGGGTCATCGAGCCCGCGACACCCGCGCCGATCTCGCCAGCACGTTCGGCGGCGGCGCTCGGGGTGATGACGAGAGGATTGGCTGAGCCCAGCTCGCCGTAGAAGGGAATGGGGACGGCCCGCTCGTTGGCGCGGGCCCAGAGCGCGTGACCGGCCGGCACCGAGCCGGTAAAGCCCACGGCAGCGATGCCTGGCGCGTCGACGAGCGCGACGCCCGCCTCGTAGCCGAAGAGAAGGGCGAGGAGTCCCGCGGGCGCCCCCACTTGCGCGGCGGCGCGACTGAGCGCGTCAAAGCTCGCCTGGCTGGTCGCGGGATGCGCGGGGTGGGCCTTGATCACGACGGGACAGCCTGCGGCAAGCGCCGAGGCGGTGTCGCCGCCCGGAACCGAAAACGCGAAGGGGAAGTTCGAGCTGCCAAAAACGGCGACCGGCCCGATCGGCACGCGCATCCGACGGAGGTCGGGCAGGGGACCCATCGGCGAATCACCCGCGTGGTCGATCGAGGCCTGCAAGAACGCGCCGTCGTCGACCACGTCGGCGAAGAAGCGCAACTGGAACGCGGTGCGTCGCACCTCGCCCTCGAGCCGCGCTCGCGTGAGGGCCGTCTCTTCGAGTGCGACGTCGACGAGACTCAAGCTGGCGGCGTCGAGCTCGTCAGCCATCGAGCGAAGAAGGCCAGCGCGCCAGTCGAGGGGACGATCGGCGACGTCAGCGGCGACGTCGCTCGCGCGCTGCGCGAGTTGGATGACCTCCTCGGGCGTCGTTTCATTGACGTCGAGCTCGCGCTCGGTGCCCGTCGCCGGGCTGCGGCTGATCACCTTCATGACGGGGACTCCTTCCTCGTGAACGGCGCGAAGGTCAACTGGAAGGGGTAGTAGACGGCGACGCCAGGATAGGGCGCGCGAATCGAGGTGATCTCGTGGCCGCCGAGTGACGCCATTGCCAGGCGTTCGAAGTCGGGACCGTAGAAGGCGACGTTGGTCGGCGTGAGCACGTACTCCCCAGTCCAATCTTCGAAGAGCAGCGTGAGTCCCTCGCCCACGCGCCAGCGCCAGAGTTGATTGGGCTGGTAGCACGAGATGAGAAGACCGCCGTGCCCGTCCAGCGCCAAGCCGTCTGGCACGCAGCGCTCTAGTTCGACGACCGTCTCCAACGCCCCACCGCCGAGGTCCATACGGCTCACCGACGGCGCGCTCGACTCGACGACCCACAGCGATTCGCCGTCGACCGCGAGTCCGTTGGCGAAGGCGATCGGTCGGGGGGTCACGTTCGCTGTCTGGCCGAACTGATCGATCACGAAGAGTTGGCCGGTCGGCTCGTCGAACGAACCCGAGTCCGAGACGTAGAGCTCGCCGCCGGGCCCGAAGGCGGCGAAGTTCGGGTAGTCGATCGCGTCACCGAAGGCCGTGACGCGACTCTCGTCGTCGACTCGCCAGACCTGATGGTTACCGGGATCACAGACGTAGAGCCGGCCCTCGCGGTCGAGGGCGAGTCCGAGCAACGCTCCGCCGCTAATGGTCGCCACCACGTCGACGCGCCCGTCGAGTTCGACGCGGTAGACCTGACCTGCCTCACCACCGGCCCAAAGGCACTCGCGCACCGGGTCCCAGCACACTCCTTCGACGTGGTCGAGTCCGCTCGCCAGGACGCGGTAGTCGAGCTCGGCGTCGAGGGGCGACGTCACGATGAGCTGAGTCGCAGTGAGCGACCCGTCTCGGCGTCGAAGAAGTGAGCGTGCTCGGGCGTGAGTTGGACGGACAGCACGTCGCCGACGGCGACCTTCACGCGTGGGCCCATTTTGGCGACCATCGTCGCGCGACGCGAGATGTCCGGCGTGACTGCGTTGCTCACTTCGAGGTGCGACAGGTGCACGAGCACCTCGGATCCGAGCGCCTCGGAGCGCTCGACCCGCGTCTTGATCGTGTTGGGGCTCGAGGGGTCGGTGATGATGACGTCCTCGGGTCGGACGCCGACGACCACGTCGACGCCGGCCTCGGGTAGTTCGTGCGACGAGGTGTAGCTCCAGGGCAACTCGATGACCTGCTCGCCGAGGACGACCTCGACTCGGTCCTTTCCCGGGCGCAGGTGGCAGCGGATCAGGTTCATTGGCGGCGAACCCATAAAGCCGGCGACGAACTCGTTGGCCGGACGGTCGTAGAGGTCTTGGGGCGTGTCGACCTGTTGCAGTTGGCCGTCGCGCAGCACCGCGACACGATCGCCCATCGTCATCGCTTCCACCTGGTCGTGCGTGACGTACACCGTGGCGACGCCGAGCAACTGCTGGATGCGAGCGATCTCGAGGCGCATCTCAACGCGGAGCTTGGCGTCGAGATTGGAGAGCGGCTCATCCATGAGAAACGCCTGGGGACTGCGCACGATGGCCCTGCCCATGGCGACTCGCTGACGCTGCCCGCCCGACAGCGCCTTCGGGCGGCGCTCGAGGAAGTCCGAGAGGTGCAGGATCGCCGCGGCCTCATCCACCTTGCGCTTGATCTCCGCTTTACTGTCACCCCGAATCTTGAGGGCGAAGCCGATGTTCTTCTCCACGGACATGTGGGGGTAGAGCGCGTAGTTCTGGAACACCATGGCGACGTCGCGATCCTTGGGCAGGGTGTCGTTGACGACGACGTTGCCGATCTTGAGCGTGCCTGACGTGATCTCCTCGAGTCCCGCGAGCATGCGCAGGGCCGTCGTCTTGCCGCAGCCCGACGGACCGACGAGGACCATGAACTCGCCGTCGTCGACGTGCAGGTCCAGGTGGTCAACGGCCGGGGGACCGTCGCCGAAGACCTTGGTCACGCCTTCGAAGTCGATCTCAGCCACGGTTCGGCTCTCCCTTGCTTGGTCGGCGGATCACCGGTCGATGCCCATCGTGAGCCCCTTGACGAGGTAGCGCTGGAACACCAGGTAGACGACCATCGCGGGCAGCGCGCTGATCAGCGAGCCGGCCATCAGCTCGGGAATCGACGTCGTTCGTCCGGCCGCGAGCACGGCGAGCCCCACGGTGATTGGACGCTCCGAGGTGTTCTGGATGAAGAGCAGGCCGACCAAGAGGTCGTCCCAGATCTGGATGAACTGCAGGACCGTGACGGTCGCGATGGCTGGTATCGCGATGGGTACGACCAGTCGCCAGAGCGCGCCGAAGTACCCGAGTCCGTCGACGATGCCCGCCTCGATGAGCTCGTCGGGTACGCCACGGAAGTACGTCGTGAAGAGAAAGACCGAGAACGGCGTGCCGAGGGCGGCGTAGACGAGGATGGCGCCGCCGTACCCGCCGGTGAGACCCAGGCGCGTCACGTTCACGAACTCGGGCATGAGGATCGCCTGCAGGGGCACCATCATCGCGCTCACGATGATGAGAAAGACCACCGTCGAGGCACCGAAGCGCAACTTGGAGAAGGCGAAGCCCGCGGGCAGTCCGACGAGCAGGATGATGAGGATCGACGCCGAGCACACGATGGTCGAGCTGAGGACCTCCTGACCGACGGGAATCGTCGAGGAGAGGTCCTTCCAACTGAGCCAGGAGAAGCCGCCGCCCGAGAGGAACTGCGCCTCGGACTTCAGACTCGTGAAGATCATCACCCAGAAGGGGTAGAGCATGATGACGGCGATCACGATCATCGCGCCGAAGAGAATCCAGCGCGTCACGCGTGGGCGCTTGGGACGCGGCGGGCGGGACTGCTCGCTCGTCTCGAGGTCGCGGGGCGGATCGATGAGGGTCGTCATTCGTTCGATCCGATCAGTCGCAGTTGCACGATGCCGACGATCGCGGTGAGGACAAAGAGGATCAGTCCGTAGAGCGCGGCGGTGCCGAAGTCGCCCTGATTGAAGCCGGTCTGGTAGATGAGGAACTCCATCGTGGTCGTGGCGTAGCCCGGTCCGCCGCCGGTCATGACGAAGATGAGGCTGAACAACGCGGAGAAGAGCGCGATCACCGTGACGACGAAGGCCAGCTGGATGAACCGGCTCAGGTGGGGCAGGGTGATGCTGCGAAAGATCCGCCACCGTCCGGCGCCGTCGATGCGCGCGGCCTCTTCGAGGCTCGGGTCGAGAGTCGCGAGACCCGTCAGGAAGAGGATCGTGTTCGTGCCGATCATGGTGAAGACGAAGGTGATCCCGAGCGCGATGAGCGCCGTCGATTCGTACCCGAGCATGTTGGTGTTGACGTGGGACAGCCCGATCGCGTGGATGATGGAGTTCAGCGTCCCCTGGTAGGCGAAGAATCGTTCGGCGACGAGTCCGAGCACGACCCAGGAGATCGCGGTCGGGAGGAAGTAGATGGAGCGGAAGATCCGCCACCCGCCACGCGCTGGTGCAGCAGGACGGCGATGGCGAGGGGGAGTCCGAGCGCGAAGGGCACGGCGAGCAACAGCAGCGCGTTGTTCTGGAGGGCCGTCCACAGATTCGTGTTGTGAAAGGCCTGGGTCCAGGTGGAGGTGCCGATCCAGGTCGAGGTGAGCCCGTTCCACTGCGTGAAGGAGTAGTAGACCGCCTGGCCGATCGGTATGCCGATGAAGCCGACCACGAGCGCGATGGCCGGCAGCGCGAAGAGGAGGCCGGAGAACTGCCGACGCCGTCGGAGCGTCAGGCGCCGCGCTCGTGTCGGGTGGGTGGTGGTGGCGATCATGGGGCTCGGTGGTTCACTCGTTCGTCCATCAGATTACGGACGTCCCCGCCCGCCTCGAGAGTCGAGACGAGCGGGGACGTCGTTCACTACTAACCCGCGAAGTCCTTCTTACTTCGCTGGGCCGCAGGCAGCTGGTGCCAGGCTTCGGCCATGTTCTGGCCAGTGCCGACTTGGCCGACTGTCTGGTTGGCGAGCACCGACGGCAGGACCTTGTCCGCCGCGTTGCCGACGTTCACCTGGACGTAGTTGTCCATCATCGGGTACGGCGTCAGGTGGTCCTTCGTCACGAAGTTCAACATCTCCTGGTTCACCGGGTTCGTCGTCTTGAGGCCCTTGATGTCGGGGATCAGCCCGGCCTCGTTGATGATGTTGCCGGCCTGGGTCGTCGTGAGGAAGTCGAAGAACTTGAAGGCGTCAGTCTTGTTCTTCGAGTACTTCATCACCGAGAAGCCGTCACCGGGGTACTCCACCACGCCCTTGATCGGGGTGTTCGAGTACGGCGGCACGAACGCCGCGACGTTGCTTCCCATCACGCCCGGTGTACTGCGCGGTGTCCCACGTGCCGTCGACGAGCATTGCCGCCTTGCCCTTCTCGAACTGCTGGATGTTGGCGGTGTTGGTCAACACGTCCGAGTTGGTGTAGCCGTCCTTTTGGAGCGTCCGCCCACTTCTTCAGTTGGTTGACGTTGGCTGACGACGTCCACGGGATCGTGCCGTCGTAGAGGTCCTTCCAACTAGTGAGCGGGTGTGCGCCGATCATCAGGTAGCTCATGTCGTACCACGGGTAGAACTCCGTGCTGATCGCCTGACCGCCGTTGCCGTAGACCATGGGCTGGAGCCCTTGGCCTTCAGCTTCGCGCAGTCGGCGAAGAGCTGGGTCCAGTCCGTCGGCACCGAGGTGATGCCGGCCTTCTTGAACAGCGTCTTGTTGTAGAAGCCGATGTAGAACTGCGTCTCGAGCGGCATCACGTAGGCGCCCTGGCTCGACGTCGAAGTTCGGCGCCTCCCACTGCAGGCCCTCCATCTTGGCGAGGTCCGCCGCGGGCACGTTGCCCTTCAGGTTCACCAGGTAGCTCGAGTACTGCAGGTCGTAGATCCCGGTCCACATGACCGCGAGGTCCGGTCCGTTGCCCGAGATCGCCGCGGACTGCAGCAACTGGAAGTAGTTCGTTCCCGGCTGGGCCACGACGTTGATCGTGATGTTCGGGTTGAGCTTCTCGAAGGCCTTGACGAGATTGGTCGTCGCCACCGCGTTCTGCTCGGTGCCGTAGTTCTGCCACAGCGTCAGCGTCGTCTTGGACTGGCGGAGGCTGGGCCGGCGGCGTAGAACGTCCCCGCCAGCACCAGAGCCGCGGCACACCGCTCCGACTCCTCTGGTTCGTATCCGTTTCAAGTTGTGTTCTCCCCATCGTTGCTCGAAGTTCACTTTGAACTCCCTTTCTTTTGCGAAGCTCGCACTTCTCAAGACCTTCCCACTACCGGTTCGTCCAGACGAGGCGGTTCGCCGCGCGGTGGAACCAAGAAATCGAAGTCGCACCCCTGGGTCGCCTGGGTGACGTGGCGCCGATAGAGCGCGGGGTAGCCCCGCGTCACGACGGCGACGCTCGACGAGGCTGCGGCGCGCTGGGCCAGTTCGCCGTCGCTGAGTTCGACCTCGAGGACGCCCGCGTCCGCGTCGGCGCGGATCACGTCGCCGTCGCGCAGCAACCCGATGGCACCGCCGACCGCGCCCTCGGGAGCGACGTGCAAGAAGACGGTGCCGTAGCTCGTGCCGCTCATGCGGGCGTCGGTCACGCGCACCATGTCGCCGATCCCGCGGGCGAGAAGCGGCTCCGGGACGGGGATCATGCCCCACTCGGGCATGCCCGGGCCGCCGACGGGACCCGCACCGGCGAGAACCAGTACGGCGTCCTCGGGACATTCGGCGTCGGCGCCCGTTCGCTTTGTCGATGTCGTCGTAGCCCTGCATCACGTACGCCGGACCGCGGTGGGCGAGGAGGGAGGGCGTCGCCGCCGAGCGCTTGATGAGCGCGCCGTCGGGCGCCAGGTTGCCGCGCACCACGCGAAAGGCTCCCGCGGCGTCGACGGGGGTCGTCGAGATCGTGGACGACGCCTCGGGCCAGCGCGGCGATGCGACTGCGTCTCGCCAGTGGTGGCCCCGTTCGGCGAGTACGACGTCGGGGTGGAGTCGGTCGCCGAGGGCCCGCAACACGCTCGGGACGCCACCGGCGAGATCGAGGTCCTCCATCAGCGCCGTGCCGGAGGGCTCGACGTCAACGAGGACGGGACGTCGCGCGACTGAGTCGGTCGACGTCGTCGAGTGCGAGTTCCAAACCAAGACGTCGGGCCATCGCGGTGAGATGGATGACCGCGTTGGTCGAGCCGCCGACTGCGCTCAGCACGACGAGTGCGTTCTCGACGCGATCGGGCCGTCACCTGGCCCGACGCGGTGGCGCCCGAGGTGACCAGTTCGATGATTCGCCCGCCAACCGCTTCGGGCGACGTCGACGTGACGAGGGTCGCCCGCGGGGATGGAGGTCGAGCCGGGCCACGCGAGCCCGAGGGCCTCGGCGAGCGCGCCCATCGACGACGCCGTACCCATCGTGTTGCAGCTGCCCTTGCCGAGGGTCAGCGCGCGTTCGAGTTCGGCCCAGCGCTCGTCGGAGAGTTGCCCGGCTCGTCGTTCGTCCCAGAGACGCCACAGATCGGTACCCGTGCCAATGCGTCGACCTTCGAAGGTCGCGACGGGCCTCGGACCAGAGACGAGGAGCAAGCAAGGCAAGTTCGTGCTGAAGGCGCCCATCAACGCGCCGGGAACCGACTTGTCACAGGCGGCGAGGACGACGACGCCGTCGAGCGGCTGGCTGCGCAACGACTCCTCGATCTCCATCGCGAGCAGATTCCGGTAGAGCATCGACGACGGCTTCATCAGATCCTCGCCGAGCGACATCGTCGGAAACTCAACACCGATGCCGCCGGCGCGCTCGATGGCGCTCCGCAATGGAGCGACGAGGGCGTCGAGCGGCTGGTTGCACGGATTGAGGTCACTCGAGGAGTTGGCGATGCCGATGATCGGCCGACCGCCGCGCGCGTCCACCGGGGCACCGCCCATTCGTAGCGCGACGCGGCTGTCGAGGGCGACCTCGTCGTCGCCTCGCACCCAGCGATCGCTGCGGAGGTTCACGGTTCGGGGACCCCGATGCCCTCGGCGCCGGGCTTGGAGATCGTGAGGTCGAGCGGCGAAAGTTCGAGCCACTCGAGTGCGATCTGTGCTCGTCGTACCTTCTCTCGGACATTGTCGACGACGTCCGCGAGAAGGTGTTGGCCGGCGGGATAGACGGCGCGAGCGTTCCGCAGGCCGAACTTTGCGTAGAGCGGCGCCGCCACCGTGGCGATCTCGCCGATCTCGTTGCCGCGCACGACACCGCCCATCGAGTCTGGTGATTCCAGATACAGGTCGATCGGTGCGTCACTGAGGCGGCGGATCTCGGCGAGCTCGGATAGGGTGACGTCACTCGGCACGTTGACGGTAGTGCCACCGAGGTCAATGAGCTGGCGAAAGGTGACGGCGTTCGACGGCGCCAAGACGGCCGAGATCTTCCAGACGATGGTGTCGGGCAGCTCGCCGACCTCGTCATCGCGTGAAGAATCTCGAGCAAGCCAGTGTCGGCGATCAAGAAACCCCGGATACCGGCGTCAACCGCGCGCTGGACGTCCTCGATGGCGTAGCGCAGCTGATGGAATCCCCGCAGGCGACCCGCGAGCTGGGCTCCGTCGGCGCTTCGAACCGCGCCGCCGACGCCAAACTCCTCTCGCGGTCCCACGAAGAGGCTGACCTCAATGCCCTCGTCGGCACCGACGCGCGCCATCTCTGCGAGTTCGCTCGTCGCGAGCAGCATGGCTCCGCTGCCCTGGCTCGCGCGGTGGATCGGCACCTTTCGTTGACGGGCCTCGTCGACGACGGCGCGCAGCGCCTCCGGACCCTCGACGCTCGGTATCTCGATCCGGAAGTGTGCACCGTCGGGGAAGCGCGCGGCACTCGCAGGGGCCTCATCTCTCAGTTCACCGACGTGCCGAGACAACGCTGCAGAACCGCGTGGACTACCCGCACCATTGATCACGTTGATCCTCTCTCTCGCACTACGCCGCGACCTTCGCCAGACTGCGGCGAACCCCAATGGAGTTTTCAGCCGTAGGCCACGACGGCGTCGCCGTCAGTAACTCGAGACCGTCACCCACGAGGTAGGTCTCTTCGATTTTCGCCCCTCCGCGAAGACTAGGGTTCCACGCGATCGCGGTGTTGGCGCGACGCGCGAGCCCCCAGAATGGCGACGCAATCTGGACCGGAGCGAGTTCAAACTCGCGTTGCTCGAAGCCGATGGGTCCGCCCTGGAAGTGTTCGCGCCAGGCGTCGGGCTGCCCGATCGCGGCGTAGCTCTCCGCGATGGCGGCGACCGTCTCTCCCCACGTTCCGCCCGGCAACGAGGCACGGAGTACGGCGTCGTTGACCTGATCAAGTGTTTTGAGTAGCGGAACGATGTCGTCGTCCGAGCGACGAAGACAGATTCGCGTTGCCGCCACGTGCAGGCCCGCCCTCTTCGCAACAAGGACCGCCATCAACGCGTCGTTCACGACGGCGCCGACCGCCAGCGGGTGACGGTACCGACGCAGTCGTTCGTCGCCGCCGACGATGAGACAGACCGGCGTCGCGCCGTGGCTGACGAGCACCTGGCTGATGACGGCGGCGACGTCGCGGTCGGTCGTAACGCCGGGCCGCCACGATTCGACGCCCGCGCCGAGCGCCCTACCGGCGAGGGATCCGAGTTCGCGCAGTTCCTCCTGCTCGGCGTCGCTTAACACGAGGCGGGCCAAGACGACGCGGTCGCGGACGTTGCGGCCAGCAGCGTCGGTGTCGCTGAGCAACTCTTCGGGTGATACGCCGGCGTACTCGGCGGCCAGGAGGACCGACGCGTTGGGGTCGTACCAAGGCGCGACGAGCACGTCCCAGCCCAGATCGTGCGCGCGCAGCTCGCCCTCAAGCCGAGGCGCTTCGACCTCGCTCGTGATCAGTGCGCAACGTTCTCCGACCTCGAGCACCCAAATGGGGTCGCTCGTCGCCGTGAGGTCGACGGGATCGGAGAGTCCGCCCGTGCGCCAATTGACCGAGCCCGAGGTGGTGAGCAGAAGAGCGGTGGCGCCGAGGGAGTCGCGTAGCGTCGCGCTGGCACGGCGCGCAGCCTCAGACCGTCGTCCGATACGGGTATCGGTGTTCGGCAGAGCAGAACGCTTGTCGGGATTAATAACTGCATCCAAGCACGTACGCCTAGGGCGGTCAAGTCACAGTTCGAAGTGTTCGCAGAATGCCATATAGAGTTCTGTTGTGCCGAACACCAAGACCGTCATGGGCGACGATCGCTACCAGGTCCAGTCGGTGGCGCGCGC
The DNA here is from genome assembly GCA_963823815.1 of uncultured Acidimicrobiaceae bacterium. Classification (GTDB taxonomy): domain Bacteria; phylum Actinomycetota; class Acidimicrobiia; order Acidimicrobiales; family RAAP-2; genus RAAP-2. The sequence goes on from CAWGMU010000001.1 coordinate 148,131, forward strand.
CGCGCACCTCTTGAACGTGGTGGCGAATCACGGCGCCGCCGGGCTCAGCGTGACGGAGATCGCCGAGCGTCTCGGCGTGGCGAAGAGCACCGCGCTCGCGCTCGCGCGCACGCTCACCTCGGCGGGCCTGTTGCGCGGCGTTGAACCGGGACCGCGCTACGTGCTCGGTCTCAACCTCTTGCGACTCGGCGACCTCGTCGGTCAGCAGACGTCGATCGCCGAGCTCGGGTTGCCGACGCTGCGCGACCTCTCGAGCGAGACAGGGATGACGGCGCGCTTGGCCATGAATGAGGCGGGTTACCCCGTGTTTCTCGAACGAATTGATGGTGAGGGATCGATTCGCTTCCACGCGCCACTGGGTCAGCGCGAAGAGCCCCACGCGACGGCGGCGGGCAAAGCAATCCTCGCCTACCTTGCCGAAGACGACGTTCGGGCGCTCCTGGCCGTCGCCGGCATGGCGCGCTACACGCCCAAAACACTCACGGACGTGGAATCGCTGTTGAGCGATCTCGAGCGAGTGCGCGGTGAGGGCTACGCGCTCGACGACGAGGAAGAGGCGGAGGGTGTCTTCTGCGTGGGTTCAGCGTTCTTCGACCACCAGGGCGCCTGCGCCGGCGCGCTCAGTGTCACGGGTCTGAAGCTCGACGTCCCACTGCGCGAAGTACGACAGCTCGGTCTCACGGTCCGGGAGCACGCCGATCGCGTGACCTCGATTCTCGGCGGCGTGCGCCCCCGTCACGTGGCGTGAGGGCGTTCGTCGTCGAGCTACCCGGGGCCGCGTCGCTGCGACAGTGGGCCGAGGGGGAGCGCCAATCGGGTGACGTCACCATCGCGCCGATCCTCTCTGGGCTCTGCGGCACGGACCTCGAGCTCATAGACGGTTCGATCGATCCCGCGTACGTCCGCTACCCGCTCGTGCTCGGGCACGAGTGGGTGGGCGAACTCGTCGATGAGCTCGACGACGTTGGCGCCGCCGGGACGCGTGTCGTCGTCGAGGGCGTCGTCACGTGCGGCGACTGCGTGGAGTGCCGACGCGGCGCGACCAATCGCTGCGAGGTCTACGACGAGATCGGTTTCACTCGGCCCGGTGCGCTCGCCGAGCGCGTCAGCGTGCCCGCGAAACTGGTCCACCGCCTGAACGATGACGTCGACCTCCGCGACGCGGTCCTCATCGAACCGATGGCGGTGGTCTGGCGAGCGCTCACGCGTCTGCCTATCGTTCGCGGGCTCTCGGTCGTCGTTATCGGCGACGGCACCATCGCGCTGCTCGCGGCGTACCTCGTGCGCCGCTTCGACCCGAAGAGTGTCACGGTTCTCGGGCGTCGCGAGGAGCAGCGTGACCTCGTCGCCGGGACCGGAGCGGACGAGTTCGTCACCACGACGCCGACGCGTCGCTTCGACCTCGTGATCGAAGCGGCGGGCACGGCACCGTCAGTGTCGAGTGCGCTGCAACTCGGCGCGCGCGGAGCGATGGTTGTTCTGCTCGGCCTTCCCCCGCACGGCACCGTCGTCGAGATCGCTCCCGACGACTTGGTCAACGACGACCTCATTGTCCAGGGGAGCTTCTCCTACACGCGCGAGTCGTTCGCCGACGTTGTCGAGCTGGTCAATTCTCTCGCGCTTCGTCCTTCGTTCCTCGTCACCCACGACTTCACCCTCGATCACGTCACCGACGCGCTCAGAGCCTTGCGGGGCGACGCGTCCGGGGCGCCGCGCGGCAAGGTCGTGGTCTCGATGGAGGGCCGCTAGACCATCGTTCGGCCGACGCCGACCCTGGTCTCAACGATCTCACCGTCGACCAGTTCCACGCGGTAGGTGGCGGGTCCATTTTCGGGGTCCACGTCGAAGTCCGCGACTACCCGCGTCGGTTCAATCCCTTCGTACCAGAGTCCTACGTGGTCGTCGGTCGCGAAGGCGAGGGGCGAAAGCGTCCCGTCTCGCATGAGTTCGTGCAGGAGCGGTCGGCGCTGAGCCTCGGCGTCGTAGTGCACCCCGTTGGCGTAGGGCAGCAGACCGAGTCCGTTGGTGATGGGCTCAAGTGTCGGCCCGAAGGAGTCGGTCGTGCCACCGAGGTGCCAGCAGACGCTGCCCGCCGAGACGCCGCCGAGGATGACGCCGTCCTCCCAAGCCTGTCGCATCGCTTCGTCGACCCCGTGCAGGCGCCAGATGGCGAGAAGGTTCGCCGTGGATCCACCGCCCACCCAGACGAGGTCGCTCCCGCCGAGGCGCTCCAAGGGATCGGCCGAGGGCTGCGTGAAGAGCTTGAGCTCGGTGACGTCACAGCCTGCGAAGTTGAGAGCCTCGTAGGCCATCGCGTAGTAGTTGACGTCGTCGCCGCTCGCGGTGTTGACCAGGCAGACTCGCGGCCGGTCCTTCTTCGTCATCGCGAGCGCCTCGAGCACCATGGCGCCCATGCGCACCGACTGCTGGACCGGACCGGGCACCCAACCACCCGAGGTCGCGAGGATTCGCGGCGTCGTCACCGTTCCTTTCTAGTCCAGGCGGAAGCAACGTCGTCGCGTCAGTGCTTGCGTAGGATGCTGTTCACGCCTTGGCCGCAGAAGGAGATTGGTGACGACTGTTGACGTCGACCTCGACGCGTTGATCGATGAGCTGGTCGAGACGTATCCCCCAGGATCGAGCGACGCTGTCACCTTTCTTGGCGCGCAGTTCGACCGCGGACTTGCGTGGTTGCACTTCCCCGAGGGTCACGGGGGACTGGGGCTGAGTCCGGCCGACCAGCTCTACGTCATGCGCCGCCTCGCCAAGCTCGGGGCGCCGTTGGCGATCGCTCGCAACATCATCGGTTACGGCATGGTCGCGCCGACCCTCGTCGCCCACGGGACCGAGGAGCAGAAGACGCGATTCCTTCGGCCCCTCTTTACGGGCGAGGAGATTTGGTGTCAGCTCTTTTCCGAACCGGGCGCGGGCTCTGACGTCGCGGCGCTCGCGATGCGCGCTGAGCGCGACGGCGATGAGTGGATGCTCACCGGCCAGAAGGTATGGACAACGCTCGCGCACCTGGCGTCGTGGGGGCTCATCATCGCCCGGACGAATCCCGACGTGCCCAAACACAAGGGCATCACGGCGTTCCTCGTCGACATGCGCGCGCCCGGTGTGGAGGTGAAGCCGCTCTTTCAGGCGACCGGCGAGGCCGAGTTCAACGAGTGCTTCTTCACCGAGACGCGCGTGCCCGACAGCCGCCGGCTCGGCGGCGTGGGCGAGGGCTGGGGGGTGTCCATCACGACCCTCATGAATGAGCGTGTCTCTATTGGCGGCAACGTCGCGCCGCGCGGCTCGGGCATGATCGGCGAGGCCCTCGCCCTCTGGCGGGACCGTTGGGCCTCGCGCGGCGACGCGCACGCCCAGGCCGTGCGGGCCGAGGTGATCGAATCTTGGGTGCGCAACGAGGTCGCGCGGCTGACCAACTGGCGCGCGAGCGACCTTCGTCGCGCGGGTACTCCCGGCCCCGAAGGATCGGTCGCGAAACTGACTTTCGCCGAAGAGAACCAGCGCACGAGTGAGCTCTGCGTGGACCTGCTCGGTGCCGACGGCATGCTCTACGACTCGAACTATCCATTAGTTCGTCCGACTGGTTCGGCGATGGCCGGCGCGGACCCGCGAAAGGCCTTCATCAGAATGCGGGCCAACTCGATCGAGGGCGGCACCAGCGAGGTGATGCGCAACATCATCGGTGAACGGGTGCTGGGCCTGCCGGGCGAGCCACGCAGCGACAAGGACCTCCCGTGGAAGGACGTGCCGCGCAGCTAGGTCAAACCCCCTGGCGCAACATCTGGCGACACCGTCGCGGCGTCGCGTTCAGTCGAAGATCGGACCGTCGATCCTCGAGCGCTTGAGCTCGTAGAACCCGGGCGTGCCGAGGAGGAGCAGGACGCCGTCGAGGAGACGGCCCGCGGCTTCGCCCTTGGGCGCGGGGGTGACGACGGGACCGAAGATGGCGGCGTCGCCGACGTGGATCACGGGCGTGCCGACCTCGTAGCCGACCGGATCCATTCCCTCCACGTGACTCTCACGAAGAGCCTTGTCGTACTCGCTCGACGTGGCCGCGTCGGCGAGATCGGCGTCGAGCCCCGCGTCGAGAAGCGCCGCCGGGATTGCGGTCGCGAGGTCTTCGCCGAGCACGTGGTGGCGATGTCCCATGGCGCTGTAGAGCGGTTCCACGGCCTGGTTGCCGTGGCGTTCCTCGGCCGCGATGAGCACGCGGACGGGTCCCCACGCGTGCGTGAGGAACTCGGTGTAGCGCGGCGAAAGGTCACGGCCCTCGTTCAAGACGGCGAGGCTCATGACGTGAAAGGCGACCTCGACGCCGCGAACCTTCGTCGCTTCGAGGAGCCAGCGCGAGGTGATCCAGGCCCAGGGGCAGGCGGGATCGACCCAGAGATCTACGTGGTCGGTCATGGGAGTCCTTACTTGATGGCGTGTGCAGTCAACACCGTAATGACTGCGTTCGCGACCCCGACCGCGGTCGGAAGATCAAGCATCTCGTCGATCGCGTGCGCGTTCGAGTGTGGCCCGCCAACCCCCGTCGCCACGAACTGCACGTCGGGGTAGCGCTTCGCGAGCGAGGCGAGGAAGGGAATCGATCCGCCCTCGCCCGTGAAACCAACGGGGCGCCCGAAGGCCTCCTCCGACGCCTGCTTGAGGGCCGGCGCGAGCCACGTCGCGAGTTCGGGCGCGACCCAGCCGTCGCCCAGCGAGCGAATGGTGATCGTGACCTCCGCGCCCGACGGCGGGTCAGCGCTCAAGACCCGGGTCAACACGTCGGCGGCGTGTTGGGCTTCGATGCTCGGTGGGAGGCGAAAGGACAGATACGCCGTCGTGAAGGGTCGAACCAGATTGCCCGCGAGGTCTGGCGACGGGATGCCGCCCATGCCGATCATCGACAGCGTGGGCGACCAGGTCCGGCGCAGGAGACGGTCCTCGGCGCTCGAACCCATCAGTTCGAGTCCGTCGACGACCGGAAGTTCCTTCGCGATGACGTCGCCGAACTCCTCAGCGATGTCGTGGGCTGAGCGAGAGTGCGCGGCGGGAATGCTCGCGTGCAGTTCGGGGACGAGGATATCGCCGGTCGCGGCGTCCTCGACCCGATCGAGCAACTCACGAACGAGACGAAACGACGAGGGCACGATGCCACTCACGGAGCCACTGTGCTGACCCTGCTCGAGAACCCGCACGGTGACCTCGAGGTTGACGACGCCGCGCAGCGACGTCGTGATCCAGAGTCGGTCGTAGGTGAGGGCGCCCGAGTCGAGGCAGATCAAGAGTTCGACCGGGCCGAGGTGGTCGGCCAAGGCGTCGAGATAGGCCTCGAGGTCAGAGCTACCGCTCTCCTCGCTGGCCTCGATAAGGACGACGCAGCGCGCGTGCGGCACGCCGGCCGACTCCATCGCTTCAATGGCCGAGAGCGCCGCGAAGATGGCGTAGCCGTCGTCGGAGACGCCTCTCGCGTAGAGGCGATCGCCCCGTCGCACCGGGTGGTAGGGGCCGAGCCCCTCGGACCAGTCCCCGAGGGGCGGCTGTTTATCGAGGTGCCCGTAGAGCACGACCGTGCCGCCGTGCCCGGCGGTCGAGTCGACAGTGACGACGAGTGTCGGCGTACGTCCTTCGAGGCGGTGGATCGCGACGTCGACGCCGGCGAGTCGGCGCGACCTCGCCCAGTCGGCCAGGAGCTCAGCCGCGGCGTCGAGGTAGCCGTGCTCGGCCCACGCCGCGTCGAATTCAGGCGAGAGCGAGGGGATCGTAGCGAACTCGACGAGCGCGGCGAGGGCGTCGAGTTCGAAGTCGGCGAGGGAGAGGAGCGGCATGGCTGCGAGGTTACTGGGCGCGCGAAAGGTGCACGGCTTGCCAGCAGTACCACGCGACGTCCGAGCGGGTGCCCGCGAACACCTCGCCCTCAAGTTGAAGATCGGCGACGGTGATCATCTCGTCGAGGTCGTGCAGGGTCGACCAGCCGTTGCGAACGCCGAGGTCGCTGGCCGGCCACACGTCGTGGCGCGCGAGCGTGTGCATCAAATACATCTGCGCGGTCCACGGTCCGACGCCGCGCACCGCGATGACGTCGGCGAGCACCTCGTCGTCGCTCATGCGGCCGTGACGGGCCAGATGGAGCCGCCCGTCGAGCGAGCGCTCCGCGAGATCGAGCATGGCGGCGGCCTTCGCGTTCGAGAGTCCCACCTCGCGCAGGTTGGCGTGGCCCGCCTCGAGGATTGACGACGGGCTCACCGTCCCCGCGCAGGCGTCGATGACACGCTGATGGATCGTGTTCGCGGCCTTGGTCGCGAGCAACTGGAAGGTGATGGCGCGCGCCAGGGTCGAGAAACGCTGTGCAACGGGTGCACTTCGGCGACGCGGCGGCGCGCCCACGGCGGCGACAATCTTCCTGAAGGCGCGGTCCCGGCGCACGATGAGCCGGGCGCGCTCCGCTGGCGTTAAGTCGGTCGGCACTCCTCGACTATGGCAGAGCTACGTGACGTCGAAGACGCGTGCATTGCGAGGACAGTCTCAGGCAGACGTTGCCGTTGGCTCGCGGGTCGGAAGGTACACGCCGTCGGGGACACTCGTCGCGTTGGCGATGACGTCTTCTAAGAGCGCGTGGATGGCCCGTACTGGAGCGGCCGGAAATCCGAAGCGCCGGCTCGCGAGGACGACGCGACGCTTGGCGATGTTCTCAATCGGGATCCCGACGAAGTTGGTTCGCAGGTGCGGCGAGAGCATCGTCGCCGGCAGGATCGACGGGCCGTGGCCGTCAAAGGTCATCGACGCGATGGTGCGCACGCCGTCGAGTTCGATGAGCGGGTGGAGTACGACGCCGACGCGGCGGGCCGCCTCGTCGATCTCGCGACGGATCGGCGTGCCGACCATCGGCAGCAGGATCTCATAGTCAGCAAGGGTCGAAAAGGGTAAGGGGCCGCCCAGTTGCGCCAGCGGATGATCGCGTCGGGCGATGAGGAGTAGGTCTTCGGTGAAGAGGTCTACTTCGTCAAGCTCGTCAGAGTAGACGGGCCAGGCGAGGACCGCGATATCGAGCTGACCGTTCACCAAACGAGGTTCGAGAGCAGAGTTCGTCCCCTCGCTGATGCGCAGGTTGATGTTCGGGTAGTGCGCCCGCAGGCTCTCGAGCAAGAGTGGCACGACCCAGCGACCGGCGGTCCCGATCATGCCGAGGGTCACTTGGCCCGAGATGTTCGCGCTCAGCTCGTGCACGTCGGCGGCGATAGCGCGAAGTTCGCCAAGGATTCGATGGGCGCGCCCGACGACGATCGCGCCCGACTCGGTGAGGGTGCCCGAGGATCGGTCGACGAGTTCGGTGCCGAGTTCGCTCTCGAGACGGGCGACGCGAGTTGAGATATTCGACTGCACGGTGCCCAGCGCCTGCGCTGCTCGCGAGAAACTCCCGTGTTCGGAGATGCTCACCAGGGCCTCTAATTGGCGGATCTCCATATATCTAGTGTACAGATGGAGAGTATCTACGCTATTCACTTGCGAGATAGCGGCCGGGGCGACATACTGGGGGGAGCCTGTGACGCTCAAGCCCCCCATGAGTAGCCATAGGGTTTCGCAAGAGGACCAACCACCCCCCGGTTGGTCCTCTTGCTTTTTCGGTGGTTGTTAGCGTTGCGGTGATGCCAAGCGGGTCAACCCTTCGCGAAAAGTTCGCGAAGCGCGCGGTTCGCACGATGAATGGTCTCTCGAGAGTGACCGCCCGAGGCTCGGGGACGGTGATCGGAGGACGCGTCGGCCTGGCGATCGCCCCGGGACTGCTCGGGGCCCTCGCCCGCAATCGCGACATCGTCCTGGTCACTGGCACGAACGGAAAGACCACGACGTCAGCCATGATCGCCGCCGGCTGGGGTATGAGGGTCGCGAGGAACTCGACTGGCTCGAACATGCCCCCGGGTCACGTCGCCGCCCTCGTCGAGTCCTCGAGCGAGGGTGCAGTACTCGAGGTCGACGAATCGTGGCTCGCCCAAACGGCGGCGGCAACGTTGCCGAAGGTAATCGTGCTGTTGAATCTCTCTCGCGATCAGCTTGATCGCGCGAACGAGGTTCGCCGAATCGCTGAACGCTGGCGCGTGCTGATCGAGGGGCGTCGTGGCGTCACGATTGTCGCGAACGCGAACGATCCTCTCGTGGTCTACGCCGCCGAACTCGCCGAGCGCGTCGTGTGGTGCGACGTGCCGACGCCGTGGACTGGCGACGCGATCTCGTGTCCCCATTGCACGCTGGCGTTGCGCTTCGAAAACGGCGCGTGGTCGAGCGAGTGCGGATTCGCGAAGCCTCGCGAGATCACCACGACGCTGCGCGACCAGTTGGTGATAGGTGGGCTAGTCGTGCCACTCGACCTCAAGCTTCCCGGCCGCTTCAATGAAGCCAACGCGGCGATGGCCCTTTCCGCCCTCTGGATTCTCGACGTCGACGTTGGCGCAGCGGCCGCTCGCGTGAACGCGCTCTCCGACGTGGCGGGTCGCTTCAGCTGTCGACGTTGGCGTGGTCAGCGGCTGCGTCTTCTGCTCGCAAAGAACCCGGCGGGCTTTGACGCGTTGTTCGGTGCGCTCGAGTCGGGGAGTGAGGAGACGTGGATTGCGATCAACGCGCGACTCGCCGACGGCCATGACCCGTCGTGGCTCTACGACGTGCCTTTCGAAGTGTTGCGGGGTCGAAGAGTGCGTTGCTTCGGGGATCGAAAGCTCGACCTCGCGACGCGCCTGGAGTACGCCGGGATCGACTACGAGATCGCGAACGATGAGACGAGCGCGGCCTCGTCGCCAGACGTGATCGATTTGATCGCCAACTACACCGCGTTCCAAGAGTGGCTCGAGAGGTCGGCGCCGTGCTGAGCGTCGCGCGTCTTCTGCCCGACCTGCTTGGTACCTACGGCGACGGGGGCAACGCTCTCGTGCTTGCCGAGCGTGCCCGTCGACGGGGTATCGAGTCGCGGATCGTCGACGTCGGTGTCGACGACGAAGTTCCCGACGCGTCAATCTACGTGGTGGGTGGCGGTGAGGACGGCCCCCAACGACTGGGCGCCGAGCTGCTGCGCGCGTCGTCGTTCCCCGCGCGCGCTCGCGACGGCGCTGCCGTGTTCGCCGTCTGCGCCGGTCTGCAGCTGCTTGGCTCGAGCTTCGCGGTCGAGGGGGACGACGAGTACGACGGACTTGGTCTCGTGGAGGCGGTGACCCGACGCGGCGCCGTTCGCTCGGTCGGCGATCTGGTCGTGCGTGTTGGCGAGCACACGCTCGTCGGCTTCGAGAATCACGGCGGTGTCACGACGCTCGCCCGCGATCTCGAGCCCCTCGGGTCGGTCGTGCGCGGCGTGGGCAACGACGGCGCTGTCGACGGGTACCGGACGGCGTCCATGTGGGCGACGTACGCGCACGGTCCCGTGCTCGCAATGAATCCCTGGCTCGCCGACGACGTGTTGGCTCGGGTGCTCGGCCACGAGCTTGAGCCCCTTTCGACCGTCGCTGACCAGCTCTACCGCGAGCGGGTCAGCGCCCTGTCGCGCTAGTCCTCGTCAGCGCGCTGTCCGTAGTTCGGGTCGCCGCTCACCGCACGCCCGAGCTCCTCCACGGCTCGCTCGATGCGGACGCCGAAGTGGCGCATGTTCTCGCCCTCGTCGCAGCGCAGAGGCTCACCGAAGGCGACGATGACGTGGTGGCGTCGCTCGTTCGGCGCGTCCAGGTAGACCGGCGCCTTCGCGTACTTCTTCGCCTTCAGGTAGCCCGACTCATGGATGTACGTCGGGATGACTGTCGCCTTCGAGCGCTCGGCGAGATAGGCGGCCCCACCCTTGAACTCCTGGAGGTGGCCGTCGGGGGTGCGACCACCTTCGGGGTAGATGACGAGGTTCCAGTCGTCCTCGACGAGGGCGAGGGCTAGCTGGGCACTGCGCCGATTGACCTTCAACCGGTCGACCGGGATGGCGTTGAAGATGAGGACGGTCTTAAACGCCTGGCGCCGGTCCATGAAGAAGCTGTCCATCGCCGCGGCGACGACGGTGCGCTTGCGCTCCTTCGCGGGAATCGCCGAAAGGAGCAGGATCGTGTCGGCGTGGCTCGCGTGGTTGGCGACGAAGATGTACGGACGCTCGCCGTCGACGTGTTCGGCGCCGCGGATCTCGAGCGTCGTGAGGTAGCGGACGTAGGGACCCATGACGTAGGACTGGATGATGTTGCGCGCGAAGCGCGCGGTGTATCCCCGACCCCACTTCGTCGGATAGTCGAGTCCCAGTTTGGCCATGACTTAGCGCCGCTTGCGCGGTGGCTTCTTTGGCGTGTAGCGCTTGGACGCTGAGGGCGCCGCCTTCGCGGCGACGACCGTACTGTCCGCGCGATCGCTGCGCGAGGGTCTCGCGCCCCGACTTTCGCGTTTGGCCGTGCCTTGCTCACGGGCAACTTTGTTCGAGGCAATGATGCTCGCCACCCCGTACTTCTGCAGCCGGTAGGCCCGAATGATCAGCCACGCCCCGAGGAAAAAGAAGATGAGACCGGTACCGATTCCAAGCCCGAGTCCAAGGAAGATCGCGAAGCACGCGACGCCGGCGCGCTTTCGCCGCAAAGTGAAGTAGAGGATGCAGAGCGCGACGACGAGGATGAAGAAGAACTTGACCTCCCACTCGCTGCGGGTGGTGTACAGCACGTGTTCACACAGTTTGCCCACGTGTTTCTTGAAGGAACTCGGACACCGCTTTCCAGCCACGTGAGGCGTGGTTGTGATCTGGGGCAGGTTGCGCGCCCACTGAACGGCGGTCGCGATCGCGAATACCAGGGCGAGGATTGCGGCGAAGAGGCTGACACGGCGCTCCACCGTGTCCAGGCCGAGCACGACTTCTCGGGGTGCTACCGATTGACGACGAGGACGAAAAAATCGTGATCGGCGTTCATCACCCCCGCTGGTGTTGTCTGACACGGTTGAAGGCTACAACGCGTTTTCCTGCTCTCAACTTGGTGAGCCGGTAGCATGGTTGCCCCGGGGCGCTTAGCTCAGTTGGTTAGAGCGCAGCCTTCACACGGCTGAGGTCACAGGTTCGAGTCCTGTAGCGCCCACTGATTGCAATCTGGCGTCATCGGAAGTTAGCGGGGTCGACGCGCCTGACGGCTCGTTGGACGTAGATCGAGCGAAGGCCTGCTTCAGGCTTTAGGTGTGATCCGAGAAATCTAAAAGCACGCATTCGGTCAGTTAACGACGCTAGTGAAATCAAAGTCGAGGCCCTCGTTGGTCTGAAAGTTGACGATGGCCGCGTTCTTTCCTACGAACGCCGCGCGCGCGGAGGTCGCAGACTCTGCGTCGAGCAGGTCCTCGGGCTCGTTACCTGTCCCGGCTGTTGGCCCTGCCGGCGGGAGTGAAAGGGCGCTCGGTCGTCGCCTACATGCGACCTGCCGCGTCTACGGCCATCCGATGCGCCTGCTCGTGGAAGAAGCACCGGATGCGCTGTGTGAACGTAGGGCTGTCCACCAAGAGCTGGGTGATCGGCGACCACCGGATCGCCGTCGAAGAACTGCCTGCTCACGACGAGAGACGGCGCAAGTGGGCGACGCTCCAAGTCGGCACCGGACGCACCGTCAAGGAAGTCGCTCGGTGAACTCGAGCTGAGAGCTGGCACGACGCGTGAACGACGCTGTCACCACCGTACGGCACGGCCCTGCTCGGAGGCCGATCGCCGACGCCTCAACCAAACGAGCGCCATTGGCCTGGAAGAGATCGACGATTTCGTGCAGCCTTGGGCAAGATCACGAGCAGACCGCACGCGTACGACCGTTGGACCGACGTCGAGGGCACCACCGGATCATCGACATCCTGCCGACGCGTAATTGCGTTGACGTGGCGGGCCTTTTTGGACGCTCAGAGCGAGGCCTGGAAGAGTCGACGTCCTCTACGGCGCCCTCGACATGTCGGCAACGGTCTACGCGGCGGTCTACTGCGGTGATCTTGCCCAAGGCCGCCCGAGGTCGTCGATCCCTTCCACGTGATCTCCCTCGCCAATCGAGGCGACGGGATTCGGTGCGCCGAGCGGGTGCAGGCCGAACAGATGGTGACATCGTCGGTCGACGCGACGATGCCGCTCGTATCGGGCTCGTCGAGCGACTTCCTCGACGGGCGTAAGAGAGACTCGATGAGCGACGCCCGCTCGGCGCGTCTTTCGTCGTGTGCAGCCAGCTCGGTCGACGGCGACGCCGGAGGTGGCCGATCGCCTAGCTCTGGGTGAAAGAACAGCCTTCGTTCGCACAGCGTATCGGAGCTTCTCAGAGCAGGTGAATCGGATGGCACGTAGACGGGCAGGCTCGAAGTAGGTGACGACAGGGCCACTGCTTGAGACCCTCGATGCCGGCCGAGATCAAAAGCTCGGGACAGGTAACGAGTCCGAGGTCCTGGTTCGACGAAGAGTCTGCAACTTCGGCGCACGGCGCTCGTAGGTAAGCAATGCGCACGACTTTCGAGGCCATCAAGGCAACTTGATCAAACGCATCAAGCGCGTCGGCTTAATGGCTTTCGGAACTTCGAGAACTACCGAATACGAGCCCTGCTCTACGCCGGCAAACCGAACTGGCGGCGTCCTACGGCATCGATCGTAGGTCGCGATGAGACTCACCCCGTCAGAATCCGATGAGCCTGCAATCTTGTCATGTCGTCGTGAACGGGCGAACGCGCGAGGGCGATCACAGGTCCCCGCACTTCCTGTACGCGGACGAACTGGTGCCCCGCGTGGAGCGAAGACTCGCAGACTTCTGGTGAACGCCCGAGATTGTAAAGCGACGACTGGTGATCGCTGGGCCGTGAAGTGGTACCCGAGTCAGCGGTGTTGCGGGGCCAGTCACCGGAGCGCCGTCACTAGTACCGTGACCGCTATGCAAGTGTCCGGCTCGAGACGGAGCCGCCAACCCGGCCGGCGGAACTGGTTCGCTGCGCGCGTGCGGTTCGCCGTCAGCGCTGTCCTCGTCGCGAGCGCCACCGGCGTGGCGGTCACGTCGTTCGCTAGTCAGTCCGTCGCGCGCGCCGATACGTTGCGAAACGCGTCTGACATCTCAGTGACCGGGTGGTACCCGAATGAACCAGGGCTCACGCCCTCTGCGGTAAAGAGCGCTGACTTTGGTCAACTCTTCGACACCGGACTCAACGGAGCGATCTACGCCCAACCGCTGGTGAGTCAAGGAACGGTCTTGACGGTCACTCAGAACGACTACGTCTACGGGCTGAACGCGACGTCGGGAGCGGTCATGTGGACCAACTACTACGGACCGCCCGCCGATCCGCTCACCCACAACAACTGCGCCGACATCGGGGGGAGCATGGGCATCACCGGCACCCCAGTGATCGACCCGGCGACCGACGTTGCCTACTTCGTCGTCGCCACCGACGGTGGTCCGGGCGGCGACACGGAGTTCTTCATGGACGCCGTCAACGTCGAGACGCACGCAGCGCCGGCCAACTGGCCGGTCGGGGGGGTTCCCATCGAAGGTTCGGCCGACGATGACGCCGGTACCATCTTCGACGGCAACGTTGAGACGCAGCGTCCCGGGCTCGTGCTCGTGAACGGTGTGGTCTACGCGGCCTTCGGCTCGCAGTGCGATATCGGCAACTGGACGGGCTGGCTCGTCGGGGTCTCTGAGGCGAGCGCCTCGATAACGACGATGTGGGCGACCGAGACCGGTGTGCACGCACCCGACGGCGGCGGCGGTGGCGCCGGCATATGGCAGTCGGGTTCGGCGCCGGTGGTGAACGCGCAGGGCGACATCTTCGTCTCAACCGGTAACGGGAACGATCCTGCGAGCCCTGAACCCGAAAGCGACGGCGCGGTCGTGAACTACGGCGAAGCCGTGATCGCGCTCTCGGCGAGCGGCGGCAAGCTTCACCCCGTCGACTTCTTCATCGCCCAGGACGCGAATACTTTGAACGCTGAAGACGGCGACCTTGGCTCAGGCGGGCCCATGGCACTGCCCGCGAGCATGGGAAGTCCCGAGGAGCCGAACGTCCTTCTTGTGATCGGCAAGGAGGGTATTCTTTACGCCCTCAACATGGACCACCTCGGGGGCTATCAACAAGGTCCGGTCGAGAACGGTGCGCCGAGCGGAAGTGACGCCGTTCCCTCAGAGGTCGGGCCGTTCGGCGGCGTGTGGGCGAAACCCACGGTGTGGCCGGGCGACGGTGGGTACGTCTACGTGCCCACCGCGGGCACCCCAATCGACGCAGCTGGCGGCGGAGCCCTGCTCGCGTTCCAGCGAGAGGTCAGCGCCTCCGGGGCCGTTTGGTTCCAGCTGGTCGCCTCGACGGCTAACTCGTCGAACACCTTCGCCTTCGGGTCAGGAACACCGATCGTCACCTCCAACGGGTCCACCTCGGGTTCGTCGGTCCTCTGGATCACGCACATCGACGGGGGCACCAACACCGCCGAGCTCGAGGCGTACGACCCGATTCCGCAGAATCCCGGTCCTGACGGCACGCTGACGCAGTTGTGGAGTTACTCCATCGGCACCGCCTCGGTATTCTCGCAACCGACTGCCAACGACAATGTCGTCTACGTCGGAACGCACGACGGCGCTCTCATGGGTTTCGGAGTTCTCCCGACGTCGGCGCCGGCACTAAGTGGTGACAACGTCGACTTCGCTCCGACGGTGATCTCGCAGTCGACGGACGCGACGGCGACGTTGACCGCGACGACCGCCACGACCGTCTCGTCATTCGACCCTCCGAGCGGCGCGTTCGCGAGCGGTTCGCCAAGTCGAACCTTGCCCGCGTCGCTGTCGATTGGTCAGTCGATCTCCTGGCCAGTGACGTTTACTCCAACGGTCATTGGCGCGAACGTTGGGTCGCTGACGGCCAACATCGTCGGCGGCGGCACGGTCGCGCTATCCCTCGAGGGGGACGGCTACAGCGCCACACAGCCCCTGAGCGTCGCGCCGACTGAGGTCGACTTCTCGCCCCAACCGATCGGAGGGCCTGCGATGACTCTGCCCCCGGTCGTCTTCACGAACACGTCGGCCAGCTCGATTTCGGTCACGGGATTCAGCGCACCGGCCGCTCCCTTCTCCATCACGGACCCGCCGGACGCCCAGACCATTGGACCGGGGGACACGTTGAGTTTCACGGTGGAATTCACTCCGCCAGCCTCGTCGGGTGACTTCGACCACGTCTTCGGCGACGTCGCGACGCTCGAAACCAGCGTTGGCGATTTCGGCGTGCCGATGTCGGGCTCGGCCGAAGCGCCCGCGCAGATCAACATCGTTCCTGACGCGCTCAGCTTTGGCGACGTCGCCGTCGGTTCCTCGGCCACGCTCGACTTCGACGTCAGCGACCAAGGCGGTATCCCGCTCACCATCACCGAATCGACGCCACCTTCGAGTGAGGGCTTCTCGGCCCTACCTTCGCCAACCACGCACACGGTGCTTGCGGCAGGTGACGTGATTTCGGGCAACTCGACGGATGAAGAGGTGGTTCAGTTCACACCGACCGCGACCGAACCGGCGTCGGCGACATGGTTGATTGAGGGAAGCAACGGCAGCGGACTGCAGACGATCACGATCACGATCACCGGCACCGGGGTGACGCCTCCTCCTCCTCCTCCACCACCACCCCCACCATCGACGCCTACGACCCAGCCCACGAGCTCGCCGCCGCCGCCCTCCGTCGAGACGCTCACGATCACCACACGCTCAGGTCACGTCGGTACGGCGCTGACCCTCAGGGCCAGTGGCGACACGGGAGGAGGTGCGCTGTCGTACCGCGTCGCGAATGGAACGGCGACCGGCTGCGTCGTGCGTGGCGCGTCGCTCTCCGCCTCGACATCGGGAACCTGCGTCGTCACGGCACTGCGGGCAGCAAACGGTTCGAACCCCGGGGGCGAGTCGGCGCCGACCTCGGTCACCTTTGCCGCGAGGATTCCGCCGCCGAGCAAGATCACGATCGACTTCACGACACCGAGCGACTCGCTCGACGCTCGGGCGAGGTCCGCGCTGCTGACACTCGTGAAGAGACTCTCCACCGGTGCGTCGCTCACGATCACCGGTTACGCCTTCGACAACGCGTCGCTCGCTACGTCTCGCGCCGAAGCGGTCGAACGATTCGTCCTGAGTCGCGTGAAGGTCCACGTGTCGCTTCATCACGTCACCAGCGTCGACGCAGCCCGAGTCGTCGTCACGACGTAGTGACGATGGCGCCCGGCGTGTTGCCTCGGGCGTTCTTCGACCGACCGTCCGACGACGTGGCGAGAGATCTCATCGGAGCGTTCGTCGTCGTGCGCGCCGACGGGGAGGTTCGACGCGCCCGCATCGTCGAGACCGAGGCGTACGGGGGAGTGGACGACCCCGCCTCGCACGCCTACCGCGGTCCGACGCCGCGTTCGGCGATCATGTTCGGTCCCGCGGGGCACCTCTACGTCTACTTGAGCTACGGAGTCCACTGGTGCATGAACGTCGTCACCGGAGGTCCAAGTGCCGCGAGCGCCGTCCTCCTGCGCGCGGGCGAACTCTGCGCGGACGGTGGCGTCACCGATGATCCACGGGCGCAGTTGCTTCGGGGACCCGGCAATCTGACGCGCGGACTCGGGGTGAGCGGGTTCGACAACGGACTCGACTGCTGCGCGGGACCCGAGGCGCGAGTGACCTTCGAGGGTCGCCCGGTGGGTGAGGTAGAACTGACGATCGGTCGATCGACGCGGATCGGTTTGTCGAAGGCAACAGAGCGACTCTCGCGGTACTTTCTCGAAGGGAACGCCGCCGTTTCTCGCCACGTTCGCCGCTCGAGGTGACGAAATCGACGGGGAGCTAGCTCGGCCCGGGTCCGGTGCCGGCGGCGTTGCACGCTCGCGGATCCCACGGCTCGAGCGCGGGGTTGACCGAATTGGGCGCCGTGAAGGCGCCGTTTCCCTTGACGCCGGGTGGATCGTACTGGGTCGTCGTGGTCACTGACGTCGTCGACGTCGACGAAGTTGGCTTGGTCGTCGTCGTGGTAGTGGACGACGGCGCCGGCTTCACGGAGAGACCGGTTCCGGCCCAGACGGTCACGGTGGCGCCCGAGGTCAATGCCGAGGGGTTGTAGCCGAGGATCGCGGGTCCCTCGAGCTGGTCGAGCACCGACTGGGCGGCGGCGAGCGACGGGCTGACCCAGTTGCCCGCCTTCGGCGGCGGCGGCCCGCCGTACCAGACGACCGATTCGCTGACGGGCCCCGGGGAGGTGACGTTGCCGGTCGCGACGACGCGGAAGCCCCTCGCGCGCAGTGGTGTGGCGATCGCGGCCGTCTTACTCGCGGCGCCCGTCGCGTTCTCGACGCTGACCGTGACCTTGGACGGCGCGGGCAGTGCCGCGCCGGTAAACGTGTTGTCGCTGGGCGCGACGTCGAAGATACGCTCGATCGACGTCAGCCCGTCGGGTTCCACCGGGAAGACGACGTCGCCGTAGTAGTACCCCTGGTAGAGGAGCGATCCCGTCTCCACGTTGGTCACGGGGTACGTGTACTGGGGCACCACGGCGATGCTGGTGTGTGCGAAGTTCCTCGCCAGGCTCACCATCTCTCCCTCGCTGAGGCCACTGTCGACCGTGAGGTCCGGCAGGACTGACGTCGCTATGCGCTGGTCGGTGAGAGGGTTCCCGAGCCCCCGAGCAGCGACCTTCGCCGCGAGCACCCGGAGGAACTCGTGGGTGCGCCGAATGCGCGCGATGTCCGACAGCGCCTCGAAGGGCCAAGACCGCGGGTCGTGGTTCGAGGGATCGGGCTGGATCTGGAGGTGACGCGCCCGCACGACTTGGAGGGCGTGGTAGCCGTCGAGCGTGTAGCAGCCCGGCCGCTCGATGTTGAGCCCCGACTCGGCGTCGAAGATCGGCACGGGGAAGTACATCCTCACTCCGCCGAGGGCGTTGACGACGCTCGCGAACGTGTCGAAGTTCAGCACCACGTAGTGGTTGATCGGTATTGCGAAGTCCTCCTCGATCGCCTTCACGAGCTGGCTCGGACCCTCGTAGAGGGCGGCGTCGATCTTGTTGGCGCCGATGACCCGGGCGTTCGGCACGAAGAGGTCGCGAGGAATCGAGAGCAACGACACGCTCCCGGTCGACGGAACGAGGTGCAGGATCATGTCGATGTCGCTGTTGACGCCGTTGACGCCCTGCGAGCAGAGCCCGTAGGCGGGGTTCTGCACCTTGAGGGCGCAGCGGCTCGTTGAACCGACGAGCAGGATGTTCTCTGCCGTGCCGCCTGCCTGGAGACTGTTCACCTTCACGCGATGGACGAGCGAGCCGAGGTAGTAGTAGTCCGCCGCCACGCCGCCCACGATGAGGACCAGCACGATCCCCACGGTGATGAAGGTGCGACGAACCCAGATTTGGCGTCGCGTTCGCAGGTGGCCTCGTTGTCTTCTCTCGCCGTTGCGACGATCAACGTCTCGACCCATGGCCACAAGGCGATCGTGATTTGCGATCTGACGCGCAGTTTGCCCGTGGCGGGCTACGTCTCTTTCGCGAGGCACCAGAAAACTGTAGTGGTCAACGACCGACTTCTTGAATCAACGGCGTGAGGTTTGGCGACACTCAACGCGTCATCCGCGTCTTCGTGTTCAGTAATTTAGTGTCGACGGATCCACCAAATGCTGAGCCAAATCAGGAGCGCAGAAAGCGAGACGTACGAGCCGAGTTCGTACCACTGGAAGCCCCAGTAGCGGCTCGGGGGCTGAAAGGTGAGGAGCTCGCGCAAGTGAAACGAAGTCACGCACTTCTCCGAGGCCGCCGCCAGCGCACGGCTTACGGGTCCAACGTCGTGCACGGAGTGGGGACCGTTCACCGTGCCGAATCGCGACACCGGGCCGGGGGAAAGAGGTTCGGACAGCGGCCGACACCGTTGAAGTAGACGCCCCCGTGCCGCTCGCTGAAGCCGAGACTGCCGTTGGGCCCGATGCCGCCGTACAGACCGATGACCTTTCCCGCTTGATTGACGGTCTGATCGCTGACCACCCAGTCAGCCGAACTGACTCCCTGACTGGCGATGTTGAGACGCCCCGGTGAAGTGAACGGCATGAAGGCCTGGGAGGCGTGGAGTGCCGCGGCGAAGTGCACTCGCACGTAATCGGTGAAGGCAACGCGTACCGCGGCGAAGAGAACGAACGTCGCGGCCATCGCGGGCAAGGTCCGCTTGATGAGAAGCCCAAGGCCGACGCCGAGGGTGAAGCCGAACGCGGCGTAGCCCATCGGCACGAGGTCGCGTGAGTCAAACATGCCAAAGGGCGTGTTGTGCAGACGGTCGAGAGGGCTCGACCACCACGTTGCCATCAGGCTGAAGAGTCCCGCCGTTGCGATGCTCGCGAGAGCGCCCACCGCGATCCGTGTGACGAGCCACGTCGTGCGCGTCACCCCCTGGGTCCAGGCGAGGCGAAAGGTGCCCGACTCGAATTCGCGCGCGGCGAGCGGTGCACCCCAGAAGGCGCCCATCAACGCCGGAACTATGACCGACGCTTCAATGAGATGCTGGAGAAGTCTGTCCGTCGAGCCGAAGGCGCTGTCGACGGGCCCGCAGTCACCGTGGGCGGCGCAGTGCTGCACCGTGGTGTCGTACACGTGGAGCAGGTGTGGGCCGGTGAGCGCGAAGGCGGTTCCGACGCCGAGCAGGAAAAGTCCGGCGACGATCGCCTGCACGCGAAATTGCCGGAGGGCTAGCCAGGTCATCGCGCGACCTCCGTCGACGTGGCGCACGGCCGCCACGCTGGCCCGAGCTCATGTAGGCGAGCACGAGGTCTTCGAGGCTGACAGCTTCGACGGTCCAGCTCTGGTCGACGATCGGGCCGTCGGAACGAACGACCAGTGTGGCTTGGCGCTCGGTGTAGCTCGTATCGACGACGATCTGGTTCGCGAGGGTAGCGGGATCGTGGTCTCGCGGCCCGATGAGCCGATGATGCGATGCGAGGAGTTCGTCGACCTCGCCAGCGAGCTGCACTTGCGACGCGATGAGGATGACGAGGAAGTCACAGACCCGCTCGACGTCAGCGACGAGGTGCGACGAGAGAATGACGCTGACGTGGTGGTCGGCGACGGTCTCCATGAGTATCTGAAGGAACTCACGTCGTGCGAGCGGATCGAGGCTCGCTACGGGCTCGTCGAGGAACATCGCCTCGGGCCGCTTCGCAATCGCGAGAGTGAGTGCCAGTTGGGCGCGCTGGCCACCCGAAAGTTTGCCGGCGCGCTGACGCGGGTCAAGACCGAGTTGCTCAACGCGCGACTGAGCGAGCACAGCGTCCCAGTTCGCGTTCGTGTGCGCGCCGAGGCGAAGGTGGTCGAGCACGCTGAGACCTGTGTAGAGCGGCGTGTCCTGGGCGACGAAACCCACGCGCTCGAGCTGTTCGAGACTCTCAGCGGGGCGGTGTCCGAGGACTTCAATTGAACCCGTCGAGGGCTGGAGAAGACCCGCGGCGAGATTGAGCAGCGTGGTCTTGCCCGAGCCGTTCGGTCCGACGAGACCGACGACGTGACCTTCGGGAATCGTGAGTGTGCAGTCGCTGAGGGCCATCTTGCGGCCGTAGCGCTTGGTGAGGCCCTCGGTGGTGACGACGGCGCTCACGAAGGCACCGTCACCGAGGAGGATCGAAAGCACTCTCGCACGAGAGCCTCGATGCTCTCGTCGTCGAGGCCGGCTCGACGGGCTGCACTCATCCACCGCTCGAGGTCGTGACGCAGGGGACCGAGGGCGGTGAGCGAGTCCTCGACGAGGGACTTCGCGATGAAGGTGCCGACGCCCGGGCGGGCGCTCACGAGGCCCTCGTGCTCGAGTTCGCGGTAGGCCTTGGAGACCGTGTTGGGGTTGATGGCGACCCGGCCCACGACGTCCTTGACCGTGGGCAGTTGGTCGCCCTCGAACAGGAGGCCGAGCTTGAGGGCTCGGCGGACCTGCTGGATCAATTGGAGGTACGGCGGCACGCCCGAATGGGTGTCGATGTAGAACTCGATCATCTGGCCCCTATTTCACTAGTTATCTAGTGAAATATAATTGGCCTACCTGCCGCCGTCAAGTCATGAACTGGAAAGTACGTACTTCTGGACGGCTTCGACGTGCAAGTAACGCGGTCCGCCCTTCGCGCAGGCGACGAAGGGGAAGGGCACGACCGTCGACTCCTTCTGGCCCGGCGGGTAGACGCGAAGGCCGGCGGCCGTGATCTGGTCGCACGTCGAGGCGGGGAAGTTCTCGGCGTCGGTGATCTGCAAGATCACCGTGGCGGTGCTGTGTGGGGTGTTCATCTCGAAGCCGCGCGCCGTGCGCGCGCTGGTGAGCGTAATCACGGTTGGCGTGTGCTCGGGGTCGCGCGAGGCGGAGCTGCCGAGCTGGATGCCCGCTTGGGTCACGCCCGAGACACCGGGGTAGCCGTAGAGGGTGCACGCCGCCGCGGAGAGGTTGGTGAGATTGAGTCGGTAGTAGGAGCTGCCCGCGGCGCCATTGCCGGTGGTATTCAACCACACGTCGAGATTCCCGGTCGTGCACGCCGACGCGGCCGCCGAGGCGGTCGTCGGGCCCGAGGCCAGTCCCCAGACGAGCAGGCCAGCGACGAGCGTGAGGGCGCCCGAAAAGAGCGCCGCTCGGGCGAGAGGGGTGGACCCTCGGCTCAAAGTTCGCTGGCCCATTTTGCACCTCCTCGGAGTGTCATTTGCCCAGATATTTCGTTTGAAAACTCGCTATTCCTATGTCAATCGTAGGGGTGCTCGGTTTTGAAAATGGTGTGAAGCGCCCTTTGTCACGCAGTTGTAAAGAAGGTGCGTTCGGTGTCGCCAAACCAGTCTGCGAACTGCTTGAACGCCCGTTCAGACCTCGCGCGGTTGCTATCGACAGCGCTGAAACGGAGTCGGTAGCCGCGCTCTTGCCCGTCGTCGGCGGGACGTGACCACCATCGGTTTCGAGCAGTCGCGCGGCGGTTAATCGTCCGTCTCGGAAAGTCGTAACGCGACGGCGAGGTGGTCTCTGTTCAGTGATCGTCTCGAACATCGACGTCGCGTCTTCGTGGACCCTCGAACTGAAAGCGGAGTCCGAGGTCGCTCGTCACGCGACGCAGGGAAGAGGTCCACTGTTAGCGTTGCTCGGACCATGACGGTCGACGAGTTTGAGACGAAGTCCACCGTCACCGACGCCGAATCCCGCCGAGGTACGCGATGATCAGTGGTGGGCAGCTCGCCGCGTTCTTCGCCGCGTCGATGGCGATCATTATTGTGCCCGGACCCAGTGTGCTCTTCACCCTGGCGCGCGGCGTCGCGTGGGGGAGGGGCGTCGCGGTCTTGACCGTCCTCGGCAACAGCCTTGGCACGCTCGTGCTGTCGGCGGTCATCGCCGTGGGGCTGGGGCCACTGCTGTCGCGTTCGAAGGTCTTCTCGGTGGTCATCCAGTTGGTGGGCGGGTGCTATCTGCTCTGGCTCGGATACGGCGCCTTTCGCCACCGACGCGAGCACGCCGCCGCCATGACGCGCCGTGAGGGGACGCGGCCCTCGAGGGTGCACGTCGTGCGCCAGGGCTTCGTCGTGGGCATCTTGAACCCCAAGTCGCTCGTCTTCTTCGCGGCCGTGTTTCCGCACTTCGTCAACCGATCGAGCGGCCACGTGACCGTTCAACTCCTGCTGCTCGGTGTCATCTTCAGCCTGCTCGCGTTCTGCAGCGACAGCACTTGGGGGATCATCGCCGGTAGCGCTCGCGAGTGGCTCTCTGGATCGCCCACGCGTCTCGTGGTGCTGAGAACGATCGGCGCGTGCGTGATGACCACGCTTGGACTTGTCATCGTGGTGAGCGCTCTCACGTCGTGAGGGCCAAAGCGCGTCGCGCGCTCGCGACGGTGCTGCACGTTCCTACACTGACTCGGGCGAAGGGGTCGAGATGGGAATGCACGGAGGCGCAGGACCGGCGGTTCGGCTCGGCATGCGCTCGTTGTCTCGCGACCGCAAGATACTCCAGCATCAGCTGAAGAAGGGCACACTGCCGCGGATCTTGAAGTTCGCCAGGCACTACCGGCCCGTGCTGATCTTCTTTCTCATCGTCGTGATCGTTGACGCCATCATCTCCTCGGTCTCGCCTCTCTTGTTGCGCGAGATCATCGACGTCGGCATCTATCATCATCGAGCCGATCTCGTGATCGGCCTGGCCATCGCCACCGCGACGCTCGCGATCTTCGATGCCGGGCTGCAGATGGTCGAGCGACGCGTGTCGGCCGTCATCGGTGAGGGCCTCATCTACGACCTGCGCGTCGAAGTGTTTCGCCACATCCAAGAGATGCCCATCGCGTTCTTCTCGAGGACCCAGACCGGAGCGCTGATCAGTCGACTGAACAACGACGTCATCGGAGCACAGCAGGCCTTCACCGACCTCTTCTCGAACGTGGTCGGCAACGTCATCCTCGTCGTCATCGTCCTCGCGGTGATGTTCATCCTCAGCTGGCCGATCACCCTGGTCGCCCTGGTACTCGTGCCGGTGTTCCTGGTGCCAGCCCGTCGCGTCGGACGGAAACTCGGCACGCTGTTCCAACGCGGCATGGAGCTCAACGCCGAGATGAACATGGTCATGTCTGAGCGCTTCAACGTCGCGGGCGCCATGCTCGTGAAGCTCTTCGGTCGTCCGAGGGAGGAGCTCGAGGGCTTCGACTAGCCGGGCCGGCCAGGTTCGCGACATCGGCATCCATCAAGCGACGTACCAGCGCTTCTTCTTCATCTCGCTCTCGCTGACGGCGTCACTCGCGACGGCCTTCGCCTACGGCTTCGGCGGTGTCGAGGCTGATCCACGGGGTCCTCGCCGTGGGAACCGTCGTCGCCCTCACCGCGTACTTGGGGCGACTCTACGGACCCCTCACGCAGCTCTCGAACCTCAACATCGACTACATGTCGGCGATGGTCAGCTTCGAGCGCCTCTTCGAGGTGCTCGACCTCGAGCCCATGATCAAGGAGAGTCCGAACGCCCGGCCGATCCCGACGGGTCCGGCGGAACTGCGCTTTAACCACGTCGACTTCTCGTACCCCGGGGCGGAGGACGTCTCCCTGGCGTCGCTCGAGGCGGTGGCGCGACTCGACGACACGCCGCGCACCGCGGTGCTCCACGACGTCAACTTTCGTCGCCGAGCCGGGCACCATGACGGCGCTCGTTGGGCCGAGCGGCGCGGGCAAGACGACGATCTCGATGTTGGTGTCGCGGCTCTACGACGTCGACGACGGCTCCGTGTACGATCAATGGCCTGGACCTTCGTGAGGCGACGACCGCGTCGCTGAACGCGACGGTGGGCGTGGTCACTCAGGACGCCCACCTCTTTCACGACACCCTCCGCACGAATCTGCTCTTCGCGCGTCCCGAAGCCAGCGACGAGGAGATCGCGGGGGCGCTCGAGGCGGCCCAGATCGCGGACCTGGTGGCGTCACTGCCGCTCGGACTCTCGACCGTCGTGGGCGAGCGGGGCTACCGACTCTCGGGCGGTGAGAAGCAGCGCGTCGCGCTCGCTCGGTTGCTCTTGAAGTCACCGCGACTCGTCGTGCTCGACGAGGCGACGGCGCACCTCGACGCCGAGAGCGAGGCCGCGGTCCAGCGAGCGCTCGACGCAGCCTATGAGAACCGCACCTCACTCGTGATCGCGCACCGGCTTTCGACCATCCGCAACGCCGACCAGATCCTGGTGGTCGATGACGGTCGCGTCGTCGAGCGCGGCACCCACGCCGAGCTTCACGCACGCGCCGGGCTCTATCGCGACCTCTACGAGACCCAGTTCAAGCCGACAGGACGACTAGCCCATCGCGTGCGCGCCGCCGTCGACGGGACAGCACTGCGGCCGTCGTGCCGCGCAAGAGTGGCGAGAGCAGCGCGATCGCCGCGTCGGCGACCGCGCTCGAGTCGTGCACGTCCCAACCGAGGGGAGCTCGTTCGCCCCAGGTGTCCTCGAAGTGCGCGAAGCCCGGAATCGACTTGGCGGCCATGGTGCGAATCGGTCCGGCCGCGAGCATGTTGACGCGGATCTTCTCGGGACCGACTTCGCGGGCGAGGTAACGACCGAGTGACTCGAGCGCGGCCTTCATGACGCCCATCCAGTCGTAGATCGGGTAGGCGCGCGTGCCGTCGAAGTCGAGGGCGACGACGGAGGCCCCGCCGAGCGCCTCGCTCTTGTGCGAGCAGCGGCCGAAACGCGCCGACCAGGGCGGCGAGGGAGTAGGTCGAGGCGTGCATGCGCCGTCGCGACGTCCTCGAAGGGGGCGGCGAACATCCCCGAACCGAGGCAACTGGGCGGCGCGTAGCCGATCGCGTGCACGAGCCCGTCGAGACGACCGAAGCGGCTCGCTAGTTCGTCGGCGGCGGCGGTCGACCTGGGCCGGTTCGGTGACGTCGAGCTCGATGATCTCGCCCACGTCGCCGAGCTTCTTCGCGCGGTGCGCCGCGTTATCGAGAGCGCCGCGACCGAAGCCCGAGAGCGCGATCGTCGCACCCTCTTCGAGAGCCCGTCGCGCGATACCAAACGCCAGCGAGTCGTCGGTGAGCACGCCGGTCACGAGGATACGGTGGTCGCTCAGAAGTGGCATGTTGTTAGCGTACTTCTAGGGTTTCTGAGATTCGAGGACGACGATGACGACTGTGGGGGTGCTGGGTGGAACCGGTCCGGCCGGACGGGGCGTTGCGGTTCGTCTCGCGAGCGCCGACTACGACGTGGTGATTGGATCGCGTGAGCGAGTCGCGCGCGATAGAGGTCGCGAGCGCGTTGGTGCCCCGTGGCGCGGGCGTCGTGCGCGGGGCGACCAACGACGTCGCGGCGGACTGCGAGGTCGTCGTCGTGGCGACGCCCTGGGACTCGGCGGTTGCGACGGTCTCGGCGCTGAAGGATCGTCTCGCCGGGCAAGATGGTCATCTCGATGGTCAACGCGCTCGCGAAGGAGGGCCGCGAACTGGTGCCGCTCTACCCCCCGCGAGGGTCGATGGCGGCCCAACTCGCCTTCGCGGCGCCCGAGGCGCGAATCGTCGGCGCCTTTCACCACCTGCCCGCCTCCAAGATGGAGGACCTCGATAGCGACCTCGACGCCGACGTCATCATCTTTTCCGACGGCGACGTCGGCGCGCCGACGAGGTCGCGGCAATGGTGGACGCGATGCCCGGACTGCACGCCGTGATCGCCGGGTCGATGTCCCTCGCCGGTACCGTCGAGGCCTTCACCGCGGTATTCGCGTCGATCAACATGCGCCACAAGGCGCACAGCTACCTGAAGCTCGCTGGATTCCAGCGCTGATGCAGCTCTACGACAGTGCGCGCCGGGGGCGTGTATCCCCTCGAGACCGGTCCCGTCGCGACGCTGTATAGCTGTGGCATCACGCCCTACGACGCGGCGCACCTCGGCCACGCGTTCGTCTACCTCGCCTTTGACGTCTTGACGCGACGCCTGATCGATGAGGGGATCAGCGTGCACTGCGTGCGCAACGTCACCGACGTCGACGACGACATCCTGCGCAAGGCTCGCGAGCTCGGTGTCAACTACCTCGACCTCGCGGCCCAGGAGATGGTGACCTTCGAGCGCGACATGAAGCTCATCAACCTGCTGCCGGTCTACGCCGAACCGCGCGCGACCGGCGCCATCCCCGAGATCCTCACCCTGATCGGCCTGACGCTCGACCTCGGCTTCGCCTATGAGGTCGAGGGCTGCGTCTACTTCGAGGTCTCGAAGTTTCCACGGTTTGGACAGGTGAGCCACCAGGACCGCGCGTCGATGCTCGACCTCGCCGCGACGAACGGCGGTCGACCCGATGACCCGAAGAAGCGCGACCCGCTCGACTTCGTGCTCTGGCAACCGTCGCTCGAGGACGAGCCGGCTTGGGAGTCACGCTGGGGACCGGGCCGACCGGGCTGGCACATCGAGTGCTCGGCGCTCGCGCTGCGCGAACTCGGCGAGACGCTCGACGTCCACGGTGGTGGACGCGACCTCGCCTTTCCCCACCACGAGTGCGAGGCCGCCCAGAGCGAGTCCGTGACGGGCGCCCCCTTCGTGAAACACTGGCTCCACACCGGGCTGGTGGCCCTCGACGGCGTGAAGATGAGCAAGTCGCTCGGCAACCTCGTCTTCATCCACGAGCTGGTGACGCGCTCCGAGACGGCGGCCGTGCGCCTGTCGCTGCTCGACCAGCACTACCGCGTCGACTGGGAGTGGCGCGAGGAGCTGCTTCGCTCCGCGCAGTCGCGGTTGGCGACGTGGCGTTCGACGCAGACGACCGGGCGAAGCTCCACCGTGTTGGAAGACGTGCGCGCGGCGCTCGACGACGATCTCGACACGCCCGGAGCCCTGCGCGCGATTGACGCGGCGGCCCACGCCGGGGCCAACGTCACCTCAGCCGCCGCGTTGCTCGGCATTACGCTGTAGCGAACGAAAGGCCCCGATGCCCGCATTTGACGTTTCGCTCCCCGACGGCAGTGCACGTAGCGTCGCGCCCGGCGCGACGGCGCTCGACCTCGCCAAAGCGATCGGGTCGCGCCTGGCGAAGGACGCCGTCGCGGCGCGGGTGAACGGAGTTCTCACCGACCTCTCGACGCCCCTCACGGAGGGCGATACCGTCGAGATCGTCACGCCGGCGAGCGACGACGGTCGCGACGTGCTGCGCCATTCGAGCGCTCACGTACTGGCCCAGGCAGTCCTGCGCCTCTGGCCGGGTGCGCACTACGCGATTGGACCGGCGATCCGGGATGGGTTCTACTACGACTTCGAACTACCTGGTGGCGACCGCTTTAGCGAGGATGACCTCGCCCGCGTCGACGCCGAGATGCGCGCCATCATCGGCGAGAACCAGTCCTTCACCCGCGCCGAGCACACCGTCGAGGAGGCGCTCGCCCTCTTTCGGGACCAACCGTTCAAGGTTGAGATCATCGAGGCCGTCGAGCGCGGCACGCTCGAGGATGACGCCGAGGTCGTCGCGGGCGAGGCGGTGACGACCTATTCGAACGCCGACTCGTTCCTCGACCTCTGTCGGGGACCGCACGTTCCCTCGACCGGGCGGCTTGGCCATTTTCGCTTGACGCGAGTTGCGGGCGCCTACTGGCACGGCGACGAGGAGAACGAGCAACTCCAGCGGATCTACGGCACCGCGTGGGAGTCCGAGGCAGCGCTCGCGGCGCACCTCACCCAACTCGAGGAGGCCGAGAAGCGCGACCACCGTCGACTCGGCCACGAGCTCGACCTCTTCTCATTCCCGAGCGAGCTGGGGCCGGGGCTCGCGGTGTTCCACCCGAGGGGCGGGGCCGTGCGCCGGGTGCTCGAGGAGTATTCGCGACGGCGCCACGAGGTCTCGGGCTACGAGTTCGTCTACTCACCTCACATCACCAAGGCCGAACTCTTCGAGACATCGGGCCACCTCGACTGGTTCGCCGACAGCATGTACCCGCCCATGGTGCTCGACGAGGGACAGCAGTACTACCTAAAGCCCATGAACTGTCCGTTCCACCTGCTCATCTTCAAGGCGCGCCAGCGCAGTTATCGCGAACTGCCCCTGCGGCTCTTCGAGTTCGGCTCGGTCTATCGCTACGAGAAGTCGGGGGTCGTCCACGGCCTCACCCGAGTGCGCGGCATGACGATGGACGACGCGCACATCTTCTGCACGCGCGAGCAGATGGCCGACGAGCTGGCTCGAACGCTCGCCTTCGTGCTCGACCTCCTGCGCGATTTCGGACTGACCGAGTTCTTCCTCGAACTCTCCACGCGTCCGCTCGGCAAGGCCGCCGGCACTGACGAGGAGTGGCTCGAGGCCGAGTCGATCCTCGCCGCGGTCGCCGAGGCCGAAGGACTCGAACTGGTCCTCGACCCCGGCGGCGGCGCGTTCTACGGACCGAAGATCTCGGTGCAGGCGCGCGACGCGATCGGACGCACCCACCAGGTCTCGACCGTCCAGCTGGACTTTCAGCAACCCAAGAACTTCGAGGCGACCTACGTCGCGCCCGACAACTCCCGGCAACGTCCAGTGATGATCCACCGCGCCCTCTTTGGCACGGTGGAGCGGTTCATGGCGATCCTGATCGAGCACTTCGCGGGCAATCTGCCCACGTGGCTCTGTCCCGACCAGGTTCGTGTGCTTGGCGTTCGCGACGACCACGACGACTACGCGAGTGAGGTGGCGGCGCGACTGCGCGAGTCGGGGGTGCGGGTGAGCGTTGACGAGGCGAGCGAGCCCCTCGGCGCGAGGATCCGTCGGGCCAAGCTCGAGAAGATTCCCTACGTGCTCGTGGTGGGCGACGCCGACGTTGCCGCAGGAACCGTCGGGGTGAACGCCCGCGGCTCGAACGATCCCGCGCGTGGCGTGTCGGTGGCGACGTTTCGCGATCGACTGATCGAAGAGATCGAGCGGCACGAGACGCCCGAGGTGGCGACGTGGCCCTAGAGCGGTTCTCCGCCGCGTGGCGCGAGGACTACGTGACGAGCGTGAGCGGTTCACCGGCAACCGAGGGCGACGCGTGCGTCTTCTGCACGTTGGGTGCAGAGGAGGTGGGCGAGTCGAGTGGCGTCTTGAAGAAGAGCACCTTCACGTACGTCGTCCTCAACGCGTTTCCGTACGGCTCCGGTCACCTCTTGATCGTGCCCTTCCGCCACGTCGCCCTGCTCGAGGAGCTGAACGACGACGAGTACGAGGACTTCTCACTCGTGCTGCGCGACACGGTCGCGGCGCTCAACGCGACGTACGAACCCGACGGCATGAACGTCGGCATGAACCTCGGTCACGCCGCGGGCGCGGGCATCCCCCAGCACCTCCACGCCCACGCCCTGCCGCGCTGGAACGGCGACACCAACTTCATGACGACGATCGCCGAGACGCGAGTGTTGCCCGAATCACTGGCCTCGACGTGGCGCAAGGTCCACGAGCACCTCTAGCCGGGGCGCTCGCAGCGGTGCCGGTAGACTCGGCCCCATGAGCCAGCGTCCCCGATGTTCGACGGTAAGTTCCGCCAGTCGGTAGACGTGGGGATGGCGCCCGTTGGGCGCTGGCTCGTGCGAATCGGTTTCACGGCGGACGTGCTGACGTTCTCCGGCCTCGTGTTCGCCCTCGCGACCGCCTGGATGATCGCGATCGGGCAGTTCTGGTGGGCGATCCTGCTCTTGACGTTGACCGGTTTCCACGACCTGCTCGACGGGGCGGTCGCCAAGGCCTCCCAGCGCGCCAGCCAGCGCGGCAACTTCTTCGACTCCGTGACCGACCGCCTCGGCGACGCGCTCATGATGGGCGGCGTCGCCTACTACCTGACGGCCCACCACCGCGGTCAGCTCGTCCTTCTGCCCCTCGCCATCCTCACGACGACCTTTCTCATCTCGTACGAACGCTCCAAGGCGGAGAGCCTGGGTCTGGTCGCCAAGGGCGGCCTGATGGAGCGCGCCGAGCGGATGATCCTGCTCGGTATCGGCCTCGTCTCGACGGCCGTCTTTGTTCCCGTGCTCTGGGTCATGCTCGGGCTGACGGCGATGACCGCCGGGGGGCGGTTCTGGCGCGTGTGGCAAGTCGCCGCCCGTCCGGCGCCGTCGCCCGAGTCGAGCCTGCGCGCGCGCCAGCACAGCCGGCGCCTGCGCCGCGGACTCAGTCGCGTCTCGCGCCACTGACCGTGGCGGCGAGGTCGCGCGTCGCGTTCTACAAGACGGCGGGCACCCTCTTAGAGGTCCTGCCCGAGCGCTTCGACGTGGCCCTCGTGAGTTCGCTCGCGGCGACGGTCTTGCGTCGCAGCACTGACGCGCGCACCAACTTCGAACGCAACCTCGCCCACGTCCTCGCCCCGGGAAAGGGGCCCGTCGACGGGGCACTGCTCGCGGAGTTCGTCGAGCGCGGGTTCCGTAGCTACGGCCGCTACTGGGCGGAGGGGGCGAAGCTGCCGGCCCTCAAGCGCCCGACCATCGTGGAGCGCTTCACCATCGCCGAGGGACTCGAGCACCTCGAGGCGGCCCGCGTCGCCGGGCGAGGCATCATCATCGCGCTGCCCCACGTTGGCTCCTGGGAGTGGGGCGGTTCGTTCCTCGACTCGATCGGCTTCGGCATGACGGCCGTCGCCGAGGAGCTCGACCCGGCGGAGCTCTTTGAGTGGTTCAAGCGCAAGCGCGAGTCGATCGGCATCAAGGTTGCACCGCTCAACGACCGCGTCGGATCCGTGTTGCTCTCGACGCTGCGCGCCGGCGGCGTCGTGGGGCTGCTCTGCGATCGTGACCTTCAACAGAACGGTGTCGAGGTCACGTTCTTCGGTGAGAGCGTACGACTGCCGGCGGGGCCGGCGACGTTGGCGCTGCGCACCGGTGCGACGCTGGTCGCCGCCGCGTGCTACTCGGGTCCCGGGCGAGACCACTTCGCCGCGGTAACGCCACCACTCGACGTCGAGCGCCGCGGTCGTCTGCGAGAGGACGTCGCTCGTGTCACGCAGACGCTCGCCCACGAGCTCGAGGGGCTTATTCGACGCGCGCCCGAGCAGTGGCACGTGCTCGAAGACCGCTTCGCCCAATGAGCGTCCAGCGCGTAGCGCTCGTCTCGCCCTACGCCCTGAGCGTCTTCGGTGGCGTGCAAGAGCAGGTGCTCTCCATGAGTCGCGAACTGAGTCGACGCGGGCGCGACGTGCTCATCGTCGCGCCCGACGCGCACGACGCGCACGACTACGACACGCCCGCCCAGTTGTTGCGCTTTGGCGCGAAGTGGTCGGTGCCCGCCAACGGCTCGCGCGCGCCGCTGACGCTGTCGCCGGCGGCGTCGATGAAGGCCCGGGCGGCGCTGAACGCTTTTCGACCCGACGTCGTGCACTTTCACGAGCCCTTCGCGCCGCTGCTCGGTTGGTCGGCGCTCCGCGCCCACGAGCACCCCGCGCTCGGTACGTTCCATCGCAGCGGCGAAGGTCCGGCGTTGCGCTACGGCCGAACCGTGATGACGCGACTCGCCACCGGCCTTGACGCGGCGGTTTCGGTGAGCGACGCCGCGGCCCGGACGTTGCGCCGGGCGAGCGGTCTCGAGAGCGCCGTGCTCTTCAACGGACTCGAGACCGCGCGCTTCGCCGAAGCGCCACGCGAACGAACGGCGGAGCGCACGTTGCTCTACGTCGGGCGGCTCGAGGAGCGAAAGGGCGTGGTGACGGCTATCGAGGCGCTGCGTCTGCACAACGGCGGTCGGGAAGAACCCTGGCGGCTCGTCATCGCCGGTGACGGGCCACTGCGTGAGCGACTGCAGACGCTCGCGAGCGGCGAACCGGTCGTCTTCGTCGGCGCCGTGACCGATGAGGTCAAGCGAGCGTGGCTTCGTCGCGTCGACGCGCTCCTCGCTCCTTCGGTCCACGGGGAGAGCTTCGGGCTCGTCTTGCTTGAAGGCATGGCGAGCGAGACGCTGGTCGTGGCGAGCGATCTCGAGGGGTACCGCGAGGCGGCGGGTGGTCACGCGACGCTGTTCGTGCCCGGTGACGCCTCCTCGCTCGAGACGGCCATCACCCGCGCGCTCGCCTCGGAGAGCGACGCCGGCATCGAGCGCGCACGCCACCACGCCGAGGCGTGGTCGATGGCGCGACTGATGGACGCCTACGACGAGCGCTACGACGCGGCGATCGAGCGCTTTCGGACCGCCAGGTAGCCTGAGATCGTGGCAGCCAAGCAACGATCGCGTTCTCGGCGCTCCCACGTCGCCCGTCATCAAGGGCCGAGGTACGTCGCGCCGGTGCTCGACCCCTCCTGGCAGAACCCCTACGCGCCCTCGGCGAGCGAACGTCACCACAACCAGCGCGTGGTGCGGCGATTCGCGTTTCGACGTCGCCTGCCGCACACGATCATCGTCGCCGCGGTCGTGGTGGTGTCCTTCATCGGGGTCCTCTTCTTCTGGTGGCTGCCGGCCGCCGGCGTGGCGGCGGCGCTCCTCTACGCCTGGGACCTGCGCCGAACGGTGTCGACGTACGCCCAGCGCGGCCGTCAACTCGGCGCTCGGGTGCAGGAGGCGTTCTCGGTAAGGGGCGACTCCGCCGAACGACTGCGTCTCGTGACCGTCGTCGACCGGCTGGCCGCGACCTTTGGCGTCGATCAGGTGCGCGCGGTCATCGTCGGCGACCATGGCTACAACGCCGCCCTCGTGCCCGACGGCTCTGGTTACGCGCTGTTCGTCACGAGCGCGGTGATGGGGGACTTCGAACTCATCGAGCTCGAGGGCGTGGTTGCCCACTGTCTCGCGCGCCAACGTCTCGGACTGCTCGAGCGCGAGAGCCTCGCCGCCGTCATCACGCTCGGCGAGGACGCGCGTCAAGCACTCGCCGGACGAGGCAAGACCTACCGCGCCGACGAGGTCGCGGCCGCGAGTATTCGCTACCCGCTGGGACTCGCGGGCGCGCTGCGCAAGTGTGCGCGCCAGCAGCTTGCGAGTGACTCGTTCTTTCACTCCTCGGACTACGCGCAGTGGCGCTGGGTCTTCTTCGACCAGTGGAGCGACCGGCGCGAGAGCGATCTCTCCAACCTCGACGACGTCGAACTGCGGGCGCGCGCTCTCGAAGAGTGGTAGGGACCGGCCATTAGGCTGGGGCCATGAGTTCTCCAACGGACCGCTCGCTCACGGGCACCGCGCTCGTCAAGCGAGGCCTCGCGGACATGCTGCGCGGCGGAGTCATCATGGACGTGGTGAACCCCGAGCAGGCGAAGATCGCCGAGGACGCCGGGGCGGTCGCGGTGATGGCGCTCGAGCGCGTACCGGCGGACATCCGACGCGACGGAGGCGTCGCTCGAATGAGCGACCCGCAGATGATTCAAGAGATCCAGGCCACCGTGACGATCCCGGTCATGGCGAAGGCCCGCATCGGCCACTTCGCCGAGGCCCAGATCCTTCAGGCCCTCGACGTGGACTACGTCGACGAGTCCGAGGTCCTGACGCCCGCCGACGAGGAGAACCACATCGACAAGTGGGCGTTCACCGTGCCCTTCGTCTGTGGCGCGACGAACCTCGGCGAGGCGCTGCGTCGCATCTCCGAGGGTGCGTGCATGATCCGCTCGAAGGGTGAGGCGGGCACCGGCAACGTCGTTGAGGCCGTTCGTCACCTTCGCACGATCAACGACGCAGCTGCGCCGACTGCGCAGCGCGGAAGCCGACGAGCTCTACGCACTCGCGAAGGATCTTCAGGCGCCGCTCGCGCTCGTCCAGGAGGTCGCAGAAACTGGCCAGCTGCCCGTGCCGCTCTTCTGCGCGGGCGGCATCTCGACGCCCGCTGACGCGTCACTCGTGCTCCAGCTCGGCGCCGAGGCCGTCTTCGTCGGCTCGGGGATCTTTAAGAGCGAAGACCCCGTGCGCATGGCCCAGGCGATCGTCGAAGCGACGACCCACTTTGAGGACGCGAACGTCGTCGCCAAGGTCTCGACCGGTCTCGGCACCGCGATGAAGGGGTGGGAGACCTCGACGCTGGAGCAGCGCCTCGCCGAACGCGGTTGGTAGTGAGCGCGCGTTGGGGTGCTGTCGCTCCAGGGCGACGTCGGCGAACACGTCGCCACGCTCGAGACGCTGGGCCACGAAGTCGTCAAGGTCCGCACCGCTGAACAACTCCGATCCGTCGACGGGCTGATCATGCCCGGTGGTGAGTCGACCACCATCGCGCACTTGCTCACGACCTCGGGACTGAAGGACGACCTCGGCGAGCGACTGAGGGCCGGCCTGCCGGTGCTCGGCACGTGCGCCGGGCTGATCCTCCTGGCCGAGGAGGTACTCGACGGCCGTTCGCGACCAGTGGAGCTACGGAGCGCTCGCGGTCTCGGTGCGTCGTAACGGCTACGGCCGCCAGGTGGCGAGCTTCGAGTCGCCCCTCGAGGTTCGCGACGTCGGTACGATCGACGGTGTCTTCATCCGGGCGCCGACGGATCGAGCGCTGGGGCGACGACGTCGAGGTGCTCGCGACGCTCGATCACGGAGACGGCGACGGGGAGCACCCGGTGTTCGTGCGCCAGGGCCCGGTCTGGGGGGCGTCGTTTCACCCGGAGCTGACGAGCGACGCCCGGGTGCACCGGCTCTTCGTCGACTCGCTGTGAAACCTCGGTACGAGTATCGGGGCCCCGTAGGGCGGGAGGAACTATGTCTGGCCACTCCAAGTGGGCAACGACGAAACACCGCAAGGGCGCCAAAGACTCCGCTCGCGCCAAGGTGTTCGCCAAGCTGATTCGCCAGGTCGAGGTCGCCGCGCGCGAGGGTGGCGGAGACGTCAACACCAACGCCGCGCTGCGCACCATGTACCAGAAGGCTCGCGAGGCCTCGGTGCCGCTCGACACGATCGAGCGGGCGATCAAGCGGGGCACGGGCGAGCTCGACGGCGTGCGCTACGAGGCCATCAGCTATGAGGGCTACGGCCCCGACGGCATCGCCGTCATCGTCGAGACCCTGAGCGACAATCGCAACCGCACGAGCGCGGAGATTCGCCACGTCTTCTCTCGCAACGGGGGAACGATCGCCGAGCCCGGTGCCGTGTCCTGGCAGTTCGAGCGCAAGGGCGTGATGGAGGTCGAAGGTCCACTCGATGAGGACCAGCTCCTCGAGTGGGTGATGGAGGCCGGCGCGGAGAACTACGAGGCGAACGGATCGAACTACACCGTGACGACCGAGCCGCACGACCTCGCCTTCGTGCGCGAGGTGCTCGAGAAGCACGGTCTCAAGGTCGACAGTGCCGAGCTCACCCTCGTCGCTCAGAACACGGTGCCCGTGACCGACGAGGGCGAGGTAAAGAGGGTGCTGCGCCTGATGGAGGCGCTCGATGACCACGACGACGTCCAGAACGTCTACGCCAACTTCGATATCGCCGACGAGCTCCTCGCTGCCTTCGACGGGTAGTTCCTCGACGGTTCCTTGACTGGGCCCCCTAAGGGGTTAGCATCGAACGTATGTTCGTACTCGGCATCGACCCCGGGCTGACCCGCTGCGGTTTCGGGCTGGTCGAAGGTTCCTTCGACGGCGTCGAGTCCTTTCGGGCGGTACGCGCGGGCACCATCGAGACCGATCCCGCGTTCCCGGTCGAGCGACGACTCGCCCAACTACACGATGAGCTCGACGAACTCTTCGCCGAGACGAGGCCGGACGCCGTCGTCGTCGAGCGGGTCTTCTACCAACGCAACGCGAAGACCGCGATTCCCGTCGCTCAGGCGAGTGGCGTGGCGATCGCCCTCGCTGGGCGTGGGAGCGCCGCGGTTCGCCAGTTCACCGCCCAGGAGGTGAAGCTCGCCGTCACCGGCTACGGCGCCGCGAGCAAGATCCAGGTCCAAGGGATGGTCCAGCGGCTCTGCGGACTGAGCGAGGTGCCCCAGGGCGCTGACGCCGCCGACGCGCTGGGGCTCGCCATCGCCTACTTCATGATCGTGCGCGTCGAGCGCCGTTACCCCACCGAGCGTCTCGCGTGATCGGCTGGCTCAACGGCCGGGTCTTGCACCAGTTGCGCAACCGGGCGCTGCCTCGTCGACGTCCAGGGCGTCGGCTACGAGGTGCACGTGGCGTCGAGCGAGCTGCCACCCTTCGACGAGGTGGTGGAGCTCTTCATCTTCACCGTCGTGCGCGAGGACGCGATTCAACTCTTTGGCTTCAACACCATCGAGGAGCGAGAGTTCTTCGAGCTCCTGCTCGTCACCCCCGGCGTCGGGCCGTCGACCGCGCTCGGCGCTCTGCGAACGATGAGTGTCGCGGAGCTGGCTCTCGCGATCGAGACCGACGACGCGAAGAAGGTCGCGACCATCCCCGGCATCGGACCCAAGACCGCCAGCCGAATCGTCCTCGAGCTGAAGGGCAAGGTCGCCCTTGACGGATCCTTCGAACCCAGTGAGCCGACGAGCCACGTCGACGCCGCGATCGATGACGCGCTGCGCGCGCTCGGCTACACCGGACACGAGGTGCGCGAAGCGTTGCGTGACGTGGTGCTGCCGAGCGACGAGTCCGAGGCGTTGCGCACGGCCTTGCAACTGCTGAGACGACCGTGACCAAGCGCGAGCTCGATCTCGAACTCCTGAGTGAGCACGTGGTCGCGCCCGACGCCACGGAGCAGGAGCGGCGAACTGAGGCCTCGCTCCGTCCCTCAACGCTCGGCGACTTCATTGGTCAGCGCGATCTGGTCGGACACCTGCGAGTGGTTCTCGGCTCGGCCCGGGCACGCCACCAGAGCGCGGACCATCTGCTCTTCGCGGGGCCGCCCGGACTGGGTAAGACGTCGCTCGCGAGCATCGTCGCGAGCGAGATGGGCTCGGGCTTTCGCGTGACGTCAGGGCCGGTGTTGTCGCGACCGGGTGACCTCGCGGCGCTGCTCACGGACCTCCAGGACGGTGACGTGCTCTTCATCGACGAGCTGCACCGGCTCTCGCGCGCGGTGGAAGAGGTGCTCTACCCGGCGATGGAGGACCTGCGCCTCGACGTCATGATCGGTCGCGGTCCCTCGGCGAGGTCCATTCGCCTCGACCTTCCCAACTTCACGCTCGTCGGCGCGACGACGAGGACTGGCCTCGTGGCGGCGCCGCTGCGCGACCGCTTCGGCTTTATTGGCCAGCTGGATCTCTACGACGTCGAGGAGCTGACGCGCATCGCGATGCGCTCGGCTGGGCTGCTCGGCGTCGACCTCGACGGCGAGGCGGCGGCGATCATCGCCTCGCGAAGCCGAGGCACCCCGCGGGTGGCCAACCGACTGCTCCGACGGGTTCGGGACTTTGCCTCGGTCGAGGCGCACGCGCGCGTCAACGCGACCGTCACGGTCGACGCGCTCGGACTCTTCGGCGTCGATGAGCTGGGTCTCGACAAGATTGATCGGCGGATCCTCACGCTGCTCTGTGAGCAGTTCGCCGCCCAGCCCGTTGGCCTCACGACGCTCGCGCACGCCTGCGGCGAGGAGCCGCTCACCATCGAGGACGCGTACGAGCCGTACTTGTTACGCGCCGGACTGATGGTGCGCACCCCACGCGGGCGCGTCGCCACCGAGCGCGCGTACCAACACCTGAGTATCCAGCCTCGTCCGAACGGCCTGTTTTAAGCGCGGGGAGTGGGTCAGTTACCCTGCGCGGGCCGAAGCCCGCCGGGCTCTACCGGCCCCAAGGATGTTGCGAGCGGCGTTTCGGTCGGCGTGGTCTTCGTGACCACAGCCTCGACATCGAAACACCGCCTGGCTGGCGCGGTTCGAGGCTTCGGTGTGCCCGCACTCGGCACAGCGTTGACTCGTGTGGTGGGGCTGCACCTTCACGACCTCTCTACCGGCGCACTCTGCCTTATAGAAGATCATGACGACGAGCTCTCCCCACCCCGCGTCATGAATAGAACGATTAAGACTTGCCTTTCGGCCGGCTCCGTTGGGCTGGTACGCACCGGGAGTCGTCGGATCCGGCTTTGGTTTGGGCACTGGTCCACGTAATTGACGGAGCGTCGCTCCCACTTCCCCGCCCCGACGCGCTCCTCTAAGGCCGCGTTGTAGAGCTCGCGCCGGAGCTCGAGTTGGCGTGCGAGCGCTTGGGCCCGGCGCACCGTCGGGTGGAGTCGGTAGCGGTAGGTCCGACAGCGTCGGTCGGCGACAGTTGGCACGGCAACAACGGTAGGGAGGCAGTGTAACAGTGGCGCAGGTTGATTGTCACGTCATAATGACCCACTACCTAAGCACGCAACGCCCAGGGAGTAAGGTTTCTCTGTCTCTGAACGAAGGAAACACTCATGTTGGTTGCGTCCAGCTCCAGTTCGTCGTCCATCCTCATTATCTACGTGGTCGTCTTTGGCGCTCTCTACTTCTTCTACCTCCGTCCCCGTTCCCGCCGCCAGAAGGCCCAGCGCCAGCAGTCGCGCAAGGTCGAGGTCGGCGATCGCGCCCAGACCATCGGCGGCTTCGTGGGCACGGTCGTGCGCAACGAGAAGGACCTGGTCACCCTGCGCACCGACGGTGGGGTTGAGCTCGACTTCATCCCCACCGCGATCGCGCGACGCTACGACCCCGTGCTGCCCTCGTCGACCGACGATCACGACCAATCGACAGAAGGTGACGCGAAGTAATGCCCCCGCAGGTCGGTTCGCGACGATCGCTGATCGTCAGCCTGATACTCGTCGTCGCCATCGCCTTTGGCTCGCTCGCGGCGACGCTGTCGCTCGGCTGGGGACCCAAGCTCGGTCTTGACCTCGCCGGGGGGCTCTCGGTCGTCTACAAGCCCACGACGCCGGCCTCGAACGCGGACATGCAAGAGGTCCAGACCATCTTGAACGACCGGGTCAACGGACTGGGCGTCTCCGGGGCGACGGTGAACCTCCAGGGCAAGGACGTCGTCGTCAGCGTGCCCGGGGTGACCCACGCGCGCGCCGTCTTGAAGGCGGTCGGCCAGACCGCCCAGCTGCTCTTTCGCCCGGTGCTTTGTGAGGCGTCAGTGGGCACCAAGCTCGTGAAGAAGGCGCTGCCGGCCTGCGCGCCGCAGTACCAAGACACGGTTGCGAATCTCAACGTGAACTCGTCGACGGGGGCGAGCAACAGTGTCCCGCCGGACCCCGCGTTCACCAACATCAAGTCCACACCGCCGTTGAAGGACACGAAGAACGAGACCGTCCTCTTACCACTGCTCGGCAATCCGGGCGTACGCTACGTGCTCGGGCCGTCGGTCCTCACCGGTCACGCGGTGAAAAAGGCGATCGCCCAGCAAGACCAGGTCGGCGCGTGGGTCGTCAACTACACCCTCACCTCGTCAGGCAGTCCCAAGTGGGACGACGTTGCGAAGGCGAACTTCCACAAGCTCCTCGCCATCGAGCTCGATGGCGTCGTGCAGTCCGCGCCGCTGATCCAACCGGACCAGGCGGCCTTCACCAGCTTCCAGGGCCAGGGCGAGATCTCGGGCTCGTTCACCGAGGCGTCGGCAAAGACGCTGGCCCTCGCCATGAACTTCGGCGCCCTGCCCGTGCGCCTGCAGGCCCTCACCACGATGACGGTCTCGCCGACGCTCGGCCACTCCGCGCTCGTCGCCGGACTCGGCGCCGGCCTCGCCGGCCTGGCGCTCGTGCTTCTCTACACCATCCTCTACTACCGCGCACTCGGGCTCGTCATCGTCGTCGGGCTGGCGGTCACCGCCTCGCTGCTCTGGGCGATCATCTCGGCCCTCGGCCACACGGAGTTCGCCCCAAGCTTCGACCTCGCGGGCGTGACCGGGCTCATTGTGTCGATCGGCATCACGGTGGACAGCTACATCGTCTACTTCGAACGATTGAAAGACGAAGCCCGAGCCGGGCGCTCGGTGCGGTCCTCGGTCGATCGCGGATTCCGGTCGGCGTGGCGCACGGTGTTGGCCGCCGACACGGTCAGCCTGCTCGCCGCGGTGCTGCTCTACATCATCGCCGTCGGCGACGTGAAGGGGTTCGCGTTCTTCCTCGGACTCTCTACCATCATGGACGTCGTCATTACCTGGTACTTCACCCGACCGCTCGTGATTCTTCTCGGTCGGCGCGGTTCGTCAAGCACCTCGGCGCTCTCGATGGCGGCGGGCATGCACGCGGGAGCTCGCGTTGAGTAACGACGTCGAGACCTTCGCTCCGGCCGAGGAGCACCACTACGGCCGCTTCGGCCGTCTCTATCACGGCCTCACGACGATCGACTTCGTCGGGCGACGCAAGGTCTGGTTCAGCGTGTCGCTCGCGATCATCGCGCTCGGGGTCGGCTCGCTCGCGATACGTGGGTTCAACTTCGGCATCGAGTTCAAGGGTGGCAGTTCGTGGGAGGTGCTCGCGCCGAACACGTCGATCGCCACGATGACGAGCGCCGTCGAAAAGGCCGGGCTCGCCAATCCGATCATCGAGAAGCTCGGATCCGACACCTACCAAGTGACGGCCGACATCAACAACCTCTCGGCGTCCCAGCAGGCCTCGACGACGAACAAGGTCGTCGACGCCATGGCGGGCGTCGCGAAGGTCGCGAGCGACCAGGTCTCGACGAGCAACGTCGGGCCGACGTGGGGCGGCCAGATCACCGACAAGGCGATCGAGGCGCTCATCGTCTTCTTCATCGCGGTCGTCGCCTACATCAGCGTGCGCTTCGAGCCCAAGATGGCGATCGCCGCCTTCATCGCGATGGTTCACGACCTGCTCGTGACGCTCGGCGTGTACTCGCTCTTTGGCTTCCAGATCACGCCGGACACGGTGATCGCGATCCTCACCATCCTCGGGTACTCGCTGTACGACACCGTCGTCGTCTTCGATCGCGTGCGCGACAACACGCAGGGCGTCCTAAAGGGCGGGGACCTCACCTACAGCGAGATGGTGAACCTGTCGATGAACCAGACCCTCGCGCGTTCGATCAACACCTCGCTCGTGGCGATCCTGCCGGTGCTCGCGGTGCTCTTGATCGGCGCCGACCTCCTCGGCGCCACGACGCTGCAGGACTACGGTCTGGCGCTCTTCGTCGGCCTCACCAGTGGGGCGTACTCGTCGATCTTCATCGCGAGTCCGCTGCTCGCGTGGTTGAAGGAGCGCGAGCCTCGCTATCGCGATCTCGCCGCGCGCGTCAATCAACGGCTGGAACGTCGTACGCTCACCGCCTCGAGTGCCGCGCTGCTCGGCGCGCAGACGGGCGTGGCCGCGGCCCGTCCCCAACGCTCGAGCCAACTCTCCGGCACCATCCAGGCGCGCGGTAGGAAGCAGAAGCGCCGCTAAGGCGATCGCGGGGCACCGTCGCCTCGGGCGAGCAGCGCCCGTAACGGTCCCACGTCCTCTGGTTCCGGGCGCAGGTAGGAACCACGGATCACCGTCCAGGCCCGGATGCGGAACTCGTCGAGTCCCGCGGCGACGAACATCTCGATGCGACGATCGACTTGCGCCGTGTCGCCAAGGCCCTTGAAGAACGGGTTCCAAAGGAACGAGGCCACGTCATACTCGCGGTCGGCGAGATAGGGCTTGGGGTCGATCGCGACGTAGTCGCCGCCTCTTCGCAGGATGTTGTGGTGGTGAAAGTCGCCGTGCACGAGCCACTCGGCTCGCTCGCCGATCTCGCGAAGGAGCGAACGCGCGAGCGGCACTACTTCGCTGCCGTCGCGTCCGGCCTGCTCGAGCCAGCGCCAGACCTCGGGCGTGACCGGTCGGAAGGGCCGCGACGCCGGGCGCCACAACTTCTGGGCGACGGTGACGGCGATCGCCGTGGCGTCGTCTTCGGCCAGACCCGAAAGATCGTCGCCGGGCACCGCCCGTTCCTCGAGGAGGACGCGACCGGAGCGACGAAGCAGCCGCACCGCCCCAACGCCGCCCCACACTTCGAGGGCGTCGGCCTCGTGGAGCGACTCTTCGTCATCGAGCGAAGCGACCTTGAGGACCGTGCCACTGGTCGTCGGCGCGACGAACGACACGTTGGAGAACGCGAAGGGCGACTCCAGCTCGACACCCCAGGCCCGAGCCGCCTCGAGGGCCGCGCGCCGCTCGGCGGCGAAGTCTCCCGGTGGTTCGGGCCCCTCATCCACCGCGCCGGCCTAGGTATCGGGCGAGGTCTGTTCGATGGCGAAACAACAAACGACGTCGCACGCTCGAGGGCTGCACCGGGCGTTCGCGAAAGGCCGTCAGTAGACGTCGCGGGTATGACGATCGTTCCACCGATACCGGTGACGGGTCGAACCCGGCGCTCGTCACGGGTGGAACCAGAGCCAGATCGCCAGAGCGAAACCGGCGAGGGCAGCGAAGACGCGCAGCCACGCGTGCGGCAGACGTCGCGTGACCTTGGGACCGAGATAGCTTCCTACGAGCAGACCGGCCGCCATGGCGCCGGCGGCGCTCCAGTGGACGGGACCGAAAAGGGCGAAACCGATCGCCGCCACGATGTCGGCGAAGCCGAGGAGCACGTTCTTGAGTGCGTTCGCCGTCGGAAAGTGCTTATCCACGACGAGCAGGGTGAGCGCCAGGACCACGATGCCTGAGCCGGCGCCAAAGTAACCGTTGTAGACGCAGGCGACAAAGAGTCCTGCGGGGAACACGTAGCGAGGCAGGCGCGGGACGCGGTGCTCGCGCCACGCCGTGAGACGCGGCTGGGCGAGCAGCGTGAGAGCGGCGAAGAAGATGAGGTAGGGCACGAGGACGTTGAACACGTGACGCGGAGTCAAGAGCAACAGCACGAAGCCGATCCCGCCGCCCAGCCCCGCGATCAGGGCGAGGGCTCGCAGCCAGCGCCCTTGCCCGCGCAGCTCGGGTCGCGAGCTGAGGGCCGAACCCGGCATCATGGCGACGAAGGCGACGGAGTTGGTCACGTTCGCCGGCAACGGCGCGATGCCCACCGCCAACATCGCCGGGTAGGCGATCAGAGACGAGATCGCGCCGGCCGAGCCGACGACGCCCGCGAGAACTCCCGCACCGGTGAGCAGGATGAGTTCGGCGGGGGAGGTCAACGCCTCGACGCTACAAGCGAGCGACACGACGACGCCGTTCTCGACGAACGTCCTCGACGACGCGCACTCGAATCGTGCGGGCTGCGGCGCCGCCGTGCGCGTTGCGTCGGGGAGTTGGCGATGACGCGCCGGTAGGCTACCTCCATGGTTAGTCTGACCTCGCGCACCTCGGCTGACCCCGTACTGCTCGGTTCGATCGAGCGGCTCGTCGCGCACTTCAACGAGCACCACGCCAACGGCGACGTCGAACTGATCCGCCGGGCGGGGGTCGCCGCCATCAACGCCCACGAGGGCCAGCTGCGCCGCACCGGTGAGCCCTACGTCACCCACCCGATCGCCGTCGCGGGCATCACGGCCGACCTGGGGCTCGACGAGGTCACCATCGCCGCCGCGTTGCTGCACGACGCGGTCGAGGACACCGGGGTGACGACCAGAGTGGCTGGCCCACGAGTTCGGAGCCCAGGTGGCCGCGGTCGTCGACGGCGTGACCAAGCTCGACCGCCTCGAATTCGACTCGAAGGAGGACCAGCAGGCCGCGACGATCCGCAAGATGTTCATCGCGATGGCCCAGGACTGGCGGGTTCTGCTCATCAAGTTGGCCGACCGGCTGCACAATATGCGCACCATCTCGGTGATGCCCATGGCAGCGCCAGCGCGTCGA
This sequence comes from uncultured Acidimicrobiaceae bacterium, assembly GCA_963823815.1. Classification (GTDB taxonomy): domain Bacteria; phylum Actinomycetota; class Acidimicrobiia; order Acidimicrobiales; family RAAP-2; genus RAAP-2. The sequence continues at coordinate 192,057 of CAWGMU010000001.1, forward strand.
TCGCCCAGGAAACGCTCGACGTCTACGCGCCCCTCGCGCACCGCCTCGGTGTCCAGCAGGTCAAGTGGCAGCTCGAGGACCTGAGCTTCGCGACGTTGCACCCCAAGCGCTACGCCGAGATCGAGCAGATGGTCGCCGCGCGCCAGCCCGAGCGCGAGGACGTACCTGGGCGAGGTCATGGCGACTTTGTCGGCGAAGCTCAACGAGTTCGGCATCAAGGCCGAAGTGCGTGGTCGGCCGAAGCACTTCTGGAGCATCTACGAGAAGATGGTCGTCGGCGGCAAGGAGTTCGACGAGATCTTCGACCTCGTGGGACTGCGCGTCATCGTCGAGGACGAGCGCGACTGCTGGGCGGCTGCTCGGGGCGATCCACGCGCTGTGGTCGCCCGGTCCAGGGACGCTTCAAGGACTACATCAACTCCCCGAAGTTCAACCTGTACCAGTCACTGCACACGACGGTGATCGGCCCGCGGGGCAAGTCGGTCGAGGTGCAGGTGCGAACCCACGAGATGCACCGTCGCGCCGAGTTCGGCGTCGCCGCGCACTGGGGCTACAAGGAGGGCGCCAGCGAACAACGAGGTCGCCTGGATGCAGCGCCTCGCCGACGTCGAGGAGGAGGAGCACGACCCGATCGCGTTCCTCGAGGCGCTGAAGCTCGACCTCGGCCAGGACGAGGTCTACGTCTTCACTCCGAAGGGCCGGGTCATCGCGCTCATCGAGGGCGCGACGCCTATCGACTTCGCCTACGCCGTGCACACCGAGGTCGGTCACCACTGCGTCGGGGCGAAGGTCAACGGCCGCCTCGTGCCGCTCGACACGGTCCTGCGTTCGGCCGACGTCGTCGAGATCGTTACGAGCAAGAACGAGAGCGCCGGTCCGTCGAGCGACTGGCTCTCGATCGCCCAGTCCTCGCGCGCCAAGTCCAAGATCCGCCAGTGGTTCCAGCGAGAGCGCCGCGACGACGCCATCGAGGGCGGGCGCGAGGAACTGACGAAGGCGCTGCGCCGCGAGGGTCTGCCGATCGCCACGTCGCTCTCCTCGAGCGCGCTCGACGCCGTGATCACCTCGACTGAACCTCGAGGACCGCGACGCGCTCTTCATGTCGATCGACTCGGGCCAGATCTCCGCGCTGGCGGTCGTCCAGCGTCTCGATCGCGAACTGCGCGGCGGTGGCGACGCCGAGCAGATGCCCACGACGGTCACGCGGCAGCCGCGCACCAGTCGCACGACGCGTCGCGGCGCGGGCGTCTACGTCGAGGGCCTCGACGACGTCATGATCCACCTGGCGCGCTGCTGCTCGCCGGTGCCCGGCGACAACATCATGGGTTTCATCACCCAGGGTCGCGGCGTCTCGGTGCACCGCGACGACTGCTCGAACGCGGTCGCCCTGGCCCAACGCCTCGGCGAGCGGATCATCGACGTCGAGTGGGACGGCTCGGTCAGCGGTCAGTACCGCGCGGTGCTCGAGATCATGGCCTTCGACCGCTCGCGGCTCCTGCTCGACGTCTCGAAGGTCGTGGCCGAGTACCACCTCAGCATCATCTCGAGTTCGACGTCGACGTCGGGCTCGCGCATCGTGCGCATGGTCTTCGACGTGGAGCTCGCCGACCCGACGCACCTCGTAGCCTGTTGGCGGCGCTCAAGGGCGTCGACGGCGTCTTCGACGCCTTCCGACAACTGCCGGGCCAGAACAAGAATTCATGAGCGATCGCGGTGCCGCCGTTCCAGGCCCCCGATCGGGACCCACGACGTCCTGGCGCCGAGCCTCGGCGGAGTGGGAGGGCGTCGTCGCGATCTTCGCGCAGTTCGCCTACCGCTACGGCTTCGGACTGGTGATCACGCCGATGTTCGAGGACGTCGGCGTCTTCAGTGCGCGGCATCGGCGAGGAGAGCGACGTCGCCAAGAAGGAGATGTACGTCTTCGCGGACCGCGGCGAGCGCGTCTTCGCGCTGCGCCCCGAAGGGACCGCGCCCGTCGTGCGCGCCTTCGTCCAGCACAGCCCGACCGACGCCGTGGAAGGCGTGGTACGTGACGCCGGCCTTTCGCTACGAGCGTCCGCAGGCCGGTCGCTATCGCCAGCACCACCAACTCGGCGTCGAGGTGCTCGGCACCGAGGATCCCGCGGTCGACGTCGAGGTCATCGCCCTCGCCGAGCGCTTCTACCGCGCGCTCGGTCTGACGCGCTTCCGCCTGCTCATCAACTCAATGGGTCACGACGTCTGTCGCGCGGCCTACGTCGAGCTCCTGCGCGCGCACCTCGCGAAGAACGCCGATCGACTCGGTGACGAGCACCGCACGACCTGGTCGCGAGAACCCGCTGCGCGTGCTCGACTGCAAGGACGCGGCCTGCGTCGAGGTGACCAACGAGGGCCCGATGCTGATTGATCACCTCTGTGACGACTGTCGGGCGCACTTCGACCGGTCTCGCCGGTCTGACGTCGCATCGGCATCGAGACCGAACTCGAGCCCGCGTCTGGTGCGGGGCTTCGACTACTACACCGCACGACCTTCGAGTTCGTCGGCCGACGCCCTCGAGCGGCGCGCAGAACGCGATCGGCGGGGGAGGGCGCTACGACAAGTTGGCCGAGCAGCTCGGCGGCAAGCCCACGAGCGGCATCGGCTTCGGCAGCGGCATCGAACGGCTCCTTCTCGCGCGCGCGGCCGAGGGGGTGAGCCGCGCAAGCTGCTCAAGCGAACCCTCGACGTCTTCGTCGTCGACACGACGGGCGACGACGCCGTCGCCGCCATGGTCGACGAGCTGCGCTCAGGCGGGCTTCGCGACCGATCGGGCCTACGACAAGCGTTCGATGAAGGCCCAGATGAAGGTGGCCGACAAGTCGGGCGCCCGTCTCGCGCTGCTCGTCGGGCCCGAGGAGCTCGACGCCGGACGAGGTGACGATTAGAGATCTGCGCAGCGATGAGTTCGAGCAGGCGCAGACGCCGGGTGGCGCGCGGCGACGTCGACGTCGGTCGGTCGCCGAACTACTGCCGAAGAGCTGACGATGCCGCAGCAACCTTGAAGCCACGAGCATGCGCGACCTGTTCTGCGCGTCGCTGCGCGAGAGCCACGTCGGCAGCGGGTCAGCGTCTGCGGTTGGGTCGCGAAGCGACGCGAGCACGGCGAGCACCTGGCGTTCCTCGACGTGCGCGACCACACCGGCGATCATTCAGGCCGTCGTCGAAGGCTCGGTGGACGTGCGCAGCGAGTACGTCGTGCGCGTCACCGGCACCGTCACGCCGCGACCCGAGGGCACGATCAACGAGACGACTCGCGACCGGAGCGGTCGAGCTGACCGACTGCCACGTCGAGGTGCTGGCGGTCGGCCGAGCCGCCGCCGTTCCAACTCGACGACCGCGTGGACATCGACGAGGCCGGTGCGGCTGCGCTATCGCTACCTCGACCTGCGCCGCGAGCAGATGCAGCGGAACCTTCGTCTGCGCGCGGCGGTCAACGCGGCCCTGCGCCGGGCGATGGACGCCCAGGGATTCTGCGAGGTCGAGACGCCGCTGCTCTGGGCCCCGACGCCCGAGGGATCGCGCGAGTTCGTCGTGCCCTCGCGACTGCAGCCGGGGGAGTTCTACGTCCTGCCCCAGAGCCCCCAGATCGCGAAGCAGTTACTTGATGGTCGGCGGCTTTGACCGCTACTACCAGATCGCCCGGTGCATGCGCGACGAGGACCTGCGCGCCGATCGCCAGTTCGAGTTCACGCAGCTGGACATCGAGGCGAGCTTCGTCACCAAGACGACGTCCTGCGGCTTCGTCTCGCTCGCCGTGCTCGACGCGGCCGAGGCCGCTACCGGCATGCGGCCCGGCGACGATCGATCGATGACCTGGGCCGAGGCGCTCGACCGCTACGGCACCGACAAACCCGACCTGCGATTCTCCATGATGCTCCAGGACCTCTCGGACGGTCTTTGCGGCGAGCGAGGTGCAAGCGCGTTTTCGGCGCCGTCCGTGAAGGCGATGCGCGTCGCCGGGCGGCGCCAGCGTTCTCGCGGGCGCGTCTGGATCAGCTGACCGAGCAGGCGAAGTCGCTCGGCGCGAAGGGCCTCGCGTGGTTCCGCGTCACGCGCCGAGGGACTCGACTCGCCGCTCGGCGCGCTTTCTCAGTGCGAGCCGAAGCAGTCGCGATCTCCTCGGTCGACGGCGCGAGCGTGGGCGACCTCGTCTTGGTGCGTGGCCGACGAGTACGCGACGGCCTGTCACGTGCTCGGCGCGATGCGCGTCGACGATCGGCTCCCCGCCGGTCGGCGAGGGGCCCCACCGCTACGTGTGGGTGACGGAGTTTCCCGCTCTTCGAAGGCGTCGACGACGAGGGCCATCTGCTCGCGGCCCACCACCCCTTCACGATGCCGCATCCCGAGGACCTCGACCTCCTCGAGACGGAGCCGCTGCAGCGTGCGCTCCCAGGCCTACGACCTCGTCCTCAACGGCTGGGAGCTCGGCAGTGGTTCGGTTCGCATGCACCGCGCCGATATCCAGTCACGCGTCTTTCGGGCGCTCGGCATCAGCGACGAGGAGGTCGAGAGTCGCTTCGGCTTCCTGCTCGGCGCCTTCCGGTACGGCGCGCCTCCCCACGCTGGCTTCGCCTTCGGCATCGACCGTCTCGTCGGCGATCTTTGCCGGCGAGGAGAACATCCGCGAGGTGATCGCCTTCCCAAAGACCCAGTCGGGCGCCGACCTCATGACCGGCGCGCCGAAGGGCATCACCGCGCGACAGCTGCGCGAACTGCGCCTCGCGCGTCTCGCCGAAAGGACGTAGCTACGTCGCTCTTTGACGACGCCGTGAACGAGCGGCTGCGCAGGCCGCGCCCCTGGCCGAGTTGTTGCGGCCCCAGACACTCGACGAACTCGTCGGCCAGGACGCACCTCGTCGGCCTCGAACGGGCCGCTGCGGCGTTTCGTCGAGGCACGCCAACTGACCTCGATGATCCTCTGGGGACCGGCCGGGACGGGCAAGACGACGCTGGCGCGGATCCTCGCGCACGTCCGCGGGCTACGTGATCGAGAGCCTGTCGGCCGTCTCGAGCGGCGTGCAGCGACGTCCGCGAAGCCATCGTGCGAGCCCGCGATCGACTGGGTGAGCACAACCAACGCACGGTCCTCTTCATCGACGAGGTACATCGCTTCAACAAGGCCCAGCAGGATCTCTTGTTGCCGGCCACCGAGACCGGGGAAGTCGTGTTGATCGGCGCCACGACGGAGAATCCCTACTTCGAGGTCAACGCGGCGCTGATGAGTCGTTCGACGCTGTGGCGACTGCACCCGCTCACCGACGAGCGATCTCGCGATCCTCGTCGGTCGCGGCCTCGAGTTGCGCGGCGCGTCGATCACCGAGGACGCGCTGCGCGCGATCGTGCGCCTCCGCCGACGGTGACGCGCGCAGCGCCCTCACCACGCTCGACACCGCGATCGTCCTGGCGCGACTGGGCGACGACGAGCGTCGTCGACGTGGCGCACGTGGCTCGCGCGCGCGACGGCCGGCTCTACCACCAGTCGGCCGATACGCACTACGACCAGATCAGCGCCTTCATCAAGTCCGTGCGTGGCTCGGACCCCGACGCGGCGCTGTACTGGATGGTCACGATGCTCGAGAGTGGCGAGAGCCCGCGGTTCCTCGCGCGTCGACTGGTCATCCTCGCCAGCGAGGACATCGGTCTCGCCGACCCGATGGGTCTGCGTGGTCGCCGAGTCCGCCGCGCGGGCCGTCGAGTTCATTGGACTGCCCGAGGGGCGCCTGACCCTGGCGCACGCGACGGTCACTCTCGCGCTGATGCCCAAGAGCAACTCGGTGACCCGTGCGCTGGGCGCGGCTACGGCCGCGGTGCAAGAGGGCCGGCTGACCGAGGTGCCCGGCTCACCTGCGCGACTCGAACTACCGCAGCGCCGCGCTGCACGGGCACGGCACGGAGTATCGTACCCGCACGACTATCCCGAGCGGCTGGGTCGACCAGCAGTACCTGCCGGACGCGCTCGTCGGCGCAGCGTACTTCGATCCGATCGAACTACGGTCGCGAGAAGGCCGTTGGTCGAACAGTGGCGCGCGATGGTCCAACCGCTCCAGACCAGGACGAACCGCCGGCGCCGGTAGAGTGACCCAGATGGAAGCGGCCCAACTTCGTTCGATCTTCCTGGACTACTTCGCCGACAACGGCCACACGGTCGTGCCCTCGGCGAGCCTGATTCCCCACGATCCGACGCTCTGCTCTTCACGGTGGCCGGCATGGTGCCCTTCAAGCCGTACTTCATCGGGCGAGGAGGCCGCGCCCTACCCGCGCGCGGTCTCGGTCCAGAAGTGCTTTCGCGCCTCGGACATCGACATCATCGGCACCACCCAGCGCCACCTGACGTTCTTCGAGATGATGGGCAACTTCTCCTTCGGCGACTACTTCAAGGAAGGCGCCATCGCCTACGCCTGGCGGCCTGATCACCGAAGGTTTCGGCATGGACCCCGAGCGGCTCTGGGTGACGGTGCACACGTGAGCGACGACGAGGCGGCCGAGCTCTGGCGTGACCTCGTCGGCGTGCGCCCCGAGCGAATCCAGCGTCTCGGCGAGGACAACTTCTGGAGATGGGCCAGACGGGCCCGTGCGGGCCGAGCTCGGAGATCTTCTTCGACAAGGGCGCGCCTTTGGCGCGGACGGGGGACCAGCCCTTGGTGGCGAGGACCGCTTCGTCGAGTTCTGGAACCTCGTCTTCACGCAGTACGACCGCGAGCGCCGACGGCGACGCTCACCGAGCTGCCGAAGAAGAACATCGACACCGGCGCAGGATTCGACCGCATGCTCGCGATCCTGAACGGCGTCGAGTCGGTCTTCGCGACGGACTACTTCGCGCCGCTCATGGACGGCGTCGCCCGGGTGCTCGACGTCACCTACGGCGACGACGAGGCGACGCGACGTGGCGGTTCGTCGCGTCGCCGAACACGGCCGCGCCATGACGATGCTCGTCGCCGACGGCGTGCTGCCGTCGAACGAGGGACGCGGCTACGTCTTGCGCCGCATCATTCGACGCGCGATCCTCGCCGCGCGGCGCGCCGGATCCGAGCGCTCGCTGATGGCGTCGCTCGTGGACGCGACGATCGAGAAGATGGGCTCGTCCTATCCGACGCTCGCGAAGGACCGCGACCTCATCGTCGAGGTGCTGGAGCGCGAGGAGGCGGGCTTCGCGCGAACGTTGAAGACCGGGACTCACGCTCCTCGAAGAGGCGCGACGCGAGGTGGAGGCGAGCGGCGCGACGGTCTTTCCGGGGGCCGTCGCGTTCAAGCTTGCACGACACCCACGGCTTTCCCGATCGAGCTGACCGAGGAGATACGTCTCCGAGTCGGGGCTGAGCGTCGATCGCGAAGGCTTCGACGAGGCGATGGCCGCAGCAGCGCGAGCGCGCGCGCGCGAACGCCAAGTCGCTGCAACGTCGCCGACGACGCGCAGTACAAGCGACCTGATCGACCGCCACGGCACACCGAGTTCGTGGGGCGCGACGTCGCGCGTTACAGCGTCGAGCAACCGTGGTCTGGCGTGCTCGGCGGCGAAGACGGCGACGAGCGAGGTCTTCCTCGACTCGACGCCCTTTTACGCCGAGTCGGCGGCGGACAGGTCGGCGACACGGGGACGGTCGTCACCGAGACGGGACGCTTCGACGTGACCGACACGCAGAACGTCGCGGGCGGACTCTTCGCGCACCGTGGTCGACTGACCGGTGAGATCGTGCCGGGCCAGGTCGCCGTGGCGACGATCGACGCCGATTCGGCGTGAGGCCACGCGGCGCAACCACACCGCGACCCACCTCCTGCACGCGGGACTTCGCACCGTACTCGGCGACCACGTGCGTCAGCAGGGCTCCTTCGTCGGGCCCGACCGGTTGCGCTTCGACTTCTCCCACGGCGGGGGTACTCGCGTCCGAAGAGGTTGGCGCCATCCTCACGATCGTGAACACCGACGTCGTCTTGAACGAGCACGTCGAGACGATCCAGACCACCAAGACCGAAGCCGAGTCGATGGGCGCCGTCGCCTTCTTCGGCGACAAGTACGGCGACCGGGTGCGGGTCGTGCGCGCCGGTCGACACAGCCTCGAGTTCTGCGGGGGAACCCACGTCGATCGACTCGGCGACATCGGGCAGATGCAGATCGTGAGTGAGTCCTCGATCGGCGCCAACACCCGTCGGATCGAGGGCGTGAGCGGGATGGGCGCCTATCGAGCGAAGTCCCAGATGGAGACGCCGCTGTCGACGGTGGCCTCGTTGTTAAAGACCTCCAGTCGAGGACGTCGTGCCCGCCCTCGAACGGCTCTTCGAGCGACAGCGCGACGTTCGAACGGGAGATCGCGTCGCTTCGCCAAGGTCAGCTCAGTCAGTTCGCGAATGAGCTGGACGCGCAGAGCACCGGCGACGTGGTGGTCGCGCGGGTCGATGGCTATCGGCGGTGAACAGCTGCGCACGCTCGCCCAGGACCTGCAGCGGCGAGGGCGCCGCGTGGTCGTGGTCGTCGGGACCAACGAGGGCAAGGTCTCGCATCGCCGTCGCAAGTGACGGCAGCCTCGACGCCGCGAGCGCGGTCAAGTCACTCGCGACCCACGTCGGGGGCGGTGGCGGAGGATCTACGGAGTTGGCGCTCGCGGGCGGACGAGACCCCGCCGGAATCGACGCCGTGCTCATCGCGGCAAAGGCGCTCTAGGCGGTTGATGGCGCGACTGCTCGGCATCGATCCCGGTACCCACGTTGTGGACTCGCGATCACGAACGCGGCGGGCACGATGGCCTTTCCCCGCGAGGCGCTCGCGAACGACGACCATCTGGTCGCGGCACTCGAACTGTTGGTCGAGGACGACCAGGTGGAAGGCATTGTCGTCGGCCGACCCGTCGCCTTGTCGGGAAGCGCGACGGCGAGCACCCGCGAGGCGGACGCGCTCTTTCACACACTCGTGAACGTCTTCGGCGAGCTGCGCGTCGTGCAGTGGGACGAACGACTCACGACGGTCGAGGCGCAGCGCTCGCTCTCCCGGGCGGGCGTGAAGGCCAAGGCGCATCGGGGCCACGTCGACAGCGCCGCCGCCGTCATCATGTTGCAGAGCTACCTCGACGGTCAGCGTGGGTAAGCCGCTGCGTCAGACGGCGCTCGTCGTGGTCGCGTTGGTCCTGGTCGGTGCCGTCTGGTTCGCCCTCCAGGTCGAGCCGATCTTTTCGAGCAAGGGCCCCGAGACGATCATCACCGTGCGGAGCGGTGAGTCGTTCGCCCAGGTCGCGGCCACTCTTCACGAGAAGGGCGTCATCGCCTCACCCTTCGCCTTTCGCCTGGAGAACCTCGTGCTGGGCACCCCGCTGTTGCGCCCAGGAGAGTACGGATTCCAACAGCGGAGTTCCTTTGCGAGCGTGCGGGCGATCTTGAGCGGTCCACCCAACGTCGTCATAGCCACCCCGGGACTCACGCTGCACGAGATCGCCCTCGACGTCGCTGGCATCCGTGGGCCGAGCTACGGCGACCAGTTCGTCAAGGCGGCGACGTCGGCAACGACGCCGAGCCCGTTCGGCGACGGACCCTCCCTCGAGGGACTGATCGGCGCCGGTACCTACGTGATCGCGCCATCGATGACGCCGAGTGAGCTCGCCGCAGAGATGGTTGGCGGCTTCGACGTCGAGGCGACGTCGCTCGGGTTAACGCCAAAGACGAAGGTAAATGGGCTCGACGCCTACCAACTCATCACCGCCGCTTCCATCGTCGAGAAGGAGGGCTACTACCCACGCAACATGCCTGACGTTGCCCGGGTGATCTTCAATCGACTGGCCCGCGGGGGACCGCTCCAAATGGACTCGACGGTGCTCTACTACCTCGGACGCGACGGCGGCACCGTGACCCCGGCCATGCTGCAGACGAAGACGCCCTACAACACCTACCTCAACGTTGGACTGACGCCAACGCCGATCTGCACGGTGTCGAAGGCGGCGTTGCGCGCGGTGCTGCACGCACCCGCCGGGACCGTGGCTCTACTTCGTCGTCATCAATAAGCACGGCGACGAGGCCTTCTCCTCCACCTACGCCCAGCAGCTGAAGAACGAGGCCATCGCCAAAGCCCGGGGTCTGGGGTGAACTGGCGCCTTGGCGTCGCCGGCTCACCGATCGCGCACTCACTCTCGCCGGCGTTGCAAGAAGCCGGGCTCCAACTCGCTGGGCTCGAGGGCAACTCGACGCGCGTGGAGCTCTCGCTCGAACGAGCTGGTGAGCTTCGAGAACTGATGCGGTCGCGACTTCGACGCGCTCTCGGTGACGAGTCCTCTCAAGACGGCCGCGGCTGCGCTCTGTGACGAGGTGAGCGACGTGGCGCGGCGCACCGCGTCGGTGAACTCGCTCCTCGCGCGTGAGGGTCGCCTGCTCGGGACGAGCACCGACGGCGAGGGATTCGCCAGCGCGCTCGAGGACGCGTTTGGACCCGTCATCGCGAACGCGCACGCCGTCGTCCTGGGCGCCGGGGGAGCGGCGAGCGCGATCGTTGACGCGCTCGTCCAACGCGGCGCGGCGTCCGTCGTCGTACACGGGCGGACACCCGCCAAGGTAGAGACGCTCGTCAGCCGCTACGACATCGTGCGGGCGAGTTCACTTGTCTACCGACCCATCGACCTCATCGTGAACGCAGTGCCCGAGGCGGGCCGGAGCGACGAGGCGGCCGTCCTCCAGGGCGTGCACCCCGAGACGGTCGCGGTCGACCTCGTCTACGAACCGCGCGACACCGAATGGCGCCAGCGCTACGAACGATTCGGCTGCCGCACCCAGAACGGGCTCGCGATGCTCGCCTACCAGGCCGCCTTACAGATGAACTGGTGGTGGGGCGTAGCCTTAGGGGGCGCCCAACTCCTTGAGGTGCTGCTATGACCGACACGCTGAGCGCCTTCACCGCCCGAGTTCGCACGAGGGACCACGTCGACTACGGCCTGCTCTGGGGTCTTATCGCGCTGGGGGCGACGGGCGTCGTCATGGCTTACTCCGCGACGCGCCAGCAGCTCGTGAACGCCGGGGAGAACCCCCACTACTACCTCGAGCGTCAGGGCCTGTTCGTGCTGCTCGGCATCGCGGCGATGCTCATCGTCTCGCGGATCGACTATCGCCGCTACGAGATCGCCGCGACGCCGCTCTACGTGGGTTCGCTGCTCGCGCTCGCCGGGGTGTTCGTTCTCGGCAAGAGCGCCCTCGGCGCCCAGCGGTGGTACAGCTTCGGCACGTCGATCCAGATCCAGCCGAGTGAGTTCACGGTGCTCTTTCTCATCTTGGCCGTCGCGACGTTCTGCGCGCGACGGACCGAGGGCTTACGGATGTACGACGTGATGCGCCTGCTCGTGATGGCGGCCGTGCCACTGGCGCTCATCGTGAAGCAGCCGGATCTCGGGACCGCGATCATCATTGTGCTGGTCGTCTCGTCGATGATGGTGATCGCCGGCGTACCGCCGCGCTTCATGACGTTGCTCGCGGTGCTCGGCTCGATCGGCCTCGCGTCCGCGGTCTACCTCGACCTGTTGAAGAAGTACCAGGTGGACCGCTTCGTCTCGTTTCTCAACCAGAACTCGACCAACCCCAAGCTGGCACCACTGCTCTATGAGGTGAACAACGCGAAGAGCGCGATCGGTTCGGGCGGCGTGCACGGCGCGGGCCTCTTTCACGGGCTCCAGACGGTTCTCGGCTACGTGCCCGAGCAGCCGACCGACTTCATGTTCACGGCGATCGGCGAACAGCTGGGCTTCATCGGCTCGGTGATCGTGATCCTGCTGCTCGCCTTCGTCGCGTACCGGATGTTCATGATCGGCAAGAACGCGCGTGACACGATGGGCCGACTCCTCTGCATCGGGGTCTTCATCTTCTTCGCGTTCTCCACGTTCGAGAACATCGGCATGACGATGGGCATCATGCCGGTGACCGGCGTACCCCTACCCCTCCTCAGCTACGGCGGCTCGGCCGCCCTCGTCTTCTTCGTCGCGGGTGGCGTCGTGCTCTCGGTGTCGCGGCGCGGCACCGGTCAAGGCTCTCGATGAGCGACGATCCAGTCGAGGTCGCGAGCCTCGAGACGCCGGATCTTCCCGAGGTGCCGGTCGACGCGCCGGTCGAGGGCGCGAGCCCCGAGGACGTCCCCTACCGGGTCATGCACCTGGAGTCGGTGCTCTACGACCTCACCGACCCCTCACCGATGGCCCATCTCCTCGAGGCCGAGTCGCCGTTTCGGTTCCTCGTCGTGCCGATCGCCCTCGCCGACGCGGTCAACCTGCAGCACGCCCTCAGTTCGATCGAGGGCCGTCGCCCGGGCACCCACGAGCTCGTGACCGCGATGCTCGCGCGCCTTCGCGTCGAGGTGATCGCGGCGCGGATCGTGCGCTACGAGGGTGGCGTCTTCTACGCCGAGCTCGACCTCATGACGCCGTCGGGTCGCGAGGTGCTGGACGCTCGCACGAGCGACGCCCTCACCCTGGCGCTGCGCCAGAGCGTCCCGGCACCGATCCTCTGCGCCGAGGAGGTCCTGCGGCGCTACTACGACACGTAGCGCGTGAGCTGCACGGGCAGCACCTCGCCGCCTCGTCGCTCCGTGTTCTCTTCGTCGGAGATCCGCAGGAGAATCGCGACGAGCACGTAGTTCGCGATGAGCGAGTTGGCGCCATAGGCCATGAAGGGCAACGTGATCCCGGTGAAGGGTAGGAGGCGCAGCACGCCCGCCATGATGAAGAACGCCTGGAAGCCGAGGAGCGCCGTGAGCCCCGTCGCCGTTAGGCGAACGAAGTCCGACGTGGCGCGTTGGGCGATGCGGAAACCCTCTCCGACGAACGCGGCGAAGAGGCAGAGCACGAGGATCACCCCGAGGAAGCCCAGCTCTTCGGCGATGGCCGCGAAGATCATGTCCGAGGTGATGAAGGGGATGTTGCCCGACTGACCGAGCCCGAGTCCGGTGCCGGCGACGCCGCCCGCCGCAATGGAGAACCAGCCGTAGGCGAGCTGGTGCGACTGGTTGAGGTGGGCGACGGACCACGGGTCAAGCCACTGCCCGACCCGGCCTTGGACTTGGTAGAACAGTCGGTCGGCGATGAGCGCGCCGCCGACGAGGAGACCGAGGCCGAGGAGCACGTAGGACTTGAGGCCCGTGGTCACCCAGAGGAGTGAGATGAACAGCGCGAAGATGAGGATCGCGAAGCCGAGGTCGTTCTCGGCGCCGAGGATGACCACCGAGAGTCCCCACGCCGCGAGGATTGGCACGAGGACCTTCGGCGGAACGAAGCGGCGCGAGCCCACCCGCTGCGTCGGCACCGTCAGCAGTTCGCGGTTGGCCGCGAAGTACGACGCGAAGAAGAAGATCAAGAGGAGCTTCGCGAACTCGACCGGCTGGAACGCGTAGGGGCCGACGTTGATCCACAGGCGCGCGCCGTTGATGCTCTCCCCGACGTGGGGGATGAGGGGCGCCACGAGCAGCGCGAGCGCCGCCAGCAGGGTGAGGTAGCGGTAGCGGTCGAGGTCGCGTACGTGGCGCACGACCTTGAGCGTCAAGGCGAGCGCGACGGCACTGAGCAGCAGCCACAGTGCCTGGTCGCGGGCCAGTATCGGGTCCCAGCGGGCGATCTCCACGTAGCCGACGCCGTTCAACAGGGCAACGATCGGCAGCAAGACCTCCGATGAGTACGGCGCGTAGCGCACGATCGCGAAGTGCATGAGGAGCGAGACCGCGATCATGCCCCCGAGGAAGAAGAGGAACCGCGGCGGCATCTTGCCCTGCGCGCCTAGTGAGGCGAGCACGTAGAAAGAGGTCGTGATGACCCAGGCGAGGACGAGGAGGCCGAGTTCGGTGAAACGGTGGTTCGTGGGCCGAGCGGGCACGTCAGTACTCACTTGTTTCGCCACGTTAAAAGAGTAGCCCTACGATGGTGAGAGTCACTTGACGCTAGAGAGAACCAATTACCGTGGAGACAGACCTTTCGTCGTTCGGCCCCGAGCGGTTCTCCAGTCGCGAACTCTCACGGCTCGAGTTCGGCGCGCGCCTGCTCGACCTCGGCGAAGACCAGAAAATGCCCGATGCTCGAGCGCTGCAAGTTCGTCGCGATCTTCGCCGACATGATCGACGAGTTCTTCCAAGTGCGCGTCGTGAGCCTCGAGGACAAGGTGGCGGCTGGCGTGCAGACCCCGTCGGTGGACGGCGTCCGGCCCCGCCAGCAACTCGCCGCCATTCGTGAGCGCGTGCTCGAGCTCATGGAGCGCCTCGACCGGTTGATGATCGATTCGCTGCTGCCCGAGCTCGCCGCGTCGGGCGTCGCCATCGTTCGCTACGAAGAACTCGACCGCGAGGCGAAGGACCAACTCGCGCGGTACTTCGACGAGAACGTCTATCCGGTGTTGACGCCACTCGCCGTCGACCCGGGCCACCCGTTCCCGATGATCTCCAACCTCTCGCTCAACATCGCGGTCACCGTGCGTGACGAGCTGTCCGAAGACGAGCGCAGTGCGCGCGTGAAGGTGCCTAATTCGCTGCCGCGATTCCTCCCCGCTGGCCAACGGAGCGCTGGTGCCTCTTGGAGGACCTCATCATCGCGCACCTCGACCGGCTCTTCTCGGGCATGACGATCGGGCGCGCGGACCTGTTTCGGGTGACGCGCAACGCCGACCTCACGCTCGAGGAGGACGAGGCCGACGACCTCCTCGTCGCGCTTGAGGTAGAGCTACGGCGCCAGCGATTCGGTCAAGCGCTCCGCGTCGAGATCCAGCGCGACATGTCCGAGGAGTTCTTGAAGTTGCTCGTCGATCAGTTGGAACTCGATCCCTCGAACGTCTACGTCACCGACGCGATGCTGGGGCTTAGCGACCTGTGGAGCCTGTACCGCTTCGACCGGCCCGATCTGAAGGGCGAGAGCTGGTCACCCGATCACCCCGCGGCGGCTCCTCGACGGGGATCACGTCGGCGACGTCTTCGCCGCGATTCGCGAGGGCGACATCTTGCTGCATCACCCCTACGAGTCCTTCACCGACTCGGTGGAGCAGTTCACCGCCCAGGGCGCTGTCGACCCCCAGGTCGTCGGCATCAAGCAGGCGCTCTATCGGACGTCGGGTGACTCACCGATCGTCGCCTCACTGATTCACGCGGCCGAGCGCGGCAAGCAGGTGGTGGCACTCGTGGAGCTGAAGGCCCGCTTTGACGAGGCCGCCAACATCGAGTGGGCGAAGGCCCTCGAGGACGCCGGCGTGCACGTCGTCTACGGCATCGTCGGGCTAAAGACGCACTCCAAGATCACCCTGGTGCTGCGCTCCGAGGGGGGCACGACGGTGCGCTACGTCCACGTCGGCACGGGCAACTACAACGACCGCACCGCGCGCACGTACGAGGACTTCGGTCTCTTGACGCGCGACCCGGCCATCAGCCACGACGTGGGGGAGCTGTTCAACTTCCTCACCGGCTTCTCGCGCATCGGCAACTACGAGAAGCTCGTCGTCAGTCCGCTCTCGACGCGCACGCGCGTGGTCGAGCTCATCAACGCCCAACGCGACCGGGGCACGCTCGGCAAGATCGCGATCAAGGTGAACGGTCTCACGGACCCCACGATCATCGACGCGCTCTACGAGGCGAGCATCGCTGGCGTCGAGATTCGCCTTGTCGTGCGCACGCTGTGCAGCCTGCGCCCAGGAGTGCCGGGGCTCTCTGAGAACATCACGGTCCACTCAGTCGTTGGCGAGTTCCTCGAGCACTCGCGCATCCTCGCCTTCGGCCAACCCGGGGAGGACGGCTTCTCCCTCTACATCGGTTCGGCCGACCTCATGGAGCGAAATCTGGACCGCCGGGTGGAGGTCCTCGTGCCCATCGAGGAGCCGCCGCTCCAGCAAGAGATCCTCGAGGCGTTCGAGGTCACCTGGCGCGACGACCTCTTCACGTGGGTGCTCGGCACCGACCGGCGCTGGCGTCGGCTGCAGCCGGTGAACAACTTCTCGGCGCAGGCCGAGTTCAAACGTCGGGCACTGGACCGGGCGCGGGCGCTGACCCAGGTCTGACGTCGGCCGGCCGGCGCCACTGCAGGCTGGCGTAGCTGAGGCCGCCGAGCGGGATCGGGATCCAGAAGTTGACGAGTCGATACGCGAGCACGGCGAGGATCGCCTGGCTGTGGGGCACGCCAAAGCCAACGAGTGACGTGATGAGGACGGCTTCGACGACGCCGAGGCCGGCCGGGGTGAGGGGAATTGCCGCGAGCACGTTCGCGAGGCCGTAGGCGACGAGCAGGTCGATCGGTGAGACGACCGAACCGAACGACCAGAGAAAGACCCACAGGCACGCCGCGTCGAGGAGCCAGTTGAGGGCGGCCCAGGTGAAGGCCCACCACAGCGTTCTTCGGTTGGTGATGAGTACCGTGATCCGGTCGGCCACCTTCTTCAGCAACGCCGAGATGGCGTCGGGCCTGAGCGACGGCACGTGGCGAGCGACGACCCGCAGCCACGCGTCAGCTCGACGCTGACCGCGGGTGATGAGCAGGATCGTGCCGAAGAACGCCAGCAAGAGAAAGACCCCGGCGAGGGCGGCGAAGCCGTAGGCCGGGTTGAAGCCGTTGAGGGGGATCGAGATGACGAGCGCCGCCCAGAAGATGAGGTTGAGGACGACGGCCGATCCCGATCCCTGGGCCGCGAGACCGAAGGCGTTGGTCTCCTTCGGGACGCCGAGCTCGTTGAAGATCCGGTAGCTGAGCGCGCCGGCGGGCGCGGTGCCGCCCGGTACGACGTGGCTGATCGCGAGGCCCGCCATGTTCACCCGCAGCGTGTTGTAACGGCTCGGGGCGTAGGGGTAGAGCACCGTGCGGGTGAGCTCGACGTAGCAGAGGATGGCGCCGACCTCGAGCGCGACGGCGACGGCGACGAGCACCGGGTTGACGGCGGCGAGCAGGGGCAGTGCGTGACGGGCGGGACCGATCTGGGGGAGGACCAGGTACTCGAAGACGAAGATCAAAGAACCGAGGCTGAGGATCAAGCGGATCTCGCGCGGGAACGCGAAGCGCTTTTTCGGGGCGGCGTCGGTCATAGGGTCCTTTGGCGTCACCGAGGCGTTGCGTCGATGCCACGACTGGCCAAGTCTAAGCCACCTCCTAGAATTTCCTGATGCGCACGCTCGTGGTGATACCCACCTACAACGAGATCTTCAACGTGGAACTGATGCTGCGCACGTTGCGCGAAGTCGTGCCGGACTGTCACGTCCTCGTCGTCGACGACGCCAGCCCCGACGGCACGGGCGCACGGGCGCACGCCGTCGGAGCGGAGCTCGGCGAGATCGACGTGCTCGAGCGCACCCGCAAGAGCGGTCTCGGTCGCGCGTACCGGGCGGGGTTCGCCTGGGGGCTCGAACGCGGCTACGACCACTTCGTCGAGATCGACTGCGACTTCTCGCACGATCCGCGCGCGTTGCCCGACCTGCTCGCCGCCGCCGAGGATCACGAGGTCGTGATCGGCTCGCGCTACATCAGAGGCGGTCACATCCCGAACTGGTCGTGGTCGCGTCATCTGCTCTCACGCGGCGGCAACCTCTACGCGTCGATCGTGCTCGGACTGCACGTCGCGGACTCGACGTCGGGCTTTCGCGTCTACGCCGACTCCGCCTTGAAGGCGATCGACTACGAGACGGTGCGCGCCGAAGGCTACGGCTTCCAGATCGAGATGACCTACCGGGCCCGCGCGGGCGGGGCGACCCTCATCGAGGTGCCAATCACCTTCAAGGAGCGGCTGCGCGGCGAATCGAAGATGTCACGCGCGATCGTCATCGAGGCGCTCGGTCTCGTGACCAAGTGGGCCGTGCTCGCGCGCCTACCGTCGCGCGCGTCCCTAGACCCGCTCGACCAGCACTGAGCTCAGCACGACGGCGAGCTTGTCCTTGGTCTCTTCGCGCTCGGCGATGGGGTCTGACTCGCTGACGATACCCGCGCCAGCCCACGCCTCGAACGAGCGGCCCTCGAGCAGCACGCCACGAAGTCCGATCCACCACTCCCCGTCGCCGTTGGCGTCCATCCAGCCGACGGGACCGGCGTAGAGTCCGCGGTCGTGCTGCTCGAGTCGCGTGATCACCTCGCACGCGCTCTCGCGCGGCGTTCCGCCGACGGCGGCGGTGGGGTGGAGCAGCCGCAGCACGTCGAGGGCGTCGGGGGCACCCTTGGCGTCGGCGCTGCGCGCGCTCACTCGGGTGCCGAGGTGCGCCACGGTGCGCAGCGCGACGATGGAGGGCTCCGCGTCGGCGGTGATGTCGTCGTAGACCCGAGCGAGGTCGCGCACGATCTCATCGACGACCACGGCGTGCTCGTGGAGATTCTTGGTGCTGCCGAGAAGCCAGGTCTCGTAGTCGTCGGGCTCGGCGTTGGGCGGCAAGGTGATCGTGCCGGCGAGCGGGTGACACCACACCTGGTCTCCGGTGCGGCGCACGAGGAGCTCGGGGCTCGCGCCGACGAATCGCCGGTGATCGTTCACGGGCATGCTGTAGAGCGTGCAGATCGGCTCGCGCAGCCGCAGGCGCTGAGCGACCGCGGCGGCGTCAACCGGTTCGGGCACGGAGCCGAGGACCGCGCGCGCGAGCACGACCTTGTCGATCTCCTTGCGTCGCAGAATCTCGACCGCGAGCGCCACGCGGTGCGCGTACTCCTCCGGTGTCGGCTGGTAGGTGAGCGAACGGAGGCTCTGCGTCTCTTGGGTTGGCGCGACGACCTCGTCGAGGGCGCCGCGCCAGGTGGTGGCGCCGTCGAGTGCGGTGAGCCAGGCCTCGCCCGATGCTGTCTGGGTGATGGTGAAGTGCGGTAGCGCCAGCTCGCCGGGCGCGAGACGGTCGAAGGGAAGCGCCGCGAAGGCGACGAACCCGGTGCCCGCGGGACCGTCGTCGCCTTTGAGTTCGTGGGTGCGCAGCGCGCCACCGGCGTCGGTCAGCCCGTCGAGCCCTCCGGCCAGGGCGATGCGCTCGGCGACGCCGCCGAAACCGACGCGCAGCACGTCGGGGGTCTCCACCAGCCAGCCGTCGCGCGCACCGAGCGAGCGCAGGCGCTCGGGGGCCATTGGCGCAACCGCGCGCCGTATGAACTTCACGCGGCCCTCGTCGCGAGGAACTGCTGACTGAGCCCACCCATCACGCGGCGGTGGTTGACCGAACTGAAGCCGGCACCGTTGAGCATCGCCGCGATGGTTTCCGGCGGCGGCAGGTAGGCCGTCGAGGCGGGGAGGTAGCGGTACGCGGCGCCGTCGGAGATGAGCGAACCGAGGAGGGGCACCACCCGACGGAACCAGATGCGAAAGCCCGCGCGCCAGGGACCCGATCGCGGTTCGGCCACCTCGAGCAACGAGAGCCGTCCACCGGGTCGAACGACGCGGGCCATCTCGCTCAAGCGCTGCCTCGAGGTCGCTGAAGTTGCGAAGTGCGTAGGCGCAGGTAAGTCCGTCGAAGCTCGCGCTGCGAAAGGGGAGACACGACGCGTCCGCCTGTACTCGCTCACCCACCGCGCGGGCCGTGGCGAGCATGTTGAAGCTGAGGTCGGTCGCGATCGCCCGTAAGTCCCTGGTGTTCCAGCTCGCGGGCCACGTCGCCGGTCCCCGCCGCGACGTCAAGGACGACGCTCCCGCGCGCAAGGCGAAGATCGTTCACGGCGCGGCGGCGCCAACGAGTGTCGAGACCGAAGGTCATGACGGCGTTAAGGAGTTCATAGCGCGGCGCGATCGCGTCAAACATCGTTCGCACGTGGCGCGTCTTGTCCTCGCCTTGGGGGAGCGGCGTGGCGGTCACGTATCTAGTGGTAGTAGCGAAAGAGGACCTGGGCCACGCACGCGGGCTTCGCCGCGTCACGTACCTCGACCGCGACGTCGAGGGCAACCTGCACGCCGCCGGCGAACTCATCCACCGACACGAGTGACGCCCCGGCGCGTACCTCACTGCCGACCGGCACCGGCGCCGTGAAGCGGATCCGGTTTGCTCCGTAGTTGACGCCCATGGCCACGCCTTCGACGCGCAACACGCTACTGAGCAACACCGGAATCAACGACAACGTGAGGTAGCCGTGGGCGATGGTCCGCCCAAACGGACCGGTCGCGGCGCGCACCGGATCGACGTGGATCCACTGCCAGTCGCCCGTCGCCTCGGCGAAGCGATCGACCTGATCTTGGGTGATCACGCGGTAGTCGGAGTAGCCGAGGTGCGTGCCCACGAGGGCGCCGAGTTCTTCGATCCCATTCACGCGCGTCGTCATGGTGAACCTCCGAGGCAACATTACCGGTCGTCGTTCGCCCAACCGTCGAGGAAGCGCGTCCTAGACTTTGCTCGTGCGTGAATCGGCGGTTGAACCCCACCACCGTCAGATAAGCGACGGCGGATTCCGCGCGGCGCTGTTCGGTCTGCTTGACGGCTTGGTCACCAACGTCTCGATCATCCTCGGCTTCGCCGGCGCCAACCCCGGACACGACCTGGTTCGCCTCGCCGGCCTCGCGGGACTCGTGGCGGGGGCGTTCTCGATGGGTAGCGGCGAGTACCTTTCGATGCGTTCGCAGAAGGAGCTCTTCGAGTACGAGATCAACGTGGAGCGCCAGGCGTTACTCGACACACCCGACCAGGAGCGCCAGGAGCTCCGCGAGATCTTCATCGGACGCGGCATCGACGCGGAGTTGGCGGAACGGCTCTCGACCGACCTCATGCGCAACCCCGACCTCGCGTTGCGCACGCACACCCGCGAGGAGCTCGGCATCGATCCCTCGGCAACGGGATCACCCTGGACGGCGTCGATCTCGTCGTTCCTGTTCTTCTCAATCGGCGCGTTCATCCCCCTCATACCGTGGATCGTGACCTCCGCCGGCAACGTCATGTGGTGGTCGATCGCCCTCGCCGGCGTCGCCACGATCGCCGTGGGGGGCGCGGTCGGTCGCTTCACTCGACGCGGGACGCTGTTCTCCGCGACGCGAGCGCTCCTCATCATGGCCCTCGCCTCGGCGGTGACCTACGGCGTGGGCAACCTCGTCGGCACCCACTAGCTGCGGGCGAAGCGCACCAGGCGATCCTCGCGCTCGAGTCGGAACCCGAGGGAGTCGTAGAGCTTCTTCGCCGACTCGTTGGATTCGTCGACGAAGAGCACCGCGTCGCTCACGCCCTTGCGGTAGAGGACCTGCAGCCCCTGGGTGACCATGACGCGACCGAGATGGCGGCCCTGGAAGTCCGGGTGCACGGAGACGACGTAGATCTCCCCGAAGCGATCGGGGTGGAGCTCGTGCACCTTCGTCCAGCACGAGGCGGCGATGCGTCCGTCGATCTCCAAGAGCAAGAACCCCGACGGGTCGAACCACGGTTCGTGCGTCCGCTCGTCGAGGTCGGCCTGGTGCCAGGCGCCCTGCTCGGGGTGATTGGCGAAGGCCGCGTTGTTCTGCTCGAGCCACGCCCGCTCGTCGCGGTGGGTCTCGAAGTTGCGCAGCGTCGCGCCGGGTGGCACCTCCTCAACCGGCACCGGCAGCGCGACGCGCAGCAGCTCGAGCATGCGAATGACCGTCCCGTGCGTGTACACGCAGGTTTGGGGTCCGCGCGTCCACCAGTCGACAACTTCGTGGGCGGCGAGCAGGTGGGCGAGCAGCTCCTCGTCGTAGTCGCCCCCGCACATTTCGACCGTGGCGAGTTCGTCGCCCGAGGACATTGCGTACTTCGTGAGCACGCCCTCGACGTAGTAGAGCCAGTGCTGGGCTCGCCAGCCGTGCACGACCGCGCGCCGGCGTCCCTCGTCGATGGCCTCGCGTCCGAGCAACACCTCGGTTCTGTCGAGCAGGCTCAGCACGTCGAGGCGCTGCTGTGGTGACAGCGAGAGCACGCACCACCACGGAGAGGCCATGCTCGAAGACTACCGTCGCGCCTTATTGATTCCGGCCAGCTACGCGCGTCAAGCGACGCAACAGCGCCCCGACCGTACGTTCTGCTTCGACGAGTTCGGCGTAGACCTCAGGCGAAAGGGCGTCGCCCTCGGACTCGACGAGAGCGGTGATGCGCGCCGAGAGCTCGGTCATCGTCGAGGTGATCGTATTGAGCTCGGTCTGCATGCTCATGGGTAACCTCAACCGTCGGGCGTCGTCACGTGGGCCCTTACTGTAGTTGCCATGAGTGAGTTGATGAGCGGTCGGAGTGCCACGACGCTCTCGTGGTCGAGCATCGAGGCACGCGGCGAGGAGTCCGCGTCGTTCCTTCAGGGACAACTGACCCAGGACGTCGACCGAGTCGACACGGAAGGGGCATGGACGCTCCTACTCGCGCCCGACAGCGTCGTGGTCAGTGCCGGCTACCTCACTCCTCAGAAAGACGGTTACGACCTCGTCGTACCGCGCGAACTCGGCGACGTCGCCCTCGCTCGACTGCGGCGATTCCTCCTTCGCACGAAGTGCTCCCTTCGTCTCGTCGAGGCGACGGCGGGACCGTTTTCGACGGTCGACGACCAAATCGACGCTCGTTGGCCGGGGGCCGTGGAGTTCGCGAGGTCGTTGACGCCGCACTGCTTCGGGCGCCACGTCGTCGAGGCAACGGTCTCCTTCGAAAAGGGGTGCTTCACGGGTCAAGAGCTCGTGGCTCGCCTCGACGCGCGGGGCTCGAGTGTCCCGTGGCGCTTCGTCTACTTCAGCGGTCCGAGCGTGGCTCTCGCTGACGAACTCCTGCGATCGAAGGGTCCCGCGGGTCCCCAGGGCGTGACGAGCGCGCGCCGCACGACGAGCGGCTTCGACGGCCTGGGCATTGCCCACCGAACGCTGGTGGCCGCGACCAGCGAGGGCGGCGAGACCACCGTCGAGGCGATTGATTGAGCGGTCCAACTCGACGTGAGTAACGTCGCTGGCATGGAGTTCGCCCGTGCGGCTCACCAGTGAGGGACTCTTCGTCAAGGTCTCGGGCGTAACGTCCGAGGAGGACGCGCTCTTTTCGATCGGGCTCGGCGCGAGTGCCGTCGGCTTCGACTTCGCCTTGACACCGCGTCAGATCTCGGTGACCGCGGCTCACGACATCGTGCGCCGTCTGCCCCAGGGGGCGCTTTCCGTTGGCGTCTTTCGCAGTGAACTGCCAAAGCGCATCGTCGAGATAGCGAACACCATCGGTCTGAGCGCGGTGCAGATCGACGGACCGGCGACCGCCGACGAGCTGGCCTACGTGTCCGAGCGCGTGAACACGGTCCTGCGCATGGTGCCCGAGGGCGTCGACCACCTCGCCCTCACCGGTGGTGTCAACTATCTCGTCCTGCCCGAGAGTGACGATCCCGCGGCGCTCGCCGATTCACTCGAACTGCTGATGTCCTCGGGACCGCGCCTGCCGGTGATCGCCTCGGGCGGGCTCAACGCCTCGAACGTGGTGGACGTCGTGCAGAACTTCCCCGTCTACGGCGTCGACGTGCGGGCGGGCGTCGAGAGCGCTCCGGGGGTGAAGGATCCGGTCGCCCTCGGCGAGTTCATCGCCAACGCGCGATGGGCGTACGACAACGCCTACGTGGAGCGTCACTTCGACGAGTGGTCGCTGTAGTTACTCGCCGTAGCGCCGGAAGATGACGCTGCCGTTGTGACCGCCGAATCCAAAGGAGTTCGACAGGACTACCTCGATCTCGGCCGTTCGCGCCTTGTCGATCACGACGTCAAGGGCGATGGCGGGATCGATCTCGGTCGTTCCGGCTGTTGGCGGGATCACCTGGTGCAGGAGCGTGAGCACCGAGGCGACGCCCTCGAGCGCTCCAGCCGCGGCGAGGGAGTGACCGAGGTGGCCCTTCACCGAAGTGGTCGGTGGCGCGTCGTCACCAAAGACGCCCCGGACCGCGACCGACTCGGCCAAGTCGTTGAGCGGCGTGGACGTGCCGTGCGCGTTGATGTGTGAGACGTCCTCGGGGCGGAGCTCGGCGTCGGCGAGCGCCAGAGTCATGCACCGTTCGGCGCCGCGACCGGTCGGGTCCGGCGCGGTGATGTGGTGCGCGTCGGCGGTCGACGCCGCGCCGATCACCTCGGCGTAGATGGTCGCGCCGCGCGCGAGTGCGTGGTCCCAGTCCTCGAGCACCAAGATGCCGGCGCCCTCGCCCATGACGAACCCGTCTCGATTGACGTCAAAGGGTCGAGAGAGGTCCTTTGGCGAGAGCGCGGTCATGTTGCGAAAGCCCGCTTCGGCCATCTCGCAGATCACGGCTTCGGCGCCGCCCGCGAGCACGACGTCGCAACGGCCCGTCGCGACGAGTCGCGCCCCGTTACCGATCGCGTGGGTGCCCGCCGCGCACGCGGTCGTCACCGTCTCGCAGGGTCCGCCGAGACCGAAGCGCATCGAGACGGCGGCGGTGGCGGCGTTGGGCATCATCATGGGCACGAGAAAGGGCGACACGCGGTCCGGACCGCGTTGCATCAAGACGGTGTCCTGTTCGAGCGTGGTCTGGAGCCCACCGATGCCCGTCGTGACGATGCTGCCGGCGTCCTCGATCGGCCCCTCGAGCCCGCTCTGGCGCCAGGCTTCGTCGGCGGCCATCAGGGCGTAGAGCGCGAAGGGGTCGAGGCGGCGAAGCTCCTTCGGTCCGCCTAAATGGGACGCGTCAAAGGAGCCGATCCGCTTGGACGGCGGCGCGTGGGGCTCGATGAGGCCGTCCCAGAGCGCCTGGACGCCAACCCCGGCGCAAGACATCGCGCCGAGACCAGTAACGGCGACTCGGCGGCCCGCGACGGGCCCCGAGGGAGTGAGCGCAACGTGCACTACAGCTTGGCGTAGATCAGGTCGAAGGCCTCGCCGACGGTCTTGATCTCCTTCAGTTCGTCCTCGGCGACCTCGATGTCGAACGTCTCCTCGAGGGCCATGACGAGTTCGACCAGGTCAAGGCTGTCCGCGCCCAGGTCGTCGCTGAAGGACGCTTCGAGGGTTACTTGCGACGGGTCAACGGCCAACACCTCGACGGTGTCTTCGGTGAACTTCGCTAAGGCTTCGTTGCGGTCCATGGTGCTACCCCTTTAATCGGTCGTCCCATCGTACCCAATGGACCCGCCCGACGAGACGACTACAGCCCGAGCGCGAGGCCGCCGTCGACCGCGATGACGGCGCCCGTGATGTAGCGCGCCTGGTTACTGGCGAGGAACCCAACAACGCCCGCGACGTCGCTTGGTGCGCCCACGCGGCCGAGCGGAATCATCGCCGTCATGGCGTCGGCGGTGGCGAGTGCGCTCGTCATGTCGGTGTCGATGAACCCCGGCGTCACGACGTTGACGGTGATCGAGCGCGAGGCAACCTCTCTCGCCAGGGATCGCGCCAGTCCGACCAGTCCGGCCTTCGCGGCCGAGTAGTTGGCCTGGCCCGGAACGCCCATAAAGGGAGAGACCGAGCCGATGAAGATCAGCGATCCTCGCCGTGCGCGCACCATTGACGCGAGCACGGCGCGCGCGGTGTAGAAGGCGCCGTCGAGATTGGTCGAGAGGACCTCCCGCCACTGCTCGTCGGACATTCGCAAGGCGATCCCGTCGCGCGTGATTCCCGCGTTCGCGACGGCGGTGTCGACCGGCCCAAACTCTCGACGGCCGACTTCACCGCGTCGTTCAGCGCCGCCGAGTCCGTCACGTCGATCGCGAGGGCGCGACGGCAACCTTCAGGAGCGTCGCCCGAACGCGACAACGCGACGACGTCGTCGCCCTCGGCGATGAAGTGCTCGGCGATCGCGGCGCCGATACCGCGGCTGGCGCCGGTGACGATGACGTGTCGACTCATGGGGCGCTCTCCTGTAGCTCGCGAAGGTTGGCCGGGGCGATCTGGCGTTCGAAGGGGCGGATGCGCTTGGTGAGGCCCGTGAGGACGGCACCGGGGGGCATCTCCACGCTCACCTGAACGCTTGACGGCAACGCGAGCGTCGCGTCGAGGAACTCGACCGGGGAGGTGAGCTGGCGGCGCAGCAGTCCGCGCCACTCCTCGGGAGCGTAGTGAGCTCTGCGCGTCGACGTTCGAGATGAGGACGTGCTCGGTCGCGCCCCACTCGGTACGCTCGAGCGCCGCGTCGAGTTCGGCCTGCGCGGGAGCCATCAGCGGCGAGTGGAAGGCGCCGCCCACGGGAAGTGGAGTTGCCCGGCGCCAGCCGAGGTCGCGATGACGATCGAGCAGGTCGTCGAGCCCGGCGCGAGTACCGCTCACGACGATCTGGCCCGTGCCGTTGATGTTGGCGACCCAGACGTCGCTGAGCCCCTCGAGAACCCGTCGTGCGTCCTCGTCGCCGCCCATCATCGCGACCATGGAGCCCTCGCGCGCTGCGGCGGCGCGCGCCATCGCCGCACCGCGCACGGCGATGAGCCGCGCGCCCTCGTCGAGGCCGAGCAGACCGGAGGCGACGAGCGCCGTGAACTCCCCGAGACTGTGGCCGAGCAGGTAGCGCGGACGAGCCCCGAGATCGAGCAGTTCGTGGTAGCCGACCAGGGAGAGCGCGAAGGTAGCCAGTTGCGCCTGGTCGGTGCGCACGACTTCCTCCTCGCGAGCCGTCGTGAGGAGCGCGGCGACGTCGAGGTCGGCGGCGTCGCTCACGTGCTTCACCAGTTTCCAGTGACGCGAGTCGGTCCAACCGAGTCCAGCGCCGACCGTGATCGATCCCTGGCCGGGAAAGAGCGCGACGACGTCGTCGCGAAACCCTTGGTTGAAACGGTGCGTCACGCCCTAAAGGTAACAGTGCGAACTGGTGCCCGGAGTGGGACTCGAACCCACACACCCTTTCGAGTAAAGGCTTTTGAGGCCTCCGCGTCTGCCAATTCCGCCATCCGGGCCCGGCGACCACGGTAGCAGTCGCCGTATGTTGGTGTAATGGACGCAACGCTGTTCCGACAACGACGTCGTGCTGGCGCGGTCGGTTCTAGCGAGTGGCCAGGAGCACGTCGAACGAACGCGCCTCTACCTTCGCCTCGAGGACAACGGCGTCGCGGGCTTCGGCGAGGTCGCACCCCAACCGTTGAGCCTGAATGGTGACCCGAGCGTTGACGAAGTCCTTGACGCCCTTCGTCGAGCGCTGCGCCAACTGCGCGACGTCATCGAGCGCGAAGGCGACTGGCCATCGCTGGAATCGCGTTGCTCGGCTCTCGGCAGCGACGCCGGCAAGCAACGTCGCCGCGGCGCTCATTGAGATGGCGGTGCTGGACCGAGAGTTGCGCCTGTGTTCGCGCACGCTCGAGCAGCTCTGGGCCCCGTGTGGACGGACCCCGCGCCAAACGACCTACTCGCTGCTCGACAACGGTGCTGAGTGGGTCGACGACGACGTCGAACGGGTGCGCTTGAAGACCGCACCCGGACAGCTGCAACCGGCGGACGCTCGAACACGTGGCCACGTTGAAGGTTCCGGTACTGCTCGATTTCAACTGTTCCGCGCGTTCAGACAACGACGTCCTCCATCAGGTGCGACCAGATCGGCGAGGTCGCCACGATCAGTGCGGTCGAACAGCCCTTCGACGTCGGCAACATCGTCGACCACGCGCGCCTCGCCTCGCGACTGGACGTGCCGCTCAGCATCGACGAAGGCGTGCGCACGCTTCGCGACCTGTCCCAGATCGCGCGCCACGAGGCCGCGGGCGTGGTGTGCGTGAAGCCGGCTCGCGTTGGGGGCCTCGCCAACACGCGCTTGCTCGTCGCCAAGGCGCAACGAGCTCGGCTCTTCGGGTCTACCTCGGCGGCTTCTTCGAATCGCCGTTCGCTCGCCGTGTCAATCGAACGCTCGCCAACACTGCATCAGCGAGCCGAGCGACCTCGACGACGGTCGCGCTGCGCGACGGAGCGATCGAGGTGGAGGAGACGTCGATGAGCTTTGGCGTCGAACCGGCCGCGAGTGTGCTCGATGCGGTCCGAGGCGCTCTGGTGGACTTTGAGGGGACCGCCGTAGACTCACGCCATGAGTTCTCGCCTCGTGAAACGCCGCCTGGAGGACGTCCAGCGGCAGCTGACCAGGCCCGCGAGAGCCTGGACGTGCTCGAAGAGCAGGTCGCGGTCTGGAACGACGCCCTCGACGACGCGAGGATCCGGGCGCTGGTCTCGGAAACCCCACTGCAGTCCAAGGAGTACGAGGAGCTCGCTCGCCACGTCGCCGTGGCCAACGTCGAGATGAAGCGCGCGTCGAACGAGGTACGCGAATTGGTCCGTGCGCGCGACGAGTTGCTGCGCGAATGGTCGCCGAAGGAGGATCGTGGATAAGCGCGTCGTCATCGCCGACGACGAGTCGATCATCCGACTGGACCTCAAGGAGATCCTCGAGGGCGACGGCTACCTCGTCGTGGGCGAGGCCACTCGAGGGGACGACGCGCTGGCCCTCATCAAGGACTCACGAGCCCGATCTCGCGCTGCTCGACGTGAAGATGCCCGGTCTCGACGGCATTGAGGTCGCCCAGCGCTGAAGGGTTCCTCGACCGTGGTCGTGCTCCTCACCGCCTTCAGCCAGCGGACTCTCATCGAGAGCGCGCGCGACGCTGGCGTCGCGGCGTACCTGGTGAAGCCGTTTCGTTCGAGCGAGATCCTCCCGAAGCTCGCGTCGATCCTCAATCCGTCGAGCGAACCCCCGATCCGCGCGACGCGCCGAGTGCCGAGGACAAGATCGAGACCCGCGAGATCGTCCAGCGTGCGAAGGAGATGCTCATGGCCGAGCGGGGCATGGACGAGCCGGCGGCCTTCGAGATCATTCAGCAGTCCGCCATGCGCGCCCGCACGCGCATGCGCGACGTCGCCCAGCAGATCTTGAAGGGCGAATTCGTTGGCTGAGGTGACGACGAACGCGCGGTCATTCTTCTCGGACGGGATGTCGCTCGCCTTTCGCGCCTTCTTCGCTCTGCCGACCGACATCCGACGTCCGCGGGACTGGTCACGAACGCTCTCCACGGCTTCGCCTCGATGCTGCGTCTCGCTCGTGCGCACCCAGCGTCCGCGCATCCGTTGCCGTCGCCTTCGACCTACCTGGCGGCACCTTTCGCGACGAGATGACGCAGGACTACAAGGGCGGCCGCGCCGAGACCCCGCCCGAGCTCGAGCCGCAGTTCGACCTCATTCGCACGATCTGCGAGATGCTGCACATACCGGTCGTCGGCGTCGCGCAGCTTCGAGGCCGACGACGTACTCGCGACGCTCGCGACCTGGGGCCGCGACGACCGAGCTGCCCGTCGTCGTCGTCACGGGGGACCGCGACGCCTTCCAGCTGGTGGAGGACCCCTACGTCCGAGGTGCTCTACAACCGGCGCGGGCGTCTCGGACTACTCGCTCTACGACGAGGCCGGGATCTTCGAGCGTGCGGCGTCGAGGCGCGCCGCTACCCGCTCCTCGCCGCCTTGCGCGGCGACACCTCGGACAACCTGCCCGGCGTGCCCGGGCGTGGGGGAGAAGACGGCGGCGAAGCTCTTCACCCAGTACCGCGACTTGGACGACCTCTACGCGCATCTCGACGACGCTAACGCCGAAGCTCCGCGAGAACCTGGCCGCCTACGAGGAGCGCGCGCGCAACAACGAGCGGGTCATGCGGCTCATGCGCGACGTGCCGCTCGACTGGTCACTCTGCACGACCTGACCCTCGGCGGCTGGGACCGAGCCGAGGTCGACGCCTTCTTCGAGCGCTTCGAGATGAACTCGGATGCGCGCGCGCATCGCTCAAACTCATGAAAGAGGGTCTCCTGGGCGACGCCGGCTAGTGACGGCCGACGCCGTCGATGCGCAGCTCGCGCGCGCGGTGCCACGCGCGCAAGGCGCTGAAGGTCCGGGCGGGCTCCCTCGGCGACGGTGCTCGAGACGACCAATCGACGCCGGTCGTCGCCTATCAGCACGAGCGCGCCGCGGTGCTCGATGCCGAGAAGGGCGCATCGTGGCGCTCTGTGACGTGAGCGACGCTCCTCGCAGGCGTCGCCGAGACGGCACGCGTCGCCGGCCACGACGTGAAGGCGCTCTATCGCTGCGGCCGACGAAGGTGGACTGCGTCATCCTCGAGCCGGCGGACGACACCGCGATCATGGCCGTTCTTGCTCGACTCCAACAGCGGGCGCTACGAACTGGCCGAGGTGGCCCAGCGCTTCCTCGGCGAGACGATCGCCGACGCGTCGCCGTCGCTCTTCGACGGCCCGACGAGCGACGAGACCCTCGACCACGACGTGCCGCTGATCGCGCGATTGCGCGACGTACCTGCGCGCCGAGATCGCCCAGTGGGAGCTGCAGCGTCGTCTACGAACAGATCGAACTGCCGCTCGTGATGGTGCTCGGGCGCATGGAGGCCCGCGGCATCCGCGTCGACGTCGACCTGCTGCGCACGCATCGCCGAGGAGTTCGCGGACGGAGGCCGCGTCGCTCGACGGGCCAGATTCAAAAGGTCGCCGGCCACGAGTTCAAGGTCAACTCGCCCCAGCAGCTCCAGACCGTGCTCTTCGACGAGCTGGGCCTCACGCACGGCAAGAAGATCGAAGTCCGGGCTACTCGACCGACGCCGGCGAGCCTCGAGGCGATCCGAGGACGAGCACACGATCGTCGCCCTGATCCTGCGCTACCGCGAGGTCGACAAGCTGCGCGGCACCTACGGGGCGCCGCTGATCGACGCGGTCCAGCCCGACGGGCGCATCCACGCGACGTTTCACCAGACCGTCGCGCGCACCGGCCGGCTCTCCTCGGAGAGCCCGAACCTCCACAACATCCCCGTACGCTCGCACCGAAGGACGACGCTTCCGCTACGCCTTCGTGCCGACCGAGGGCTGGCTGCTGGCGGTCTCGGACTACAACCAGATCGAACTGCGCATCCTCGCGCACCTCTCCCAGGACCAGGGACTGCTCGCGGCCTTCGCCTCGCACGAGGACGTGCACCGCACTGATCGCGGCGTCGGTCTTCGGCGTCGACGCCCGACGAGGTCACGACACGAGCAGCGCGAGCGGGCGAAGGCCGTCTCCTACGGCCTCGCCTACGGGATGGAGGCCTTCGGGCTCAGCCGGCGACTCGGGCTGACCGGTCGCGCCGCGCGAAGAGATCATGGACAAGTACTTCGACGGGTTCCCGAGCGCTGCGCCCCTACATGGACGCACGTCGTGAAGGACATCCGCAACCAAGGGCTACTCGCGCACCGAGTTCGGCCGGATCCGTCCGTTCCCCGACCTCGCGACGGCGACCGGGCCGCAACGCCACGCCGCCGAGCGCCAGGCGATGAACGCGGGCATCCAGGGTCTCGCCGCCGACATCTTCAAGTCCGCGCTGGTGCGCCTCGACCGCGCGCTCGCGCGCCGACGGCCTCGAGGCGCGACTGATCCTCCAGGTCCACGACGAGGTCGCTCGTCGAGGCGCCGCCGCAGGAGCAGGAGCGCGTCGAGGCCGATCATGCTCGACGCGCTCGAGCAACGCCGCGTCGCTGAGCGTGCCGCTCGAGGTCACGCTGCACTGGGGCGAGAACTGGGCCGCCGCCAAGGGCTAGGCCGACGCGCCGTGCTAGAGCTGATACAGTCGGGTTTGCACCGGAGACCCGATCCCTATTGTCTAGTCTGACCCCGGTGTGGTCGTATGAAAGAAGTACGCATGTCGGACGGCACCAGCCTCCTCTCCTCCCAGCAGATGGGCACCTTTGACGAAGACGGAAACTACGTTCCGCGCGTCATCACCGAAGACGACCTGGTCGGCACCGACCTCGCCACCCTCGTCGGCGACAGCGTCCTCGAGTTCGAAGACGGCGACCTGGTCGACCGGCACGGTCGTGAAGATCGACCACGACGAGGTCCTGCTCGACATCGGCTTCAAGTCCGAGGGCGTCATCCCGGCGCGCGAGCTCTCGATTCGCAACGACGTCGACCCCTCCGAGATCGTCTCGATGGGCGAGCGCGTCGAGTGCCTGGTCCTCCAGAAGGAGGACAAGGAAGGACGCCTCGTCCTCTCCAAGAAGCGCGCCCAGTACGAGAAGGCCTGGAGCCAACATCGAAGAGCTGAAGAACCGCGACGAGGTCGTGAAGGGTGTCGTCATCGAAGTCGTGAAGGGCGGACTCATCGTCGACATCGGCCTGCGCGGGTTCCTGCCC
Source organism: uncultured Acidimicrobiaceae bacterium (assembly GCA_963823815.1). Taxonomy (GTDB): domain Bacteria; phylum Actinomycetota; class Acidimicrobiia; order Acidimicrobiales; family RAAP-2; genus RAAP-2. The sequence goes on from CAWGMU010000001.1 coordinate 224,003, forward strand.
GCGTCACTCGTCGAGCTGCGCCGCGTTCGCGAGCTCCAGCCCTACATCGGCAAGACCGTCGAGGCGAAGATCATCGAGCTCGACCGCAACCGCAACAACGTGGTCCTCTCGCGTCGCGCCTGGCTCGAGGAGACCCAGAAGGAGCAGCGCGGGGACTTCCTCTCGAACCTCAAGCCCGGCGAGCGTCGCCACGGCGTCATCTCCTCGGTCGTCAACTTCGGCGCCTTCGTCGACCTCGGGGGCATGGACGGGCTCATCCACGTCTCGGAGCTCAGCTGGAAGCACATCGACCACCCGAGTCAGGTCGTCGCCGTCGGCGACGAGGTCGACGTCGAGGTGCTCGACGTGGACTTCGCGAAGGAGCGCATCTCGCTCTCGCTGAAGGCCACCCAGTCCGACCCGTGGCAGGTCTTCGCCGACAGCCACGCGGTCGACCAGCTCGTCTACGGACGGGTCACCAAGCTCGTGCCCTTCGGCGCCTTCGTCCAGGTGGGCGAGGGCATCGAGGGCCTGGTGCACATCTCGGAGATGGCCGCCCACCACGTCGAGTCGCCCGACCAGGTCGTCACCGCCGGGCGAGGAGCTCTGGGTCAAGATCATCGAGCTCGACACCGCGCGTCGGCGCATCAGCCTCTCGATCAAGCAGGCCGCCGAGGGTGGCGAGGTCTCCGAGGAGTACCGCGAGGCCTTCGGCAGCTCACGCCTACGACGACGAGGGCAACTACATCGGCGCGCATCGAGTACGGCGAGTTCACCCCCGAGACCGAGGCCCAGGCCGCCTGGGCCGAGTACGCCGACCGAGGTCGTCGACCAAGTCCCCGGACGAGGTGACTGAGGGCGACCGGCCGACGCTACGCCGGTCGAGCGCGACCGCCACGGAGGCGGCGCCGATCGAGGCGACCGCCGCCGACCAGACGCCGAGCGACGCGAGCTCCCGAGGACGAGACGCCAGACGCGTAGGCGACTCCCGGTGCGGCGCTAGCGGCGCGCCAAGGTGGAGAGCGGGTAGTGACAGGCCACCTGGTGGCCAGGCGCGATCTCGACGAGTTGTGGCTCTTCGGCGGCGCACTTCTCCGTGGCGTTCGGACAGCGCGTTCGGAACCGGCACCCGCTCGGTGGGCGCATCGGGCTCGGCGGCTCGCCGCCGAGCACCTCAAAGTGGGCGGGCGCGTCGGGGTCGGCCTCGAGCGCCGCGCCGAGCAGGAACTTCGTGTAGGGGTGCGTCGGGCGACTCGTAGAGGGTGTCCGACGGTCCGATCTCGCAGAGCTTGCCGAGGTACATGACCGCGACGCGGTCCGAGACGTTCTTCACGACCGCGAGGTCGTGGGCGATGAAGAGCAGCGTGAGGCCGTACTCGGCCTTGAGGTCCTCGAGCAGGTTGAGGATCTGCGCCTGGACCGAGACGTCGAGCGCCGAGACCATCTCGTCGCAGATCAGGAGCTTCGGTCGCATGGCGAGCGAGCGCGCGATGGCGATGCGCTGGCACTGCCCACCGGAGAACTGTCGCGCGTAGCGGTTGCCGAAGACCGCGGGGTCGATGCCGACCTTGCTTGAGCAGATCGCTGACCAGCGCGTCGCGCTCGGCGCCCTCGACGGTCTTCCAGCAGTCGAGCGGCTCGGCGACGATATCTTTCACGCGGCGTCGAGGATTGAGCGAGCTGATCGGGATCCTGGAAGATCATCTGCATGCTTCGTGCGCGCACCGGCGCAGCGCCGGGCCCGACTCACGTTCGTGAGCTCGACGCCTTCGAGCTCGATGGAGCCGCTCGTCGGTTCGACGATGCGCATGAGCGCCTTGCCGGTGGTCGACTTGCCGCAACCCGACTCGCCGACGAGCCCGAGTGTCTCGCCCTCGAAGATGTCGAAGCTGACCCCGGCGACCGCGCTAAGCGTTCGGCGGTGGCTCGTGAAGGTGACCGTCAAGGTCGCGGACCCGAAGGAGCGGCGTGTCGTCGCTCACGCAGCTCGCCCCCTCGGTCACCGGCAGCGGGTTCCAGCACGCGAAGGTGTGGCCCGGTTCGTTCGCGGGTTCGAGCTCGGGTCGCTCCTCTCGGCACTGGTCGTCGCGTAGCTCGCACCGCGGCGCGAAGCGCAGCCTCGGGGCAGGTCGAGCAGGTTCGGCGGGCGCCCGGGGATCGCGAGTAGCCGCGTGTGCGACGGGTTTGAGACCTTGGGTGAGCCCTCGAGGAGCGCCCGGGTGTAGGGCATGCGGTGGCGTGCGAAGACGTCGCGGGTCGTGCCGGTCTCGACGATCCGCCCGGCGTACATGACGGCGATCCGCGAGGTGCGCGTCGCGACGACCCCGAGGTCGTGGGTGACGAGGATGACCGACATCTTGAGCCTCTCCTTCAGCTCGTCGAGCAGGTTGAGGATCTGGGCCTGGATCGTGACGTCGAGCCCGGTCGTCGGCTCGTCGGCCATCAGCAACTAGGGCGAGCCCGCGAGGGCGATCGCGATGACGACGCGCTGGCGCATGCCTCCGGATAGCTGCCCGGGAAAGACGTTATAGCGCTCGGACGGCGAACGAATACCGACGAGCTCGAGCAGCTCAATCGCGCGTGCCTTGGCGTCTGCGTCGATCCATGCCGAGTCGACCCGCAGGATCTCGTCGATCTGGCGGCCGATCCGCATCACCGGGTTCAGCGAGGTCATCGGATCCTGGAAGATCATGGCGACCTGCAGTCCCCAGATCTCGCGCTTGGCCCGCTCGCTCGCGCCGACGATCTCGAAGCCGTTGAGTCGCACCGAACCACTCACCTCGACGTTCACGCGAGGCTGGAGTCCCATGATCGGTGCGCGAGAGAACCGTCTTGCCAGATCCCGACTCCCCGACGATGCCGAACGTCTCGTTCTGGTCGAGGTCGAAGGAGACGCCGCCCACCGCGACGAGAGGACCCTGAGGAGTGTCGAACGTACCCGCAGGTCTCGTACGACGAGGAGCTTCTGGTCGCTCACAGCTTCGCCTCGGTGACGTCGAAGTGCGAGCGAAGGCGGTCACCGATGAAGTTGAGGCAGAGCAGGAAGAGGCACATGGCGAGGGAGGGAAAGATCGCGAGCCACGGGTTCTGCTGAAGGATCGACAGGCTCTCGTTGATCATGTTGCCCCACGAGGGCGTGGGTGGGCTGACCGAGAGTCCGAGGAAGGCGAGCGCGCCCTCGAGCGTGACGACCGTGGCGATGCCCACCAGAAGGAACGAGACGCCGATAGGCGCGACGTTGGGTAGCAGTTCCCTGAGGAGGATCCGCCGATCGGACGCGCCCTGGACCTTCGCCGCGATGACGTAGTCCTTGGTGGCGATGTTCATCGTCGCGCTGCGTATAACCCGAAAGACGAGGGGGATCGAGGCGAGACCGATGACGACGATGATCTTGGGCAACGAACGCGGCGTCCAGAACGAGAGCACCGCGATCGTGGCGATGATCGCGGGGAAGGCGAGGAAGACGTACATCACGGTAGAGAGAATGAGGTCGAACCGTCCGCGCCGGTACGCAGCCAGCATGCCGAGTGGCGCGCCGATCCCAAAGCCAATGGCGATCGAACCGAGGCTCACCTCGATCGAGACCCGCGAACCAAAGACGACGCGCGAGAAGATGTCGCGCCCGAGATCGTCGGTGCCGAGCAAGTGGTGCAACGATGGCCCAAGGTTGAGAGCGCTGTAGTTCTGGATGAGCGGGTTCGGTAGCGGCAGGACGTTGGCGAGGATGGCGGCCAACACGTTGAGGACGAGGTAGCCCACGCAGATCCAAAAGAGCACGCCGAGGCGTCGCTGTCGCTCCGGACGATCGTGGACCGATACCTCCTCGACCAACTCATTGACGTACATCGAGCTACTCACGGCTGATCCTCGGGTCGACGAAGTTGATGAGCAGGTCGAAGGCGAAGTTGATGAGTATTACCCCGACCGACACCACGAGCACGATGCCCTGGACGACCAGGTAGTCGCTGCGTCCGATCGAGGCGATCAACTGGTAGCCAAGGCCGGGGATGCTAAGGAGGTACTGCACGATGAAGCCGCCCGCCAATAGTCCACCGATGTTCACGCCCGCGGTACCGAGCAGCGACACCGAGGACGGCCGAAAGGCGTGACCCCACATGATGCGCCGCTGGCTGATGCCCTTCGAGCGCGCCATCGTGATGAACTCCTCCTGCAACGTAGCGATGAGGTCGCTGCGCAGCACGCGGTAGTAGATGACGAAGCTGCCGATGGCCAGGGTGATCGACGGGAGTGCGAGGCTCTCGAGGTTGGTGATCCAGTCGGTACCGAGCGAAGCGTAGGACGAGACACCCGTGTGGGGCACGCCGAACTTGATGGCGACGACGAGGACCAGCACGACGATGATGACGAATGACGGGATCGACAGCAACGTGAAGCTGCCCGCGCCAAGGATTCGATCCAGCACGCCGTCGGGTTTACGAGCGCTTCGCATAGCCGTCGGGATGGCAGTGGCGAAAGCCAGGATCTGGCTGATGACCATGATCTCGAGGTCGATCGGCAGCGCCGCTTTGATCGTGCTCCACACCGAGGTCTGTGAGATGAAGGACGTCCCAAGATTGCCGTGCAACACGTTGTTGATCCAGACGAAGTACTGCTCGAGAATCGGCCGGTTGAGTCCGAGCTGGGTGAAGAGCTTGGCCTGGTTGGCCGGCGACGCACCGGCGCCAAGGATGACGACGGCCGGATCGCCTGGCAGCAGGTGGATGAGGTAGAAGGCCCCGACCGAGATCACGAAGACGACGGCGATGAGCATGACCAGCCGCCTCAGCAGATATCGCGCCAACGTTCCCCCAGTAGGACCTGTAGGAACATTTCTAACTCACGCCAATCGGGTGTTGGCGGCGGTGTTCCGCGGAGTGGGATGTGAGAGGCGATGAGTACCGTGGACCCGTGAGAAGAGTCGCCGTCGCCGGCGGGATCGGCGCTGGGAAGAGCGCCGTCGGCGCGCGACTCGCCGCGCTCGGCTACGCGGTTATCGACGCCGACGAGATCGCCCGGGCTGTCGTCGCGAAGGGCGAGCCGGCGTGGATCGCACTCCGGGACGCGTTTGGCTCCGCGGTGCTGGGCGAGGACGGCGAGATCGATCGACGCTTCCTCGCCGACGTGGTCTTTCACGACGAGAGTGCGTTGCGCCGGTTGAACAGCATCACGCACGGCTACATCGGTGAGGCGATCGCCGCCGAACTGGACGGCGCGGAGGGCCGCGCGGCCTTTGTCGTTGCTGCCCCTCTACCGGCCCGAGCACCGCGCGGCGTTTCACCTCGACGAGGTCTGGGCGATTTTGGTGAGCCCCGACACGGCGCTCGAGCGGCTGCGCACGCAGCGCGGCTACGAGGAGACGGACGCTCGGGCGCGCCTCGACGCGCAAATGACCAACGAGGAGCGCCTCGCGCTCGCTGATCGGGCGATCTGGAACGAGGGAACGATCGAGGACCTCTACGGCCAGCTCGACGCCGCGCTCGTGGAGAGTGGCCTCGCGTGACGGACTTCCTCGTCGAGTCGCCCTTCCAACCGGCGGGCGACCAGCCCCAGGCCATCGCCGCACTCGCCCAAGGTGTCGAGGACGGCCTGCGGTACCAGACGCTCGAGGGGATCACCGGCAGTGGCAAGACCGCGACCATCGCGTGGCTCGTCGAACAGGTGCAGCGACCGACGCTCATCCTCGAACCCAACAAGTCCTTGGCGGCGCAGCTCGCCTCGGAGCTGCGCGACATGTTGCCTCAGAACCGCGTCGAGTTCTTCGTCTCGTACTACGACTACTACCAACCCGAGGCCTACATTCCGCGTACGGACACCTACATCGAGAAGGACAGCTCGATCAACGAGGAGATCGACCGGCTGCGCCACGCGGCGACCTCCTCACTGTTGACCCGACGTGACACGGTCGTCGTCGCGTCGGTGTCGTGCATCTACGGCTTGGGTTCGCCGATCGAGTACCGCGAGCGCATGCTGCCTCTCGAGGTTGGCCAGCGTCTCGACCAGCGCGCTCTGTTGCGTCGGCTCGTCGAGATGCAGTACAGCCGCAACGAGCTCGTACTCGACCGCGGACTCTTTCGCATGAAGGGCGACACCCTCGAGGTCCAACCCGCCTACAGCAACGAAGCCGTGCGGGTCTCCTTCTTCGACGACGTCATCGAGGAGATCTCCTTCTTCAACCCGGTCACCCAGGAGAGCCACGGCAAGGTCAACGAGTTCACCTTGTTCGCGGCCTCGCACTACGCGACCAGCCTCGCGACGCTCCAGCGTGCGTGTCGGGGCATCGAGGACCGAATTGGCCGAACAGTTGGCGCTCTTCCAAGCCCAGGGCAAGCTCCTCGAGGCGCAGCGGCTGCGCTCGCGCACCGAGCACGACCTCGAGATGCTCGAGCAGACCGGCGTCTGCGCGGGCATCGAGAACTACTCGGCCCACCTGGACGGAAGGAGCCGCGGCGAGCGGCCCTTCACGCTGCTCGACTACTTCCCGTCGGACTTCCTCGTCGTGATCGACGAGTCACACGTCGCGGTACCCCAGGTGCGCGGCCAGTACGCCGGAGACCGCTCGCGCAAGGAGACCCTGGTCGAGCACGGCTTCCGGCTGCCGAGCGCCCTCGACAACCGTCCGCTCAACTTCGACGAGTTCATGGACCTCGTGCCGCAGATGGTCTTCGTCTCGGCGACGCCCGGACCCTACGAGATCGAGCACTCCGACCAGATCGTCGAGCAGGTGATCCGCCCGACGGGCCTCGTCGATCCCGAGGTGATGGTGGTGCCGACAAAGAACCAGATCGATGACCTTCGCCGTCGTCTCGACGAGGTGGTCGCCCGTGGCGAGCGCGTGCTCATCACCACGCTCACGAAGCGCATGGCCGAGGACCTGACGCACGTACCTCACGAAGGCCGGCTACAGGGTCCAGTACCTGCACAGCGACATCGGCACCATCGAGCGCATCGAGATCCTTCGCTCGCTGCGATTGGGCGAGTTCGACATCCTGGTTGGGATCAACCTGCTGCGCGAGGGACTCGACCTGCCCGAGGTCTCACTGGTGGCGATCCTCGACGCCGACAAGGAAGGCTTCTTGCGCAGCCGTAGCGCACTCATCCAGACCATCGGTCGTGCGGCCCGCAACTCAAACGGCCAGGCGGTGCTCTACGCCGATCAGATGACGGACTCGATGCGCGCGGCGATCTCACTGACCGAGCGGCGTCGACTCCTCCAGATCGTCCTTTAACGCCGAGAACGGGATCGAACCCAAGACGGTGATGAAGAACGTGGCGGACATTTTGAACCGCCTGCGCAGCGAATCGCCTCGCGAGGTGACCTCGAAGGTGCACGGCATCTCCTCGCTCGACGACCTCCTTGCCTGACGATCTCAGCCTCGAGATCGCGCGCGTCGAGGACGCGATGCTGCTCGCCGCGAGCGAGTTGCGCTTTGAGGAGGCGGCGGTATTGCGCGACACCCTCCAGACGCTCCAGCGCCAGGTCGTCGAGCCCTCCGACGGCCCGATCGAGGTGGGCGAACCGGTAGATTCCCCCTATGTCTAAGTCGATTCGGGTCCAAGGCGCACGCGTCCACAACCTGAAAAACCTGTCCGTGGAGATCCCGCGTGACCAGCTCGTCGTCTTTACCGGGCTCAGCGGGTCGGGCAAGTCTTCGCTCGCCTTTGACACCATCTACGCCGAGGGCCAGCGCCGCTACGTCGAGAGCCTGTCGGCCTACGCGCGCCAGTTCCTCGGACAGATGGACAAGCCGGACGTCGAGTTCATCGAGGGACTCTCCCCGGCCATCTCGATCGACCAAAAGACCGCGTCGCGGAACCCCCGTTCGACGGTGGGCACGATCACCGAGATCCACGACTACCTGCGGCTCCTGTTCGCCCGCATCGGCGTACCGTACTGCCCGAACTGCGGCAAGCCGATCACCAGCCAGACCCCCCAGGCGATCGTCGACCAGGTCCTCGATCGTCCCAACGGCGAGCGGTTCCTGGTCCTCGCGACGGTCGTCGAGGGACGCAAGGGGGAGTACAGCACCCTGCTCAACGAGCTCGCCGGCCAGGGCTTCTCCCGCGTGCGGGTCGACGGCGTGGTGATGGAGCTGAGCGAGCGCGACACGCTCAACCTTGCTCGCTACGAGCAGCACACGATCGACGTCGTGCTGGACCGCCTGAGCGTGAAGTCGACGAACCGTCAGCGTCTCACCGAGTCGGTGGAGTCGGCGCTCAAGCTCACCAAGGGCGTCGTCAAGTTCCTCTTCCTCGACACGAATGAGATGGCCCAGTTCTCCGAGAAGATGGCCTGCAGTGACTGCGGACTCAGCTTCGCCGAGCTCGCGCCACGTGACTTCTCCTTCAACTCGCCCTACGGCGCCTGCCCGGTATGCACCGGGCTCGGCACGCGCTTCGAGGTGGACCCCGAGCTCGTGGTGCCCGATGACACCCTGAGCCTCGCCGAGGGCGCGCTCGCGCCGTGGGCCGGCGCACGATTCAAGTACTTCGAGCGACTCATCGCGGGGATCGCCACGCTCGGCGACTTCAGCGTCGACACGCCGTGGAAGAAGCTGCGGGCGAAGGACCGCAAGCTCGTCCTCTACGGCGTGGACAAGCGGTCGGTGCCGGTGAAGTACCGCAACCGCTACGGGAAGGTTCGTACCTACGAGACGACCTACAACGGCATCGTCGAGTGGCTCGAGCGCAAGCGCAACGAGGCCGACGGCGACTGGTCGCGCGAACAGGCTGAGCAGTACATGCGCGAGGTCGAGTGCACCACCTGCCACGGACAACGCTTGCGCCCCGAGGTGCTGGCGGTGCGCGTGCACCAGCACAACATCGCCCAGGTGAGCGCGATGACCATCGACGAGGCCCTCGAGTACTTCGACCAACTCACGCTCACCGAACGCGAGACGAAGATCGCCCACCAGGTGGTCAAGGAGATCGTGGAGCGCTTGAGCTTCCTCATCAACGTGGGGCTCGACTACCTCACGCTCAGCCGTGCGTCAGCGACGCTTTCGGGTGGCGAGGCCCAGCGCATACGCCTCGCGAGCCAGATCGGTAGCTACCTCGTCGGCGTGCTCTACGTGCTCGACGAGCCCTCGGTCGGGCTGCACCAACGCGACAACCGTCGCCTCATCGCCACGCTCGAGCGCCTGCGCGACCTCGGGAACTCGGTCATCGTCGTCGAGCACGACGAGGAGACGATCCGGCTGGCCGACTTCGTCGTGGACATCGGTCCCGGCGCGGGCGAGTTCGGTGGCGAGGTGGTGCACGCGGGCTCCTACAAGGCGCTCCTGCAGAACAAGCGATCGGTGACGGGCCAGTACCTCTCGGGCGAGAAGTCGATCGCCGTGCCCGCGTCGCGCCGCGCGGGCGACGGCAAGAAGCTCACCATCAAGGGCGCGCGCGCCAACAACCTCCAGAACATCACCGTCGACGTGCCCCTCGGCGACTTCGTCGCGATCACCGGGGTCTCGGGCTCGGGCAAATCTTCGCTAATTAACGCCATCCTCCTCGCGTCGCTCGAACGCCAGCTCAACCGCGCGAAGACCGTCGTCGCCGAGCACGACACGATCCTCGGGGTCGAGAACCTCGACAAGGTCGTCGCCGTCGACCAGCAGCCGATCGGGCGGACCCCGCGCTCGAACCCGGCCACGTACACGGGCGTGTTCGACAAGATTCGCAAGCTCTTCGCCGAGACCCAGGAGGCGAAGGTTCGCGGGTATCAGCAGGGTCGGTTCTCCTTCAACGTGAAGGGCGGTCGGTGCGAGGCCTGCGCCGGTGACGGCACCATCAAGATCGAGATGCACTTCCTGCCCGACGTCTACGTGAACTGCGACGTCTGCGGCGGAGCGCGCTACAACCGGGAGACCCTCGAGATCCTCTATCGCGGCAAGTCCATCGCCGACGTGCTTGACATGTCGATCTCCGACGCACTCGTCTTCTTCGAGCGCCAGCCGCTGATCCTGCGCCACATCCAGAGCCTCGTCGACGTCGGTCTCGGCTACGTGCGGCTCGGGCAGCCAGCGCCGACGCTCTCTGGTGGCGAGGCCCAGCGAGTGAAGCTCGCGACGGAGTTGGCACGACGCGCGACGGGGCACACCCTCTACGTGCTGGACGAGCCGACGACGGGCCTGCACTTCGCCGACGTGAAGCCGACTCCTGGACGTGCTGCACCGACTGGTCGATCAGGGCAACACGGTGCTCGTCATCGAGCACAACCTCGACGTCATCAAGACCGCCGACTGGGTGATCGACCTCGGACCCGAGGGTGGGCGCCGCGGGGGTCTCGTCGTCGGCGAGGGCACGCCCGAAGACGTGGCGGCGCTCGCCAGCGCGACGGGGACGGTTCTCAAAGAGGTGCTCGCCGGCAACGGTCGGCCCTGATGCTCGCGAAGCCATCGGGCATCCCGCGTCAGAGCGGGTGCTACCTCTTTCGCAACGAACGCGGCGACGTGATCTACGTGGGCAAGGCGCGCGTCGCTGGCCCAGCGCCTCGCCAGCTACTTCCAAAAGACCGAGGGCCACTCGGAGAAGACCCAAGCTCTTGATGGAAGAGGCCAGTTCGGTCGAGTGGATCGTCACCCCGACCGAACTCGACGCCCTCATCCTCGAGAACGAGTTGATCAAGGCGAACCAGCCGCGTTACAACATGCGCCTAAAAGACGACAAGAGCTTTCCCTTCGTGGCGCTTGACTCGCGTACGCCCTTCGCCGCGCCCTACCTGACCCGCGGCCAGCATTTTCGCGGCGTGCGCTACTTCGGCCCCTTCGGTCGACGTGCGCGCCGTGCGAGCGACGATGGACGAGCTGCTCCAGGCCTTTCCGCTGCGCTCGTGCTCGAAGCACAAGTTCAACTACCAACACCGCATCAATCGGCCCTGCCTGCTCTACGACATCGGCAAGTGCTCGGGACCGTGTGTCGGCGCGATCGACGACGTCGGCTACCAGGAGCTCGTCGCAGTCCTGGGCCAGGTTCTTCGAGGGCGACGTGCGCGAGCTGCGCGGGCGGCTGCAGCGCCAGATGGACGAGGCGTCGGCGAGCCAGAACTACGAGGCCGCCGCTCGGGCTCGCGACGGACTGGCCGCCCTCGAGCGCGCCGCTGGCTCTCAGAGCGTGGTGCTAGACGACCACTCGAATCTCGACGTGGTCGCCATCGCCAGCGAGGGTTCCCGCGCGGCCGTGGTGCGTTTCCGGGTGCGCTTCGGCCGGGTCATCGGTCGCACGGTGCACCTCGTCGACCGCTCGATGGACGAGGACGACCGCGAGATCTTCGAGAACGCGCTCACCGACATGTACGACGACCCGGAGGCGGTTCCCGACGTGGTCGTCGTCAGCGAGGAGACGCTCGCCACGGCGCTCGTGCGCCAGTTCTTGAGCGAGCGACGGGGCCGTCCCGTCGAGGTCGCCGTCGCGAAGCGGGGCAAGCGCCGCCGGGTGGTCGAGCTCGCGATCGAGGACGCCCGGGCCGTGATCAGCCGCGACTCGCTGCGCCGCCAGGCTGACCACAACGTGCGCTCGCGCGCGCTCCAGGAGCTCGGCGCCGCTCTCGGCCTGGAGCAGCCGCCGTATCGCATGGAGTGCTTCGACATGAGCCACCTCCAGGGCACCAACTACGTGGGCTCGATGGTGGTCTTCGAAGACGCCCTGCCGGTCAAGTCCGACTACCGCCACTTCAACGTGAAAGAGGTGCTCGGAAACGACGACGTCGGCGCCATGGAGGAGGTGGTGCGTCGACGCCTCTCCCACTGGGAGGAGCATCAAGGGACCACCAAGTTTCGCCGTCCGGACCTGATCATCATCGACGGGGGCGTGCCACAGCTCCACGCCGCGCAAAAGGCGGCGCGCTCGCTCGAGCTCGGGGGACTAGTCGAGTTCGCGGCGCTCGCGAAGCGCGAGGAGCTGCTGTTTCGTCCCGGTCGCCCCCAGCCCATCGCCCTCGAGCGCGGATCGGAGAGCCTCTATCTGGTCCAACGCATTCGCGACGAGGCCCACCGCTTCGCCATCACGTTCCACCGCTCCAAGCGCGGACGCTCGATGGTCGCGTCGTCACTCGAGGGCGTCGAGGGCCTCGGCCCCGCGCGGCGCGAGCGGCTCCTCGAGGTCTTTGGGTCCCTCGACGCGCTGCGTCGCGCGACCCCCGACGAACTCGACGCGGTCCCCTTCCTGCCGAGTGACGTGGCGGCGAGGCTCTACGATCATCTACGAGCGCCGGCGGTCCCCGGGCCCACGAAGGATAGGCACGATGAGTGAGGTGGTCCTGGTCACCGGCATGTCGGGCGCGGGCCGCTCGACGGTCGCGGCCGCGCTCGAGGATCATCGGTTGGTTCGTCATCGACAACGTGCCCCTCGAACTCGTGGTGCGAGTCGACGAGCTCGTCTCTGGCGGACCCCACGACTACGCGGGTGTCGCCTTCATCGTCGGCCGCTCCGGTGGCGTGCGGCCCGAAGCGTTGCTCGCCGTCGAGCGCGAGCTGAAGCTGCGACACGAGCACGCGAAGATCCTCTTCCTCGACGCGCCCGACGAGGTGCTCATCCATCGCTTCGAGGGCAACCGGCGCCGCCACCCGATCGAGGCGACGACCCTGGAGGACGCCCTCACCGAAGAGCGCCTCCTCCTCGCGCCGATTCGCGAGGCCGCCGACCTCGTCATCGACACCGGCTCGATCAACACCAACCAGTTGCGTCGCCGGATCGTCGAGACGTTCACGGACGCGAGCGCGATGGCGTCGCTGCGGGTCTCGCTCGTCACCTTCGGCTACGCCTACGGGATTCCGCGCGACGTCGACGTCGTCTTCGACTGCCGCTTCCTCCCGAACCCGCACTGGATCGACGAGTTGCGGCCGCTGAGCGGCCTCGACGAGCCCGTCGCGCGCTACGTGCTCGAGCACGAGCCGGCCCAGCACTTCCTCGCCGACGTCGTCGGGATGCTCGAGTGGCAGATACCGGCCTTCGCGGCGGAGGGCAAGTCCTACCTCACGATCGCCATCGGCTGCACGGGAGGACGCCACCGCAGCGTGGCCATGGCTGAAGAGATCCGTCGCCGCCTGGCGATCGAGAGCGCCGTCTTTCACCGCGACCTCGCGCGATGAGGGTTGTCGCCGTCGGTGGCGGCCACGGCACCGCCGTCTCGCTGCGCGCCCTCAAGCGCGTCACGGGCGACGTGACCGGGGTCGTCTCGGTCGCCGACGACGGGGGGTCGACGGGGCGCCTGCGCGCGATGCTGAACGTCGCCGCCGTGGGCGACCTGCGCAAGTGCCTCGGCGCCCTCGCCGACCCCGAGAACCCGCTCGCCGCCTCCTTCGAGCACCGCTTCAGCGTCGGTGAACTCAGCGGTCACGCCGTCGGGAATCTCCTGCTGGTGGGGCTCATCGACGCGACCGGCGACCTCGAGGAGTCGGTGCGCGCCGTCGCCCAGGCGATGGGGGTCACCGGCACCATCGTGCCCGCGAGCCGCGAGGGCGTCGTGCTGGTGGCGAGCACCGAGGACGGTCCGACGCGGGGCCAGACCGAGATCATGCGCTCCTCGTCGATCCGACGGATCTCGCTCGAGCCGGCCCACCCGGCGGCGCCCATCGCGGCCGTCGAGGCGATCGAGCGTGCCGACCTCGTCGTGATCGGACCGGGCTCGCTCTTTACCAGCGTGCTCGCGGCCTGCGTCGTGCCCGGGATCACCCAGGCGCTCGCCGGTACCCGCGCGAAGACCGTCTACGTCGCGAATCTGCGCGTCCAGCCGCCCGAGACCGAGGGCTTCACGCTCCAAGACCACGTCGACGCGCTCGAGCGCCACGGCGTCGTGCCCGACCTCGTGCTGGTGGACGAGCGCTCGGCCTTCGCGAACGACCGTTGTGCCCTGCCCGTGAGGATCCTCGACCTCACCGGCGAAAATGGCTTCGTGCACGATGTGCAAAAATTGTCCAAGGCCCTGCTCGACGAAGCGCCGGGTTAGTTGACCGACGAAGCGAAGGAGAACCCCGTGGCCACTCGGGTCGCAGTGAACGGATTCGGACGCATCGGGCGCGGCTTCTTGCGCGCGGCGTTGGCGCACCCCGACGTCGAGGTCGTGGCGCTCAACGACCTCGTGCCGCCGGAGACGAACGCGCACCTCTTGAAGTATGACTCGACCCAGGGGACGCTCGACGTGCCGGTCAGCGTCGACGTCGACGGCCTGCACGTCGGCGGTCGCGTGATCCAAGGTCTTCGCCGAGCGCAACCCGGCCGACCTTCCGTGGGGCGAGCTCGGCGTCGACGTCGTGATCGAGTCGACGGGCCTCTTCACCACCCGCGAGGCCGCGAGCGAGCATCTCACCGCGGGCGCGCAAGCGGGTGATCATCTCGGCGCCCTCAAGCGACGTCGACGCCACGTTCGTGATGGGCGTCAACGAGGACACCTTCGACCCCGCGACGCACTTCGTCGTCTCGAACGCGTCGTGCACCACCAACTGCTTCGTGCCGATGGTGAAGGTGCTCGACGACGCCTTCGGGGTCGACGCCGGCCTCATGACCACCGTCCACGCCTACACCAACGACCAGAACCTCCTCGACCTCGCCCACAAGGACCTGCGCCGCGCTCGCGCCGCAGCGATCAACATCGTGCCCTCTTCGACGGGCGCGGCGCGCGCGACGAGCCTCGTGCTCGCCGCCATGAAGGGTCGCCTCGACGGGACGTCGCTCCGGGTGCCGGTGCCGGTGGGCAGCATCACCGACTTCACGGCGGTCGACGCGAGCGACGACCGTCGACGAGGTCAACGAGGCGTTCCGCGCGGCGGCGGCGAGCGGCCCGATGGCGGGCTACCTCGTCTTCAGCGACGAGCCCCTCGTCTCCTCGGACATCGTCGGGACGCCGGCCTCGTGCACGTTCGACTCGTTGATGACGATGGTCCAACCGATCGACGACGCGCAGAGCCTGGTGAAGATCTTCGGCTGGTACGACAACGAGTGGGGCTACTCCAACCGGCTCGTCGACCTCGCGCGCTACGTCGGTTACTAGCGTGGGCGACGCTCTCCCCACGATCGAGCGCTGGGGGAGCCTCGCGGGCAAGCGCGTGCTGGTGCGCGTCGACTTCAACGCGCCGGTCGCCGAGCGTCGACGGCGTCCTCGAGGTCACCGACGACTTTCGCCTGCGCGCGGCGGTGCCGCTCTTTGACACGCTGCTCGATCGCGGGGCCACGGTCGTCGCCTGTACCCACTTCGGGCGGCCCAAGGGACGGCGTCGACGAACGCTTCAGTGTCGCGCCGCTGCGGGCGCGGCTCCACGAGTTGTGCCCCGAGGTCGAGCTGCTCGAGAACCTTCGCTTTCACGCGGGCGAGGAGGCGAACGACCGGGCCTTCGGCGAGTCGCTCGTCGCCGGCTTCGACTACTACGTCAACGAGGCCTTCGGGGCGTCGCACCGCGCCCACGCCTCGATCATGGTGCCCCCGACGATCGTGCCGAGTGCGGGCGGGCCGAATCTGCTGCGCGAAGTCGGCACGCTGTTGGCACTCCTCGACGAACCCGAGCGGCCGTTCATCGCGGTGATCGGCGGCGCGAAGGTGAAGGACAAACTCGGCGTCATGCAGCGTCCTCGCCGAGAAGGCGGACGTGGTGATCGTGGGCGGCGGCATGGCCTTCACGTTTGCGGCCGCCGAAGGTCGCCACGTCGGGGGATCACTCTACGAGGACGCGTTCGTCGACGAGTGCGCGCGACTGCTCGACGGCGGCAACATCCTCATTCCCGTTGACGCTCGCGGGCTCGCCGTCGGCGCCCCCTTTGGACCCGACGGCGGA
Source organism: uncultured Acidimicrobiaceae bacterium (assembly GCA_963823815.1). Taxonomy (GTDB): domain Bacteria; phylum Actinomycetota; class Acidimicrobiia; order Acidimicrobiales; family RAAP-2; genus RAAP-2. The sequence continues at coordinate 239,734 of CAWGMU010000001.1, forward strand.
CACGACCGGGTGGTCGACTTCGGCGAGGACGTCCCCGACGACTACGTCGGACTCGACATCGGCGCCGGCACCATCGAGATCTTCGAGGCCGCGCTCGCTGGCGCGCGCACCATCCTCTGGAACGGGCCCATGGGCGTCTTCGAGGATCCCCGCTTCGGCGCGGGGACCGAAGCCGTGGCGCGAGCCATCGCCGCCTCGCCGGCCGTGAGCGTCGTCGGCGGGGGAGACTCCGTCGCCGCGCTGTCGCGCTACGGGCTCGAGAGCGCCGTCAGTTTCGTCTCGACTGGTGGCGGCGCCTCGCTCGAGCTCGTCGAGTACGGCGACCTGCCTGGTCTTCGGGCGCTGCGCGAGAGTCCCTGGAACTAGATGGACCGCCCGCTCGTCATCGGCAACTGGAAGATGAACCTCGACTTCGTCGAGGCGCTCCACCTCGTCCAGCAGGTCGGTGTCCTGTTGAAGAACCAACCGGTGGAGCACACGGACGTCGTGGTCGCCCCGCCCTTCGTCGACCTGCGCAGCGTGGCGTCGCTGCTTGACGCCGAGCGCTTCGCGATGTCACTCGGGGCCCAGCACGTGAATGAAAACGACCACGGCGCCCACACCGGCGAGGTCAGTGTGTCGATGCTGCGACGCCTCGGCGTCGAGTGGGTCATCGTCGGTCACTCCGAGCGTCGCACGCTCTACGCGATGTACGACGAAGTCGTGGCGGCCACGTTGCGGCGCGGTGGTCGAGTCAGGGCTCAACGCCGTCCTCTGCGTCGGCGAGCGTCTCGAGATTCGCGAGGCGGAACCAGCACGAGTCCTTCGTGCGCGCTCAACTCGAGAGCGCCCTCAATGGGGTCGAGGAACGCGTGGCGCCACTCGTGACCATCGCCTATGAACCCCTGTGGGCGATCGGCACCGGCGTGAACGCGACGTCCGAGCAGGTGCGCGAGATGACCGCGTTCGTGCGAGAGGTGTTGCGGCCGCTCGGTTTCGGCGGATCGCGCGTCCTCTACGGCGGTTCGGTGAGCGCGGAGAACGCGAGCCAACTGGTGAGCGACGGCGGCGTCGACGGCTTCCTCGTCGGGGGCGCGTCACTCAAGGCCGAGTCGTTCCACGCCATTCTTCGGGCGTGCGACGACTGCTACGCTGGAAAGCGCTAATCGGAGGACCCAATGTTTACCTGGGCAATCATTGCTATTGAGGCGGTCGCGGCCGTGTCGCTGGTCTTCCTCGTCCTCTTGCACTCGGGTCGGGGTGGGGGGATCTCGGACCTCATGGGCGGCTCGATCAACGCCGCCGCCACGGGGTCGACCGTCGTCGAGCGCAACCTCGACCGCATCACCATCGCGGTCGCCCTGGTGTTCACTTTCGCCACGCTGGCCCTCGACCTACGCCTTCAGTAACGCCAATGCCCTCGCGTCGAGGCAGGCGCGCGGCGGTGCTCTCGCTCCTCATCGTGGCGACGCTCGCCGTGCCGATGACCCTCTCGGGAGCGCTCCAGGTGATCAACGCGAACGAGAACGCCCGGACGCTCGTGCTCGCGCTGCCCGGCCCCTTTAGCGGCTGCACCTACCTCGACCCCGGCGCCACGCCCACGAGCGACGCCATCCTCGACCTCGTCCGACCGTCGGCGTTCGTCACCAACGCGAACGGCTCGCTCGCCGGACAGAACGGGCCCATCTCGTCGGCGGAGCTGACCTCGCTGACGCCCGAGACCGTGCGCTACACGATCGCGCCGAATCAGAACTGGAGTGACGGCGTCCCCTTCAACGGGGAGGACCTCATCTGGTGGTGGCAGCGCGCGAAGAGCCAGGCGAGCGTGGAGAGCGACGGGTACCGTGCGATCTCCTCGCTCACTCTCTCGCCGAGCGGGCTCGTCGTGACGGCCGTCTTCTCCCACCCCTACGCCGACTGGGACCTGCTCTTTCGCGACCTCGAGGCGATTGGCACGGCGCCGGGTTGCGCGATCGGCAGTCTGCTGACGCGACCCTCGCTCGGTCCCTACCTCGTAAAGAGCGCCACGGCGCACCGCATCGTCCTCACGATGAACACCGCCTGGCCGCTCGACACGAACCGCTTCGGGCGCGTCGTGATCGTCGACGCGCAGCACTTTCTCACGTCGCCCTCCGCCGTCTACGCCGACTACACCCTTTCGGTGGACCCGGCCCAGATCGTGACGCTCAGCACGCAGCCGACCCTTCTCAGTCGGATCGCTTCCTCGAGCGACATCGAGGAGCTGACCTTCGCGCCCGACGGCAACGAGAGCCGCTTCCTCGACGTTCGCCGCGCCCTCAGCTGGTCCATTGAACGCCAGAGCCTCATCGACCAGATCTTTGGCGCCGTCACCTACTCGCCGTCGGTCGCCGCGTCGGCGATCTACTCCCAAGGTCAGAGTCAGTACCCCGGGGGAGCCGGTTCGAACCCCGTGGGCCAAGCGACGACCACGACGACGAACCCCTCGGCCAATGGCACGGCCGACTGCGTGAGCTGCGCCATTGCGGCGCTCCAGGAGTTGGGCTACCTGCGAATCGGCACCGAATGGCAGAGCAGGTTTGGCGTGCCGCTCACGGTGCGACTCGCCGTCGGACCGAGCTCTCTCGACCTCGCGGTTGCGAAGATCGTGAGGGCCGACTGGACGCAGATTGGGATTCCGACGACGCTCCAGTACGAGCCGAGCGAACCCGCCGCGGCTCTCGCCGCCGCCTCGAGTCGGGTTGACGTGGCGCTGTTCTTGCGCCCGACGACAACCGCTCCGTCGTACGCGGCGCGCTCCTGGGCGGGACCCGCGTATCGCAACACGTACCCGAGCGGGATTCGGATCCCGCAGGTGACGGCGCTCTTCGATCAGGCGACGTCGATCTTCAACCCGGTGACGGCGGCGTCAACCTGGTTGCGCCTTGATCAGATTGTCATGACGCAGTACTGGGTCCGTCCACTCTTCACCACGCCGTCGCTGGCCGTCTGGTCGAGCTCGCTCGTAACGGTGCAAAACAGTTTCACGGTGTCGGGCTTCGTTGACCAACTGCCCACGTGGTCGAAGGCGCCACCGACGAAGTCCAGTTAGCGCTTCGAGAATCACTTCGCAGACGGCTAGAGTGGAGTCCGCGTCGGAGTGGCGGAATAGGCAGACGCGCCAGCTTGAGGGGCTGGTGCCCTTAGGGGCGTGTGGGTTCAAGTCCCGTCTCCGACACCAGCCAATTACGGCAAGCTCACTATGATGCTTGCGCGAGACCTCATGAAATTGCTGCTTACTTCTTCTGGCATCAGCAACCCGAGCATCAGCGAAGCGTTGGTTGACCTTCTTGAGAAGCCGATTGCCGAGTCCCGCGCCCTTATCGTTCCTACGGGGATCTATCCCTCCCCCAATGGCGCGTACTGGGCGTGGAGGGCGATCTGCGGAAAGGCACCATCGCCATTCGCCGAATTGGGTTGGAAGGCGTTGGGGGTGCTGGAACTGACCGCGCTGCCGAGCATCCCGAAGGAGAGTTGGGTCCCCATGCTCCGAGAAGCCGACGCCCTCTACGTTTGGGGCGGCAACGTCCTGTATCTGTGCTACTGGATGAAACGGTCGGGTCTCGCCGATCTCTTGCCGTCGCTGAACGAGCTGGTCTACGTAGGGTGCAGCGCGGGGAGCATTGTGATGACTCCCTACAACGTCGACGCAGAATCCAACCTGCGCTTTGTTCCCCCAGGCAGCGAGATGGCGCTGGAAAGTGAGAGGGCGCTCGGACAGGTCGACTTCGCGGTGTGCGTACACCTCGATAACCCGGACCCGATTCATGAGGATGCCTCCATGGCGAACATAGAAAGATGGGCTGCCGGGGTGCCAGTCCCGACCTACGCGATTGACGACCAGACCGCCATACGAGTGGTTGACGGCGCCATCGACGTTGTCTCCGAAGGGCACTGGAAGCTCCTTTCTCCGACGGGCTGAGCGACTTCTCGTACCCGCAATCGCTCGATTGGGGTCGCGCTGTGCCCAAGGTCAGATTCGCGAGTCAGCGATAGCGGACATTGGCTCTCCAACATAAGCCGGACTCTGTTGGCGAGCCGCGAGTGCCTGATAGCAGACCCGTTGAGTCGGGTCCCCGTCTCTAGCACGGAAGCGTTGTTTGGGACAGACTGTTTCAAAATGACGCGCCGTGGACGCGTGACTGCCCGAGCGATCTGAACCGAAAATCTCGTTCAGGGCGGTAAGTCTCTGTCATGTCTCTTGGACAGCCACCGGTGCTTGATATCAGATCTGTTGCTTCGGGTCTCCGACACTGACCAGAGTGGCTTTGCGCGGCAGGCTCTCCCGTGACGTCAGCGCGCGGAGTCCTTCTCGAACTTCGCGAGAGTGACTTTAATCCCTTCGCGAATGCGGTGACCCAGCCGCAGTCACGTCGCTCATTGACGGAGATCCAGACTTTGCCGTGCAGTTCGCTCAGAGTCGCTTAGTTTCATCCGCCTGGCCTCGTTAAGCCCGTGGCCACGCCCGTCGACGCCGGACCATTACAGGCCGCAAGACCCAATCCGCCGACGGCCAGCAACGGAATGATGGCAATAACTCCTAGCGATTGGGTGGTCTTCATGCTTAGCAAAACTGTACGTGGCTAAAAGTGACACCTGGTGACCGGGATGTAACCAACCGGGTAGAGGTCTCGCCTTCAGTGGCTCGACTCGGTGAGGCGCGCATTGCGTTCTCACGCATTTCAACCAACGACGGTGGACGTCGTGGTGCCTCGACGCGGGCGGTTGGGGCCAGATGGCGAGCAGACTGAGTTCCCGCACATTGGGCCGCTCTCGACCGAGATATTGCCTGGCGGTCCAACGCCGCTGATCCACCAGGACGGCGCGTTGATCTGCTTTCCGCATCTGTTGTTGGCTCGTAAAAAGATTGGGCTGTTGGGGTCGATACCAAGGTTGTTGAAGTTCGTTTCGCTCCCAGTGGCAGGGGGGTCGGGATAATTCGGGACACCGTTGACCCTCATGCACTGGGAGTACTTCACCAGCGCGCCCTGGTCAGGCGGTGTGAGATTCGTCGCGCCGGCCCGCAAGTCGGCCGAGGCCGCAGCCAGGTACCGGTTGCACGGAGCGGTGCCGTTATGGACCGCGTTGGACAGTGACTCAGCGGAGCCCGGGATGATGATGTTGATCCCGCCGTGCGCATCGATCGTTGGGTCGGGCTGGTTCGGATCGCCGTGGCTACGCATGCAGTTCGCCCACGCGACGAGCGACTGGGCCGCGGTGTCTCTCGGCACCGTTGCAGTGGTGCTGCCGCTAGCTCCGTTGCCGGTGGTTGTCGGGACATTGGCGACCGATGGCGAGCCCGATCCAGGACCTCCGCAGGCCGACAGTCCCAGCGCCACCCCCACGAACGCCGTCAGGAGTAAAACGCTCCGCCGCGATCGGATTGAGCAACCTTCGAACACCCTCAATCGAGCGCAACGGTTGGCGCCAGAGCGGCCGACATGGTTTGTCATTCGGTCGAGTCCCTCCTCGCGGTTGAAGCCGTGTGAGACCATATCTACAACTTTGGGGGTCACACGCCGGTCGCAGTTGTGACCGGCGTGTGACCTCAGGTATTCTCCCGAATACCTTCGACGTGGGGTCACCACATCGATTGATAGGGGGAATCTTGAAAGCTCTTCTGAGGCGTTTCGGAGTCGTCGTCTCGGCGGCGATCTTGCTCGGTGCCGTCGCTGTCGTGGCCTCTGCCACGGGGTCCAATACGCCCTCGGGGATATTCAGGTACTCAGCGTGTCTCCAATCGAGCACGAAAACTCTGGTAAACGTCGTGATCAACCGGAGCGTCGTCTGCTCGTCAGGAGAGCGGGCAATCTCGTGGAACGCTGCCGGCCCTCGAGGCGCGACTGGTGCGGCGGGCACCAATGGATCAAGCATCATTACCAGTTCGAGCGTGCCGAGCGGCCCGTGCACAACGGGGAACAGCGACGTCGACCTGACGAGCGGCGAAGTCTACGCGTGTACGTCGTCGGACTGGAGCGACGCGGGATTCAACTTGAAGGGATCCAGCGGTGCGCGCGGTCCGACGGGTCCCCCTGGTCCCGCGGGTCCACTTGAAATCAATGCGTTGAGCCTCGTCGACTCGAATATCCAACTGTTACTTCCTGGCCTGCCCTTACAGCTCGGTTCGATGACGGGAGAAGTGGGTAGTTCCGTCACGGCGGGACCGAATGTCGTCACCTTCGCTACAGCAGGTTCCTACCTCGTGACCGTCAGTCTGACCGTCTCCAGCTCACTGCCCCCCACCACCTACGCGGTACAACAGAACGGCGCCGCGGTTCCTGGCTTCACCGGCGTCATAGATTCGACTGCGGGCTCCGTGACAGTGTCGGGCATCGTGACTGCCTCAACCGGCGACACGCTGACAGTGGTCGAGACTGCTCCTGTTCCCGGGACCCTGTCGAACATTCAGGTCACTATCACGCAACTCTCGTAGCGCGACGCTGAGGGTCACCACTGCGGACTCGGTTGACGGCTGTCGCGGGGCCCTCCACTGTTGGTAGAGCGATTGAAGGTTCTGGGAATGACCAAGGTGTAGATCTCAACGCGAGATTAGAGCGCGGTGGTCGTCACCGTGACGCGGTTAAGCGAGCGGGTACTTACCGAGACGATCCTCCAGATGACCTTGACTCTGGCATAGAGGAAGTCCGCCGTCGCGAGCGCGCGATTTCGCGCGAGACTCGCATCGGAGAGTGCGTAGCCCGTAAAGGTCACCTTCGCCCCCCGCTCGAGTTTTCGAGCCAGCGCTTGGAGTTCAGTCTTGTCCGACGCGCTGAGCGCGAAGCTCCCCGCCGCAAAACTCAGGTTGAGGGCGGCCGGTATCCTCGGCCGCTTCGCCGGAACGGTAGTGGTAGGACCTGACGTCGGGGGCGTGATTGAGAACGTCATGGTCGACACTGCACCGGCCGGCTCGGAGCCTCCTGTCTGGAGCAAGCAGCACGTCCAGGGAGTTCCCGTTCCGCTCCAGTAGCCGTTGTTCAGACTGGTGAACGAGGGAGCCGAGTCCGGCGTGCCGCTCAGGAGATTCATCGAGAAGCCGCTGTTGGCGGGCAACGTCACGATGACGTCGACGTTCATATTGGGAACGAGGGGAATAGTCACAACGCACTGGGTCGCGCTCGACGCGACGCAGGTGACATCTAATGAACTCTGGGCCGAAGCGGTCGCCGCGAACGTGGACGCGCCAATGAGAGTGCTCATGAGCGCGGCCACGGCCAAGCGCGAGGAGATCCGTTGCCACTTCATGCGGGCATCATAGGTGGCGATCGCGACGAGCACCTGGGAGTCTGTCTCTTAGATCAACCACCGTTTTGCTTCGCCGTTCGGAGATTGTGTCGGTCGGTTCTCCGGATCCACTGTCGCTTTGGGGACCTTTGAGTCCGACTACGCGAACGCCGCGGCGAAGTCACAGTACGGGACACTCGTCGCGGTGATTGGCCCGCTCGCGAGATAAGTGATCCGCATGCCAAGATCCTCGGGCTTCAACGTAAGAGTCTCGGGGTTGATACCGCCCTCCTCTGCCCAGGCGCGCAGAGCCTCGCCCGCGAGTTGCCAGTGCACACTTGGGTCCCGTCCCGGGCCATCGGGTAGCGCGTCGTTCGGTAGCGCCACGTACGCCTCGCGATGGGCGGGTTCGGTCCGCAAGCTCAACTCGGGATAGTGCGACGCAAGCGTCTCCGCGTCCGCCTCAGGCACCGGCTTGCACCACTCGACGGGGCCGTCGCTGTCGGCGCTCACATCGCCCCAGTAGATGGAGAACATCGCGCCCTCACGCCCCTCCATCTTCGGTAATGGTCGCTCGCGCAGGATCGCGATGAACTCCTTGCCGAGCGCCCACGCTCCTTTTTCGTCGACGTTGCGCTTAAGGCAGAGCAAGCTCCGTTCGGGTATCTCTCGCGTGGCGACTTCGTACATGATGGACCTCTTTCCACTCAATCGGTTGACGAGGTAGTCGGCGAGCTCCCGGCGCGCGTCGTGTGCGGACTCGACCTCGCGCCAGTGCGCCACAATTCGCTCTGCGGAATCAACCGGGTCGCTGATGAGCAGTTCCCTGATTGCGGCCAGGGAAAAGTCGAGCTGCCGAAGCATAGCTATGAGGCGAGCTGATTCGAGCTGCGCGAGATGGTAGTAGCGATAGCCAGAGGCTTCGTCAACGCGCGCGGGCACGAGCACACCCAGTTCGTCGTAGAGGCGGAGTGCCTTGATCGACAGGCGAGACCGCCGTGCGAACTCGCCAATGCTGACTTCTTCCACTGCTGACTACTCCCTCGTCGCCGCGCAGGACAGCACGGCACAACCAGTATGCGGGCTCCCCCAAGGGGAGAGTCAAGTCCATCTGCCACGAGTTCACTTGGACTCACCGCTCGTCACCATTTCTCGTTTCTGACACCGCGACCCCGGGTTCCGAGCCGCGGGTCAATGGTGTACCCCTCTCCTGTCGGCCTACCGGCTTGATGTCACTTCACCGCGGTCGTGTCGGGTCGAACACGAGAACTGGCATAAGAGAATTCGTGGAACGATCCGCGACGCCTCTAGAGAGGTACGACCGCCATGGCCTGATAAAGCGCTTCGAGCTCGTCCCATCGGGTTACCGAGTTCAATCTCTCCTGGCCCGAGAGATGAGCCCCGAGGTCCTCCAGATGTACCTGCCATCCAGCCCCGTATGCCCAGACGAAGTCCAGGGGTAATCCCCGGACTTCAAGGACAATGATCGTCTGGCCGTCTTCGGCCGTCACCTCAGCTGTGACCGTATGCTCTTTGCCTTCCTCCTCCCACATGGCGATCTCTAACCTCTGTAGGGGAACGCACGCATCGATTCTGCCTCGGCCATCCCATTCACTTGCTGAGACGAAGGCCGTGAATTCGCCACCGACGCGGAGTTCGCCTTCGACTTTCCCGAACCAGTGGGCCAATCGTTGAGGGTTGGTCAGCGCGGACCAGATGTCGCTGAGCTCGTTCTCGTACCAGCCCTTAAGTCGGACAACACCCTTGTCACCATCCGAGTGCAGCGTTCCAACAATTGAAGACCCAGGACCCTCAATCACTGTTCACCTCCCTTACGAGTTTTGACAGAGAACTTTGGAAGAACTGATGCTACCGCCGGGTTATTCAGGGAGCGTCGAGAATCGGAAGATACGCGCGCCACGGGCCGACGGCATCTGAGTATTGCTTGGCCATCGTTTTGACGATTTGGCCAATGTGATTCAGATCGTGAACCACCCACGTAGCGAGGAGTTGGTCGAGTTGCACCTCTCCGAAGTCCGGGTGCGTACCGCGCTCGCCCAGGCTCTCGGGCTCAACTATCGACTCGAGCACGAGAAGATTGGCGTTTCGCACGTCCGCAAAGTGCACCAGAAGGTCAGAGAGACCCACGCCCCGGTACCGCTCGAATCCTGCTTCGCGATCAATGGGCTCGAAGACCTGATTCGGACCGTGCTCAAGAATGACGCGAGTCCGATCGATCCAGTCACTCTCTTCGATGTAGGCGAGGTGTCCCACGACCTCGTACGGAGTCCACGCACCGAGTCCCTCGCTCTCGTTCGTCCACTCAGTAGGGAGCTCAGCGAGCATCGCCTCAAGAACTAGCGGCGTCTGCCGCAGCACCGGCGAAGCGAGTTCCAGTGAGTAATTCATGGCCCGGCCTCTCGTCTTCGCACTTCGAAGTTCAGTGTAACTTTCGTCTGTTCCATGTCACCGATGGCCAGTTGGTGAGTCGCCAGTGACAGGAACCAACCTGCACTACTTCGGTCTCTGCCAGATGGAAACGTGTTTATCACTGCTCGAGGTGAACGGACGACGATCCCAGTCTCCGTAACGCGCCTCAAGACTCAGGCCAGCGAGTTGCGCCATCAGATCGCATTCGCTGGGCCACGCGTACCGGAAATGTCCGATACCGCTTTGGTATGTCCCGTCCGCGTCACGAAAGAAATGATGTGAAGCACAACCTTGGGTCGCCGTGTCGTAAGTGTCAAATCCCACGTGTGAGTCGGTAGCGTCAAACAGTACGGCGGTCTCTCCGGGCACCAACCTTTGGAGAGCCGGCACGAACAGCTCTACCAAAAATCTGCCCCCAGGCGCGAGGTGCCTCGAAGCGTTGATGAAGCAATCAACTTGCTCTTGCTGCGTTTGGAGATTGGCGAGCGAGTTGAAAACCACGTACACGAGAGAAAACGAGCCAGGCACTCTCACGGTCGCCATGTCGCCGACGACGACCGGCAGCTCGTCTTCCGCGACCTTCTGGCGAAGTTGACGGACCATTGGCTCGGAGAGGTCGATTCCCGCCACCGGCACGCCCCGTTCCCGAAGGGGCACCGCGACGCGCCCAGTGCCCACGGCGAACTCCAGCGCACGACCGCTTGCCGCGAGCTCGGCCAGTAGGTCAACTGTCGGCTTAAGAATCTCGGGTGCGAACATGTCAGCGGATGCCTCGTCGTATCTGGAGGCTTCGGACTCATCCCACACTTCACTCGTGCCCACGAACCAATGCTGCCAGTTCTTGGATGAGGTGCCAACGTGGTACGAGACCGGTGGCCTCGGGTAGCCGACATTGGGTATCTTCTGGGCCGCTCTTACTTCCCACCCGGCGTGCGACCCGCCCTCCTCATCCATCGAAGTAACTCTGGTCTCTTGGCGCCCTCCTCCGTCGGCACCTTCACGTACCTCGTCCGATCGGCGGATCCAAGCGGTCGGGGCGGATCAAAGTCGGCACCTCCCAGGAAGACGACGTTCACCGATACGCTTAATCACTCCCTCAGAGACGCAAATCGACGGGCGCAACGGGAACATCGAACTATGACGCTAGCTAAGGGTTGACATTCCCCTTGAGTCGGTCCTACGGCTGTACGACGGCGTGAACCTCGAAATACTCGGTGGACATGGCGTCAGAGTCCGGCATGTGTGGCTTGATGAATTCGTTGTACCAAGCCTCGTGCTGAGCGCGGGTTTCCCAGACTTCGCCGACGGCGAATCCGCCGGGGATCGGATACGCGACGTGCATGATGAAGCCGGGCTGTTGCTTCAGTTGTGGGTGGAGTCCAGGGGCCATCTGGTCGTAAGTCCCCGCATCCATTCCATTGATGGAAGTTCTGGCAAGTACGGTCATCAGTCTCTCTTTGCGTTTAGGTGTGTGGGGGCAGGCTACACCGGTTCTGCCACGAATGCCGAGGGTCAAAGGATGGTGTTTGAGTCGCTGTCGCGCCGGATCCGAGCGACCCGAACGCGTGGCAGTGACGGTCGAAACCGCGCCGTGACAGGCGGTCATCCAACTCGTCGACGCGAGATTTCTCTGCAATCACCCTGGTTGTCTGCGACGCGAGAGGGGGTCACTTGATCAAAGTGTCGGTGTTTGACCGACGTGCTTTCGCTTTGATCATGGACGCTTCACGAACGCCAAATAGAAGGCCATGAACGCCAAGACAATGCCGATGTTGACGAGCAGTCGCTCTAGGAAGTGGTGCCTGAAGAACAGGACGTCGACGCCGACCACGACAGCCACCAGCGCGAGTACGTGCAACACGACGCTTTCTTTCGTTCCCACTGCGTCATCCACCAAGTTCGGCCTTGGCTCCCGCGTCAAAAGAAAGACCGCGGTGATCGAATCCCCACGATTACTCGGTTGCAACGACGATCCGCCGAGGTCGTGCACACTCGTATATAGCGAGCCGCGCCGTGTGAGCCGCGTAGCACCACGGCAGGGGCCGTGGGGCCGTCGAATTGACGGCTACGAGCTCGTCGGCGTCCGCTGTATGTCATACTGCTCGCGTGTCAAGTGATGTCATACCGATGATGTCGTACCGCAACGGCGTCGAGTCCCTTGACTGGCTCGTGGCCGCTTTCGGTTTCACCGAGAACGTCCGAATGGTGAACGATGAGGGTCGTCTCGAACACGCAGAACTCGAGGTGGGTTCTGGAACCATCATGCTCGCCACGCCGAGCCTCGACTACGAGGGACCGTCGCTTCACCGTAGTCACTGTGACGCCTCCGCCCGATGGCAGGAGGTCCCCTATCTGGTCGACGGCCTCCTCGTTGTCGTCGACGACGTCGACGCACATCGGAACCGGGCCAGAGAGCACGGAGCGACGATTCTCACTGACGTCGAGTTGACCGCGAATGGAAAGCGGTATCGGGCGGAGGATCCCGAAGGGCACCGTTGGATGTTCGTCGAGCGTGGAACGGTTCCCTAGTCGCAGTCGATAACCCGCCGACGCGGTCGAGACTGGCAGATTCGCTCGACTCTCACTATTCGGAGGCGGCTCCGGATGGATGTACGAGCGACCTCAGGTAATCAGCCATTTTGTTGGAACTGTCCTCGAACCCATCGGTCTTGTTCATGTGGTCACGGCCATCCTGGTCTCGGAACGCGAGCTTTAGGGTCATCGTCGTCACCCCGTCGATCTCGTGGAGATCGACCGTCTCGACGGCCTCGACACCCGGCCAGCCCTCGAACATCCAGGTCTCGACGGATCTAGTTGGGGACTCGACCTCTACGTAGGTTCCGCGAAACGAGCACTCGATCCCGTCATTTGTCACGAAGACCATGTGGTAACTCCCGCCCACGCGCAGGTCTATCTCGCACACCGTCATCTTGTCCTCGAACGGGGCGAACCAATGTCGCACGTGCTCAGGCTTCGTCAAAACGTCGAACACAAGCTCGATCGGCGCGTCGAAGTCTCGGGTGAGGAGAATCTCCAGTTCACTCGGAAATTCGATGCGGGCCGCTCCATGCTGCTTAGATGTCACCGCTGCTCTCTTTCTTGTGATTGTCGCTGCTCGTTGACGTGATTGTCATCGAATCCTTGCTTTCGCTGCAGGTCGCTCAAGTACCCGTCCAGTCGGTCGAGTCGCTCGTTCCAGGAACGCTCGTACTTCACCAACCAGTCGTGGAGGGGACGCAGGTGCTCGTGGTCGACTCGGTAGAAACGCCGCCGCCCTTCAGCACGACACTTGACGAGGCCGACGTCGCTCAACACCCGCAAGTGCTTTGAAACCTGAGGCTGGGACATCGCGAGTTCGTTGACGATCGTCCCGACAGCCTTTTCACCCGCGAACAGGTGGTCAAGGATCTCGCGTCGGTGCGCCTCGGCGATGGCGTTGAAGACGTCTGATGTCGTGGATGAGCGAGCCACGGTGCCACTATATATTCCGTTATCGACATATGTCAAGCCGGTTGACTTAAAGTCGACAACGAACCCGTGGCACGGGCGCTGCAGAGAAGAGTGACTCCGTCCTTTACGGTTGCCAACCACTGATGGCGAGCGACTGATAGTCGCTGTCGCTGACGAACATCCTTCCAGGAGCAATGCTTAAGTAGACCCCAACAGGGACGAAGGGGAGTTCACAAGGAGCGACGACATGGAGATCATCCGCAATCCCGACGGCAGCCTGGTCGTACCTATTCCCGAGGGACGACATCGTGAGGGCGACGAAGGGGACGACGCACCAGCAAGTGGGGGCGACGCCCCGGCTGCGCCGACGACGCGCGTGCTACATCCAGGAGAAGGCGGCTACAGCGAGGCTCTCGCCGAGTGGGATCTCCAACAGAATCCCGAGAGGGAGCCCGCCGTCTCCACCGCGAGTGGGCGGGAAGAAGCCATGCGCGTCGTGCACACGCTCGCCGAGTCGTCCAATCATGACGTTGCCGGCGCGCTCAAGGACGTGACGGACCCGGAAGCGAGCGGTGAGGCATTGCGGCACGTGCTCATCGGCGGCACTCACTCAGTTGAGGCGTTCTCAGAGGAGGTGGCCGACGCCGAGGGGGGCGAAGCACTTCCGGCCCACAAGATGAGCAAGATCATCGGTGAGGTCTTGGCCGAGCTGGACAAGTAGTTGGTCAACCTCCGCAAGTCTCATTATGGCTGAGAACCCCTTGCGTTTGTCCATGACGCGGACGGGGAACCTGTGAATGAGGAGAGGTCGAATTCTCACACGTCGATGAATCGGGATCGATCGGGCCGACGCGCCGCTTAGCTTTCTCGCGGCTCTCTGCTTGACTGGTGGCGTGTCCTCAGCGGCTGTCACCATCTACGGCGCGTGCGCGCTCTCGTTCATGATGGCGATGTACGCCATCGAGCGTCGTGGGAGGCGGTTCATTCTCGCCTTCGCCGCTGGATGCCTCCTGTCCAGTGCCTACGGATTCTTGTCGGGGGCGTGGCCGTTCGGCGTCGTGGAGATCATTTGGTCGGGGATCGCACTTCGTCGATACCGGCGTACCTAGTTGCTCTGATTCGGACATTGGCGAATGCTCGTCTGAGGTAAGCAAGTTGTCGAGGTGTCGGGCCCGGACCTCGACACCGGCGGCCTTACGATTGCTAGGTGCCCGCCGATCGACCAACGAGTCAGCTCTGGATCGCGTTCGCCACACTCGTCATCGCAGCGTCGTTGGCGCTGTCCATCGTCGCACTGAGTGACGTCGAGTCCAATCGAGCAACGACCTCGCCCCACCTCGCGCTCCAGGGCGTCTACCGCGAAGGCAAACCCGACGAACCGAACTACTACGTCTCAATCATCGATCATGGCCGCGGCAACGTCACTGGCTCGATGAATTTCGAGTACCAAGACGGCCAAACGTCAGTTGTCTTCACTTTCAATGGCGTGGACCAGCCAGTTGGCGTCTCGAGCACACGAGAGGTGCTCACGCTCACCCCGACTCTCATTCCCCAGGGCGGCGCTGCGTCCCAGGATACCATCGAGCGTGCCGTCGGCAATTTCTGCCTCGTATAGCTCGTCGACCATCTCGTTCGGCGAATGTTCCGAGTACCTGCACTTTGCCAGCACCCTCGATGACTGCAAGTTTGTCCGTGTGAAGGGGGGCCAACTTTGAGCGACCTTCGCCGCTCAACCTCGTGGACTGACGAATATCGGTGTAGCTCGTGACCCTTCTCGTTTTGCTCGGCGCGCTGGCCCTGATTTTCCTAGTCTTTCGCTGGTCGGGCCGCCACGGAGACCGCAACCGAGGGTCGGGGACCTCTCTTCGACGGGGCCCGAACGCGCACACGACGAAGTTTGGCCAGCCGAAGGTGGCCTACGGGACTCGTGACGAGGCGATCGAGCAGGCGCGGGCTATGACGGCGCGTGAGGGTGCACCGTTGAGTGCGTATCGCTGCGCGACGTGCGCGAAGTGGCATCTGGGGCGTGAGCGTTCGTAGTCGTTGGACGTCGCGCGGTCGCGAAGTTGGCGAGAACACAAACGAAGGGTCCCCCCAGTACTGATTGCTAGCCTGCCGTCGTGCGACTCAAGTTCAGTGGTGAGATCCTGTACTGGCGGGGACCGTCACCCTTTCATTTCGTGACGGTTCCCGACGAGGAGAGCGCAGAATTGCACGCGGTTTCTTCTATGGTGAGCTACGGATGGGGAGTGATTCCGGTGTCGGCGAAAATTGGCCGGACGAGTTGGACGACCTCACTCTTCCCCAAAGACGGCGGTTACCTCGTCCCGGTTAAGGCCTCGGTGCGAGAGGCGGAGGGGCTCGACGTGGGCGACGCCGTCGACGTCACGCTGTTGGTCGGACCGGCGGACTGAGATGAGCAGTGTTGTCGTGACAACCGTTCTCGCCTGGCAACAAGCAAGTAGAACGGAGAGGATCGTCAGGGGGAGAACCAGATGAAGCCGCGTCGGCGAACTCGGATCCACGTCGGGATCGCGACCGCCGTGATGTTGGCGCTGGTAGCGATGCCAGCCAGTGCCAGCAGGACAGGCCCGTCGGTGCTGAGACCTCACGGTTCGTGGCCCTTTCCCAACGCCAACCTCGCGAACACTCGAGTCGCTCCCCACTCACTGATCTCAGCCGCCAACGTGTCCAAGCTCCGCGAGGCGTGGACGTTCAAGCTCACGGGGAAGGCGACTAAGAGCGTCGGCGGGTACGGCACGCTCGCCGTCGAGCCGGTCGTCGTGAACGGCACGGTGTACCTCCAAGACCTTCACTCGAACGTCTACGCGCTGTCCCTGGCGACGGGTCATCTCGAGTGGGAGTACAAGGTCAACCGACCCGAGAAGAGCGGCCCGGGACCGAACGGGGTCGCCGTGGCCGACGGCGTCGTCTACGGCGCGACGCCGACCTCCGTCTTCGCGCTGAGCGCGGCGACGGGAAAGCCAATCTGGAGAGATTCGGCGTTGCTCGAAAAGGACCAGGGCACGTTCGGGATCCAGCCCCAGGTGGCCGGTGGTCGCGTGTTCCTCGCGAGTCAGTACGGAGTGGCACCGGGCGGGGGGATACTGCTCGCGCTCAAGGCGACGAACGGCTCGCTGCTGTGGAAATTCAACACCGTCCGCAAGCCCGACGCGGCGGTGACGACGCTCGGCGCGGGCGCCGGTGGCGCGTGGGAGACGCCGCTCGTGAGCAGCGACGGAACCGTGACCTTTGGTATTGGGAACCCCTACCAAACGGCGGCCTCGGCGATCGCGCATCCGGCTCGCCTGCTCTACACCGACAGCGACGTCACACTCGACGCTGCGACGGGAAAGCTGCGCTGGTACTACCAGGGGGTCCCGGACGACTTCAAGGACTACGACATGCAGGCGTCACCTATCTCGGCTAGCACCGGAGGCACCTCGGTCGTCATCGGCGGCGGAAAGATGGGCTACGTCTACGAGATGAACGCCAGCTCCGGTGCGCTGATCTGGAAGACGCCGGTCGGCCACCATAACGGTCACGATGAGGATTCCCTCAAGGCGCTCGAGGGCCAGAGCAAACTGACCGTTCCCTTTACGTACGTGCCTGGTGCTCTCGGGGGAATCCTGACGAACCTGGCCGTGGCCGACGGGTCCATCTACGTGGCGACCTGCAACTTGGAGTTTTCATTCACCTCGATGACCCAGGTAAATGGTTCGCCACCGAAGAACGCCAAGGTGGGGGGAACGGTGGAGGCGTTGAGCCTCGCCACCGGCAAGGTGAAATGGGCGACGAACGTGAATGGCCTGCCTCTCGGAGCCGCGACCGTGTCGAATGACCTCCTGTTCACGACGCTCTTCGAGGGAAAGTTAATTGCGTTCAATCGAACAACGGGGGTGATCGTCTATACCCACCAGTTGCCTCGCACGACGAACGCCGCCGTGACCATCGCCGGCAACACGGTGCTCGTCGCGGCTGGTGGCCCCCTGGCGGCGGGGACCAAAGGTGCTTCCCAACTCGTCGCCTACACGCTGCCCGGAACGTGACAGTCTGAGTTTCACGAGGGTAGAGCCAGGTCGACGGCTCGGCTGACTAAGCGCTGGCGACTACTTCGAGTACTTCGATACTCTCGACGCGGACGGGAGCGCCGGGCGGCACCATTAGGGCGGAAGCGGTCGCGTCGGCTTGATCCCGGGTCTCGAAGACGGACAGGGCCACGCCGCTCGTACCGTCGATACTGCGACACACGTAGGTGGCCACGTGTCCCGGCCGTGCGCGCATTATCGGCACGACGAGTGAGGTGATGGTTGCCACGATTTCGCCGAGACGGTCGTGATCGAGGTTCGCGCGGCCGACGACTGCGTACATGGTGTGCCTTTCGTTCGTACTCTTGTCGATGGCAGTTTGTCACGGCGTCATTGGGTTACGCGTAGGCGTCCGACGTGGCCCCGACGCCCAACGAACGAGACGCGGCTGGCGTCACTTGAGTGCGAGGGACCTCACGCGAACCGTATTTCGGAGACGAAATTACGCCAAATGATGCGCGATTTCTCACCCGCCACCAGTAAAATTGGGTGGAGCGACTCGAGGAGGCTTGGTGAGTGATCTTCTTACCGTTGCCCGAATCAACGACGCGCCCGTCGTGAAGCCGAAGCGTTCAGCGGCCAGTGGACCTTGCCGTTGCGCACGGCACACTTGCTGGCACCACCGCGATTGCAAGAATCGAGGGGTCGTGCGCATCACTCGGGACCTCAAACCGAACGCCACGTTTGCGCCGTCGGTCGTCCTGTGCCGAGAGTGCGCAGCACCGACCCAGCGCACGTACGTCGCCTAGAGCGGAGGGCTCGCCCAAGCTGGCAACATCGCCGGCCGCGTCGTGAGTTGAGCAGTCAGCTCGACGCGCGGTGGGCCGGGCAGCTGGGTCCGCTGTTCTACCTTTCGAGCGCGAACCCTGTCAGCAGAACGCGCGTTGTATGTTGGCTCGGTGCGCCGTTCGCTGATCCTCGTCGTGGCGCTGGGCCTGGGATCGAGCGGGATGACCGCGGCGGGCGCCGACTCGACAACGACCACCCTCCCGGGGTCGACGACCACGACGACGGTCGCACCGCCGTACGTGGCGCCGCTCACGGGGCGGGCCGATCCCGACGGGACGACGAAGAGTCGCTCGGCCCTCACGGTCAAGATTGACAACACGCCCCAGGCGATGCCCCAATACGGGATCCAGGACGCTGACGTCGTCTACGAGGAGATCGTTGAAGGCGGTATCACGCGGTTGGCGGCGATCTTCAACTCTCACCTACCCGCCATTGTCGGACCGATTCGCTCGGTACGCCGGACCGATCGCGAGATCGTGTTCCCGATCGGAGGGATTTTTGCCTTCTCCGGCGGGGCAGAGTACGCCGTGAGAAGCATCGAGACAGCGCCGGTCAAGCTCTACGACGAGTCCAATAGCGGCGCCGCGATGTTTCGCAGCTCCGCGCGCTACGCCCCCCACAACCTCTTCGGGAACGCCGTGCTCTTGATGAAGAAGGACGGCCTGCCGCGCCCGCCACCGGCGCTCTTCAGCTACGCCCCGGCGAAAGTCCCGCTAGGCCCAAAGGTGGGGTCCTTCGAGGTTGGCTTCGAAAACGGCTTCGCGGTGACCTACTCGTGGAACGGGGCCACGCACTCGTGGGATCGCTCGATCTTCGGCGCGCCCGAGCGCAGCGCGAACGGCGTGCTCATCTCACCGAAGAACGTGATCGTCATGAGCGTGACCTACGTGGGCGGGGTCGGGGTCATCGACTCTTACGCGCAGCTGATCGGGTCAGGCGCCGTCGAGGTATTCACCAACGGGACCGTCCAGCACGGAACGTGGTCGAGGCCGAATCTGCGCCATCAGGCCGTCTATCGGAACCGAGACGGCAAGGTCATCGACCTGACGCCCGGTCAGACCTGGGTCGAGTTGCTTGACGTCTCCGAACACGTGACGATCATGCCCCGGTCGTAGAAGAGGTTTGGCTGGTCGGTCTCCCGGTCTCAGCCCGTAAGCGCGTAGCAGCCGGTGGCGGGGGAGTGAGTCCCAAAGTTGTCGGCGGATGAAGCACCCTTAACGGGTCGCACGCTCACCGAGGTGCCGTTCCACACGATGGCGTAGGACTTCGCCACGGAGGGCCATATCGAGAGCAACGGTCCACCGTCGGCCTTAGAGGTGGCCCACGCTTCGCCCGGGGGCGGGCTGGCGCCGTGCAGCGCGCGGTACGCCGCGACGGCTGCGCTGACGACGGCGTAGTTTGCCTCGCAACTGGCCACCGTCGCCTCCGACGCCCCACTGGCAATGGTTCGCGGAGCCGTTGTTGTGGTTGAGCTCGCCGCGGACCCGATCGTCGTTGTCGTGCTCGGGCCGTGGCCGTTTAGGACGACCGTGACGAGAAGCCCGAGGATGACCACGACCATGACGATCGCGAGCATCGAGACGCCCCGTTCGTCATTGCCCCTGTGCGGGCCCCGCTTCAGCTTGGGGGTGGAGGTGGTCAAGGTCCCAACGGTAATCACTGCCCGGACGCCTCGCTCAGGACGGGTGCGCGATCGGTCAAGGCGGGGAGTATCTCGGTTGTTGGATTCGAGCTACCAGCCAACGGGGGAGCAACCGTCCTGGTCGGGGACCCATCCGTGGGTTACCTTCATGCCGACGAGGATCTGCTGGTCCCGGCTCGCCTGGCCCGCTACCGGCGCGAACCGCCGGCCGCCGAATCGGTCCCAGGTGGCATTCAGGAAGCCGATGCCGGAGTAGACGGGGCCCACCATTGACCAGTTGCCGGCGACCTCGCAGAACGCCACCCGCTGCCACTCAGCACGAAGCTCGGCGATGGTGAGGCCGTGGGCCGCGGCGTCGAGGTCGAGGGCGTAGCGTGGCGCGCTCGCCAACACGGCGGCGGGTCGGGGTGCAACCTTGGTCGCGTGGACTGCCGAGACTGCCCCCGTGGGTCCACATAGCACCGTCGGAATCGCGAACGACGCGAGCAAGGCGAGAATGACCCTTCGCATGGCGTGTTCTCCTCGCCCGTGCCGACTGCTGTGGTGGTCACGTCGCGATTCCGTTGCGAATGCACGGCGATACACCGAAGAACAGATTGTTGTTCCCACCAGGGAGCACAGCTTGTTGGTCACCGGATCCACGACTCTGTGGGGCGACGTGAGCAGCGGTTACTGCCGGGTACGAGCCTACGGGAAATGAGCCTGAAAAGGCCCCCGCTCCTGCCTTACCATCCAAGGACTGCCCCTGACCAGGATATATGTCTACCGACGTCGATCGGATTCCTTCTCCAATCTTGTCAAACTGGGAGCAAGTAACCGGCGCCAGCGACCGACGGGCGCCCGCTCGGATCGATGGGTCGTGACGAAGCAGACCACTCGTTCGCCGTCTGGGAGCTACGTAAACGGCTCAGCGACGTCTCGCCGACTGAGCGTCACTCAGGGCACGGAGAAGAAACGCTCAGTCCCGAATGATCTCAACGACGGGAATGGTTCGGCTGGTCATCTCCTGGTACTCGGCGAAACCGGGATAGCGCTTCGCCTGTTCGGCGTAGATCTGGTTGCGTTCGTTTCCGCGGACAGGCATCGCGGTGGCCTGGAAGTCCTGGGTGCCGATCTCGACGGTCACCTTCGGATTCGCCACCAGATTGTGGTACCAGTCCGGATTGGTGTCCGCTCCGGAATTGGAGGCGAACACGAAGGTGCGCAGGCCGTCGTTCAGATACATCATCGGATTGACCCGCTCCTTGTGCGTCCTGGCACCGGTCGTGTGCAACAGCAGGACGGGGGCGCCCTCAAAGTTTCCGGCGACTTTCCCCTCATTTGAGCGAAACTCCGCGATGATCCTGTCGTTCCAGTTGTCAGGCGCGCGCTCAGCCTCGCGCTCCGCACTCTCTTCGTCACTCATGAGTCACCTCCTCCTCGATCCTTTCGTTTGCCAGATTAATGAGTCGATACCCGATCTGGCCCGGCCGGAAACGTCCCCTAGCGGACGTTTCGGCAAACCAGTCGCCGCGGCCGCGTCGGCCTGTCGCGTCTGTGCCCGAAGTACGGCCTACTGTTTTGGCGTGTGTCGAAACATAACCACGCTGCGCGGACTTCATCCCGAGGCAACGGTTGATGAGATTGCGGCAGCGGCGCGTCAGTTCGTGAAGAAGGTGAGCGGCGTCGACGCGACGTCAAAGAACACCGAGGCAGCGTTCGAACGGGCGGTGCGAGACGTCGCGCGGGCGACCGAGCGGCTGCTAAGTGAACTGCCGCCGCGCCGATCACCCCCCGCGACAGTTCCGCCCCTACGGCGTCTCCGATCCGGCACCGCTAACTAGGGCGGTATCCCGGTTGCGGGAGTCGCCGCCGCTCGGATTGACCTGCGGCGTGGGTTCGTCTGTCGAGTACTTCGGCGCGGTCGCGCGTTTTGCTCTAGTCTCCGGGCGGACGCTTCCGTTGGGGACCGTCGGGATTGAAACTCACTGAAAGGTGCTTCTATGCCCAGGTTCGTGGACTATCACGAGGATCTCTTCCTGCCCGACGAGGCGGTTCGCCAACTCGCCCAAGACACGAAGGACGAAAAGGCCGACCAGTTCGGTGTCCGCCAAGTTGAACTCTTTTACAACGCCACGGGCCAGGCTTACTGTCTCCTCGACGCGCCCGACGCCGAGGCGGTGCGCCGTCATCACGACGCGCTCGGGTTGCCCTGCGGTGAGGTGCACGAAGTCCAACAGCTTTTGTAGCGAGCGCGGCAGCAACGCTGGCGAAGCGCGAGGGTGGGCCCGGTACCGACCGTCACGTGGGGGATGGTGAGCCACCGCTCGGCGAACCCGAGTGAACGGCTGATCGGACCGTTGTTACTACCATGAGGTCGAGGAGTCCTGTGCCCCAATTGCTCTTTGCGGCCTTTAGCAACCGTCACGACGCGGTCGACCTCGCCCGCGTCCTTGGTGACCAGCTGGCCGATTCGGGCATCACGTCGACGTTGTACTTTCTCGACAGCTCGGAGACACCCGTGCTCGAGGCCGACACTCTCGTGGTGAGCCTCGGAGGCGACGGGACGTTCCTCAAGGCCGCGCGTCTCGCCCACGGCGTGGGCGCGCGAGTCGTTGCGGTCAACCTTGGCCAGGTGGGCTTCCTTTTAAACGTCCCGGCCGACGACATCGTCGAGAACGTGAAGTCGGCGCTCGCAACGGGATCCGTCGCGGAGCGCCTGGCCCTGCAGATCAGGCTTGACGGGTCGAAGGTGGAGGAGTTCGCACTGAATGAAGTGGTCGTTGAGCGCGCGAGCGCGGGCCACATGGTCAAGGTTCGGACCTTTGTGGATAACGACGAGTATCTGACCTACTCGGCCGACGGTGTCATGGTGGCGACGCCGACCGGCAGCACCGGCTACAACCTTTCGGCGGGCGGACCGGTGGTGGACGCGACCCTGGCGGTCATGATCCTCACCCCGATCGCCCCGCACTTCACGATTGATCGCTCCATCATCGTGCCCGCCGGGCACATCATTCGACTGCTCGTAGACGACAAGCCGGCGGTCTTGGTGGCCGACGGACGATCGATCGAATCGCTCCAGCCCGGTCAACACGTCGAGGTCCGCCAGAATCCGACCCCGGTGTACGTGGCGGCGACGCGACGGTTTGATCTGGCGACGCGGCTGCGCCGCAGCCTCCGAGAGGGACATGCCTAGGGCGCAACTGGCCGAACTCTACGCGTACCGACTCGGCGTCATCGACGAGGCGCGCCTCGAGTTCGGAGAGGGTTTTAACGTCATCACCGGCGAGACGGGGGCTGGCAAGACGCTGCTCGTGGGAGCCCTCGGTCTGTGCCTCGGCGCCGACGCGAGCGCCTCGCGCTACGCCCTCACCCCGGAGACGCGGACTGTTGCGGTGTTCGTGCGCGAACACGACGAACTGGTCGTTTCGAGAGAAGCGAATGCGTCGGGTCGACTTCGTAGTTCTCTGAATGGTGCGCCCTCGAGCGTGGAGGCCCTTCGTGGCCTCGCCGAGGAGTTGATCGTCATGCACGGTCAGCACGACTCACTGACCCTGCGGAATCGAAGCGAGATCGTACGGATTATCGACCGCTACGGAGCGATCGACACAAGTCAACTCGAGGAGTTGCGGCGACAACTGCGTGAAGCACTTCGTCTCCGACTGGAGTTCGGCGGGGATCGAGAAGCGCGCCAGCGTGAAATCGAGTTCGTCGCCTATCAGCTGGACGAGCTCGAAGGCGCGGTCCTCGGCGCGCCCGAAGAGCTCGCCGACACGCTGGCGGAGTTGACGAGGCTCACCTCTCTGCGCGAGGGTCAAGCCGCGCTCGCCGAGGTGCTCGGGCGCCTCGACGGCGAGAGTGACGAGTCGGTGCTGTCGCAGTTCGCGCGGGCGCTCACCCGCCTGCCTGACGGGGACGTCTACGGGCCGGCACGATCGAGCCTCCGCGGCGCGTTGGACGAAGCCCGTGAGGCCCTGCGCGAACTCGCGTCGCTCAGCGATCCCGACGCGCTCGACGGCCGCCGGTTGGTGGAGTTTGAAGCGCGAGCCACCCAGTTGCAGTTCATTGCGCGAAAGTACGGAGGGACCCTCGCGACGGCTCTCGCGACGCGTGACGACTTGCGTTTGACCGTCCGTCGTCTCGCGAGCGATGCCGACCGTCTCGACGGCCTCGACCAGGAGATTCAAGATCTCGAGCGCGGTGCGGCGACCCTCGCGCAGCGGGTGAAGGACGAGCGGGAGCGCGCCGCTCATGCGCTCACCGATGCCGTCGAGCGCCAGTTTGCGCGCGTCGCGCTGGCGAACGCGACCTTGCGCGTCACCGTTGGCGGTGACGATGGGTCGAACGCCGACATCGTCTTCGCGCCGAACCCGGGTCGGAGCGAGGGTCCGCTGTCGGCGCTCGCGAGTGGTGGCGAGCTGAGTCGGGTGCTCCTGGCCATTTCACTCGAGACCGCCGACCCTGACGTAGTCGCGGTCTTCGACGAGATCGACGCCGGGCTCGGTGGGCAGGTTGCCCAACAGATAGGTGAGTGCCTCAGCGAGGTCGGTCGCCACCAGCAAGTGCTCGCCATCACCCATCTTGCGTCGGTCGCCGCGCGCGCCGATCACCACTACGTGATCGACAAGATGATTGATCACGGTGTCACGAGCACGTCGGTGCGCGCGGTCACGGGAGAGGATCGGGTGCGAGAGATCGCCCGAATGCTTGCGGGTGACGACCTCACCGCCGAATCACTGGCACTTGCTCGCCAATTGCTCGAAATCGCCATGCCGGATCGCGTTGAGGTGGATTTTCCTCGCTAAGATGGTGTTCCGTGAGAAGCGCGGTCTTGCGATGACAAAGTACGTCTTTGTTACGGGTGGAGTATCAAGTTCCCTCGGAAAAGGCCTCACCGCCTCCGCCGTCGGGCGACTCCTCAAATCGCGTGGCCTCAAGGTCACCATGTGCAAGCTCGATCCGTACCTGAACGTCGATCCCGGCACGATGAACCCCGGCGAGCACGGCGAGGTCTTCGTCACTGACGACGGGGGAGAGACCGACCTCGACCTCGGCCACTACGAGCGTTTCATCGACGAGTCGTTGTCGAAGATCTCCAACACGACTACTGGCTCGATCTACTCGAACGTGATCGCCAAGGAGCGGCGCGGCGACTATCTCGGCAAGACGGTGCAGGTGATTCCCCACGTTACCGACGAGATCAAAGAACGGATCCGTCGCCAGGGGACACTCGGTGCGGACGTAGTGATCATTGAGATCGGTGGCACAGTGGGCGACATCGAGATAGTGCCCTTCATCGAGTCGATCCGTCAGTTCCGCCGCGACGCCGGTCGCGACAACGTCTGCTACGTCCACCTGACACTGGTGCCCTACCTCGCGCCGTCGGGTGAGCAGAAGACCAAGCCGACCCAGCACTCGGTCACCGAGCTCCGCTCACGGGGCATCCAGCCCGACGTCATCGTGTGTCGCAGTGACCAGCCGATTTCGGACAGCCTCAAGCGCAAGATCTCGCTGCTCTGCGACGTGCCGGTCGAGGCCGTGATCTCGGCGGTTGACGAGGAGAGCATCTACGACATACCCGTGACGCTCCACCGAGAGGGCCTGGACACGATCATCTGCAACACCCTGAAGATCGACCTCGAGGAACACCCGATCGACCTAGCACCGTGGGAGAGCGTGGTGCGGCGGGTGCACAACACGACGCGCAACTTGCGCGTCGCCATCGTGGGCAAGTACGTCATGATGCCCGACGCCTACCTGAGCGTCGGGGAGGCGGTACGACACGCCGGTTTCGCCGTTGGCGCGAAGACCAGTATCGATTGGCTAGAGGCTGAGCGCGTGCCCGCCGAGATCGACGGGGAGCGCCTGAGCCAGTACGACGCCATCATCGTTCCCGGTGGGTTTCGGGGAACGGGGCATCGAAGGCATGATCGCGACGGCGCGGATTGCGCGCGAGAGCGATATTCCCTACCTCGGGATCTGTCTGGGCATGCAGATCCAGGTCATCGAATTCGCCCGCCACGTGCTCGGTCTGAGTGACGCCCAGTCCACCGAGTTCACCCACAGCTCCTCGGCGCCCGTGATCTCGCTGCTCGCCGAACAGATGGACGTGACCGACCTGGGTGGCACGATGCGCCTGGGGGCGTGGCCAGCCATGCTCGACGAGGGCTCCCAGGTGGCCGAGCTCTATGGCACGACGGTCGTCTCCGAACGTCACCGGCACCGCTACGAGTTCAACGCCCGTTACCGCGAACAGTTCGAGGCGGGCGGGATGCGCTGCTCGGGCAACTCACCCGACGGTCGACTCGTCGAGTTCGTGGAGATTGCCAGGGCACGCCTTCTTCGTCGGCACGCAGGCCCATCCCGAGTTCAAGTCACGTCCGGATCGGCCCCACCCGCTCTTCCTCGGTCTCATCAAGGCCGCCGCCGTTCGCGCCGAGGGTCGCGAACCGCACATCATCGATCCCACGACGGTCGACAGCACCTTGTGAGCGACTCCTTCCGGGTCGAAGGAGCCGACGTCGTGTTTCGCTCTCGCGTGTTCAACGTCGAGCACCGCACCATTCGCCACGGCGGGTCAACCTTCGAGCGTGACGTCGCGGTCCATCCGGGCGCGGTCGCGGTGGTCGCCGTCAACGATGTTGGCGAAGTCGGCTTCATCCGCCAGTACCGCGCGACCTTCGACGACTATCTCCTGGAGATTCCCGCGGGCACGCGTGACGTCGTGGGCGAGTCGGAGCTCGCGACCGCCCAGCGCGAACTACTCGAGGAGCTTGGCGTCGTGGCCAGTGAGTGGACGCTCCTCGGGCACTACATGAACTCGCCCGGTTGGAGTACTCAGGTGATGACCGTCTACGAGGCGCGGGGCCTCACCGAGGGCGAGCGCGCCCCGGCGGGACCGGAAGAAGGCAGCGCGACGATTCACTGGCTCGCGCCCGAAGCGATGCGTGACGCGCTGAGTGACGAGCCGGCGATCGACTCGACCACGGCGATCGCTCTCTATCGAGTCTTCGGTGACTTCCTTGCGCGATCCTGAGCCGCGCCTCGACGGCTATCTGCAGTGGCTCACGATCGAAAAGGGACGTAGCCGAGCGACCATCGAGGCGTACCGCAGAGACCTCACGGCCCTCCTCAGTTGGGCGGATGAGCGGGGCGTCGATCTCAGAGCGCTGCGGGCGGGCGATCTCGAGGCCTACGTCAACGAGCTGCGCGCGAGCGAACGATCGCCGAGCACGGTCGCGCGGATGGTCGCGGCGATACGGGGCTTCTTCGCCTATCTGGTGGACGAGAGCGAACTCGACCTCGATCCGAGTTCGCGGCTGAAAGGCGGGCGACGTGGTCGGACGTTGCCCAAGCCCCTGTCGGAGAAGGAAGTACTCAAACTGCTGGACTCGATACCCGCGACCACGGCGCTCGATCTGCGCGACCGAGCCCTGCTCGAGCTGCTGTACTCGACCGGTGCTCGCGTCAGTGAGGTCGTCGGACTCGAGCTTTCGGACCTCGATTTCGACGAGGAGCTCCTGCTCGTCACCGGCAAAGGTGCCAAGCAGCGACTCGTGCCGATCGGCGGCGCCCTGAAGACGGCGTTGCTCGAGTACCTCGGCCCCGGCGGGCGCTCGACGTTGCTTGGATCTCGACGATCCACACGAGTGTTTCTAAACGCTCGCGGCGGTGCGCTCGGTCGTCAGGGTGTCGACCTGGTCGTGCACAAGCGCGCGCTCAACGCGGGCCTCGCGCGTTCTCGAGTGAGCGCCCACGTGTTCCGACACAGCTGCGCGACTCACATGCTCGACCACGGGGCGGACATTAGAGTGGTGCAAGAGCTGTTGGGGCACGCCTCAATCGCCACGACGCAGCTCTACACCGCGGTGTCGGTCTCGACCTTGCAGCGCGAGTATCAGAACGCTCATCCACGAGCTCACGACTAACGGGCGGTCCCAGTGAATCTTTGGTATTGGTTCGCCCTGTTGGTGCCCTCCGTCGTTCTCCACGAGGTGAGCCACGGCTACGTGGCCTACCTCTTCGGCGACCCCACCGCCAAAGAGCAGCACCGCCTGACTCTCAACCCACTTCGTCACGTCGACCCCTTCGGCACGGTGCTGATGCCGGCGCTGCTGCTGTTCTCGCATCTGCCCGCCTTCGGCTACGCGAAGCCAGTTCCGGTCAACGTCGGTCGACTTCGCAATCCGCGCAAGGACGCCCTGTGGGTCTCGCTCGCGGGACCAGCGGTCAACGTCGCGCTGTCCGCGACTGGCTACGGCATCTGCGAGTACGCCCTGCACGTGTCACAGAGTCAGGGAACGCTGACCTTCGGCGTCTACCTCGGGTTGGTGAATCTCGTGTTGGCCGCGTTCAATTTGATCCCGATTCCGCCCCTGGACGGATCGGCGGTCATCGAGCGATTCATCCCTCGGCGAAGCCTCCCGCGCTACTACCACCTTCGGGCGCGTGCGCTCCCCGTGCTCTTCATCGCGCTCATCCTGCTCTTCACGTTCACGCACGTCGGCGAGGACTGGCTCTACGACCTCGAGACCTGGTGGCTGCGGCTGCTCTAGCTGAGGCCCATGGCGACTGCGGCACGACGGTAGACGGGACCGGCGACGAGTGAGGCCTTCACCGCGCCGCGGCCTGCCACCTCGTAGAGGAAGTCGGGGGTCTCCATGAGCTCGAGGTAGCGAGCCCGTGCCGGCGCGAGGCTCTCGGCGAGACGCGCGGCGAGGTCGCTCTTCAGCTCGCCGTAGCGCGTGTAGCGATCAGCGATCGCGCTCGGAGATTCGTCACTCAGGCTCGCGTAGATCTCGAGCAGGTTCGAGAGGCCGGGCTTCTTCTCCCAGTCGTAGCGCATCTCGCCGTCGGTGTCGGTCACGGCCTTGGCGATCTTGCGCTCGATGTCCTTTGGCGCGTCGAACATGTAGAGAGCGCCGAGCGGGCTCGAGATGGACTTGCTCATCTTTCGAGTCGGCTCCTGGAGGTCCATGACGCGGGCCCCGACCTTGGGCTGGACGCCGACCGGCACGGTGAAGGTCTCGCCGAAGCGGTTGTTGAAGCGTTCGGCGACGTCGCGGGTGAGCTCCAGGTGCTGGCGCTGGTCATCCCCGACGGGGACCTCCTCGGTGTCATAGAGCAAGATATCGGCGCTCATCAGGACCGGGTAGGTGAGCAGACCGACGCGATAGCCCTCCTGTCGCTCGGACTTCTCCTTGAAGGCCACCATGCGCGCGAGCTCACCGTAGGTGGCGACGCACTCGAGCAGCCAACTCAGCTGGGCGTGGTAGGGCACCGCACTCTGGATGAAGACGGTGCAGACGTCCGGGTCGAGGCCGGCGGCGAGGTACGTCGCCAGCAGGTCGGTGGTGTTCGCGCGCAGGGTCTCCGGCTCGATCCGCAGGGTCAAGGCGTGCAGGTCGACGACGCAGTAGAAGGCGTCGGCGTTCTGGGCCTCGACCCACTGGCGCAGCGCGCCGAGGTAGTTGCCCAGATGCAGCGGACCCGACGGCTGCATGCCCGAGAGAATCTTCATCGCTCAATGGTAGATGAGGGACCCCTCGCAGGTGACCCGGTAGGGTTGTCGCGTGACCTTCGTCGTGACGACGCCGTCGTTTAGTGGCCCGGCCGAACTTCTTCTGCAACTGGTCTCGAGTCACGAAGTTGACATCCTCGACGTGCCCCTTGGGCCGCTCGTTGACGCCTTCGTCGCCGCGCTGCGCGACGAGGCGACGGACGTCGAAATGGACCAGCTCTCGGAGTTCCTCCTCATCGGGGCAATCCTCCTCGAGATGAAGAGCCAGCGGCTGCTGCCCGGTCCCGAGGCCGGCGAGCTCGACGAGGAGTTCGTCGGCTGGGAGGAGCGCGACGTGCTCTTGGCGCGCCTCCTCGAGCTGCGCACCTACTCCGCACTGGCCGACGCCTTCGTTTCGCTCTTCGAGCGGGCGAGTCGCGCCTATCCCCGCCTCGCCGGCGTCGATCACGGGCTTCGAGGTCAGCCCACCGGACCTGCTCGCCGGCGTGACGACGACGCAACTGGCGCTGGCGTACCTGCGGGGGATCGAGGAGAAGCCGGTTCGCGTCGTTCGACTCAACCACTCACGGTGGACGCCGTCACCGGTCGCTGAAACCGTGGCCGCCCTCGTCAGCGCCTGCCGCACCTCGGTCGCCTGTCGTTTCGCGAGCTGACCGAGGGACTCGAGACAGCGCATCGAGATCATCGTCCACTTCCTCGCGCTTCTGGAGCTGTGCAAGCTCGGCCACGTCGAACTGGGCCAAGGCGCGACCTTCGGCGACGTGCGATCGAGTGGCTGGACTCGCCAGCTCGGGGCTCGACCTCGGGAGGGTGGACGTCTATGAGGGATGAGCGCTCGCTCGAGCAGAAGCTCGAGGCGATGTTGACCGTCGCTCTGGAGCCCGATATCGGCCGAGGAGCTCGCCGACGTCGCTCGAAGAGACGCGGCCGACGTCACCCGCACGCTCGACGGCCTGCGCGAGGAGTTCCCCGAGAAGCGCCGGGGATTCCAGCTCGCCGAACTGGCGAGCGGTTGGCGTAATGCAGTCCTCTCCCGACGTGTCGACCTGGGTCGTCAAGTTCGCCAATCGCGACGTCTCCACCGCCTGAGTTCGGCCGCGCTGGAGACGCTCGCGATCATCGCTTACCGCCAACCCGTCTCGCGCGCCCAGATCACGCGCGCTTCGCGGCGTGAACGTCGACGGCGTCGCACGACTGCTTGAGCAGCGCGGGTACATCGAAGAGCTCGGCCGCGCGCGCCGGTCCGGGCCAACCGATCCTCTATGGCACGACCGAACTCTTTCTCGACCGAATGGGCCTGGCGTCGCTCGAGGATCTCCCGCCGATCGAGGAGTTCATGCCGCCGATCGAAGCGGCCAATCGAGCTGGCCGACGAGATGGGCTTCGACGGCTACGACGACGCCGAGGTGTCGTAGTTGGACGAGGGCGAGCGGCTGCAAAAGACCCTCGCGCGTGCCGGTTACGGGTCGCGCCGAGCCTGTGAGGTGCTCATCAGTCGAGGGGCGGGTCACGATCGACGGTCGCGTCGCCGAACTCGGCAACCGCGTGGACCCCGACGACCCAGGTGATCTGCGTGGACGGCAAGCTCGCGCCGACCGCGCAGAACAAGGTCTACTTCCTCTTGAACAAGCCCGACGGCGTCGTGACGACCGCCTCGGACCCTCAAGGTCGCACGACGGTACTCGAACTGGTGAGAGTCGCCGGTGCGGATCTTTCCGGTCGGGCGGCTCGACATGAACACCGAGGGCCTGCTGCATCCTCACCAACGACGGGCGTCTGGCCCACCTGTTGACGCACCCGAGTTCGGGGATCGCCAAGGAGTACTTGGTCGCGCGTCGAGGGCGACCCGTCCCCGGGCGCCATGCGCCGGCTGCGCGAGGGCGTCGAGCTCGACGACGGCGTGACGGCCGCCGCGCAGGTCTCGCGCGTGAGTGAGGGACTGCTGCGCATGGTGATCCACGAGGGTCGAAATCGACAGGTTCGTCGCATGTGCGCGGCCGTTGGTCACGAGGTCACACGGCTCGTACGCACGCGCATCGGTCCGCTCCACGACGCCACGCTCTCGCCCGGTTCCTCTCGCCAACTCTCGCTCACCGAGGTGCGTCGCTTGATGGAGGCAGTGGGTATCTCCGACGAGCTGGCCTCTACGATGCCGTCATGAGTCAGCCCAACGTCCGTGCGTTGCGCGGTGCCACGACCTGTGCCGCCAACACCGCAGACGAGATCACGGACGTCACTCAGGAGTTGCTGCTCGCGATGCTGGAGCGTAACGGCATCGACCACGACGACGTGATCAGCGTGTTGTTCACCATGACCCCTGACCTCGACGCCGCCTTTCCGGCGACGGCGGCGCGGGGGATCGGCTTCGGTGACGTGCCGCTGCTCTGCGCCAGTGAGATCGACGTGCCCGGCGCGATGCCGCGCAGGTGCGGGTGCTGCTCACGGCCCACACCGAACGCGGGCGCGACGAGTTGCGCCACGTGTACTTGCGAAACGCCCAGTCGCCTCCGCGATGATCTCCCCGAGTAGCCGCCGCGCCCACGTCGTCGGGCTCGGCTTGATTGGTTCATCGGTGGCCCTCGCCCTCGCTGAGGAGGGCTGGATCGTCACGGGCAGCGACGCTGACCCCGCTGTCACTGAACTCGCGCTGGAGCACCAGGTCATCTCGGGAACGGAGTTCACCGACGAGCACGACGCTCGCCGTCGTCGCCACTCCTGCGCGGGCGGTCGCCGAGACGGCGCACGAACTACTACGGGCGTCGTCGAACGCGTCGCTCATCGTCACCGACGTCGCTGGAGTAAAGGGCGCCATCGTCGCCGAGGTCGCCGACTCGCGCTTTCTCGGGGGCCACCCGATGGCTGGCTCGGAGTTGCGCGGGCTCGCCGGGGCCCGTGCCAACCTTTTCCGCGGTTGTACGTGGGTCCTGACTCCGACACCTCTCACGGCGCCCGCGACCTACAGGACTGTCCACGGTGTGCTCCGCGAGATGGGCGCGAACGTGGTTGCCGTGAGCGCCGACGATCATGATCGGCTCGTCGCGATCGCGAGCCACGTGCCCCACCTCCTCGCCGGGGCCCTCATGAATGAGGCGAGCCGCGTGGCCGAGCAGGACGCGGTATTGCTGCAATTGGCCGCGGGGGGCTTTCGTGACATGACCCGCGTCGCGGCCGGCGACCCGAGCATCTGGCCCGACATGCTGTTCGAGAATCGAGCACGCCGTGAGCCAGTGCCTCTTGGCGCTCGAGGAGCGACTCGAGGCACTACGTCGCGCGCTGCGTCGACGATGACCACGAGAGCGTCGCGGCAGACCTGGTAAGCGCGTCGTCGGCGCGCCGTCAACTGCCCGGTCGAGCGTTGGACTCGGATAGCCTCGCGTACCTTCGCGTCGCCGTGAACGACCAACCGGGCGTGCTCGCCGCAATCACCATGACGGCCTCGGACATGCTGGTGAACATCTACGACATCGAGATCGCCCACGGGATCGAGGGTGTCGGCGGCACGTTGCTTCTCGCGATCGACGCGCAACAGGCGGGTCCCTTTCGCGAGGCGCTCGCCGCCAAGGGATTCCAAGTGGGTCACGAGTGAGCGACGAAGTTCGCGTGCTCCACGCTCGCCAAATGCGAGGTTCGGTGCGCGTCCCTGGTGACAAGAGCGCCTCGCACCGCGCTCTCATGATCAGTGCCCTCGCCGACGGGGGAGAGTACGATTACCGGCCTCTCGCCCGGCGAGGACGTGGCCGCGACGAGCCGGATCATCCAGCAGCTCGGCGCGACGCGTCGGGACGAGGACGGTCTCGCTCTCGTGGACGGACCGGCAAACGGGCTACGCCCGACCGATGAGGCACTCGACTGTGGCAACTCCGGCACGACGATGCGGCTGCTCTGCGGTCTCGTCGGCGCGATCCCCGGCACGCACCGTCTCGTCGGTGACGCCTCGCTCTCGGCAGCGTCCGATGGACCGCGTCGCCCAACCGCTCGGGTTGATGGCCATCACGGTGCGTGGCGAAGGAGCCTCGGTCACGGCGCCCTTGACGGTGGTCGGACCCCCCGCGGTGCACGCGATCGACTACCGAGTGCCGGTCGCGAGCGCGCAGGTGAAGTCAGCCGTGCTCTTTGCCGGCCTCGCGGGGGACGGTGTGACCAAGGTCGAAGAGGCGGTGCGCACCCGCTCGACTACCGAGGTGATGCTGGCCGAGGCCGGGGTAACCGTGACGAGCAGGGACGTGGACGAAGGTCGCGCCGTGATGCTCCATCCAGGTCGTCCGGCGCGTCACCGCTGGTTCGTGCCCGGAGACCCGTCCCAGGCTGCGTTCTTTGCGGTGCTCGGCGCGGTCCATCCCGACGCCTCGCTCGAGGTGCTCAGCCTGGACGCCTCGCCCGAGCGCGTGGGCTACGTGGCGGTCCTCGAGCGGATGGGTGCCGACACCCGACTTGTCGAAAGGGCCGGCGGATATTCGTTGCGCTCGATGAGCTCGGAGCTCGCTGCCACGGAGATTCACGCGAGCGAGATTCCGTCAGTGGACGAGGTGCCAGTGCTCGTGGTCGCGGCGTGCGCCGCGACGGGCGTGAGCGCGTTTCGCTCCATGAGCGAACTACGTCTAAAGGAGTCGGACCGCTTCGCCGGGTCGATGGGACTGGCTGCAGCGCTCGGGTGTCGGACCTGGAGTGAGGGTGACGATCTATTCGTCGAGGGAGTGGCCAGCGCGTCGCGGTTCGCGCCCTTTACCCTGCGCGCCTCGTTCGACCACCGAATGGTCATGGCGGCCGCGGTGGCCGGTTGCGCGGGTGACGGGTGCGTGATTGAGGGCGCCGACTCGGTCGCGTCAAGTTATCCGCATTTTTTCCGCGACCTAGCATTGCTGCAATGAGCAGCCAGGTCATCGCGATCGACGGCCCGGCGGGCTCGGGTAAGTCAAGCGTGGCCCGTGCGCTTGCTGGGGCCCTCGGGTGGTCCTTCCTCGACACCGGCGCGATGTACCGGGCGGTGACCGTCGAGGCCCTTGGACAGGGCGTCGACCTCACCGACGAAGACGCGGTGGGCGATCTCGCTCGCGAGGTGCGTCTCACCACGTTGCCGCGGGTCACGGTAAACGGTCGCGACGTCGAGGACGTCATCCGGACCGACGAGGTCAACGTGGCGGTCTCGCGGGTGGCCGCCAATCCGATCGTTCGCGCCCAGATGGTGACCCGTCAGCGAGAGTTCGCCGACGCCCAGCTCCTCGGCACCGTCGTCGAGGGACGCGACATCACCACGGTCGTCTTTCCCAACGCGACGATCAAGGTCTACTTGACCGCCTCGCTCGAGGAGCGCGCCCGCCGCCGCGGCGAGGAGGGGGAGGCGTCGGTCGCGCGCCGTGACGACGCGGACACGTCGCGCGTCGCGTCGCCGCTCCGCCAAGCCGACGACGCGCTCGTGCTCGACACGACGGGACGCAAGGTCGAGGACGTCGTCGAGGAGATCATCCAGTGCCTGAAGCTCAAGACCTCGTCCTAAACCCGGCGAAGACCCCGACGTACCGGGTCTGCGCGGCGATCATCCGGGGACTGTCCTGGGTGTTCTTTCACCCCACGGTGGAAGGGGGTGCCAACATCCCGCTCGAGGGCCCGGTCATTATCGCTCCCATCCACCGTTCGAACGTCGACTTCGCCTTCAGCCTCTTCATCTCACCCCGCAAGACGTTCTTCATGGCGAAGAAGGGCATCTTTCGAACGCGAGCGTTCGCGGCACTGCT
Organism: uncultured Acidimicrobiaceae bacterium; assembly: GCA_963823815.1. Lineage (GTDB taxonomy): Bacteria > Actinomycetota > Acidimicrobiia > Acidimicrobiales > RAAP-2 > RAAP-2. The sequence goes on from CAWGMU010000001.1 coordinate 274,585, forward strand.
CACCAAGCTTGGCGCGTTTCCTGTCGACCGCGACGGCGCGGATCGTGAGTCGCTTCGCCTGGCAGAAGAGGTCTTGCGTCGCGGTCAGGCGCTGGCGATGTTCCCCGAGGGCACTCGGAAGGAGGGCACGTCGGTCGAGCCGCTGCACGACGGGGCGATGTTTGTCGCGGCGCGCACCGGGGCGTTCGTGGTGCCGGTCGGTATCGCCGGCAGCGACCGCGCGATGCCGGTCGGTGCCCGCTGGCCGCACTTCACCAAGATCCACGTCGTCGTGGGTGAACCGATCGCGCCGCCGAGGGGGGAGGGACGCGTCGCGCGGTCCGAGATCACGGCAAAGAGTGAAGTGCTACGCCGAGAGCTCGAAGCGGTGTACGCCGAGGCCCGTAGTCGCGAGCGCTAGCGTTCGCGCCACCAGGTGCCAAAGACCACGCGGGCGTAGCGGAAGCCGAAGAGCCAGTTCTTGCCCTTCTTCGTCGTGCCCGACGCGCGTGGGTACCAGACCGTCGGGACCTCGCTCGCGCGCCAGCCGCGCTTCAAGCACGTGATCAACAGCTCGGCCGTCTGGTACTGCTCCTGGGTGAGGCGGTCGATGACGTCGGCGAGCATGGTCACGCGCAGCGCGCGGTACCCGGTCGACGTGTCGGTCAGATTGGCGCCGGTCATGTGGTTCATCACGAACGAGAAGAAACGCACCCCACTCTTGCGAACGACGTCAGAGGTCTTGTCCTCACCGAGGACCCGGCTCGCCACGACGAAGTCGGACTCGTCACGCAAGAGCGGCGCGAGTACCTCAGGAATCTCGGCGGGGTCGTTCTGGCCGTCGGCGTCGAGCGTGACGACGTACCGGACGCCGTTGTCGATGCAGTAGCGGTAGGTGACCTGGAGGGCGACACCGTGGCCGAGGTTGACCGGAAACTCGATCACCCTTACGCCAGGAAAGGAGCGGGCGACCTCGCCAGTGCGATCCTCGCCACCGTCGACGACGACGAGTGTCGTGTAGGCGCTGCCGTCCACCGTCTCTGGCATCTTCGCCAGCACGTCGCCGATGTTGCTTCTCCTCTTCGTAGGCGCAGATCGACGCCACGATGTCCTCGGGCTTGAAGTCGGGGTAATCGCGATCGAAGCGCGCCATGGCCTCGCCGATCGCGAAGCCGCGCAGCCGCGCCAGGCGCCGCTTCTCTAGATCCTCGTTCGCCATCAGTCTCCTTAGAGGGATGTCGCCTGGGCGAAAACGTTCACGACCATCGACTCGAAAAGCTCAAGGTCCGAAGTGAGGCCACCGGTCAATACTACCGGAACGGCTTTTCTTCGCCGCTGGCCCGCGCCGAGGTCACCTGCCGTGACGCGTGTTCGCCACCGTCGAGCGAGACTCGGCGTGGCGACGGCGGAACCGACGTGCGCGGGCGTACCTGAGTCCCTCCCACGGAGCGACGCGGGAGCGCGGGGCGCGTTGCAAAGAAGTGGACGGCGACACCCGCGAGCACGCCCCACACCAGCGCCGCCACGTGTTCGACGCCGTCGACGCCGTGCATGAAGAACGCGGCTATGAACAGTCCAATGCTCAGCAGAACGGCACTCCGGTTCATGCGGGTCGCGACCAGCACGCAGGCACCGACCGCTGTGGTCGCGGCCGATGGTCCCGTGTCGAGGACGTGCGCAAAGGCGGGCGAGAGCCCGAGTAGGTGACCGTGCCCGGACTCGAGGAGTGCGCGCGCCAGCAGGGTCGAACCGACGTGACCGACGAGCGCGACGACGATCGTGAGCCACCGACCGAGGAGTACTTCACCGAGACCGATCACGACGAGTAGCTGCGCGCACGCCGCCCAGAGTGGCAGGTACGCCGTTGGAAGGAGGAGGGACATCGGTAGACGCGCCAACTCGCCGGTGATCGGAAGGGACGCGTAGACGTCGCCGGACCTAAAGAGTTCTGGCTGCAGCACGTGATAGTGCAGGAAGCTCCACACGAGGATCGTCGACGCGGCTAGGGCGACGCCGAGCCACGGTCGCGCGCCGCGCGACACTCGTTCTCGGACGAGTAGCCACAGCCCGCGGAACTCTTGGACGATCGACGTCGCCGGTACCAGGAGCAGGCGCGACCTGGAATCACGAGCGCGAACCGCGCTCCTCGTGTCCTGGGCGTAACTCACGGCGCCCTACTACTCGCCGCCCTCAGCGGTTCAAGACGGCGCGGATTGACTGACGCAGTGAATCCATCGTGGCGATGACCGCGGTCGGCTCGTAGCCGCAGTGCGCCATGCAGTTCTCGCAGCGCTCGTCGCGTCCTCGTCCGTAGGCGGACCAGTCCGTCGTCTCGACGAGCTCCTTGTAACTCGTTGCGTACCCGTCAGCCATCAAGTAACAAGGTCGCTGCCAGCCGAACACGGAGAAACTCGGGATCCCCCAGGCCGTGCACTGAAAGTCGCGCTTACCCTCGAGGAAGTCGAGGAAGAGCGGTGAGTGGTTGAGGCGCCACTTCTTGCGGTGCCCATCGGCGAAGGCCTCCTTGAAGAGCTCGCGGGTCTGCTCCACACCGAGGAAGTGCTCCTGGTCGGGAGCCTTCTCGTACGCGTAGGCGGGCGAGATCATCATCGCGTCGACCTTGATGTCGTCATTCAAGAAGTCGAGTACGTCGCGCACCGTCTTGGGCTCGTCGGTGCTGAAGAACGTCGAGTTCGTCGTGACGCGAAAGCCCTTGGCCTTGGCGGCCTTGATCGCCGAAACGGCCTCGTCGAACACGCCGTAGCGATTGACCGCGAGGTCGTGACGCTCCTGCAAGCCGTCCATGTGGATGACCCAGGAGAAGTAGCGCGACGGCGTGAACTTCTCTAGCCGGCGTTCGAGCAGTACGGCATTGGTGCATAGGTAGACGTAGACCTTGCGCTTAATGAGCTCCTGGACCATCTCGGCGATTTGGGGATGCAAGAGCGGCTCTCCGCCCGCGATGGATACCATCGGCGACCCGGTCTCCTCGACGGCCCGTACGACGTCCTCGACCGAGAGGCGCTTGCGGAGTATCTCCGTGGGGTACTGGATCTTTCCGCAGCCGGGGCAGGAGAGGTTGCACGCGAACAGCGGCTCGATCTCGATGATGAACGGGTAGTACTTCGTCCTCTTGATCCGGTGTTTGAGGAGGTACGTACCGATGCGGAGGTTCTGACGGAGGGGAACGGCCACTACCGCACCCTACTCGGAAGAGTGAAACGAACCGTTTCTTGGACGACCGTTTCTTCACTGAGCGTCGCCGGACCGAGGGAGGCGATCGCCTCGACCACTTCGTGAACGAGATGGTCGGGCGCCGACGCGCCAGCGGTGAGACCGATGCTCTGTACGCCGGCTAGCCAGCCCAGGGCGAACTCCGTGACGTCTTCGATCAGCTCGGTGCGACACCCTTCGCGCTCGGCCACTTCGACGAGACGGGCGGTATTGGACGAGTTCGTCGAACCCACCACGACCATCAGGTCGCATCGATGGGCGATTGACCGGACGGCGTCCTGACGGTTCTGGGTGGCGTAACAGATGTCATTCGTGCGCGGAGCTGCGATAGCGGGAAACCGCGCTTCGAGAGCACGGACGATTGCGGCGGTCTCGTCGATCGCGAGCGTCGTCTGGGTCAGGTAGGCGATCGGTTGGCTGGTGTCGAGGTCGAGTCCCTCGACCTCTTCGATCGAAGACACAACCCTGATCCGATCGGGGACCTCACCGAGGACGCCCTCGACCTCTTCGTGCTCGACGTGACCGATGAGTACGAGGTTGTAGCCCTGCTCAGCGAAGCGACGCGCCTCGGTGTGGACCTTCGCGACGAGGGGGCAGGTCGCGTCGATGACGCGAAGGCCATCCCTTGCCGCCGCTTGGCGACGAACCTCCGGCGACACCCCGTGGGCGGCGAGCACGACGACGGCGCCGTCGGGGACTTGGGTGATCTCTTCGACGAAGATGGCGCCCTGTTGTTCCAGCCGGCGGACGACGTGCAGGTTGTGCACGATCTGACGGCGAACGTAGACCGGCGAGCCGAACCGGACAAGTGCCCGCTCGACGGTCTCGATCGCTCGTTCCACGCCCGCACAGAACGAGCGCGGCGCGGCGAGGATGATCTCGTGCTCCCCGCAGGCTCGAGCCCAGTGTTTCAAGGGAACGCGAAGCGATGAAAGCGCGCCGAGCGCTCGTAACCCTCCGCGCACGGGTCCTCGAGTCGCCGTGTCAGAGATCGAACGGACGACGGCGAGCGGGTTGTTGGGCAGGTAGTCCATTACCCACGAGGACTCCATGTCGACGGCGAGGGCGCCGGAAGCCGCGAGCGTGGCGCGCTCGCGGGCGGGCACGTACGTGGGCGACGTCACGAGTGGTCCCGTGCGCACCGGCACCCGGGAGCGCCGGAGCTCCGCGCCGAGCATCGACGCTCCAGGGAGTGGTCGCGCCGCCAAGGATTCCGTGCTGCGCAACTCACTGGCGATGATCAGATCTCCGGGGCGAAGTTCGGGCGCGAGCGCGCCCGCGACGCCCACGAGGGCGACCGCCGTCTGCTCGTCGAGCCGGGCCGCTAGCTTCGCCCCCGACCGACGGGCACGGGCGCGCCCCGAACCGATGACCGTGTCGGCCCCGCCGTAGGCGATGGACTCGATCCGGAGCGGCGCGAGGACCTCGAGCTCAGCCATTGGGACCTGCTCCCTTGACGTAACGTCCGAGCGCCATGAGCGGGAACACGAGTCGATACAGGTGGTAGTTGATGTAGAAGTCTCCGGGAAAGCCGGTACCGGTGAACCACGGCTCGTCCCACGAACCATCGTCACGCTGGGTCTCCACGAGAAAGGACACGCCGCTTTCGACGGACGGGGAGCGTTCTCCCGCGGCGAGCAGGCCGATGAGAGCCCATCCGGTCTGGGACGCGGTGGACGTCCCACGGCCCCGGTATGAGGGGTCGCGGTACGAGCGCAGGTCCTCGCCCCAACCTCCGTCGCCGTTCTGGTGGCCCTCGAGCCAGGTCACCGCTCGACGGATCGCCGGGTGCGCCGTCGAGACGCCCGCCGCGACGAGTCCGGGAATGGCGGCGCCGGTGCCGTAGACGTAGTTCGCGCCCCAGCGACCGAACCAGGACCCGTCCTTCTCCTGGGCGCGCAGCAACCACTCGACGCCGCGCTCGATCGACGTGGTCGCGCGCTCGCGTCCCGCGAGCGCTTCCAGTACGTGACCGGTTACGTCAGCGCTGGGCGGATCGATGAGTTCTCCGAAGTCGCAAAAGGGGATCTCGCGACAGAGGGTTTGCACGTTGTCCACGTCAAAGGCGGCCCAACCTCCGTCACTCGACTGCATCCCTTCGATCCAAGCCAGCCCGCGGCGTTCAGCCTCGAGCGACGGTTCACCAGTTCGCGTGAGTGCCAGGATCACTTCGGCCGCGTCGTCAATATCGGGGTAGGTGTCGTTCTCGAACTCGAACGCCCAACCGCTCGGTTCGAGATCTGGTCGACGAAGCGACCAGTCACCGCGGGTGGTGATCTCCTGGCTGAGCAAGTAGCGTGCGGCCGAGCGCAGGGCTGGGTCGTCGGGGGAGAGACCCGCGTCAGCGAGGGCTGTCACGGCGAGCGCGGTGTCCCAGACCGGCGACTGGCAGGCCTCCAGTCGGCGACCGGTGTCATCTTCGATCGTGAAGCCGTCGAGTCCCGCAACGCCGGCGCGCATGACCGGGTGGTCGAGTGCGTAGCCCTGGAGGTGAAGGGCGATCAACGAGTAGACCCAGGGCGGTTGGATGCCGCCCCAGGATCCGTCGGCTTCCTGTCGTTGGATGATCCAGCGCTCGGCTCGGCGGAGCGCCGCGCGGCGCAGGAACCTGATTGGACGGCGCTCGTACCAGTGCAACAGGGCGTCGACGGCCTGGAACCGTCCCGCCCACGTGCTGAGGGGGTCATTGGGCAGCGGCTCGGTGCCCGATTTCAATTCGTCGACGTTGAAGCTGAGCTGGTGCGTCGGGCGGTGCGCGCTCACGACCGTGATGGCGACAATCGTCTGGCGGGCCCAGCACCCGAAGTCGTAGACGTTGAGGGGCAGTCGTGGGCTCACGTACATCAGCTCTGGCGGCATCACGGGCAACTCGCTCCACGGCCAGAGTTCGAACAGGGCGAGCCACATCCTCGTGAAGACCCGACTTCGCTCCACCCCGCCTTCATCGAGAATGAACTGCCGCGCTCGCGTGAGGTGCTCAGCGTCGATGGCGTCGCCCGCGAGGCGCAGCGCCACGTAGGCCTCAATGGTGGTCGACAAATCGCCCGGACCGCCGAAGAAGTTGGCCCACGTCCCGTCGTCGCGTTGGCGCGAGCGAATCCACGTGGCCGCCGCCGCTGTCTGTTCGGTCGTTCGGATGCCGAGGAACTCGCGCAAGAGAACGTCCTCGGCGTCCATCGTGACGTTGGTCTCGAGCTCGCCCTTCCACCATCCGTCGGGTTCCTGGAGTGCGAGGAGCGCGTCCGCGGCGTTGTTGAGTGCGTTCTTTACGTCGCGGTCGAACGACGGCGACGGCGGACCCGCGCTCATCGCGCTGTCCGCGTCAAGGTCGTCTCGGCGATCGAACTCGTTCACTGATCCCTCTCAACGACGTAGCGGGCGATGATCGCGAGGTCGAGTCGCGCCGAGCTCACGATGTTCGCGCGCTCGAGCGCCGAGAGCGCGGCGTCAAGTTCGGTTTGGGCGAACTCCAGAGTCTCGTAGCGAGCACCGCACTCCTCGAGCAGCACCATCGCCTCGTGAACCTCGGCGTCGGTGAGTTCGGTATCTTCGGATCCGATGCCGTAGGCGAAGACGTCGAAACCCTTCGCGTTCGCTATCGAAATCGGCAGCGTCTTCTTGCGCAGGCGCAGATCGTTGCCGGCCGGCTTGCCGGTAACGCTCGGTTCGCCCCAGACGCCAAGCAGGTCGTCGATGGCCTGAAACGAGAGACCTAAGTGATCGCCGTAGCGCGCAAGGGCGTCGACAACGTCGTCGTCGGCGCCGGCGAGGACCGCGCCGATGGACGCCGCGCACGCGAGGAGGGCGCCCGTCTTGCCCGCCTCCATGCGCACGCACTCCTCGACGGTCAGTGACGGTCGGTGCTCGGAGGCGATGTCGTCGGCTTGACCCACGATCATCGCCTGAGTCGCGTCAGCGAGGTGGCGAGCGGCCCGGACGCGCTCCCGAGTGGGATCTTCCAGCAGCAGCTGGAAGGCAAGCGTGGAGAGCGCGTCGCCCGCGATCAGCGCCGGACCCACGCCGTACTTCTTCCACACCGTCGGTTCGTGGCGGCGCTCCACGTCGCCATCGATGATGTCGTCGTGGATGAGTGAGAAGTTGTGGACACACTGGATCGCCAGTGCACCCACGAGGCCGACGCTCTCGTCGGCGTCCGCGGCGCTCGCCGAGAGGAGGGCGAGGCTCGCGCGCACGTACTTTCCCCCGGCGGCGACGTGGTGGTTGACCACCGGCTGCAGGTCTGGACTCAGTCGACGCGTGACTGCCTCGAGGGCTGGATGGACCAACGCCCGCGTTCTCGAAAGAATCGCGAGGGCGGTGAGCTCGTTGTCGTCTTTGGAGAGTGAGTCCGCCAAGGTCACGATCCAACTCTTTCACGGCCGATGGCGCCGTCACCCGTGGCATCGGCGAGGAGGCAGAGGGCCATCGCCGCCGCTTCGTTGCCGCTGCGGACGGCTCCCTCCATGGTCGCTGGCCAACCAGTCCTGCACCAGGCACCAGCGAGAAAGAGGCCCGCTACGGCGGTCGAGGACGGCGGACGGACGGATTCGATTCCGGGCGTCCCCCGAAAGGTCGCCGCGTGCTCGCGGGTGACGACGGCGGAGATAAGCGTGGCGTCGCGCGCGCGCGGAAACAGGTCGCCGAGGGCCTCAAAGAACCGCGGCACCAGTTCACTCGATCCGACCCCCACGTACCGGTCGGCGGCCGAGAGCGAGACGGTGAGGCATTGGCCGTCAACAACTCCCGAGGAATCGGTCCGATCGAAGAGAAACTCAATCGGCGAGTCGATACACGCCGCGATCCTCAGATCGGTTACTCGTCGATCGAGCACGAAATGAATGTTGACGATCGGTGACGCGCCCATCTGCTCGGCGACGGGCGGATCCTCGGACAACGCGCCGAGGGCCGTCGCGACTCGCGGAGACGTGGCGACGATGACGGCGTCGAAGGTCAGAGACTCGCCGTCGGTCTCGACCGTGAAGCCACCAGGTGCAGGAGCGACCGAGGTGGCCGCCGTGTTGAGTCGCACGTCGACGAGAGCATCACGGAGCGCTCGTTCGGCGTTGGTCCCGTGCAGGGTGGCCAGTGGCACGACGGACCAACCGACGTCGGCGCCGCTGGACGATTCGAGGAATCCGACCTGAAAGACCTGAGCCGCGAGCGCGAGCGACGACTCGTTGGCCGTCACGTTTACCGTCGGTTGGATGATGAGATTCCAGAGTCGATCGATCGCGCGCTGGGACTGGCCGTGATCGCGGAGCCAATCACCGAAGGAGACGGTGTCGAGCGACGGGTCGCTTCGGTCGAGGCGCCCCAGGGCGAGAACGGCGCGGGCGAGCATGAAGCGCTCTTTGAGCGAGAGGTACCGATAGCGCGCGAGTGACCACGCGAGATGGAGCGGGACAGGCAGGCTCGAGCGCGTGATCGAGTGCACGGTCCCGTCGGGCGAGAGTACCGGGACGTCCAGCCGCTCTTGCCTGAACACCTGACGGGACGCTCCCAGCCGCTCGAGGAAGCTGAGGTAGGCCGAACAGCAACCGAGAAACACGTGCTGGCCGTTGTCGAAGGAGACGCCGTCTCGCTCGATCGACGTCGTGAGGCCCCCGAGGTGAGGGCGTCGCTCAAGCAACGTGACGTGGACGCCGGCGTCGGCGAGTGCGAGTGCGGCAGATATACCGGCGACACCACCTCCTACCACGCCGACTCGACGCGACGTCATGATCGTGCCGCCACGAGGCTGTTGATCGCCACCCCGACCTTCTCCAGCGCCGGCACTGAGACGCGTCCCTGCGTGACGGCGACGGGACTCCGCTCGATTCGCACGAGGAGCCGCCGATAGATACCCGCCATCGCGCCAACACAGGCTCGGCTTCGGTAGTTGAGCATGGGCAAGAGCTCAAGGCCCTCGGAGAACCACTGTTCGGCGCGGCCGCATTCGAAGGCGACGAGCCTGGCGATCTCCTCGGGCGGACCCGACAGATCTGGTGCGCAGTGCACGCGATGAGCGTCTTCCTTGGGCAGATAGACCCGGCCGAATGAACGGTCCTCGACCACGTCGCGCAGAATATTCGTGAGCTGCAGCGCCACGCCGAGCGAATCGGCCAGGGGCACCGCCACCTCCGGTTGGTCGGTCCCGAAGACCGCCAAGGACAAGCGGCCAACCGAGCCCGCGACGAAGCGACAGTAAGTCACGAGATCGTCGATCGTCTCGTAGGACGTTCCGAGCACGTCCATCTCACAACCGTCGATGATCTCGCCGAAGCACTCCATCGGTATGTCGTATCGGCGCTTCGTGTCCGCGACGGCCACGAGGACGGGATCGTTTGACTTTGGGTCCAATTCAGCGATCTCTCTGCGCACGAGGTGCAGGCCCGCGAGTTTCTCGTCCGGTGGGTCCGATCCGTCGCCGATATCGTCGATGCGCCGCGCGAGCGCGTAGATCGCCGACATGGCCTTTCGCTCGGGCTCGCGAAGGAGACGAACGCCGTAGGCGAAGTTCTTGGCCTCACGACGGGTGATCGTCTGGCACCACTCGTAAGCGTCCTCAAGGTTCATGCGGCGCTCCGGTGGAACGTCGCCGCGACAAGTAGGCGCGTCAGGTGCTCGGCAACGCCACGTTTCCTTGGACGACACTGCACCGACAGCACGTCGTAGTCAGCGCGTTCAATCGAGTCGATCGCGGCGAGGCCGCCGCCGACGAAACCCGAGATGGCGAGGCGCGGCTGGAGCGGGAGCGATGAGGCTAGCGGCGCACCGGCGCTGAGGAGTTCGCGCGCGCGGCGCGACTCCATGGCGAGAAGGCCGCGCAACTCGGCACGGGCGGACGACTGGAGGAGGTCCTCCTCTTGGCAACGAAACGCGTCCATCTCCTCAAGCGGAAGGTAGATCCGTCCGCGATGAGCGTCCTCGCCGACGTCTTGCAGATGCTCGATGACTTGCAGCGCGACGCACACCTTGTCGGACCACTCGACGCGCTGCGCTGAGGAAACCCCGAAGACGTCAAGCACGAGACGTCCGACCGGCGCCGCCGAGAGCATGCAGTAGGCCACCAAATTGTCGAAGGTGCGATAGCGAGTGACGCGCTGATCGACGCGGTTCGCCTCGATCAGATCGCGAAAGGGCTGCAGACTGAGTCCTAGATCATCGATGACGGGGGTCAGACGTCGAAACACTGGATGGATCGCGCGCCCCTCCCCGGCGAGGGTGAGCTCGTCGTCGAGCCAGTCCAAGAGTGCCAGACGGTCTCCCTCCGCTTCGTCGCCGATATCGTCGGTCAGGCGGGCGAAACCGTAAATCGCGAGAAGGCGTGACCGGGTCTCACGGGGCAAAAGACGCAACGCGACGGGAAAATTCTCGTGGGCAGCTTTTGCCGCCATCTCGTCTCGCGCGCCAAAAATGTTCATCATCGACTGAGTCAATCTGCCTGACACCAGCGGCGACCCCTTTGCACAAATTTGACGAACGTAAACCTATCAGCCGCACGGGTTTCGTCGACTCTACGACCACGTTTACGCTCGATATGGAACGTCGATCAAGAACTCGGGAACGCGTGACGTCACCGCGTGTACGAGTAGGCCGCATTGAGTACGTCGCGTTCACTGACACCGATGCCTGCGTACGTCGGTCCACGACGAACTTGGTGAGAATTTAACGGCTCGGTGCTGAGAGAACCTCGGCCGCGGTGAACTCGCGATCGGTCTGTCCGTCGAAGGTTGAGCGTCGCGGAGTCTGCAAGACGACATCGACCACCGCTGAGATGGCCCTCAGAATCTCTCGAAGTTCGGGCGGCGGCGGAAAGTACTCGTCCTCCACCGTGACGGACTTCACCGTGACACCCTCCGTGGGGTCCAGCTGGGCCAACACCTCGTTCACGAGGCTCTCGGGAGCCGACGCGCCGGCGGTCACCGCGATCGTTCCGGCGAGATCGTCGGGAAGCTCTGACGCGCCGTTGACGCGCAGCACTCGCGCGCAACCCTCGGCCTCGGCGACTTTCGTAAGAGCAACCGTGTTGGAGGAGTTCGCCGAACCGATGACGACAACGGTGTCCACGCCATCGGCGATGACCCGTAGCGCGGCTTGGCGGTTCGTCGTTGCAAAGCAGAGGTCGCTCCGATTGGGCATCCAGATGTCGGGGAAAACCTCCTCCGCGTACTCTCGCAAGTCCTGCCATTCGTCCAGGCTGAGCGTCGTTTGGCTGAGCAGTGCCACCGGACCGTCGTAGTCGGCGACGGCGTCGATGTCCCCGCGCTCTTGTATCAGGTGCACGGCGTCGGGTGCGACGGCCATCGTGCCCACCGCCTCTTCGTGGTACTCGTGGCCCACGTAGAGCACCATGTACCCCTTGCTCGCCCGCACTTTCAGCTCGTGGTGGACCTTCGTGACCAGCGGACACACTGCGTCGATCACCGTGCCGCCGGACTGCATCGCCGCCTCGATCACCTGCGGGGGCGAACCGTGCGCGCTCAACATCAGCGGCGCGAACGGGGGCACCACGGTGACGTCGTCGATGAAGATGACACCCACCGACTCGAAGTACTCCACGACCCGGCGATTGTGGACGATCTCGTGATAGCAGTAGACGGGCGGGTCGAAGATACGCGTCATCCAGTCGAGTGCCTTGATGGCCTTCTCGACGCCGGCGCAGAATCCACGCGGCGCGGCGAGCACGACCTTGTCAACTGTCACGACGCCAGCCTAGTTATTGAACTTTTCGCTCAGTGCCTAGGCTGGAGAGGTGTCCGGGCGCCCGAATTTCTTCGATTGCCACGGATTCGCCAGCGTCACTCGTCGACCTGGCCGTAGGTGACGAACTACTCAGCGTGAATGGTCGCGCGCCCACGCGACATCATCGAATATCAGCAGCTCATCGACGGTGAACGGGTCACGCTGGTCGTGCAGCGCGAGACGGAGGACCTCGCGCGCAAGGTGGTCGATCACAAAGGTCGAGGGCCAGCCCCTCGGACTCGGCATCGACTCGGCGGTCTTTGACCGGATTCGCACCTGTGACAATCACTGCTCCTTCTGTTTCATCTATCAGTTGCCGAAGGGAATGCGCCGCTCGCTCTACGTGAAGGACGACGACTTTCGCCTCTCGTTTCTCTACGGCAACTACACCACGCTGACCCGGTTCACCGAGCTCGATTTGGAGCGGGTGCTCGACGAGGGCCTCTCACCGCTCTACGTGTCGATCCATTCGACGAATCCGTAGCTGCGCGCCGAGATGCTGCGAAACCCGCGGGGCGCCACGAGTCTTCGCTGGCTCGGCGAGTTGCTACGCGCGGGCGTCGAGGTGCACGGCCAGATCGTGGTCTGCCCGGGCGTGAACGACGGCGCCGAGCTCGAGCGCACCCTCTACGACGTTCTCTCGCTCTATCCCGAGCTCGCCTCCGTTGCCCTGGTACCGGTCGGCGTCAGCGACCTCACTACCGAGGAGACAATGCGCGCTCACGAGAGCGACGAGGCCGGTCGCGTCGTCGAGCTGGCCGAACGCTTCCAGGGGCTCACCCGCCAGCTTTTCGGTAGGGCGAAGGTCTTCGCGAGCGACGAGTTCTACCTCGTGGCGGGACTGCTACCCACCGAGCAGCGAGAAGCTTCGAGAGCCTTGACGAGGCCGAAAACGGCGTCGGATTGGTGGCGGCGTTTCTCCAGAGCTTCGCGCTCGACCGACCGATGACAAACTCGGCACGGGATTCTTCCAGTCCGTTGACGGGGCGCCAGCCCTCGGCTATCGGGCGCCTCGAGCGTTGGTCGACCAGTCGAGTGATCACGGCGACGTGACGGTGCTGACCGGAGAGTACGCCGCGCCGATCCTGCGATCGATCTTCGACGCGCACGGTTTTGCCGACGTCGAGGTGATGGCGGTGCAGAATCACTTCTTCGGCGGCAACATCAAGGTCGCGGGTCTCCTCACCGGTCAGGACCTCACCGACGCGCTCGCTGAGGTCGATGACTCGAGGGTCTGTCTCGTGCCCGACGTCTGTCTCTCCGAGGGGCGATTCCTCGACGGACTGACACTGGAGGACCTACCGTCGCGTGGTTCACAGCGTCGCGACGACCGGTACAGGACCTGCGTCGCGCCCTCGACGAGCGCGCGTGCGCCGAGCTTGAGCCCGGCGTGACAGCCCCAGGTCGTCGATCGTCGGCCGACCGAACGTCGGCAAGAGCTCCCTCGTCAACCGACTCGCCGGGCAGCGAAGTCGCCGTCGTCGAAGAGCAGCGCGGCGTCACGCGGGATCGCAAGGCCGTCGAGGTCGAGTGGCGCGGCGTCGCCTTTGACGTCGGTGGACACCGGTGGGTGGCTCGACGTCGGGTGACGCCCTCGAGGCCAAGGTCTCCGAACAGGCTGAGGCGGCGCTCGCGAGCGCCGATCTGGTGGTGTTGGTCGTTGACGTGGCGACCGGGCTGGTTGAGGAAGACACCCACGCCGCTCGTTGGGTGCGCGAAGCGGACGGCCCCTGCTGCTCGTCGTGAACAAGGTCGATGAGGCACGGCACGAGGCGAGCGTCTGGGAGTTTCTCGGCTTGGGAGCGGGCGAACCGATCGGCGTGAGTGCCCAGCACGGACGCGGTGCTGGCGACCTGCTTGACGCATCGTCGACTTCTTAGCGACGGCGCCGATCTCGAGTCGACGAACGCGTCGACGACGACGGGGCTCTGCGCGTCGCCATCGTCGGACGACCCAACGTCGGCAAGTCAACACTGTTCAATCAACTCATCGGTGAAGAGCGCTCGGTCGTCCACGACCTGCCGGGAACGACGCGCGACGCCATCGACACCGTCGTTGACACCGAGGCGGGCCGCGTGCGGTTCATCGACACCGCGGGTATTCGTCGGCGCGCCAAGCACCGAAGCCGGCCTCGAGACCTACGCGGTACTGCGCAGTCTCGACGCGCTCGATCGCGCCGACATCGCCATCTTGGTGATCGACGCGGTCGATGGCGCCACCGGTCAGGATCAACGCCTCGCGGAGCGGATCTCGGCGGCGGGGTGTCCCGCCATCGTCGTCTTGAACAAGTGGGAGCTCGTCGGCGTGGACGAACGACGCCGGCGTGCTCGGCGGCGGTGGGCGAGCAACTCGCGTTCCTCGGCGACGCCCCGGTCATGAAGACGACTGCCACTTTCGGGCAAGGGCGTGCACCGGATCTTGCCGGCGCTGTCGAAGGCGGCAGCCGACTACGCTGAAGTCGCGTGCCGACCGGGGCGCTCAATCGCGCGATCCGCGACCTGCAGGTGAAGCAGCCCGCGCCCACGGGCAAGATCCGCTACGCCGTCCAGGGCGCGACGGAGCCGCCGACGTTCACGCTCTTTATCGCCGGACGCCTGCCGCAGACCTACCTGCGCTACGTCGAGCGATAGTTTGCGCGAGCGGTTCGACCTCGGGGCGTCGCCCATTCGGGTGCGCGTGCGCGTCGAGTAGTGGCCTACTGGTGCGAGACACTGCGATCGCCCCGAAGAGGGTGAGGTCTGTCAGGTGTGCGGTGCCGAGGTCGTCGAGCCGGAGCGCGAGCCGGTCCCGTGGCGGTGGCGCTTGTTCATCGTCGCCTCGATCATCTACGTCGGATGGCGGATCTATCAGATAATTTCGTGGATAGTCCACTAGGAGGTGTCCCGTGCCCATCTACGCCCTCGGTGATCGCGTTCCTTCGATCCACGACGACGCCTACGTCCACCCCGACGCCGTCGTCATCGGTGACGTGCGAATCGGCGCCGATTCGTCGATCTGGCCAGGCGCGGTGCTTCGCGGCGACTACGGCACGATCATCGTGGGGGAGCGCACCTCGATCCAAGACGGCGCCGTCATCCACGCGGTCGACGAGTACCCCACCGTGATCGGCGACGACTGCGTGATCGGACACCTCGCGCACCTCGAGGGCTGCGTGATCCACGACCGCGTGCTCATTGGCAGTGGGTCGATCGTCCTGCACGAAGCCGTCGTGCGAGAGTGGTGCCACGCGTGGGTGCGGGAGCGGTCGTGCGCAATCGGGTGACCGTGCCGGCGCACGCAACGGCCCTTGGGGTGCCGGCAGTGATGAAGCTCGACGCGTGCGACGAGTCCGTCACGGTCGCCTCCGCAGCGCTGTACGTCGCGAACGCCCGTCACTATCGCGAGGGGCTACGGGAGCTCTAGACTGTTCGAGATCGTCACCAAGCGCTCGAGCGACCTCGCCGCCCGCCCCTCGCGGACGCTCGAACTCGCGCAGGGCGAACCCCTCGGCGAGGCTCCCCGCGCGCTCGGCGACGATG
This sequence comes from uncultured Acidimicrobiaceae bacterium, assembly GCA_963823815.1. Lineage (GTDB taxonomy): Bacteria > Actinomycetota > Acidimicrobiia > Acidimicrobiales > RAAP-2 > RAAP-2. The sequence continues at coordinate 290,040 of CAWGMU010000001.1, forward strand.
AGCGCCAAGCGCGGCGTTTGCGCAGACGACGTCAAAGACCGGACCCTCTTGCCCGTCGAGGAATCGAGCGAACGACCGCGGCGTTCTCAGCGACGTCGCCGCCGCGCAGCGCGTCGGCCGAGTGACGGCGACCAAGTTCGGCGCCGGCGTCGAGGCGTTGGACGGTGCGACCCTGCGGCGAGACGAAGTAGAGCGTCGAGACGGCGCCGAGCGAGAGCTCGTCGAGGCCATCATCGGCGTTCACCGAGCACCGCGCGGTCGAATGCCGCGGGCTTCGAGCACGTGGGCCATGTTCTCCATGCAGCGGCGCTTGCGCCACGCCGATGAGCGAGCGTTCGACGAGCGCGGGGTTGGCGAGCGGTCCAAGGACGTTGAACACCGTGCGAAAGCCGAGCGCGCGCCGTATCGGGGTGAGATAGCCCAGCCCGTGGTGGTACGTCGGCGCGAAGAGAAAGCCGATGCCCGCCCCGTCGAGGCAGGCCCGCACGACGTCTTCGGGGGCATCGAGCCGAACGCCCAGCGCCTCAAGCACGTCTGCCGATCCGACGGAGGACGAGGCGGCGCGATTGCCGTGTTTGGCGACCGGTACGCCGCAACCCGCGACGGCGAGGGCAGCCATGGTCGAGACGTTGACGCTATGGAGTTGGTCGCCGCCCGTGCCCACGACGTCGATCGCGTCGGGTCCAACGCGAAACGTGGTAGCGGCGCCCACCATGGCGTCGATGAAGCCGGTCATCTCGTCGGCGGTCTCCCCCTTTGCCGTGAGAGCCGTCAAGAAGCTCGCGATCAACGTGGCTTCAACGCGACCGTCGAGAATCTCGGCGAGCGCGAGTCGGGCTTGGGCTCGCTCGAGGTCGGTCCCGCGCACGAGTGGGTTGAGTACGTCGAGCGAGAAAGAGTTCATCGGCGATGACGCGTCGAGACGGCCTGACATAGCGACACGATACTCGTGGCCCTCCTGGGACTTGCCACAACTACGATCGATGGATGGCGCCCACGTATCTCGACGAGATCGTTGAAAGTCACCGTCGACGCGCAGCGACGGACCGCCGTGACTGGCGCGAGCGTGTCGACACGGTGCGCGCAACGGGTCCGTCATTCATCTTGAGTCTTCGTCAAGGCTCGTCGCCGTTCATCAAGGTGATCGCCGAGATTAAGCGGCGTTCGCCTTCCAAGGGAGTGTTGGCGGCTGATCTCGACGCGGCTGCGCTGGCGGGCACCTACCGTGACGCGGGGGCGAGCGCGATCTCCGTGGTCACCGACGAGGACTACTTCGCGGGGTCGCTCACCGACCTCACGGCAGTTCGCGGGGTGGTCGATCTCCCCGTCCTGCGCAAGGATTTCACCGTTTCTGAGAACGACGTGCTCGACGCTGTCGACGCCGGCGCCAATGCGGTGCTGTTGATCGTGGCGGTCCTGAGTGACACCGAGCTGGCGTCGTTCATCGAACTCGCTCATTCCCATGGGGCTGACGCGCTCGTCGAGGTGCACGACGCGGTGGAGGCTCAACGAGCGCTCGGCGCGGGTGCGCGAATCGTGGGCGTGAACCAGCGCGACCTGCGGACCTTCGATGTCGATCCCGCGCGCGCGGCGTCAATCATCGAACACCTCCCGGCCGAGTGTCTGACGGTCTGCGAGTCGGGCCTCGTTGACGTGACCGACGTGGAGCGCGCCGCGAACGCGGGCTTTGACGCCGTGCTCGTCGGCGAGGCCTTCGTGACCGCCGACGACCCTGCGGCCATCGTTCGGTCGTTCTGCCTCGTCGCGAGCGTGCCTCGTGGCTAGCGCAATCACCCGAGGTTTCGTCAAGATCTGTGGGGTCACCAACGTCCAGGACGCGCAGGTCGTGGTCCGATCAGGCGCGAGTGCGCTGGGACTCATCGTCGCGGATTCGCCCCGTCGAGTGAGCCTCGACGAGGCGCGGGAGATCGCTCGCGCCACTAAGGGAGACCTGCTTCGCTGTGTGGTCGTGCGCGATCAGGGTGAGCGCGAGGTCGTCGAGGTGCTGGACGTGGTCGACGTGGACATGGTCCAAGTGCACGGGCCGCTCAGCAACGGACTCGTCGACACGCTTCGCGAACGGGGACTACTCGTCGTGAAGGCTCTGAGCGTCGAGGGGTCCGAGTTTGACGACTTCGACGAGACGCTGGTGGACGCGGTACTGATCGACGGGGCACACCCCGGTTCGGGTAAGACCCACTCGTGGACGAGACTGCTCAGCCGCTCCTTCGGCGTGCCGGTCATCGCCGCCGGTGGGCTGAATCCGCTGAACGTGGCGGACGTCGTTGAAGCGACCGGCGCGTGGGGCGTCGACAGCGCGAGCGGCGTCGAGGCGGGGCCGCGCGAGAAGAATCATGACCTCGTGGATCGATTTGTCGCCAACGCTCGCCGAGCCTTCGCCGAAGGAACATCGTGACGGAGGGCGCTGGAGTGGTAATGGGCGAGCCAGACGAGCGCGGACGCTTTGGCGAGTTCGGCGGTCGCTTCGTGCCCGAGGCGCTCATTCCGGCGTGCGTCGAACTCGAAGGCGCCTTTCGCGACGCGTGGGGCGATGAGACCTTCGTCGCGCAATTCCACGAATCACTCCGCGTCTTCGCGGGACGTCCGACGCCGGTGACGCCGCTGCCGCGCCTCTCGCAACGTCTCGGGATTCGACTCTTCGCCAAACGCGAGGACCTCGCGCACACCGGTTCACACAAGATCAATAACGTCGTCGGCCAAACGCTCCTCACGCAGCGCATGGGCAAGACGCGCGTCATCGCCGAAACCGGCGCCGGTCAACACGGCGTGGCGACGGCGACGGCAGCGGCACGCCTCGGGTTGGCGTGCACCGTGTTCATGGGCGAGGTCGACACGAAGCGCCAGGAGCTCAACGTGTTTCGTATGGAGCTCCTGGGAGCGACCGTCGTGCCGGTCACGTCGGGTTCTCGGACGCTGAAGGACGCCGTCAACGAGGCGCTGCGCGAGTGGGTGACCTGCGTCGAGGACACGCACTACTGCCTCGGCTCGGTGATGGGACCGCACCCGTTCCCTTGGATGGTCCGCGAGTTCCAGCGCGTCATCGGCGACGAGGCGGCCGCCCAGCTCGAGGAGCTCGGGGTGGGAGTCCCCGACGCGGTCGTGGCGTGCGTCGGTGGAGGCTCGAACGCGGCTGGCGTCTTCAGTGGTTTCGCCGAGACCGGTGCACGACTCATTGGCGTCGAGGCGGCTGGGGGAGCGGCCGTGCGCCATGGATCACCGGGCGTGTTGCACGGCATGCGCTCGCTGCTCCTCCAGGACGAGTTTGGCCAAATTGAGGAGGCCCATTCAATCTCCGCGGGGCTCGACTACCCCGGCATCGGGCCCGAGCACGCGCACCTGGCCCTGAGTGGTCGAGCCGAGTACGTCGCCGTCGGCGACGAAGAGGTCCTTGGGGCGATGGCCCTGCTCAGTGAGAGCGAGGGCATCATCCCGGCGCTCGAGACCGCGCACGCCATCGCCTGGATCGCTCGCGAGGCGGGCCGAGCGTTGTCGTCAGGATCCTCGGTGCTGCTCAACCTCTCGGGCCGCGGCGACAAGGACGTCGCCCAGGTGCGCGAGATGCTTCGGGTTGCGCGGTGACGTCACTCGAGGCGCAGCTTCGTGCCTTGCGCGAGAACGGTCGCAAAGCGCTCGTGCCCTACGTCGTCGCCGGCATGACGCCGGAGTGGACGAGGTACGTCGAGGCGGCGATTCTCGGCGGGGCCGACGCGGTCGAGATCGGTATTCCGTTTTCCGATCCGATGATGGACGGCGTGGTCATTCAAGCGGGAGCCCTGCGCGCCCTCGAGCGGGGCACGACGATTAACTCGGTCTGTGACGGGCTCGCCACTCTCGAGGGTGACGTGCCGCTCATCGCCATGACGTACTACAACCTGTTCTTGCACTACGGGCTTCGTCGCTGCGCCGGACGTCTGCACGACGCCGGCATCAGCGGCGCGATCGTGCCAGACCTCAGCCTCGAGGAGTCCGACGAATGGGTCGCCGCGTGCGACGAAGTCGACCTAGCGAGCGTCTTTCTCGTTGCTCCGTCGACGCCGTTGCAGCGATTGCGTCAGGTGGCGAACGTCTCCCGCGGCTTCATTTACGCCGCGGCCCGCATGGCGGTGACCGGAGCCGCGAGCGACGAGGGTGAAGGTGCGCGCGTGGTGGCGGGCCTCCGTGAGGTGACGAGCTTGCCCGTCTACGTCGGCATCGGCGTGACCACACCGGAACAAGCGGCGACCACCGCGACCTACGGCGATGGCGTCATCGTCGGCTCGGCGCTCGTTCGCCAGATCCTCGACGGGGCGACGCCGGGTGACGTCGAATCGTTTGTGCGAACGTTTCGCGACGCGCTCGATAACCTCGCGGTTGCCTGAGAAAAACGCGGTTTTCGCTGGGTGTTTCGTTTGAGGGCAATTGCAGCGCTTACCCCTAAGTAAGGCCGCCGCACTCGTGAACCGTGTCACGAAATTGTCCAACGAATCCGTCAAGCCTGCTGTTCATTGGTGTTTAATGCTCTATGAGTCACCAACTCGGTGACTCGAAGCAACCTTTATGGGAGAAATTACATGGCTGATGAAAAAGTAGCGGATCCGGGTCCCTTGGGGCTCGCAGCGTTCGCCATGACGACGTTCTGCCTCAGTAGCGCGAACGCGAATCTGTGGAAGGGCGCCGGTCTTGAGGCCGCCCTGGCCCTGGCGTTCTTCTACGGCGGCAGCGCGCAGCTCCTCGCCGGCATGTGGGAGTTCGTGCGCAAGAACACCTTCGCGGCGTTGGCGTTCACGTCGTACGGCGCGTTCTGGCTGTCGTTTTACGCCATCGTGAAGTTCGGAATTCCTGGCGGTGGCCAGGACACTGTGGCGATTTTCCTGCTGGGCTGGACAATCTTTACCCTGTACATGACCCTGGCTGCCACCAAGACGAACAACGCGGTCCTTGCCGTGTTCGTCTTGCTGTCGATTACCTTCATTTTCCTCACAATTGGAAACTGGGGAGCCGGCCACGTCGACCTCGTTCGGGTCGGTGGTTGGACGGGCATCGCCACGGCCGCTGCCGCCTGGTACGCCTCGGCGGCCGGTGTCACGAACGCCACTCACGGCAAAGTCGTGCTACCGGTTGGCCCACGAGGCTAACGTAGGGGTCACTGGTGGCTTGCCACCGGACCCAACCGCCAACGGCGCCCGTTCCAAAAGGAACGGGCGCCGTTGGCATCTGCGGGGTAGTGCGGTGACGTCGCGCGCGACGGACGTTACGAGTCGAAGCCTAGGTTGAAGAGCGCGAGCAGTTTCAACCAGACGTTGCGCTTTCCTTCGCGCTCGTCAGCGCGACGCAGGGAGTACTGCGTCAGGCGTATGAAGATCAACTTGAGTGGCTCCGGTGGGAACGGCACGGGGCGCTTTCGAACCATCGTGAGACGGGTCGCCTCGGTGTCGCGATCGTCGAGGAGATCGAGCATCACTGAGGCGCCGAAACGGGTCGCCGCCACGCCGAGTCCGGTGTAACCCATCACGTAGCTCACGTTGCCGTCGTGAGCAGTTCCCCAGAACGGCGAGAAGCGCGTGCAGGTGTCGATGGCGCCGCCCCAGGCGTGGGTGAAGCGCACGCCCGCCAACTGGGGGAACGTCTTTAAGAAGTGGCTCGCCAACGTGGCGTAGGTCTCGGCGTTGAACTCGTAATCGCGCCGGGCTCGCCCCCGGAAGGTGTAGATGGCGTCGTAGCCTCCCCACAGGATCGAGTTGTCGTTGGTCATTCGGTAGTAGTGGAACTGGTTGCCCGAGTCGGCTACGCCTTCACGCCCCCGCCAGCCGATGGTCGCGAGTTGATCGTCGCTCAGCGGCTCGGTCACCAGCGCGTAATCGAAGACTGGCACTACGTACTTGCGCGCGTGGCGGATGAGTGAGGGGAACACGTTCGTGGCGAGGGCCACCTTGGCGGCGGTCACGGTGCCGTAGGGCGTGTGCGCCCGAGTGCCCTCGTCGACGTCTTCGAGCCACTCCACCTTCGAGTTTTCGAAGATTCGCACGCCGAGGGAGAGGCAGGCGCGCTCAAGGCCCCAAACCAGGCGAGCCGGGTCGACCAGGGCGGTGCCGTCGACGTCGAAGAGCGCACCCTCATAGAGCGGCGAGTGAATGCGGGCCTGTACTTGCTCACGATCGAGGACCTCGACGTGGTCACCCATCTCGTTGCGCAGGCGGGCCTCCTCGCGCATGCCGGCGAACTGCCAGGGAGCTACCGCGACGCGTAGCTCCCCGGTGCGCTCCCAGTCACACTCGATGCCGTAGCGCGCGACGGTCGCCTCGATTTCGTCGAGATTTTGACGTCCCAAGCGTTGGATGGTCGCCATCTCCCGTGCGAACCGCTTCATGCCATTCGTGAATCCGTGGGTGAGTGACGCGTTGCAGAAGCCGCCGTTACGCCCCGAGGCGCCAGCGCCGGTCTCGTACTGCTCGAGAACGACGACGTCGCGGTCCGCCTGGCGTTCCTTGGCGAGCAACGCGGTCCACAAACCCGTGTAACCGGCTCCGACCACGCAGAGGTCGGCGCGCAGGTCCCCGATAAGAGCGGGGTGCGAGTCCGGTTCGAGGGGATCCTCGTCGAGCCACCAGAGTTGGGGCTGCACGTCGGCGAGGTGGCGTAAGACGAAGGGGTCCTTCTTCTCCATACTGTGTCCAGCCAGCGGCTGGCATCACCCTCTTTCGATACGGACGCCATGACGGTCCCGGGTTCTCGCCGAACGCACAGATCCTGCCGCTCAATTGTACCGGCGGAGCTCAGAGTGACGGGGCTTCGCTCACCAGTCGCCGTCGAGGGCGGCGACGCGATCTGCCGCGAGCAGCATCTGGGCACCAACGGGTTGGAGGCCGACCTTGGTCGCGAGGAGTCCGGTCGATACCCGTTCGACAACACCCCACTCCCAGATTGCACGGGCGTCGAGACCGCAGCGCCGAGCCAGCCAGTGTGCACGCTCGAAGGGGTCGCCGGCCAGCAGTTCCAAAGGATCCTCACGCATCATGACGCCGAGGTCGTACTCGGCTTCGGCGAGCAGACCATCGGGATCGATCAGTTTGAAGTCCACCCCTGCCTGCAGCGCGTTCCACTGGTGAACGTCGCCGTGTACGAGCACGCTGCGCTCAGGATCGTGCGCGTTGGCACGCCGATCGGCGCAGGCGACGGCGTGGTCGAAGGCTTGTTCGCTGCAGGGTTGGTCGAGCTCGAGCCAGTTGACTGCAATGAAGTCACTAAGCCAGCGAGCCTTGACGGCCCCGCTTGGCAGATCGAGAGTTGGAGCGGGACGCCAGAGACGCTCGGCGCAGTGGCAGAGAATCTCCAGACGACGCCCGAGGCTAAGGCCGAGGCGCGAGAGCGACGTTCCGAGTCGCTCCAGAAGGAGCGCACCGGTCGCCGCGTCCTCTCGGAGAAGGTGCGCGCAGGCGCGACCGCCGTCGAAGCGAAGAACGAGAGCCTCGTATTCGATGGACGCCTCAACGCGTGGGATCGGGATCTTCAAAACGAACAGCTCAGCGCCGTTCGCTGCCTCGCAAACAAAAGCCTCGGTCGCGTCCTCGTAGACCGCACCGATGGAGATGTCCCACGACGAAGCCAGGTCGGCGACGGTATCGGGGAGACCGGCGAGCCAGGCGTTCGCATCAAGGTCGCGCGCTTTGTTAACGACGATGTCGGGGATGACGAACACCCGCCCAGTCTCCCAGTCGAGACGAGCGAGCCTCTCGCGCCACGGTCGCTCGGTAGCGCGCCGGGGGCACGAGTAACGCGGAACGTGGGACGCGACGCCTCGTGGCCATGCTCGTGCGATACCTCGAGATCGGATCATTTGCGCCGGGCGACGTCAACGTGACACTGCGCGCTTGATACCGAGAGTGGCTCGGGAGTTTCTCCAAGCGCCTCGAGCTTCGTGGCGATCGCCGGTCAATGCTGGCCACCACTAATGGCCTATCCACGAGGACCGGTGCCGCGATGGTCGGGCTGGGGATGGTCGGGCTGGGGAGATTTGAACTCCCGATCTCTCGGCCCCCAGCCGAGCGCTCTAGACCAAACTAAGCCACAGCCCGTGAAGGGTCAATGTTACTCGCCACCCTCTTCTATCTTCGGCTCGAGAGAGCGAGGTTGGTCATCCCCCCGCTACCGCCGTCACGATTTCGACGTTGCTCTCATCGGGGATCGGCGTGCTTGACCATTGCGATCGCGGTACGACGTCACCATTTACAGCGACCGCCACACCCTTCGCTCCGATGGAGAGGCGCAGGAGCAGTGCCTCGACGGTCTCACCGAGGTACTCGTCGGTGCTGCCGTTGACCCGAATCACGTCAGTGCCTCGGCAAACGCGAGTGCCTCTTTGGCGGCGAGGGGAGCGAGGGTCACCCCGTGTCGGTAGTGGCCCGAGAGCCACGCCCACCGCCCGTCGACGACTTCGAGGAATGGCGTCAGGTCCTTGGTCGCTGGCCGCAGCCCCTCGCGGGTCTCGATGAAGGAAGAGTTCTCGAGCGCCGGCAAGAGGTCGAGGGCGTCGCGCAGCAGTCGCTGGAGCTCGCCGACTTCCACGACGAGTTCGCGTTGTTCGTCCGACGACGACCCGAGCACGCCGTAGCCGCCGGGACGGGCGACCAGGTAGACCGGCCGACCGCGAACGTACGCCCGAACGGTTGGGAGCGACGCTCGCTCGACGCCCTGTACTCGTACCGTCATCCCCCGCACCGGTCGCACCACGCTGGCGACCCTCTCGGCGACGCCACTCGGAAGGGGCCGTGCTCCGGTAGCGAGCAAGCCGACGTTCGCGGAGAAGTCGTCTCCGGCCGTGGCGAGGGTGACTCGAGCGTCGGCGGCGCTCGCGGTGATGACGCGCTCGTGCACGAACGTCGTGCCGAGCAGCTGCAGGGCCATCAAGAGCACCTCGACCGCTCGATCGGGATCCACCCAAGCGTCACCCTCAATGAAGAGGCCCTCACTGACCCGGCTCGTCACTCCTTCGAAGAGGGCGGCGCTGGCGTCGCGGTAGACGTGTGACGTCGCAGCGCCGAAGCGTGTCGCCACCAGCTCGAACTGATCGACGAGACGTCGATCGCCCGCGTCGAGGCCCACGAGCAGTGTCCCCGTCGCCTCGAGCGCCACTGTCTCGCCGGTCACCTCGAGCAACTCGAGCGCAAGTTCGCGCCACCCCGCGAGTGCTCCGCGTTGGAGTCGGTAGTTCTCTTCCTCACCGGGCGTCACCTCGGCCCCGGGTGCGATCATGCCCGCCGCGGCCCACGTGGCTCCGCCGCCGGGGCTCGGGTCAAATACTGTTACCCGCCAGCCCGCTCGCGTCAGACGAAAGGCGCTCGCGAGCCCGATGACCCCCGCGCCCACGACGAGGGCGTCATGGTTGGTCGTGCTCACGCGACCAGCGTAGGACCCGAGGAACCGCGCGACGTTCGGTAAGATGAAGGCGGGTCAGCGTTGCCCCGTGAGTGACGCCATGACCAAGAACCTCTACGACCCCTCTTTCGAACACGACGCTTGCGGCGTTGGGATGGTCGCTGACCTCACGGGCGTCGCCACGAACGCGACCGTCCTCGACGCGCTCACCATCTTGGAGAACCTCGAGCATCGCGGGGCGACCGGCTCGGACGTTGAGTCCGGTGACGGGGCCGGCATCCTCCTGCAGATGCCAGACGCGTTCGTCCGTTCGGTCTTCGGGAGCGTGCCAGATCGCGGCGACTACGGCGTGGCGAACTGGATGGTCCCGCGCGAGACCGACGTTGGCTCGCTGCGCGACGGCATCGATCGCGTGCTCGGCACGCGTCGGACTCGAGACGCTCGCCTGGCGCGACGTGCCGAGGGACTCGTCGATCCTTGGTCCAACATCACGGGCCGCCGAACCGCTCCGTGCAGCAACAACTGATCGGGTCGTTCGTCGGGCGCAGGGGATCGACCTCGAGCGGGCGCTCTTCTGCGCGCGGAAGGTGATCGAACACTCGCACGACGTCTACGCGTCCTCGTGCTCGTCCCAGCGTCCTCATCTACAAGGGCATGCTCACGGCCCCGCAATTGCGGCGGTACTTCGGTGACCTCGCGGACGGACGGTTGTGCTCGGCCATCGCCGTCGTTCACAGTCGCTTCTCAACGAACGTGCTACCGCGCTGGGACCTCGCCCAACCATTCCGGCTTCATCGCCCACAACGGTGAGATCAACACCGTGCGTGGAAACCGCAACTGGATGACTGCACGCGAGATCGACGCTCGCGAGCGATCGGTTGCCGGTGCCCGATCAACGAACTCACGCCGATCATCACCGAAGGGATGAGCGACTCGGCCAGTTTCGACGAGGTCGTCGAACTCCTGGTGCACGCGGGGCGCTCGTTGCCGCACGCCATCTTGATGATGATCCCCGAAGCCTGGGAACGTTCGACGGTGATGAGCCCCGAACGGCGCGACGTTCTATCGCTACCACGCGGGTCTGATGGAGCCCTGGGACGGACCGGCTTCGGTCACCTTCTGTGACGGACGTGTCGTCGGCGCGGTGCTCGATCGCAACGGCCTACGGCCCGCGCGCTATTGGGTGACGAAGGACCGCCGCGTCATCTTCGCGAGTGAAGTCGGCGTACTGCCCGTCGATCCGTCCAAGATCGAGCGCAAGGGACGGCTCAAGCCCGGGCGGGTCTTTCTGGTTGACGTTGAGGCGGGTCGCATCATCGAAGACGACGAGCTGAAGTCAGATCTCGCGAAGCGAGCGCCCTACGCCCAGTGGCTCGAGCGCCACCAGCTCTCCCTGGACGAGGTGGACGCCCCGGCGGCGTTGAATCCCGAGCACGCTTCGGTCGCTGCGACTTCAAAAGAGTTTCGGGTACTCCGAGGAGGATCTCCGTCTCATCGTGCGCCATATGGCCCAGGTTGGTGACGAGCCCGTTGGCTCAATGGGCTCGGACACGACCCTTCCGGTGCTCTCGAAGCTCCCGCGCTCGATCTTCGACTACTTCACCGAGCTCTTCGCGCAGGTGACCAACCCGCCCCTCGACGCCATCCGGGAGGAGTTGGTGACCTCGACGCGGGTCGTCATCGGTGGCGAGGAGAACCTGCTCAGCGAGGGCGAAGAGCACTGTCACCAGATCGTCTTGCCCTCGCCGGTGCTTAGCGTCACCGAACTCATGAAGATTCGCTACGTCGATGAACGGCCCGGGGTTGTCGGCTTTCGTACCGCCGCCTTCGATGGGCTCTTTCCAGTTGAGGGCGTCGAACCGGTCGGAGAACGTCTCGCACGGGCGCTCGACGAGCTCGCCGACGACGTAGTGGGCGCCGTTCGCGACGGCGTCAACGTGGTGATCCTGAGCGACCGAGGAACGTCCGCGGGTCGCGCCGCGATTCCGAGCCTGCTGCTCGTCTCGGCGGTTCATCACCGGTTGGTCACTGAGCGCCTTCGCACGAGCGCCGCCCTCGATGCATCGAGGCCGGCGACGTCCGCGAGGTCCACCACGTGGCGCTGCTGCTCGGCTTCGGGGCCTCGGCGGTATGCCCGTACCTCGCCTACGAGTCCATCGACGCGCTGGTCGCCAGCGGCGAGCTCGACGATCTGAGCGCCTTCGAAGCGCGCTATCAGTACGGCAAGACGCTGAACAAGGGCGTCGTGAAGGTGATGTCGAAGATGGGCGTCAGCACGGTCGCCGGCTACGTCGGCTCGCAGCTCTTCGAGCCGGTCGGCATCTCTGACGACGTCCTCGCCCGGTACTTTCCCGGCTTCACCTCACGCCTGGGTGGCGTGACGCTCGAGCACCTCGCGCGCGACGTTCTTCGCCTGCACGAGAGCGCCTTCGCTCCACCCAGTGGTCGGCCGCTCGCGATCACCAATCGTGGGGAGTACCAGTGGCGCCGCGACGGCGAGCTGCACCTCTTCAATCCCCGGACGGTGCAGAAGCTCCAACACGCCACCCGAGAGAAGCGCTACGACCTATTCAAGGAGTACACGCGGCTTGTCGACGACCAGAGCCGCGACCGACTCACGCTTCGCTCGCTCTTGCACCTCGAGCCCAACGCGCTCGCCGCTGCCCCTCGACGAGGTCGAGACCGTCGCGTCGATCGTGCAGCGCTTCAGCACCGGGGCCATGTCCTACGGCTCTATCTCGAAGGAGGCGCACACCACGCTCGCGATCGCTATGAACCGACTCGGCGCGAGGTCGAACACCGGCGAAGGCGGCGAGGACGAGGATCGCTACGAATCGTTGGACCCGAACCAGAACGCGCGCTCGGCCATCAAGCAGGTCGCCTCGGGGCGCTTTGGCGTGACGAGCCGCTACCTGGTGAACGCGGACGACCTCCAGATCAAGGTGGCCCAGGGTGCCAAGCCCGGTGAGGGCGGCCAGTTGCCGGGCGCCAAGGTCTACCCGTGGATCGCGAAGACGCGACACTCGACGCCGGGTGTCGGTCTCATCTCGCCGCCGCCACACCACGACGTCTACTCAATCGAGGACCTCGCACAGTTGATCTACGACTTGAAGTGCGCGAACGACGTGGCGCGGATCCACGTGAAGCTCGTAAGCGAGCAGGGCGTTGGGACGATCGCCGCGGGCGTGGCTAAAGCACACGCCGACGTGATCTTGATCTCGGGGCACGACGGAGGAACGGGCGCGGCGCCGCTCACCTCGCTCAAGCACGCGGGCACGCCTTGGGAGTTGGGACTCGCCGAGGCGCACCAGACCTTGGCGCGCAACGGCCTGCGGAGCCGAGTCGTCCTCCAGACCGACGGGCAGCTGAAGACGGGCCGGGACGTCATCGTGGCGGCGCTCCTCGGGGCCGAGGAGTTCGGTTTCGCCACCGCGCCGCTCGTGGTGTCGGGGTGCGTCATGATGCGGGTCTGTCACCTCGACACCTGTCCGGTCGGCATCGCAACCCAGGATCCGAAGCTGCGCGAGCGATTCACTGGCCAGCCTGAGTTCGTCGAGAACTTCTTCGAGTTCATCGCCGAGGAGGTCCGTGAGTACCTCGCGATGCTCGGCGCGCGAACCCTCGACGAGATTATCGGCGACGTGACCCGGCTCCGCGTTGAGTCACTGGGCGACGAAACCAACGACCTCGATCTCTCGGCGCTCCTGGTTCTCGTCGAACCCGAGCAGCGCCACCAGAGCATCAAGCAGGACCACGGACTCGACGACGCTCTTGACTGGACCTTCCTCGCCCCGGCGCTCGAAGCCGCGCGCACCGGTACCAGCTTTCGCTTCGTCGGTGCCGTGCGAAACGTGCATCGGGCCGTCGGCACCCTCACCGGCAGCGCGGTCACCCGCGCACTCGGAGCGCGCACGCTCGATGACGATCTTCTCCAGATTGAACTCACCGGCTCCGCGGGCCAGAGTCTTGGCGCGTTCATCCCCGCCGGGCTGACGCTGCGCCTGCGGGGCGACGCCAACGACTACGTCGGAAAGGGGCTCTCAGGGGGGCGCGTGATCATTCGACCGGACGACGCGGCGACGTTCAAGAGCGAGGAGAACATCATCGCGGGCAACGTCATCGGCTACGGCGCGACGAGCGGCGAGGTCTTCGTCAGCCGGCGTCGTTGGCGAGCGCTGCGGGGTTCGCAACTCCGGGGCGACGATCGTCGTCGAGGGTGCCGGTGACCACGCGGGCGAGTACATGACCGGTGGTGTCATCGTCATCCTTGGGTCGATCGGACGCAACCTCGCCGCGGGCATGTCTGGCGGATCGCTCTTCCTTTACGATCCCGCGTCCGCGGTGCACGACCACCTCAGCGGCCGGCGTCTACGAGATCGACCCGCTCGAGGGTCCTGACGACGAGCGTCTCCGTGCCCTGCTCGACGCGTTTCGCCCGCGAAACCGGCTCAAAAGAGGCGCGGCGACTCTTAGACGGGTGGCGTGTCGAACGGATGCACTTCGTGCGGATCGAGAGCTCGGAGTACCAACGTATCCGCGATGAGGCCAAGGGTGGGTAAGGTCACCGGCTTCCTCGACTACCCGCGCGTAGGCCCGCGTCCACGACGCGGTCCCCGTGCGCCTACGCGACTGGCGAGAGGTCTACGAGGCCCAAAGCGAGGAGGAGATCACGCGTCAGGGCGCACGTTGCATGGACTGCGGCATGCCGTTCTGCATGCAAGGTTGCCCGCTCGGGAACCGCATTCCCGAGTTCAACGACCGGTTGTGGCGGGGCGATTGGCGCGTCGCGGCGAGCGAGCTGTTCGCCACCAACAACTTTCCGGAGTTCACGGGCCGGCTCTGTCCCGCGCCTTGTGAGTCGGCGTGCGTGCTGGGGATTAGCGACCTCCCGGTCACCATCGAGCGCCTCGAGTACGAAGTGGCCGAACACGCCTTCTCCCTCGGCTTCGACGTGGGGGTCCAAACGCCCCCGGACACGGGCTTTCGCGTCGCGATCGTGGGCTCGGGGCCGGCCGGACTCGCCGCCGCGGCGCAACTTCGCAGCGTCGGCCACGGCGTGAGCGTCTACGAGCGAAGCGACGCGATCGGCGGCTTGCTTCGCTACGGGATCCCCGAGTTCAAGATGGAGAAGTCGGTCCTCGATCGCCGTCTCTCCGTCATGCGCGCCGCGGGGATCGAGTTCTTTCCCGGTGTCGCGATTGGCAAAAGGTTCGACGACACTGGAGAGCCTGCGGTCGAGCTACGACGCGGTGCTCCTCGCGGTCGGTTCCACTATCCCGCGTCGGATCGACGTTGCTGGCGCCGACCTCGGTGGCGTCGTCGCTGCCATGACCTACCTCGAGGCGGCCAATCGTGCCGTGGCAGACGGCACGGCGTCAGCCGTCGACGCGAAGGGGCTTGACGTCGTGATTCTCGGCGGAGGTGATACCGGCGCCGACTGTCTGGGCACGGTGCACCGTCAGGGCGCGGCGTCGGTCATCCAGATCGAGATCCTCGAACGCCCGCCCGACGAGCGACCACGTGACGAGCCCTGGCCCACGATGGCGCGGCTGTTTAAGACCACTTCGGCCCACGACGAGGGCGGGGAGCGGCGATTCGCTTCGGAGACGCTCGACTTCGAGGGTTCCGAGCGCGTAGAGCGGATCGTCCTGCGCGATCGCAACACGGGAGACATCGTCGCGTTGCCCGCGGACCTCGTCCTCATCGCCGCGGGCTTCGTCGGACCCGAGCTCGCCGCCCTCGATCTCGACGATGAACGCTTCCTCACCTCACGTGCCACACTCTCGGTCGGGTCCGACTGGCGGTTGGCCGCACTCGAAGGTTCGCCGGTCTACGCCTGCGGTGACGCCGTGCGAGGTCAGAGCCTCATCGTCTGGGCCATCGCCGAAGGGCGCAGCGCCGCGTCGGCGATCGACGCACGCCTCCAGGGGCGCCCGAGCGAACTCGCCGCCCCCGTTGATGCCCTACGCCGTGTCCTGGTAGGGGCGTCCAGGCGGATTTTGTAGCATCGTGCCAACGGTCCGACGAGGGGAACCATGAAGAGCACGATGCAGGACGTCGCCGCTGGTCATCAGCGGCATCATTCGCCACGGTGAGGCCATCTACGCGGACAAGAAGGTCTTCACCGTGACCCCCGACGGCGTCGAGGAGGGCACGTTCTTCCAGATCGCGCGGCGCGCTGAGCAGCTGGCGGCGGCCCTCGCGGGACTCGGGGTTGGCTCGGGCGATCGGGTAGCCACGTTCATGTGGAACAACCAGGCACACATCGAGGCCTACTTCGCCGTGCCGAGCATGGGTGCGGTGCTGCACACCTTAAATATCCGCCTCTTCGCCGACCAACTCGCCTACATCATCAATCACGCCGAGGACAAGGTCATCATCGTCGACGCCTCCCTCGTGCAGGTGTTTGCCAAGGTGCGCGAGCTGATCCCCGCGGCGAAGACGATCATCGTCCACGGTGAGGAGACGACCGGAGTGCTCGGCGAGACGATTGACTACGAGGCGCTGGTGAGTGCCGAGCGACCCGGCTTCGATTGGCCCGAGCTCGACGAGCGCGACGCGGCGATCATGTGTTACACCTCGGGCACGACCGGCAACCCCAAGGGTGTCGTCTATTCGCACCGTTCGATCGTGGCTGCACTCGATGGCGTCGACCAGTGCGAACTCGATCGGCTTTAGCGAGCGCGACCGGTGCCTCTTGATCGTCCCGATGTTCCACGTCAACGCCTGGGGGGCCGTCTACACGGCATTCTTCGCCGGTGTGGAGCTGATCATGCCCCAGATGTTCCTCCAGGGCGCGCCGATCATCAAGATGATGCGCGAGCTGCGCCCGACCGATCTCCCTCGGGGTGCCGACCGTCTGGAACGACGTGCTGCGCGTCGCGGAGACCACCCCCGAGACCGACCTCTCGAGCCTGCGGGGCATTGTCGCGGGCGGTTCGGCGGTGCCGCGCTAGATGATCGAGACGTTTCGCGACGCGCACGGCGTCGACGTCGATCCAGGGATGGGGGATGACCGAGACCAGCCCGCTGGCGGCGGTGTCGATCCCTCCCGCGGGCACGCCACGGAGTTGGAGATCGAGTACCGCGTGAAGTCCGGCCGCGTGGTGGCGGGTGTCGAGATACGCCTCACCGCGGAAGACGGAACGGTCCTCCCACGCGACGGCAAGACGGTCGGGGAGTTCGAGATTCGTGGTCCCTGGATCACCGGTTCGTACTTCGGCGTGGACGACCCGGAGAAGTTCCGCGACGGGTGGCTGCGCACCGGCGACATCGGCACGCTCGACGCCGAGGGCTTCATGGACGCTCAGGACCGGTCGAAGGACGTCATCAAGTCCGGTGGCGAGTGGATCAGCTCGGTCGAACTCGAGGTCACCGTGATGGCACACCCGGCAGTCTTCGAGGCCGCCGTGATCGCCGTGCCTGACGAGCAGATGGCAGGAGCGACCGCTGTGCTGCGTGGTCCTCCAGCCCGAGGCGACGGCGAGCGCCGCACGAGCTGCGAGACTTTCTTGCCGATCGCGTGGCCAAGTGGTGGCTGCCCGAGCGTTGGGCCTTCATCGAGAGCGTCCCCAAGACCAGTGTGGGCAAGTTCGACAAGAAGGTGCTGCGCGCCCAGTACGCCGAGGGCGAGCTCGAGGTCGTGGCGTCGACTAGTGGAGTCCTTCGACGCCCTCGCCGATGAGGTCGGCGCGCTGGAGCGGCGCGTCACCGACGCCATCTTCGACACCGTGCGCGCCCAATTGCGCGCCGACGGCGCCGACGAGGCCAAGGAACTCGAGCGCCAGCTCTCGAAGGTGCGGCGAAGTCTGCAGAAGGCTGAGCACCTGCTGCGAGATCGAGCGGAGGACTAGGGCGCTAGGTCGTTGATCGAAGTCGATGACCCGGCGAAGGTTCACGTAGTTGCGACCGTCGAAGTTGAAGGAGATCGTCGTGTTCATCCTCGAGTTCGTACCCGTCGCCCTCGTCGAAGCATGGGCACCGCTGACTTCAGTCCCGCGACCGATCTCAGGCGGTCGGCGTGCGTGCACGGTCAGCAGCCCCCGGTCGCCCCGAATGTCGAAGTCGTACGTAGTTGGAGTAGAAGTGCTCGATCTCGTCGACGCGTCTCGGATACGGAGTGGCGAAGCGCACGAGGCACAGTCCGTCCGTCGTCGACGTACTCGTTCTTCACGATCGCCTCGTCGACGAAAGTCATCCACTGGTGCCAGAACTTGCCGTCGGGCGTGTCGAGCAAGACGACAGGCGCGGGGGACGTCTTGCCGGTGTCAAGCAGCGTCAGGACCTCGAAGAGTCTCGTCCATGGTCCCGAGGCCGCCGGGCAATACCACGAAGGCGATCGAGGGCCGAGTCAGTGCGACCTTGCGAGTGAAGAAGTAGTTCATCGTCACGAGCATCGGTGGCGGCGTCGATGTAGGCGTTGGCGAACTGCTCGAAGGGCAGTTCGATGTTGACGCCGAGCGGTGTGGTCCTCGCCCGCGCCCATCGCCGAGGCTTCCATGATTCCCGGTCCGGCACCCGAGACGATGATCCAGCCGCGCTCGGCCATCGCCCGGCGCCGAGGTCACGGGTCATCTCGAAGAGGGGGCTGTCGACGTCGCGTGCGAGCCGAGCCGAAGATCGTCATCTTCGTTGCGTCGCGCCACGTGCTGCGAAGAGCGTGAACGCCTCGAGCAGCTCGTCGACGGCGGTGACCGCAACGCGCAGATCGCTTCGATGTTGGCGTCAGCCTGGGCGACCATGACCACGTTGCCGAGGAGGTCACGCAGCAACTCGCGCCGCTCGTCGGGGACATGCGTCGTGTCCTCGTCGAGGTCATCGAGCAGCGATTCGATGAGCGAGGTCATCGATACAAGCGTCTGATACAGCGTGCTGCGCTGGACCAGCGGGCGACCGAGGGGCTCCACGAGGTCGCGCAGAGGTCGCCACGTCCATCTCCTGGCCGTGACTCGCGCCCGCGGCGCGCGAGATGTTCTCGTCCATCAACGTGCCGCCGAGGTCGTTGGCGCCCGCCTGGAGGATCCGGCGCGATCCCTCGACGCCCATCTTCACCCAGCTGACCTGGATGTTGTCGATGAGCGTGGCGTAGTGCAGTCGTGCGACGGCGTGCATCAGGACGGCCTCGCGGAACGTCGGACCCTTTCGCGCGCGACCCTGTAAGAAAGAACGGCGTCGCCATGTGCACGAAGGGCAGGGGAACGAACTCGGTGAACCCACCGGTCTCACGTCTGCAGTTCGCGGGTGCGCAGCAGGTGCGTCGCCCAGCTGTCGGCCCCTCGACGGCGCCGAACATGATCGTGATGTTCGAGCGAAGGCCGACGCCGTGCGCGGCGCGATGCACTTCGAGCCACTGGTCGGAGTTGATCTTGTCGGGACAGAGCATGGCGCGGACATCGTCGTCGAGGATCTCGGCCGCTGTGCCCGGCAACGTCTTCAGGCCCGCGTCCTTCAGGCGCGTGAGATACGTCGCGAGGTCCTGATCCGGAGCGGCGCGCGCCCTCGAAGACTTCGAGAGCGCTGAAGGCGTGGATGTGGATGCGTCGGCGAGCCGGCGCGGACCGCCGCGACCACGTCGACGTAGTAGTCGCCGTCGAAGTTCGGGTGAATGCCGCCCTGGAGACAGACTTCGGTGGCGCCGCGAGCTTCGGCTTCGCGTACCCGCTCACTGATCTCCTCGAGGGTCAGGAGGTAGGGATCCCCGCGAAGGTTCAGTGACAGAGGTCCCTTGGAGAAGGCGCAGAAGCGACACTTGAAGGTGCACACGTTGGTGTAGTTGATGTTGCGATTGATGACGAAGCTGACGTCGTCACCGACGAGGTCCTGGCGTGTCGCGTCGGCGAGCTCCACGACGGCGTTGATAGTCACCGTCGCGCGCGCCAAACAGTGTCACGAGTTCACGCGCGGTCGAACTCGTAGCCCGGGCGATAACGCGCGAGCAGTCGAGCCCACCTCGCTGGTTCGGGCCCTCGCAGGGGTGCTCGGTGGCGGGAGATGGTCGGTGCCGGAGTACCAGACGTCGTTACGCGCGAGGAAAGTGCGAGTCGGCGTGGGCCAACACGAAGGGCCGAACCTTGTCGTCGAGGAAGCTCGGGCGTTCACGCCGACGTACTCGGGGTACACCGTGAGCCGCGGCGCGAGGTTGAAGCCGCGCTGCGTCGCACTCGTTCGGCCGAGCACGCCGACCGCCGGCCAGGCTCGCTCGGGGTTGACGTGGTCGGCGGTGACCGGCGAGATGCCACCGAAGTCGTCGATGCCGAAGTCGAGCAGCCTGCGTCGGATCGTCACTCAGGTTCGGCGGCGCTTGCAGGTGAACGTCGACTCGGCAAGAGCAGCCGCGCGGCGGCGATCGTCCAGTGGAACTCCTCGTCGCTCGCGGCGGGCTCGTTGGCCATCGCCGTGCGCGGCTTGGGCAGGAAGTTCTGGACGATGACCTCTTGGACGTGGCCGAACTCGCGCGTGCGCCTCGCGCGATCGCCTCGAGGGTCGCCAGGCGGTCTCGTCGCGCGTCTCGCCGATACCGACGAGCAGCCCGGTCGTGAAGGGGATCGGAGCTCGCCGGCGAGGCGCAAGGTGTCCGAGTCGACGCTGCGGCGCCTTGTCGGGGGCGAGGCGATGCGCCGGCAAGGTCGGCCAGCGCTTCGATCATCATGCCCTGGGAGGCGCGCGACGGCGCGGAGCTGGTCGAGTTCGTGACGATAGAGCGCGCCGGCGTTGGCGTGGGGCAAGAGGCCGGTGCTCTCGAGCACCATCTGGGCGGCGTTGGCGACGTAGTCGACGGTCGAGTCGTAGCCCCGCGCGGCGAGCCATCGGGCCGCGTCGTCGTAGCGCAGTTCGGGCCGCTCGCCGAGCGTGAAGAGCGCCTCGGTGCACCCGGCGTCGCTGCCCGGCCTGGGCGACCGCCATGACCTCGTCGAGGCTCATGTAGGGCGAGGCGACGTGGGCGGGCGCTTGGGCGAAGGTGCAGTAGCCGCAGCGATCGCGACAGAGCTTGCGTGAGCGGGATGAAGACCTTGGGCGAGTACGTGACGACGTGGCCGAAGGGCCGCGCGCGCCATCTCGAAGCTGCCTTGTCAGCGAGGTCCGCTGCCGTCGCTTCGAGGAGATCGCGTCGCGCAGCGCACTCCCAGACGTCGTCATGGCGACATCCTAGGACGCGACCGACGAACGCCAGAGCGGTTCTCGTGAGCGCCCGCGTGGCCTCAGCGCTGGCGCCTCGCGTCGTCACGACGCTTCGTGCATCTTTGCCGTCACCGTCGCCAAGACTCGTCGTAGGCCTTGGCGAAGGCCGTCGACGCCGTCGACTCTCGAGTTTCTCCGTCACCGCGTCGAGGGAGACGTCCTCGGGCAAGTTCTCCAACAAGGCCGCGGCCTCACGTGGTGCTGTCGTCGCTGAGCAGTTCGCGACGAAGCGAAGTTCCCGTGGTCAAGCGTGCGTCGGCCAGCGTGGCGTCCGGCATCGTGTTGACGGTCTCGTTGGCAACGATCGTGTCCACGTAGAGCAGGTCGAAGTACGCGGGATTCTTCGTCGAAGTCGACGCCCACAGTGGCCGCTGGACCTGGGCGCCGCGCGTCGAAGAGGCGGTGACGTCGCTCGGTCACTCGCATCCGACGGCGGAAGAGCTCGTAGGCCGCCGGCCACCTGCGCGTTGGCGGTCGTCCCGCGACGGGGGTCGCCCTCGGGCAGGAGCGCGTCGACCGCGACGTCGACGCGAGAGACGAAGAACGACGCGACGCTCGCGATCGTGCGTGACGTCGAACTCCGGCGCGCTCGGCGTCGGCTCGAGACCCTCCATCCAGGCGGTGATGACGTCGTCGTAGCGATCCAGGGAGAAGATCAGGGTGACGTTGACGTTGATGCCGAGCGCCGAGGACCTCGGTGATCGCGGGCAGCCCCTCTTTGGTGGCGGGGATCTTGATCATAGACGTTCGGCGCGGCCGACTTCGCGCGGCGAGTCGCTTCGCGGCGGCGACGGTGCCGACGGTATCGTGGGCGAGCGCGGCGAGACCTCGAGGGAGACGAAGCCGTCGCAGTAGCGGCGCGTGCTCTCGGCGAAGTCGACGCGAGACGGGCGTGGACCGACGCAAGCACGTCACAGGCGTCTTGCACGTCGCGCGACGGCCAGCGTCTCAAAGAGCTCCTCGGCGTTGTCGTCGCTGGACCCGGCGATGGTCGCGTCGTAGGCCGATGGAAGTCGACAGCGTCTTGGCGAAGATCGACGGGTTGGACGTCACTCCGCGCACGCCCTCACCGACCAACCGGCCAACGTGCCGTCGTTCAGCCAGTCACGCCGGATGTTGTCGATCCACGGGCTCTGGCCGTAGTCGGCGTAGAGATCGTCGAGTGACGTCATGGGGCCTCGCTGAGTGAGCGTCGCACGTGGTCCACCACCGTCGCGGCGTGCGATGTTGAAGTAGTCGAGAACGACGGCCCCCGGGCGCCGACATCCCGAAGGAGTCGATGCCGATGGATTCGTCGACGTAGTTCGTCCAGCCGAGCGTCGCGCCCGCCTCGAGTGACACCGAAGGAATGTCGCGGCGAAGCACCTGCGTGCGGTACTCGAAGGACTGGGCGTCGAAGCAGCGCCAACAGGGAAGGGCGACGACGCGGGTCACGATGCCGGCGCTCGCGAGCTCGTCGGCGGCAGTAAGGCAGACGCCCACCTCTGAACCGGTGCCGACGAGTGTGAACACGGCGTCGTCGCTCTCGCGTACGACGTAGCCCCCGCGGCGTGCCCCGTTGGCGCTCGCGGCGGCGTCGCGTTCATTGAAGACGGGCATGTCCTGGCGCGAGAGCACCATCGCCGTTGTTGGGGGCTCCTTCGCACTCAGGAACTGCTCAACGAGATCGAGCGTCTCGTTCGCGTCGCTTGGGCGCACGACGTGGAGGTTCGGCATCGCGCGCAGCGACATGAGGTGTTCGACTGGTTCGATGGGTCGGTCCATCTTCACCGACGCCCACCGAGTCGTGGGTGTAGACGAAGATCACGCCGGCGTGACTTAACGACGCGAGACGGATCGCCGGCCGCGTCCGTAGTCGCTGAAGACGAAGAACGTCGAACCCGCAGGACGCAGACCCCCGTGGCAGGCCTGGCCGACGAGGATGCCGTTCATCGAGAACTCGCGAATGCCGTAATGCAGTTGGCGTCCGCCGGGGTCACCGGCACTTTGAATGGTCGAGGACTTGAGCTCTACGCCGGTGTTGTCCGTGAGGTCGGCCGAACCGGCCGTGAGACCGGGGGTCTGGAGGGCCAAGCCGTCCATCGCTCGCTGCATGGCCTTGCGGGTCGCGACGCTCGATCCTGGCGCGTACGGCTCGGGTCGCGTCGTCACGCGCGCGGCGCCGTTCGTGTCGAGCTGCTCGAGGAGTCGGGCGCCCTCGGCCCCCGCCGCGAGCAGCCGCGCGTCCCAGGCGACGCGCTCCTCGCGGTTGTGCACTGAGGCTGGTGACTAGCTCGCCAGGGATCGACGGGTCGAAGTGGAAGGCCTCGTCAGGCATCCCGAGGATCGCCTTGCACGTGGCTGATGGCCGCGGCGGGGAAGGGCGTGCCGTGGGCCTCACGGCGTGTCCATCAACTCAGGCGAGGGAAAGCCAATGTGCGAGCGCACGATGATCAGCGAGGGCCGGCTCGTCTCGGCAATGGCCGCCCGCGTCGCGGACTCGAGGACGTCGAGGTCGTTCGCCTGCTCGCCGACGTTCTGGACGTGCCAGCCGTACGCGGCGAAACGCTCGGCGGGATTGTCGCGCAACGCGAGCTCGGTCGGTCCGTCGATCGTGATGTGGTTGTCGTCGTAGAAGATCGTCAGTCGGTCGAGACCGAGGAAGCCGGCGAGCGAGGCCGACTCGTGGCTGATGCCCTCCTCGAAGCAGCCGTCGCCAGCGATCACCCAGGTGCGGTGGTTGACGAGGTCGTTCGCCGAAGTCGCTGCGAAGGATCCGCTCCGCGAGCGCCATGCCGACGCCGTTGGCGATGCCCTGACCCAGTGGCCCGGTCGTGACTTCGACCGTAGGGGCCACGCCACGTTCGGGGTGCCCGGGCGTGCGAGAGTGCGCCTGGCGGAACTCCTTGAGGTCGTCCACGGAGAGGTCGTAGCCGAACTCGTGAGCGAGCGCGTACTGCAAGATGCAGGCGTGGCCGCTGCTCATGATGAATCGATCCCGGTCGCTCCACGTCGGGATCGGTCGGGTCGTGACGCATCACCCGACCCCAGAGCATGACCCCGAGTGGCGCCAGCGCCATCGCCGTCCCACTGTGCCCGGAGTTGGCTTTCGCGGGCGCGTCGAGGGCCGTCGCGACGACTTCTCTGATTACCCGTCCCTCGAGTTCGCTGGCGCCCGGGATAGAGGGTGTCGGTCACGTCTAGAACAGTACCGAATCGCCCTCGACACTCGAGCGGGCAGAAGTAGCCTTCGGCGTGGCGCTCCAGATTCCACCGAACTGTGACCTCACCCTCGGCATGACGTGTCTCGACAAGTCGGTGCCGGGCGACCACGCGCTGGCGCGTGCGCGTCGACGAGCGGTTCTTGAATCCCGCGGGCATCGTGCAAGGGGGCTTTCTCGCCGCGATCATCGACTCGGCGATGGGCGCCTCGGTCGTGACGGCGCTCGGGGACCGACGGGCCCGACGTCGCGAACACGGAGATGAAGGTCACCTTCGTTCGCGGCGTCGCCGCGGGCGACCTCCTCACGTGCATCGCGACCGTACTAAAGCCGGGTCGCGTCATGGCTTCTTCGTCGAGGCCAGAATCGTCGACGAGCACGATCGTCTCGTCGCGACGGCGAGTTCGACCTACCTGATGAAGGACCGTTCTGAGTAGGATTGGGCCGTGAAGAACGCCACGTTGGCGCCGATTTTTGTGGGGAGCTTCGCTTAAGCGCGACTTCGATGAGATCCAGTGATCTCGCGATTCGCTACATGAAGGAAGAGACCATCCAGCCGCTGAAGGACCTCGGTCGCTTTCTGATGTGGGGAACGATCGGGAGCCTCTTCGTTGCCTTCGGCTACTTCTTGTTGTTGTTCGGGTCGCTCCGGTACCTCCAGTGGCAGTTCCCCGTCCTCGACGGCTCGCTCTCGTGGTTGCCGTACCTGATCGTCGCCGTCTTGGCGGTTATCGTCATGGCGCTCACGGCGTGGCGCATCGTGAGCGGGACCGCCAAGCGACGGCTCAAGGTCTCCAAGTGAGAGAACACTCGGCGGCGCGGCGCGATCTCGAGGCCTCGCTGCGCTCGCTGCTCCCCGATCGTGTGCAGGTCGGTAACTCGATCGCCACGTCCAAGCCAGCGACGGCCGCCGTGGGACTCGGGGGCGTCGTCACCGGCTATCTCTGGGGATGGGTACGCGGACGTCGAGCCCGTAAGAAGCGTTAGGTGCTGCGGCGCCTGTTTCGCGTCGCGACCGCGGCGGGCCTCGGCCGAGCGTGGGCGCAGAAGTCGCCTCGGTGGCTCGCCGTCGCCCTCGGCGTTCTCTTGTTTCAAGGGGCCGACCGCCGAGCCGCGAAGGCGGGTCGTCGCACGAAGCCCGAGCATTCGTGAGCGACACGAGGCTCGCTCTCGGGGAGCGGGTAATGCTGATCGACGCGAAGGACCGTCACTATCTGGTGACGCTGCAGCCGGGCTCCGCCTTTCACACGCACGCGGGGATCGTCGCCCACGACGACGTCATTGGGGTGAAGGAGGGTTCACTCATCAAGTCGAGCACCGAGCGGATGTTCTTGGTCGTGCGCCCGACGCTCTCGGATGTTGTGCTGCGCATGCCCCGCGGGGCCCAGGTCATCTACCCAAAGGACCTCGGGACCATCCTGATGCAGGCCGACGTGGCGCCCGGGCTACGGGTACTCGAAGCTGGGGTCGGTTCGGGGGCGCTGTCGATGACGCTGCTACGCGCCGGCGCGCGCATCGTCGCCTACGAGATCCGCGAGGACTTCGCGGTGCACGCACAGAAGAACGTTCGCGCGATGCTCGGCGACAACGTCGCCTACGACGTTCACGTTCGCGACGTCACCAAGGGCATCGACGAGATCGACCTCGATCGGGTGATCCTCGACATGCCCGAGCCCTGGGAGGTGGTCGGCCACGCCGAAGGATCGATGCGACCGGGCGGGATCCTGTTGGCCTATCTGCCAACCATCAATCAGACGCAACTACTGCGCGAGGCGTTGAATCAACACGCCTTCGGGCTGGCGGAGACCGTCGAGATCCTTCGGCGGACATGGCACGTCGACGGGCGTTCCGTGCGTCCCGATCATCGGATGGTTGCCCACACCGGGTTTCTCACCTCGGCGAGACGCCTTGTGGGACGGCTCGAGAGCGACTAGTCGCGCTCGATGAAGATGCACTCCCCGGGGCACTCCTCGGAGGCCTCAACGACCGCGTCTTCGAACTCCGAAGGCACCATCGCGACGCCTTCGGCGCCACCGGGGTTGCTCTTCACGTCGGCGCCCTGCTTCACGTAGGCGAGGCCGTCGTCAAGGAGCGTGAAGACCGATGGGCAGATCTCTTCGCAGAGCCCGTCGCCGGTGCAAAGGTCTTGGTCGATCCAAACCTTCATCTACGTGTCCTCCGTGGCCAATTCCGTGTAGTCACTCTAGTGGGGGAGGGGCGTAGCGTGTGACCTCTCGGGCTACGCCTTGCTCCCCTAGGGTGGCGTTATGGAGCGTTCACCGGGATTTAACCGTTCGTCACGTGAGTCCCGTGACGACGCCTTCGGCGCGGACGCGTCGGGCGACGCAGCCCTAAGCGACGTTGAACTCGCGAGCCGGCGCATCGAGATCCTCGAAGAAAAGCTCCTCGAGGCGCGGGGCCAACTGGCGCAAAGCCGTTCAAACAACGAGAAGCTGACCATCACGATTCAACAGACTCGTGACCAGATCTCCGCGCTACGTGACGAGGTGGAAAAACTGACCCAGCCGCCGGCGGTCTACGGGACCTTCACGGGCTTCAACGACGACGGCTCCGTCGACATCTTCGCCTCGGGTCGAAAGATGCGCGTGGCACTGCACCCCGGCCTCGACCCCGCCCAGATCGCCCGGGGCGACGAGGTCGTCTTGAATGAGTCCTTCACCGTCATCGGCGTACGCGACTCCGATGGTCAAGGTGAGGTGGTCACGGTCAAAGAGGTGCTCGACGAGCGACGGGTCCTCGTCTACGGTCGCGCCGACGAAGAGCGCGTCGTCGAGCTCGCCGAGTCGTTGGGATCCGTAAAGTTGCGCAGCGGCGACGCGCTGCTCTTGGACCTGCGCTCCAACTTGCTCACCGAGAAGCTCATGCGCCAAGAGGCCGAGGAGCTCATTCTCGAAGAGGTCCCCGACATCACCTACGCCGACGTCGGCGGCCTTGACGCGCAGATCGAGGCGATCACCGACGCGGTGGAGTTGCCGTACCTGCACCGGGCGCTCTTCAACGACTACGACCTACCCGCTCCCAAGGGCATCCTGCTCTACGGTCCACCGGGCTGTGGCAAGACCCTCATCGCGAAGGCCGTCGCCAACTCGCTCTCCCAGAAGGTCGCCGAGCTCACTGGCAACCGCAACGTGCGCTCGTACTTCTTGAACATCAAGGGTCCCGAGCTGCTCAATAAGTACGTCGGCGAGACGGAGCGCCAGATCCGCGTGGTCTTCCAGCGCGCCAGGGAGAAGGCCGAGGAGGGCGTGCCGGTCATCGTGTTCTTCGACGAGATGGACTCGCTCTTTCGCACCCGCGGCACGGGCATCAGCTCGGACATGGAATCGACCATCGTGCCCCAGCTATTGGCCGAGATCGACGGCGTCGAGTCGCTGCGCGACGTGATCGTCATCGGCGCGACGAACCGCGAGGACCTCATCGACCCGGCCATCTTGCGCCCGGGACGGCTCGACGTGAAGATCAAGATCGAGCGTCCCGACGCCGAGGCCGCCGCGCAGATCTTCCAGCGCTACCTCCACGGCGACCTGCCCCTCGACGACGCCGCGGTTCTCGAGCTCGGTGGCGGTGACCGAGCGAAGGCCGTACAGGTAATCGTCGAAGAGGCGGTGTCGCACATGTTCCGCATCGATGACGAGAACCGCTTCCTCGAGGTGACCTACCAAGGCGGTGACAAGGAGGTCCTCTACTTCAAGGACTTCGCCTCGGGCGCGATGATCGAGAACATCGTGCGACGCGCGAAGAAGATCGCCGTGAAGCGCGAGATCGCGGGGCAGGGTCGCGGTCTGCGCAAGGAGGATCTCTTCGAGTCGATCCGCCAGGAGTTCCGCGAGAACGAGGACCTGCCCAACACCACCAACCCCGACGACTGGGCTCGCATTTCGGGCAAGAAGGGCGAGCGCATCATCTTCATCCGCACCCTCGTCAACCGCGAGGAGGAAGACGACGTGAAGGGCGGTCGCTCGATCCAGCACGTGGGCACGGGGCAGTATCTCTAACCACTCGGCGATTGCCAAGGTGCTCGGAATCGAGACCGAGTACGGAATTGCCGGCGGGCCTGACGCGGATCCGATCACCTCGTCGAGCATCATCGTCAACGCCTACGCTCAGCAGGGCCGGACGAGGATCAACTGGGACTTCGAAGGCGAGACGCCCGAGATGGACGCGCGCGGACGCGTCGACCTGACGTCCTTCGCGCCCATCGTGGAGACCCATCTCGCGAACACCGTTCTCACCAACGGCGCGCGGCTCTACGTCGACCACGCGCACCCCGAGTACTCCTCCCCAGAGTGCCGACGTCCGCTCGAGGCGACGCTCTATGACGCGGCGGGCGAGGAGATCATGCGGCGCGCCTTTGCGGTCGCGAACGACCAACTCGACCCCTCCCAGGCGATCGTCCTCTACAAGAACAACTCCGACGGCAAGGGCAACTCCTACGGGACCCACGAGAACTACCTCGTGCGCCGCGACGTGGAGTTCAACCACCTCATCCGGGCGATGGTTCCCCACCTCGTCTCGCGCCAGGTCGTCGTCGGCGCCGGCAAGGTTGGCGCGGAGACGGAGGCCGCCCTTGAGGCCAATCCGCCGTTCCAACTCTCCCAGCGTGCGGAGTTCTTCGAGGAGGTCGTGGGCCTCGAAACGACGCTGAAGCGTCCCATCATCAACACCCGCGACGAGCCCCACAGCGACGCCGAGCGGTTCCGTCGGCTCCACGTGATCATCGGGGACGCCAACATGAGCCAGGTGGCAACCCTGGTGAAGCTCGGCTCGAGCGCTCTCTTGCTCGCCGCGCTCGAGGAGTTCGGACCCGACGCCTTCCCGGCCATGCCGCGTTCACCCGTCGCGGCGCTGCGGGCCTACGCCATCGATCTCACGTTGCGCGAGTCGGCCCTCTGTGAGGACGAGCGCGCACGCACCGCGTGGGACTTCCAGGACGAGCTCTGGACGCTCGCCGCGACCTTCGTCGAGCGCACCGGGGCCGAGAGCGTCGCCGAACCCGACGAGGTGGGTCTCGTGATGGGTCAGTGGCGCGAGATGCTCGACGGGGTGCGCGACGATCGCGACGCCGTTGCCGACCGCGTGGACTGGGTCGCGAAGTGGCGCGTCGTGCGCGGCTATCAGGAGCGTTACGACCTGGGACCGCGAGACGCCCGGCTGCGCGCCATCGACCTGCAGTACCACGATCTGCGGGCGAGCCACTCGCTGGCCCAGCGCGTGGGGCTCCGGACGCTCTTCGCCGAACCCGAGGTTCGTGAAGCCGTTCACAATCCACCGGCCAGTACCCGCGCCTTTTTTCGAGGACAGTGTGTCGCGCGGTTCCCCGACGAGATCGTCGCGGCGAACTGGGATTCGGTCGTCTTCGACGTCGGCGAGGGCCCGCTGCAACGAGTGCCGATGCTCGATCCCTTGAGGGGTACACGTGAGCTGACCGCGGAGTTGCTAGAAACGAGTGCAACGGCGGCCGAACTTCTCGCCGCCCTAGACAGGTAGACCAGAAGTATGAGTGAACGAGAACGCATTCAGAAGCAGCGCGGCGAACGCACGAGCGAGACCACCGAAGACGTCTCGGTTGACGCCACGAAGGGCGACCAGCTCAAGGCCGACCTCGACGATCTGCTCGACGAGATAGATGAGGTTCTCGAAGAGAACGCTGAGGAGTTCGTACGTAACTACGTGCAAAAAGGCGGGGAGTGACGAGGTGGGTCTGCCGCTCTTTAGCGCCGACGGCGACCCTGGACCCTCCTTTTGGCGCTACGCCGAATCGGCGGGGCTGAATCGACCCCCGGGGGAAATCCTCGGGGACGCACCGCTTGCGACGACGGTGATCGCGGTGCGCTACCGCGACGGGGTCGTCATGGTCGGCGACCGACAGGCAACGGGGAACTACATCGCGAGTCGCGACGTGCGCAAGATCGAGCCGGCCGACCACCTGACGGCCCTTGCCATCTCGGGCAGCGCCGCGCGAGGCCTCGAAGTACTGAAGATCGCTCAGCTCTCCTTCGAGCACTACGAGAAGATGACCGACTCGGCGCTCAGTCTCGAAGGTAAGGCCAACTACCTCTCGCCGATCGTCCAGCGCAATAATCTCTCCTCGCCGCTCATCATCGTGCCCCTGCTCGCCGGTTGGGACGAGAGTCGCCAGCAAGGCCGCATCTTCGAATACGACGGCGCGGGCGGCTGCTACGAGCGGTTCGACTTCGCGACCATTGGTTCGGGATCGCCGTTCGCCGAGGGCGCGCTACGGCTGGGCTTTCGCGAGAACCTCGAGCGGGAAGACGCCCTCGAGTTGAGCGCCCTCGCCCTCTACGAGGCGGGGGATAACGACCCCGCGACCGGGGGACCGGACTTCGTGCGCGAGATCTATCCGATGATGGTCACCGTTGACGCGCGGGGCTTCGCGGAGCTCCCCTCGGCCGAGGTGGGGGAGCGCTTCCGTCTCATCAATGAGCGGCGCACCGAGTCGCGCGGCATCGCGGGCGGATCGCTCCGATGACCAACTACTTCTACGTCAGCCCCGAACAGCTGATCAAGGACCGCGCCGAGTTCGCCCAGAAGGGCATCGCCCGGGGCCGCTCCATCGTCGCCGCGATGTACGACCAGGGCGTGGTCATGGTCGCCGAGAACCCGTCGGCGTCGCTCAACAAGATCTCCGAGGTGTACGACCGCATCGCCTTCGCCGGGGTCGGCAAGTACAACGAGTTCGACCGGCTGCGCGAGGCGGGAATCCGCTGGGCCGACTCGACGGGCTTCACGTACTCCCGCGAGGACGTCGACGCCCGGGCGCTCGCCAACTACTACGCCCAACACCTGGGCGACATGTTCACCGAGGGCCAGAAGCCCCTCGAGGTGGAGATCCTCGTCGCCCAGCTCGGCAGCAACCTTCGGCCAACCAAGTTGTACCGCGTTGCTTACGAAGGCACGATCTCCGACGAACCCCGTTTCGCCGTCCTCGGCGGCGACGCCGAGACCATCAAGGATCGCTTCGCACAGTCCGAAGAGAGCGTCGAGCCACTGGCGACGACCTTGCGCAACGCCGTGAGCGCCCTCGCGGGACCCGATCGGGCGATCGAGGCGCCAGACCTCGAGGTCTGCGTGCTCGAGGATCGAGGTGCGCGGCGCACGTTCGCGAGGTTCAACGACGAGCAGGTGAAGGAGCTCTTGAGCTAGTAGGGCTCAGGACCGACCATGCTGCGCAGAATCTACGGCGTCGAAACCGAATACGGCATCACCTTCTCCCTGCGGGGCCAGCGTCGCCTCAGCCCCGACGAGGTCTCGCGATTCCTCTTCCGCAAGGTGGTCGCGTGGGGCCGGTCTTCCAACGTCTTCTTAGAGAACGGGAGTCGACTGTACCTCGACGTGGGCAGTCACCCCGAGTACGCGACCGCCGAGTGCGACACTCTGGCCGACCTCGTCGCCCAGGACAAGGCCGGTGAGTCGATCCTGCGCGAGCTCGTTGGCTACGCGCAGTCCCAACTCGGTGACGAGGGCATTCGCGGTGACATCTACCTGTTCAAGAACAACACCGATTCGACGGGCAACTCGTACGGCTGCCACGAGAACTACTGCATCGAGCGCATCGAGGATCTGAGTCGGCTCGAGAACGTCTTCATTCCCTTTCTCATCAGTCGCCAGATCTTCTCGGGCGCCGGCAAGGTCGTGACCAACGCGAAGGGCACGGCCTACTCGATGAGCCAGAGGGCTGAGCACATCTGGGAGGCGATCTCCTCGGCGACGACTCGCAGTCGCCCGATCATCAATACCCGCGACGAGCCGCACGCCGACCCCGAGAAGTTCCGTCGCCTCCACGTCATCGTGGGTGACTCGAACATGAGCGAGTTCGCGACCTACTTAAAGGTCGGCACCGCCTCGGTGGTGCTGGCCATGATCGAGGACGACATTGTTCAGTTGCGTGACTACTCGATGGCGTCGCCGATCAACGCGCTGCGCGACATCTCCTACGATCTCTGGAGCAAAGAGCCGGTGAAGCTGATGAATGGCCGCGACCTGACTGCCCTAGAGATTCAAGAGGATCTCTGCGAGCGGGCCGAGAAGTTCGTCGAGGTCCGTGATCTACCCGTTGACCAGGTGCGAGCAGTTCGTCTCTGGCGCGAGGTGATCGAGCAGTATCGCAGCGACCCGATGGGCCTCGCCGACCGGGTCGACTGGATCGCCAAGCTGCAGATCATCGAGCGCGAGCGCGAGCGCAGCGGCGTCGAGTTGAGCGACCCGAAGATCGCGCTGATCGACCTCCTGTACCACGACACGAACCTCGATCGGGGCCTCTTCTACCGCCGTAGCGCGAAGGGTCACTTCGCGCGGATGGTGACTGACGAGCAGATCGAGCGGGCGACGACCACTCCGCCGCCGACGACGCGCGCGCACATGCGTGGCACCTTTATCCAAGCGGCAAAGCAGTGGCGCCGCGACTACACGGTTGACTGGGTGCACCTCAAGCTCAACGATGAGATGCAGCGCACCGTGCTCTTAAAGGACCCCTTCAAGAGCACGGACGAGCGATTCCAGAAGTTACTGGCCTCGCTCGAGCGCCACGGCTAAGCCGCAGCGCGCTCTTCGGGCGCTGCTCGCGCCTCTAAGACGCGCAGAGCCCAGCCCTACACTGGAGTCGTGTTCAGCCTGAGCCCGTTCAAGATTTTGGTGATCGTCGGCGTGATCATGGTGCTGATGGGGCCGGACAAATTGCCCGAAGTGGCACACCGACTCGGCGCGGCGTGGCGTGCTATCAAGAGCCTGCAGGAGCGGGTTGAGGCCGAGGTGCGCGAAGCGATTCCCGACTTGCCGAGCACATCTGAGATTGCCCGCATCGCGCGCAGTCCGGTCAACCTGCTCAATCAACTGGCGGACCGGGTTGACGCGAAGGAGGCGGCTGCGGCACCGAGAGCGAGTGCCGTCGATCCGGCGGTGGAAGAGACGCCGTTGCTGCGAACGTCGCCGCCGCTGCCCGAGCGGCCCCGTGATGAGCGCGCGCGCCCTCCCGACCCCTCGCTCAACTGAGCCTCGATGACGAAGGTCCGCCAAGCCGAGACCGGCATGACCCTGGCCGAGCATCTGGCCGAACTTCGGCACCGCTTCCTCGTCATGGCGATCACCGTCTTCGTCTTTGGCGTGCTCGCGTTCATCTTCTACACGGATCTCTTGAAGATTCTCCAGGATCCTTACTGCTCGGCGGTGCCCGGTCACTGCAAGTTCCTCGTCACCAACCCGCTCGATGGCTTGACGCTTCGCGTGAAGATCGCGTTCTTCGGTGGGTTCCTCGTCGCCTCGCCCGTCATCTTGTGGCAGACCTGGCGATTCATCACGCCCGGGCTGAAGGCAACGGAACGTCGCTACATAGTTCCCTTCGTCACGTCGTCGCTGGCCTTTTTCTCCGCGGGGGTGGTCGTCGCCTACTTCAGCTTCGGCCACGCCATCAAATTCCTGCGCGCCATCGGTGGTTCGACCTTGATCACCGAGTACAACCCCAATCAGTACCTCACGCTCTTTCTCTTGATGATGTTCATTTTCGGAGTCACCTTCCTCTTCCCGGTGGTGCTCGTCGCCCTCGAGCTGGCGAACATCGTCACGCCCAAGCAGCTTCTGCACGTGTGGCGCTACACGGTGATTGCCATCACCGTCGCGTCGGCCGTCTTCACGCCGAGCGGTGATCCGCTGTCGATGTGCGCGCTGGCCATACCCCTCGTCGCCTTCTACTTTCTCGCGATCGGCGTCGGCAAGCTGCTCCACAAGTGAGCGACGCGTACCGGCGTCGCTTCGTCGAGGGCCTCGGCTTCGGTCTCGACCGTTTCCAGCTCGAAGCCATCGAGGCGCTGGACGATCAGGTGAACGTGCTGGTGAGCGCCCCCACCGGCTCCGGCAAGACGCTCGTCGCGAACTACGCGATCGGCCGCGAACTCGAGCGACGTCAGCGCACGTTCTACACCACGCCGCTGAAGGCGTTGTCCAACCAGAAGTACCACGAGCTCTGCGAGCTCTACGGCGCTCCTCGAGTGGGACTGCTCACCGGCGATACGTCGGTGAATCGTACGGCGCCAATCGTCGTCATGACGACCGAGGTACTTCGAAACATGCTCCTCACCGAGTCCGACCAACTGGCGACCCTCGGACTCGTCATTCTCGACGAAGTGCACTACCTTCAGGATCCCTTTCGCGGGGGGGTCTGGGAGGAGGTCCTCATCCTCACCCCGGCGACCGTGCGCTTCGTCGCGCTTTCGGCGACGATTGGCAACGCGGACGTGTTGGGGGAGTGGTTCGCCCAGGTTCGTGGGCCCACCGCCATCATCGTTGAGCGCACGCGGCCGATCCAACTGCATCATCACGTGGCCGCGATGAGGCGTGGGCAGAGCGCCGCCGAGCTCCACGATCTCCTCGACGGCGCGCGACTCTCCAATGAGGCCCGTCGCATCGACAACGTCATGAAGTCCTCGCGGAAGTTCCGTCCGGGAGCGCAGTGGCGCGGCCCGCGTTCGAGCGCTCCGCCACCGCCGTATCGATCGCCGCGGCGCTCGGAGCTGATGGAAGTGCTTGCGCGCGACGACCTCTTGCCGGTGATCGTGTTCATCTTTTCGCGCGCCGCCTGTGACGACGCCGTTCACCAACTACGCCGTGACGGGTTGATCTTCACGACGCCCGAAGATCGACGCGAGATCGAGCACGTCGCCGAGTCGCGAATCGAGGAGTTCTCCGCCGACGACCTTCACGCGCTGGAGTACGCGGACTTCATTGACGCCCTGCGGCGTGGGATCACGATGCACCACGCGGGAATGGTCCCGGCGTTTCGCGAGATCGTCGAAGCCTGTTTCGAGCGCAACCTGCTCGCCGTTGTCTTCGCGACCGAGACTCTCGCCCTTGGGGTCAACATGCCGGCGCGCTCGGTCGCCCTCGAACGCTTCACCAAATACTCCGACGCCGGCCGCCAGTTCCTCACCAGCGCCGAGTACGCCCAGATGACCGGCCGTGCAGGTCGTCGGGGTCTCGACGACGAGGGGCACGCCGTCGTCGTGTTCGCGAGTGATCTCGAGCTGCACGACGTGGGTCGTATCGCCCTCGCTCCACCGGCAGACCTTCACTCTTCTTTTCGCCCCACCTACAACTTCACCGCCAACCTGGTCAATCACTTCGACCGCGAGACCGCCCTCGACGTCGTACGCCGCTCCTTCGCCCAGTTCGAGAGCGACCGGCGACCCTCCTCGAGCCGACGCTCGCTCACCGATCAGATGGTCGCGCGACACCACGTGCTCGAAGAGCTCGGCTACGCCGTGGGATGGACGCTCACGCCCGAGGGTCAGCTCTTGCGTGCTATCTACCACGAGTGCGACCTCTTGATCGCCGAGTCGCTCGCCGCGGGCGTCTTCGAGGACCTCGAACCCGCGGAGCTCGCGGGCCTCTTGTCGTGTTTCGTCTACGAGTCGCGCCGCTCGACCCGTCTCACGCACGCGGCGCGCCAGGTCTCGACGAAGAAGAAACGTGTCCACCACGACCGGCTCGGTCGCGAGCGTCGCGCGAGCATCTCTGAGCGCTTGGGCGAGATCACGGTGCTGGCGGCAACGGTGCGCGAAATCGAAGATCGCTACCGAGTGCCGCACTTCAAGGAACCCGACGGCCACTTCGCCACGGTGGTGGCGGCGTGGGCGCGGGGGGTGTCTCTCGCGACGGTGCTCGACCTCGCCGACGCGGAACTCGGCCAGACCTCGCCCGGGGACTTCGTGCGAAACGCCAAGCAGGTGGCCGACCTCTGCGAGCAACTGGCCCGCCTCGGCACGCTCAGTGCGGTCGCCGAGGTGGCCCGGCAGGCTCGTGACGCGGTCCTCCGCAGTGTCGTTGCGGGTGCCTCCAGCGTCCACCCGATTCGCTAGTTTCGCCCCTAATCTCGTAACGCCATGCACCCCTACGTTGCCGAAGAGTTCTCCGACGGGGAGGTCGCGGTCCTTCGCCGCTACTTCACGAACCTCGACGGTCCGGTCTTCGCCCTGGTCAACTTGCCCGAGGTCGTGAAGGGCGCGCTGTTCGCCCGCTACTCGCGGTCATCGAAGAGCCTGCGCCGGCTCTTCCTCGACGAGTTCGTCGGTGACCTAGAGCTCGCGGGCGACGTCACGGTTGACGCCACCGTCGGACTCGAGCGCGCGGACGACCTCTACCAGCGGATCTTCGTCGAGTACGGCGACGACTCGGTCGCCCAGCTGGGCGGGGTGCACCTCGCCTGCGAGCAGGCGAGCAACCTGCTCACGAAGGTGATCGAGCGCGGTCGACTCATGAGCTACCTGGAACAGTCGACGCGTTACCTCGGCTACGACCGTCGTCTCGCGAACGGTCTCTACCGTTTCTACCGCGACAACGACCTGCTCGAATCGCGTTTTGGTGCCCGCTACGTCGGCGAGATGGACCGGATGTTTGACACCTACCGCGAACTGCTGCCCGAGCTGACCGACTGGCTGGCGCAGCGATTCCCGAAAACCTCCGACGACACGGATTTCGTCTACCGTCAGGCGATACGCGCGAAGGCACTCGACGGCCTACGGGGCCTGCTACCGGCGAGCGCGCTCTCGAACCTCGGGATCTACGCCTCGGGCCAGGCCTACGAGGCGCTGTTGTTGCGCATGCGCGCCCATCCACTACCCGAGGTCCGCGACTACGGACAGATGATGCTCGATGAGCTCGTGAAAGTCATCCCGTCATTCCTGCGACGCCTCGACGTGCCCGAGCGCGGCGTCGCTTGGACCGCCTATCTCGCGAACACGCGAGAGCGAACACGTGCGATGCTGCGTGACCTCGACGACGACCCAGAGCCCGGTGAGAGCGTGCGACTGGTCGCCTTCGATCCCGATGGCGAGGATCGCGTCCTTGAGGCGATCGTCTTTGCCAACTCGACGATCTCGCACGAACAGGCCGCGAAGCGCGTGCGGTCACTGAGCGACGCCGAGCGCGCGGCTCTCTTCGCGAGTTACGTCGGCGAACGGGGCAACCGGCGCCATCGCCCGGGCCGTGCGTTCGAGCGCACGGACTACCGCTTCGAGATCGTGAGTGACTACGGGGCTTTTCGCGATCTCCAGCGCCATCGGCTCCTCACCATCGAGTGGCAGCCCCTTACGGTCGAGCTCGGCTTCGACGTGCCAGAGGTCGTGCGTGAGGCCGGTCTCGCCGCGCGCTACGAAGAGTCGCTCTCGCGGTCCGCCGAACTCTTCAGGGACGTAGAGGTCGAGTTCCCCGAGCAGGCGCAGTACTGCGTGGCGTTGGCGTTTCGCATCCGGTACGTGATGCAGATGAACGCCCGCGAGGCGATGCACCTCATCGAGCTTCGTTCGGGGCCCCAGGGGCACCCGAACTACCGACGGGTCGCCCAGGAGATGGCTCGACTGATTCGCGAACAGGCCGGTCATCGAGCCATCGCCGACTCGATGCGCTACGTCGACTTCTCCGCAGTCGACCTCGAACGGCTCGAAGCCGAGCGCTCGGCGGAGCGAAACCGTCGGAATCGCTAAAAGGTAGAGATTTATCGTCTCCTTACGCGACATTCGCGCACGGAGCGACAAATAGGCCCTACAATGCCTGCGCTATAGAAGAGGACCAAATGGCGAGTGAAGTAGAGAACGAAGAAGTTTTTGACGAAGAAGAGCTCGCCGAAGGCTTCGACGAGGAGATCGTCAGCGAGGAAGAGCTCGAAGAGGTCGTCGAGGAGATCGACGACGACGAGGACGAAGACGACGCTGTCGACGAGATCGCCATCGTCGAACTGACCGAGGACGATGAAGTGGCGCCGGTAGCCGTTGTGGCGACGGACGAGGACGAGGACGTGGTTGACGACGCCGACGTGGAGCTGGCCCTGGACGAAGTCCTCGCCGAAACGATCCTTCGGACCTCGATTCCCGAGGACGACGACGAGATACCGCTCGAGATCGACCCAACACTCGAGACGACCGAGGCGATTCTGCCCAAGCAAGACGACGAGTTTCGCTGCAAGTCGTGTCGACTGCTGAAGAAGACGAGTCAGCTCGCGGACAAGTCGAACATGCTCTGTCGCGATTGTGTCTGAGACCCCCGTCGCGTGACCACCGTCACGCTCGTCACGGAAGTCTCACCCGAACTCAGCGAACTGTTTGCGCACGCTCATCGCGACGTCCTCGCGAAGCGTGGTGGGGTGGCGCTGCTCGCGACGCTCGCCGGGCCTACGCCGGAGGGCGAGCTCCTCGCGAACGCAGTGGCGTCGCGGTCGTTGTGGACGCTGAGCGAGGACGGGGAGCTCAAGGGCTTCGCGATGTGCCGTGAGCGGGTCGTCGAAGCCGTCTACGTGGCGCACCCGTTTCGCCGCCAGAGGGTCGCCACGACGCTCGTTCGCGCGCTACTGGCAACCGACCCGCCGCCGCTCGACGCGTACGCCCTCCCGGGCGATCGGGGGATGAAGTCGCTCTACGAGTCGATTGGCTGGAAGGCCCGACTGCTCACGATGCGCGGCGCGTAGTCGTTCGCCGAACCAGTCGCGTCGGTGGGGGAGGGGGTGGCACCCTCATGCCAAGCAGTTTCGCCAGTTCGGGGATGGCGCCGGCGTTGTGCACGGCGACCGCCCGACTCGACTCGTCGCTCGGAATGCCGAGGGGCTTTACGTTGCGCCGAATAGAGGTATCGGCAGTTAGCTCAACGATCTCGTTCCAGACTTTCGGGTCTTGTGCCGGGCTCAACGCCTCCGAGACCAGTGCGACGACCCGACCAGCGGCGTCGGCACTGACGCGAGTAGAGACGTCGGGCGGGCGAGCAACGAGCGCTAGTGCTTCCTTTACGTTCTTCGCGTTGATGGCGCCTTCGAGCTTCTCGTTCCACTGCGTTCGTACGTGTTCGACGCGTTCGGTGAGTGACGCCTGGAGTTCCTTAAGCTGAGCGCGGGCCTCGTCGTCCAGCGAGACGGTCTTTGCCGAGGTGACGACCGCGCGCAAGTCGCGCAGGCGAAGTTCGCGTCCGGCGCCAATGGCTCCCGCCGCACGGTCCTTCCACAACGCCAAGTTCGTCCGATTGAGCAGATCCTCGGCGATTCGCTCGATGGTCGTCGGGTCGACCGTCGGGCGGCCCTGTGAGGACGCGTTCTTGTTTTGCGTCTCTACTGCTGCGCGCACCGCCGGCATGCCGCCGCGGAGCAGTTGCTCTGCGACGGGCAACTGCTCCGGTGAGAGTGTCGCCAACAGCGCGTTTCGGTGAGTGGTCGTGAGAGGTGGTGCTTGAGGCGCACGTGGCCGATCGGGCCGAGTCGGTCGCGCGGCGCGATCAGAGCGAGGTGCCCGATCCGTCCGAGGTGCCCGGTCCGTGCGCGGCGGCCGGTCCGCCCGAGGCGCACGAGCTGGACGATCGGAGTCCTCGGCGCGGGCCGAACTCGGGGTGCGCGGCGATCGGGGCGTACGGGGCTCACGTGTTGGCCGCTCGCTGCGCGGGGCACGCTCCGACCCTTCACCACGCGGCGCTCGGGGCTTCCGCTCGCGCGGCGCGTCGCCTTCGCCCGGGCGGGTGCGCTTCGCGCTCGGGCGCCGTAGGGCAGGACGGTGGTCGTCTCCGTGGTCGCTGTCACGGCGCGGACCCCGACCCTTTGGCGCGTAGGTCACCACGACGTCGGGGCCGCTCTTCTTCTCGGGGATGAGTTCGAGCCGCTCATTTCGTGGGTCGAGCGGTGAGGCGGTCTTTGGGGCCATGACCGAGAGCACCTCGATCCCCTCCATGTACTGCTCCACGTCGGCGCGGTACACGTTGCCAATCACCGGTCCACCGGGAATGAGCGACGCCTGCAGCACGCCCTTAGGGAGCTTCGCGCCAGCGGCGCGCCACGTGGCGAGGTCACCGTTCAAACTGGTGATTTCGATCTCAATGCGCCGAGACATAGGGCCTTAATCTACTCGCTTGAGGGGGCGTAGACATTTCGTGCGCTTTTAGTCGAAATTTAAATTCTGCTGCGTAGCATGGCTTTGTGAGCGACACTCCAATTGACGAGTCGCCGGAGCGCACTACGAGTGCGACGCCCGACGAACCCATCGCTCTCGGCGCTTCGGACGAGCCATCCGGCGTCATTCGATCTGCCAACGACGTCGCCATGGATCACTCGACCGCACCGAGTACGGCGCCGATCGAGAACGTGCCAACGATGCGCGATCCGATGTCCTCGGGTTCGCTTTCGGATGGCACGGCCCTTTCCTCGCAGTCGAGAAAGTCGCGAACCCTATGGTCCACCCGGCTTTCGCTGCTCCTCGTCGCGGCGCTCGTAGGTGGTCTCGCGGGCCATTTCGCGTCACCCGCGTCATCGAACAGCGGTGGGGGAGTGACCATTGACGAAGTGAGTACGGCGCCAGGCGCCGCCCTACTGCCCAACGGCACGAGCATCCCCAAATTGGTGCAGAAGGTCTTGCCATCAATCGTCAGCGTCGACGTGAAGGGGAACGGAAGTGAAGACGAGGGCACGGGGATGATCATCTCCAAGGGCGGTCTCGTCATCACCAACAATCACGTCATCTCGGCGGCGGTTAACGGCGGCACGATCTCGATCACCCGAAGCGGCACCACGAAGAGTGAAGCGGCAACGCTTGTCGGCACGAATCCGATTGACGACGTGGCGTTGCTTCGTATCGACGGCGCGTCGGGTCTGCCCTTCGTCACCTTCGGCAACTCAAATGACCTCGTGACCGGCGACGCCGTCGTCGCCATTGGGAACGCCCTGGGACTCGCGGCGGGGACCCCTACGGTGACCCAAGGAATCGTGTCGGCGCTCGGGCGCACCGTCACGGCGGGCACGTCCACGTCATCAGAGACGCTCAACAACATGATCCAAACGGACGCGGCGATCAATCCTGGAAACTCCGGGGGCCCTCTGCTCGATTCGAATGGCGACGTGATCGGGATGAACACCGCCGTGGCCGGCACGCTCTCCGACGGTGAGAACACCCAGAACATCGGCTTCGCCATTCCAACCGCGACCATCGAGTCGCTGCTGAAGTCTCTCATGGCCGGCGAGAGCGTCGTCACGCACGGTGCGTTCATCGGCGTCGAGATCGAATCAATGACCCCGTCGCTGCAGCAGGAATACAACTTCTCGGTGTCAAGCGGGGCGGTCGTGATGAGCGTCATCGCGGGCACTGGAGCGGCGGCGGCCGGCGTCAAGCAGGGTGACGTCATCATCGGGATCAATAAGACGACGATCGCCAGCGCCCAGGACGTGAGCGCTGTGCTCTCTGGCTTTCGCCCGGGTCAGCGCATCACGCTGCACATCGTGCGGGGCACGAAGCACCTCGACATCTTGGTGACGCTGGGCCGCGAACCGTCCAGTTAAGACAGCGTCGCGATGCCGCCGTCGACGGGCAGTACCGCTCCAGTTACGTAGCTCGCGGCTGGCGAGGCCAAGAAGATCGCCGCGCCCGCCATGTCGGAGGGCTTCCCGATCCGCTTCATCGGCGCAGCGGCCGCCATCTCCTTGCCGAAGGCCTCAAGGGTGGCGTGCATCATCTTCGACTCGAAGGGTCCTGGCGCGATGGCGTTGACGGTGATTGTCGGCGCAAGGAATTTGGCGAGGTGTCTCGTCAACTGGTGCACCGCGGCCTTGGACGCCGAGTAGGCGTAGGTCTCCATGGCGGGCGCTCGGAGTCCGTCGATTGAGCCGATATTGATGACCCGGGAGGGGCTCTCCGCGGTCGCGGCGGCTTCCAGGAGGGGGCGGAAGAATTTTGTGAGGTGAAAGACCGCCTTCACGTTGAGCGCAAAGACGCGCTCGAAGGCGGCTTCGTCATAGTCGTCCATCGGGGCACCCCAGGTGGCGCCGGCATTGTTCACGAGGACGTCGAGGTTTGATTCGCGCGAGGCGAGTTCCTCGGACAGGCGCCGACACTCCGCCTCGCTGGAGAGATTCGCCGGCAGGTACGTGCAGGGGCCGATCTTTGAGAGCTCCGCCGCCAACGCGTCACCAACCTCGGCCTTGCGTGAAGAGATATAGACGATCGAGCCCGCCGCAACAAACCCTCGAGCGATCATCTCGCCGATCCCGCGGGTGCCGCCAGTGACGAGCACCACCTTGCCCGAGACGTCAAAGAGATCGCTCATGGGCGAAAAGTGTAGGTCAGGTCGCCACGGCGCCCTTCAGGAGACCTGTGGAAAACTCAGACCAGACGCGCGGGATTAGTTGGCGACGCGGAGCTGGGTAATGGACACCGAGGAGACGTCCGACTTGAGATCGGTTGAGTACTCGGCCTTGATCGACCAGACGCCGTTCGTCGTGAAGTTGAAGGCGCACTCGACCTGGGCCTGCTGGACCGGCTGGAACTTGCAGATGAGGTTGTTCAGGTTGGAGTCAGCGGGCGGGATGGCGACCATGCGGACGATGCCTCCGGTGCCCTCGGGCAGCACGTCGGCGATGATGTTGAACGGACCGTTACTCGCCGATGCCGGCGCCGAATTATCGCTGAAGTCGAAGGCCAGAACGACGCTGGAGGGGACGGCAAGTGCGGGGTCGGCACCGGCCGGGAGTACCAAAAACCCGACGCTCGCTGCGGTAAACAGTGCAGCCAGAAGTGCCCTACGCATGGTTCAACTATAACAGTAACGTTCATCAATATCGCCGATAATGTTCGTTATGTTAAGTTAGAAAGCGGGGTCGACGGGAGGACAGTAACGCCCGTTCTCTAGTCCCCGTCCCGCTTTTGGGTACCCCTTGGCTAGGTTTGAGTACCCATGCACGCGAACATCACGCTCCGACCTCGCGAATTTGTAATGGCATTGTCATCTGCGGCGTTTGGTGGCTTCGTTGGTACGTTACTGCGCGATAGTTTCACGTCGCTCGAGCATCTACCGGCGCTCAACGCCAGCGTCAGCTGGCCCCAGGAGATCCCGTGGGCGTTGCTGGCCATCAACTTCGTCGGCGCGTTCCTCGCGACGCGCCTCCTGCGCGGACCTCTTAGGGGTCACGACCCGAACGACCGTACCCGGATCTTGATCATCTCGGGCTTCTTTGGCGGGCTGACCTCGTACTCCGGACTCTACGTGTCGTTGGCGGTCCTCTGGCACGTCTGCGTCGGCGGTTGTCTGCTCGTCGCCGCGGGCGCCGTCGCGAGCGGCGCCGTCGCCGCCTGGCTCGGCCTCGTGCACCATCGTTGATGACGCTCTTCCTGGTCTCTCTCTTTGGCGCGCTCGGGTGCGTGGTGCGCTACGTCACGGAGTACGCCGTGCGGCGACACCACCCGACGCTGCGACCCTGGGCGACCGTGGCCGTCAACGCTTTGGGCTGTGCGATCGCGGGCTACGTGACCTACCGGTTCATCGGAGCGCTCGACGCCCACGTGCGTGATCTCGTCATCACCGGCTTCTGCGGCGGACTCACCACGTTCTCGTCCGCCTTCGCCATTCCGGCGATACTCCAGCGCGAGCACCACTGGGGCTACTCCCTCGCGCTCGTCACCACTACCCCACTGGCCTGCACCGGACTGTTCTTGCTTGGGGTGGTGTTGGCTCGCTAGGAACGACTCGCGCAACCGGCTGAACAGCGAGTGGAGTCATCACGCTGAGTGAATCGGCCAGTACGATCGGCGAACGTGAACGTCCGACGCAAGCTACTTCAGGGTGTCGAACGGCGCAACGCCACCACCGCCCTGCTCCAGCGCGCGCGCCAGGCCGATCCGCTGAGGGGAATGTGGGAGGCCGCCGACGTGCAGTGGTGGTGGCGCCGCCCCCGAGCGACCGACGCGCTGGCGCTCCCGGTCTGGTTTGACGAGTTCGGACCGGTCGGGGCCGCCGGCCTGACGGCGTGGGACGATGCGTGGCAAATTGACGCCTTCGTCGTGCCGTCGACGGTCAGCGAGGCCGACGTCTGGATCGCGGCCATGGATACGCTCACCGAGCTTGACGGCGAAGGGCTCCAGCTGCTCGTTCACGAGGACGACGCCCCCCTCATCGACCTCGCCACGGGGACTGGCTTCGCCATGACCGAGGAGTTGTCCGGCACGGCGTGGATGGACGCCGACGCCCACCCGCTCCCCACGCGGGTCGACGGCTTCGCCATCGTTGACCGGGAAGTACGCGCGGATCGTCCGCACCCGATGATCGCGCGCAACGGCG
Organism: uncultured Acidimicrobiaceae bacterium; assembly: GCA_963823815.1. Lineage (GTDB taxonomy): Bacteria > Actinomycetota > Acidimicrobiia > Acidimicrobiales > RAAP-2 > RAAP-2. Next base: position 333,887 of record CAWGMU010000001.1, read on the forward strand.
AGACGGTCGAGGCGCGGCTTCGAAGCTGCTCACTCTACGATCCATGGCTCGATCTGGCGGTTGAGCAGGCGGATGGCACGGTCGCGGGCTACGCGCTGTTCTGGTTCGACCAGACGACCCTGGTCGGTCTCCTCGAACCGATGCGGGTCGAGGACGACTACCAGCGACGCGGCCTCGCGCGCATGTTGCTGACGAACGGGCTCGACCGGCTCGCGCGAAAGGGCGCGCGCCGCCTGAAGGTCGGGTTTTCGAGCGACATCGCCCGCAGCCTGTACCTCGGCGCCGGGTTCGTCCAGACGTCTGTCGATCGGCTGCTCACTCGACCCGCTCTGAACCTACGGGCCCATAAGTGACGTCTCGTCAGGTCTTGATAGGTCCCTGTTCGGCTTCGGCGAGACCCGTGAAGTCCGCGAGACCCGCTGGAGCCTTGGGCTTGATGCTCGATGCGACGAGCCCGACGACGAGGATGGCGATCCCGGCGTAGGGCGCCCAGACGGTCGGGGCGGTCACCTTGTAGATAGCGCCGTAGATCGCGGCGATCGTCACCAGTCCCCCGACCACACTCGCGAGGTACAGCTGCCAGGTCTTGCCGGCGCCCCTCAAGCCGCGCAACGCGCCAACCGCGATGAACAAATAGATGACGGCGATGGCGAAGCCCCCAAAGGTCGACATCCACGAGAACATCGAGACGTATTCCGGCAGCCCCGTGATCGCGAAGGACGTCGTCCAGGTGACGAGCAGAATGACGATGGCGTAGACGAAGAGCACAAAGGCACTCGAGCCCGAGGGCGTCCCGTGACGGGAGATTCGCGTCAGTGCCCGGGGCATCCGGCCGTCACGCGCCAGGGCGAAGATGCCCCTCGACGCCGACACCGCACAGCCGATCAGTACAGCGATCATGTCGAAGATCACGACGAGCTCGACGAGTCGGCGGATCCCCACGCCGGCGAATCCGCCCGCGCTCTTCGGACCAGCGAGGACGAACAGCGGCTGGCCGGAGTTTTTGCCGAGTGCGCCGAGGTTGAAGTGGAACCCCGCCACCTGGGCGAAGGAGCCGATGACGTAGAAGACGGCAATGACGAGGACGGAGGTGAGTACCGCACGGGGAATGTTGTGCGCGGGCCGGTCGGTCTCCTCGGCGAGGTTGGCCGACGTCTCAAAGCCGGTGAAGAGCAAGACCCCGTAGAGAACGCCGAAGAAGATGCCCTTCCAGTGCGAAGTCGAGCTGCTCGCCGAAAAGCCCGTCGCGACGTGGTGCAGTCCGCCGCTCTTGATGATCACGTAGATAGAAAAGACGAGCACCACCGTCACCGAGATGAGGGCGAGGGTCAGTTGAACGCGGGTCGAGAGCGCCACGCCGAGGTAGATGATGGTGCCCACCAGGATGAAGAGCAGCGCGTCCCAGACGAAGTAGCCCAATGGGGCGCGGTTGAACTCGCCCAGGATCGTGTCGTGAATGGTGCCGCCGATCATCGGCAGGATGCCCGCGCCGAGAGCGAGCATGCCCACGTAGTACAGCCAGCCGGCGGCCGTGCCCACTCGCCCGCCGAGCCCGTCGGTCACGTAGTCGTAGAGCGAGCCAGCCGCCTGGATCTTGCGGGTGTACTCGGCGATGATCCAACCGAGTCCGGTCACGCCCACCGCCGCGATCAACACTGCGAGGGCCGCCGCGTTGCCCGCCCCCGTGCCCGCAGCGGCGGTGATGCCGACCACGAGTGGGACCAAGAACGCGATGGAGAACACGGGGCCCATCAGTCCGACCGACTGGGCGATCGTGTCGATCAGCGTGAGCTTGCGCTTGCCCCCGAGCTCCGTCTTCGTGGACGTGTCTTTCGCCATCTCTCCCCCGAACGATCGTGCGAGTGCCGCGACTCGCCGTCAATCGCTAAACCGTAAGGGGACGAACGACCACCGTCAAGTGCCGACGGCCGCGGCCCGTCACCCGCCACCCGCCACCCACTACCGCCGTGTAATCGGCTGGCGTTACTCGGCGTCGCCGAAGGACTTAATCGTCGCGAGTTCCTCGGCGGAGAGGTCACGAGGTTGCTCCCCCCGCTCGACTTTTTTGCTCTGAACGTAGTGACGAATGTCTTCGACGACTTCGGGGTTGGCGAGCGTGGTGATGTCGCCAACGTCGGAGAAGTTCGAGATCGAGGCGATGACGCGACGCATGATCTTGCCCGAGCGGGTCTTGGGCATGTCCGCCACGATCCAGACGTTCTTCGGTCTCGCGACCTTGCCGATCTCGGTCTCGATCATCTGCGAAACGGCCCCGTCCACGCCCTGGTCGGCGCTGAAGCCGGGCTTGAGTGCGATGTACATCTCGACCGCGTGACCGCGCAGATCATCGATGACCGGCACGGCGGCCGCTTCGGCGACGCCGTCGACCATGATCGCGGCCGACTCGAGCTCCTTCGTGCCGAGTCGGTGCCCAGAGACGTTGATGACGTCGTCCACGCGGCCGAGGATCCGGTAGTAGCCGTCGGCCGCCTGCATCGCGCCGTCGTTGGCGAAGTAGGGCCAGTCGTGCCAATCGGTGCTCGACTTGTTTCGGTTGTACTTCTCGTAGTACGTCTTCACGAAGCGGTCGGGATCGCCCCAGATGGTCTGGAAGATTCCCGGCCAGGGGTTGCGGATGCAGATGTTGCCCGCCTTGCCGCTTCCCTTCGGCACGACGTTTCCGTCTTCGTCGAGGATCTCGGGAAAGATCCCGATGACGGCCGGACCGCAGCTGCCCGGCTTCATCGGGTTGAGCGCCGGTAGGCCGCTACCGAGAAAGCCGCCGTTCTCCGTCTGCCACCAGGTATCGACGATGACTGCCTCGCCCTTGCCGACCGTCTCGTAGTACCAGCGCCAGACGTCTGGCTCGATGGGCTCGCCGACGGTCGTCATGTGCTTGAAGTGGTAGTTGTACTTTTTTGGCTCGTCGGGGCCTACCTTGCGCAGCGTGCGAATCGTCGTCGGGGCGGTGTGGAAGGTCGTGACGCCGAGGCGCTCGGCGATCCGCCAGGCCCGTCCGGCGTCGGGATACGTCGGCACGCCCTCGTACATCACGGTCGTCGTGCCGAGCGACAGCGGCCCGTAGACGATGTAGGAGTGTCCCGTGATCCATCCGATGTCCGCGGCGCACCAGTAGGTGTCCGTGGGATGGATGTCCTGGTAGAACTTCGACGTCCCGGTCACGTAGGAGAGGTAGCCCCCGGTGCTGTGCTGGCAGCCCTTGGGCTTGCCGGTCGTCCCGCTCGAGTACATGATGAATAACGGCGCTTCGGCGGGCATGGAGACGGGCTCGACCAGCTGGCCTTTGAACTCGGGCATGATCTCGTCGACGAAGAAGTCCCGGCCCTCGACCATCGGACTCTGTGACGCGTACTCGCCCGCCCGACGGCGAAAGACGAGCACCTTCTCCACGGTGACGCCCTCTTCCGCGGCTCGCGCGACCGCTTCGTCCGCCTTCACCTTGTGGTCCTGGAGGACGCCGTTGCGGTAGTAGCCGTCCATGGTCACGAGGATCTTGCTCTTCGAGTCGGCAATGCGTCCGCCGCACGCCGCGCCGGAGAATCCGCCAAAGACCTGGGAGTGCACGACGCCGATGCGAGCGCAGGCGAGCATCGCGACAGGGAGATCGGGGACCATGGGCATATGGAAAGTCGCGACGTCACCGGTCTTCGCACCCGCGAATCCCTTTAGGAGAGCCGCGAATTCGTTCACGCGACCGTAGAGCTCTTGATAGGTGATCACCTCGGTCGGATCCTCTTCGAGCTCGGGGACCCAAATGATCGCGGCCTTATTCCGGTCCTTCTTGAGGTGGCGGTCCACGCAGTTGTAGGAGGCGTTGAGCTTGCCGCCGACGAACCACTTCCAGAACGGGGCGTTGCTGGTGTCGAGTGTGGTGTGCCAGTACTCGTCCCAGTCGAGCAGGTCGGCGTACTCCCGGAAGCACTCGGGGTAGTTCTTCTCGCTGAATCGCTCGAAGATCGCCGGGTCCGAGGCGTTGGCCTGGCCGATGAACTTGGCCGAGGGAAAGTAGTAGCCCTCCTCGCGCCAGTGAACCGCGATCTCGGCCTCCGAGGTCGTCGCACCCTCGTCGTCAGCCATGTCCTTGTCAGTCTTTTTTGCCATTACGGCCCCCTCCACCTGGTTTCCTATGCGATCTACGCAGCGTCCGGGACCTCGCTAGGGGCCCCGGCGGTCTGGTTATCGACTACGCGTCGAACCCGACGACCGTTACGTTTTTACCATAGGCCCGCGAGCGGGGTCCAAGATAATCCTGGTGTCGACCCCGGTCTTGGCGAGCAGCGGCGATGCTACGAAGCGCTCGCCTCACGCACCAGCCAGAGGAAGGTCGGGTCGGGCTTCATGAGCAGTTCGGGGTGCCACTGCACCGCGACGATCCTGCCATCGAGCGTCTCGAGACCCTCGACGACCCCGTCGGGTGCCTTCGCCGAGACGACGAGACCCTCCCCCACCTCCTCGACCACCTGGTGGTGCAGAGAGTTGACGTCGATCTCGCCGGAGAAGAGCTCGGCGGTGCGGGTGCCTTCGACGACGTTGACCGTGTGGGTCGCCCGGTGACCATCGACGTCCCACTGTGGGTGACCGACGCCGTCGCTCAGTTCGACGTGCTGACGCAGCGTGCCGCCGTAGACGACGTTTAGAAGTTGGAGCCCCCGGCAGATCGCGAGGACGGGGATGCCTCGCCGACGCGCGCCCGCGAGCAGCGCCATCTCCCAGGCGTCGCGGTCGGGTTCGAGGGGCCCGAGATCGACGTCGGGTGACCGCTCGTAGTGCTCGGGGTCGACGTCGGCTCCTCCGGTCAGCACCAAACCGTCGAGCCGTTCGACCATCTCCTCGGCGTCGGCGTCTCGGGTGAGTTCCACCGGCAGCCCGCCGGCGAGGGCGATCGACCGCGGGTAGTCGATGAAGTGAAGATCGAAGTCGATGCCGCTCATGGCGGCTGGTACGTGCTCGCCCAGCGTCGAGGCCGGCCACCGTCGGCCCGAGATCCCGATCAGTGGCTTCGCCATGGGCCAAGTGTAATTGTCGGCGGTGAACTGTGGTGTAATGGAAAAGTCGTTTGGAATCAAACATCTCTGGGAGGCGCCATGGACGCACCGTTAGCGGTCCTCACGTCGCACGACACGTACGTCGACGGGGTCCCCCACGCGACCTTTCGTTGGCTGCGCGACAACGATCCCGTGCATTGGACCGAGGAGCCAGCGGGCGGACGGGGGTTTTGGAGCATCACCAAGTACGACGACGTGCTCTTTACCAGTCGCACCACCGAGCTGTTCTCGAGCCGCTTCGGCATTCGACTCGAGGACATGGACCCCGAGGAGACCGAGGCTCGTCGCACCCTCATGGAGATGGACGCGCCAGAGCACACGCGCCTTCGTCGTCTCGTCAGCCGGCCGTTCGCCCCCAAGTCGGTCGCCGAGTACGAGGACGTCGTGCGGCTCTTGGCGGCCGAAGTGCTCGACTCGCTCCACGGCGAGGGTGAGTTCAACTTCGTCCAACGCGTTGCGCGCGAGCTGCCGATGCGGATGCTCGGCAAGCTTCTCGGTCTGCCCGACGAGGACCTCGACTGGTTGGTCTCGCGTGGTGACGCCCTGATTGGCAATACCGATCCGGACTTCACGGACTTCGTGGTTGACCAAGTCGACACGTCGGACTATCGGCTCTTGCCATTCCGCTCCCCGGTCGCGCTCGAACTGTTCGAGTACGCGACACAGGCCCTAGCCGATCGGCGCCTAACTCCGACGCACGACATCTTGAACGCGCTGCTCGAGCCCACCGCCGACGGCGAGTCCCTGGACGATCTCGCGCTCAAGAACTTCTTCACCTTGATGGTCGCGGCGGGCAACGACACGACGCGTTACTCGATGACGGGAGGTCTGCTCGCGCTCATCGAACGGCCCCACGTCTACGACGCTGTTGGCGAAATGACCCTCGTGCAACGCAAGAGCCTCGTCGACGAGATGTTGCGTTGGACGAGCGTCACGATGCACTTTCGTCGCACCGTCGTTGAGGACACTGAACTTCGCGGCAAGCAGCTGCACACCGGCGACAAGGTCGTGCTGTGGTACGCCTCGGCCGACTACGACGAGGATCAGTTCGCTGAGCCGTACGAGTTCCAGCCTGATCGCTCGCCGAACAACCACGTCGCCTTCGGCCTGCAGAGCCCGCACCTTTGCCTCGGGGCCCACCTTGCCCGACTCGAGATGCGCGTTCTCTTCGAGGAAATGGCGAGGCGTTGGCGTCGCGTGGAGCTCGTCGGCGAGCCCGAACGCCTTCGCTCCAACTTCATTAGTGGGATCAAAACGCTGCCAGTACGAGTGGAGTGGCGCTAACTGCAGGCGTAAAGCGGCGAGCTCGTCGGTGTGACCTCAGGCGTTCCAAGCGGTAAGTGGCGATTCATGCCAGCTCGACGTCGCGGCCCACTCATCCGCTCGATTCATCAACTCCAGCCAAGCGGGCTGCTTAGCCTGACCGTAACTCGCGAGATTGAGAGGATTGGATCCACGAACAATGGACCGTTTGAAGTCGGACCACGCCTGCACGGCTTCTGCCGACGCGCGTAGGTAGTCGCGGAAGAGCAAAGTGTCGCGCGCGCCTGCTGTGCCATCGACCCGGACGTGTACGTTTTGAGGCCTCGCTCCCTGACGCGGAGCAAACACGAGTTTGGGAATGACGCCATCCCTCGTTCTCTCGAGATTGTTCCACTCTTCCGGACGGCGGCGAAAGCCGATCTCTCGGAATCTCCCGGTCACAGCCTCCTCGTCAAGGAATGGAAGCCTTACTTGAACGTCAATGACGTCCTTGGCCGTCATTCCGGGTATAGCGGTCGAACCAACATGCTCTACGGCACCGTGCTCTGAAAGACCCAATGCTCGAATGGTCGTCGCAATGACGACATATTCGTGCTCCCACTCTTCTCGGTAGTCCACCAATGTGACGGGAACATCTTCATCTGGAAACGGCACGGAACAAACCTAAGCACTGCGAGATGCTCTCATTCGGATAGGAGAAGGATTCACGTAGAACCGCTTTGGCGGCGTCACGGCACTGGAATCGGCCGCTTGTGCCCTCGCCGCCACACGGCACTCGCCTCACAGGAACGGCAGGTACTCGCGTAGCTCCCAATCGGTGGTGGCGGCGCTGTAGCGGTCCCACTCCGCACGCTTGATGGCGACATGCTGAGCCACAAGATCGGCGCCCACCGCGTCAACGAGTGCCAGGTCCGCCTCGAGCTCGTCGAGGGCCGCGGCGAGGCTCGGCGGCACGCCGACCGTGGCGTCGATCGTGTCGAGCCCGTTGCCGCCCTCGGGGGGCCCCGGATCGCTCTTGGCGAGGACGCCCAGTCGCGACGCCTGGAGGACCGCGGCGATAGCCGTGTGCACCACGGCGGCACCGTCGCTCAGTCGGTGCTCGAGCCGCGCCCCCGCGCCGCGCTCACCCGGCACGCGGATCGTCGCGCCGCGATGGTCGTAGCCCCAGTTCGCCCAGTAGCCCGAGAGCGAGGCGGGACGGAGTCGCTTGTAGGCATTGACGGTCGGTGCGCAGAGCCCGGCCAGGGATCGGTGGTGTTCAAGCAATCCCCCAATCGAGTGCTTGGCGAGTGGCGAGAGACCGTCGGCGGCGTCGCCCTCGTTTATCGCGTTGTTGCCCGTCGCGTCGTCGAAGGAGAAGTTGACGTGCAGCCCCGATCCCCCGCGATCGGTGAGCGGCTTGCCCATGAACGTAACGAGCAGGCCCATGCGGTGCGCCACCTCGCGCGCGAGGACCTTGAAGAGGAACGCGTCGTCAGCGGCCCGAAGTGCGTCGCCGTATCGAATCGTGAACTCGAACTGGGGCGTGTCGTACTCGGAGTTGACCGACTCGAGGGGGATCTCGGCGCCCTCGCACGCTTCCCAGATGGCTTCGAGGAGGCCGTTCGGGTCGACCGCGGTGCCCGTTCCGTAGACGAAGGCGCCGGGCGTCTCGAGGGGTCTAAACCCTCCGTCGCCGTCGGGGACGAAGACGAACGCCTCGAACTCGATCCCCACCTTCGGCTCGAGACCCAGCGCGCGCCAGTCGGCGACGGCCTTGCGCAGGGCCGCGCGAGGCGAGACCGAAAACGGTTCGCCGCCTCGCACGAGGTCAGGCACCACCACCCGCGTGCCCGCCTCCCAACCGGGGCGCAGGTCCTCAGGCCCGAAAACGGCGTCGAAGTCCGGCAGACCCTCCTGCCAGTGGCTGCCGGGGGTGTCGGGCGTCATCACCCGGTCGTAGCCGAGGGCCCAGGTGCCCGTGCAGTGGCGAACGCCCTTGTCGGCAAGGGCCGCCGGCACGTACTTGCCGCGCGCGAGACCCAGGTGATCGGGCCAGAGGACCCGCACGCGATCGAATGAACTGGTCATGGAGCCTCCTACGCCGACGATGGCGAAAGTAGCACGAGAACGTCCGGTTCGTTTGTAGAGTTAATGAATCATTTGATTGCAAACGACTTTTGGAGGCCGCGTGGAGTACCGTCGGATCCTGCTTGACGGCAACGTGGTTGACGTCGTGCGCGACGGCGAAGCGTTGGTCGCGCCCGACGGTCGGCGCGTCGAGGCGGCCAGCGCGACGCACCTCGCGCCGGTGACGCCAAGCAAGATCCTTTGCTGTCACCTCAACCACGTCTCGCGTGTCCGCGAGTTCGGCGTGTCGCTGCCACCGGCGCCTACCTGGTTCCAGAAGCCCGTCTCGGCGCTGAACGCGCACGGCGGGGCCGTCGTGCGGCCCGCGAACTGCCACTACCTCAACTACGAGGGCGAGATTGCCATTGTTATTGGCCGAACGGCGAGGAACATCGCTCTCGCCGACGCTCACCACTTCATCGCCGGGTACACGGTCGCCAATGACTTCGGGCTTCACGACTTTCGCGACACCGACGCCGGCTCGATGCTGCGCGTCAAAGGTGCTGACACGCTCTGTCCGGTGGGGCCGGGCGTCGTCACCGATTGGGACTTCTCCGCCAAATGGATGCGCACGAGCGTAAACGGCGAAGTCCGCCAGGACGGCTCCACGGACGAGATGGCCTGGGACATGCACTATCTCGTGACCGACGTGGCCCGCTTGATCACGCTGGTGCCCGGTGACGTGATCCTCTCGGGCACACCCGCGATCTCGCGGCCGGTCGAGCCGGGCGACGTCGTCACGGTCGAGGTCGAGGGACTTGGCGCGCTCACCAATCACGTGGTCTCCTCCCCCGACCCCGTGAGTGACGAGGTCGGGGCGCAGCCAACCGCAACCGAAGAGGTCCGCTCGACCAGCCTCGGCGGCGATTGGGAGTTGCGCGGGCAACGCCGGCCCAATCCCACCGACCGCGGCGAATTGCCCTACCCCCGTGTCCGACCAAGGTTCGAATCATGAGCGACGAGCGAACGAACGTCGGCGGCGTCCGGGTCGCGACGGGCCACTTCATCAACAATGAGCGGGTCAACTCGCCCACCACCTTCGAGGACCGCTCACCGCTCGACTGGTCACTCGTCCTCGCGGACGTCGCCCGCGGGACCGCACGTGAGGCGGCCGAAGCGCTCACCGCCGCTGACGCTGCGTTTGGCGACTGGGCGGCGCTTGACGTCTACGCACGAGCGAAGTACCTGCGACGCCTCGCGGACCTCATCGACGCGCACGTCGAGGACATCGCGATCGTCGAGTGCCTCGACATGGCGATGCTCCAAACGAGTCTGAGGAAGCGGGTCGTCTCGCGCGCCGCACGGAACTTTCGCGCTTACGCCGATCTGGCCGAACAGTACGTCTCGAGGCGGTGGGCCTCTAACGGCACGCACAACACGGTGTTGCGTACGCCCGCCGGCCCGACGGTCGTCATCACGCCGTGGAACGCTCCGTTCATGCTCTCGACGTGGAAATGCGCTCCGGCGCTCGCCGTTGGGAACACCGTTGTCTTAAAGCCCGCGGAGTGGTCGCCACTGAGCTGCTCGTTGCTCATGGACCTCGTCCTCGAGGCGGGCTTCCCACCGGGTGTCTTCAACCTGGTCCAGGGGTTCGGCGACGAAGCGGGCGCCGCCCTCGTGAGTGACCCGCGGGTTCGACGGATCTCCTTCACCGGCTCGCCCGTGACCGGCCGGCGCATTGGCGAGTCGGCGGCGAAGAACCTTGTGCCCTTCACGGCCGAGCTCGGTGGCAAGGGACCCCTCGTGGTGTACGCCGACGCCGACCTCGAGTTGGCGGCAGAGACCGCCGCCGCCATGTACGACGACGCCGGTCAAGTCTGCCTGGCGAGCACGCGCCTGCTCGTCGAAGAGTCGATTCGCGACGAGTTCCTGCGCCTCTTCACGGCCGCAACGGAACGACACGTCCTCGGCGACAGCCGCGATCCCGAGACGACGATCTCCCCGCTCATCCACCCCGAGCACCTGGCCCGCGTCGAAGGCTTCGTCGATCGCTCGCGGCGGGCCGGAGACACGCTCGTTTTTGGCGGAGAGCGGCTGCGCCGCGACGGCTTATGGTTCGAGCCGACTCTCATCGAACCGCGTTCCAACGACGCCGAGATCGTCCAGAAGGAGGTCTTCGGCCCGGTCCTCACGTTCCAGACGTTCACGGACGAGGACGAAGCCATCGCCTTGGCGAACTCCACGGCGTACGGGCTGTCGGCGACGGTCTTCACCACCGACGAGAAGCGGGCCGAGCGGTTCGGCTCGGCGGTGCGCGCCGGAACAATTTGGGTCAACTGCTACTTCGTGCGTGATCTCACTGCGCCCTTTGGCGGGATCGGTCTGAGTGGGATTGGTCGTGAAGGCGGCGAGTACGCCCTCGACTTCTACAGCGACTTGAAGACCTACCAACTGAAGGAGGACACCACCCGTGGGTGACATCGTCGGCGCTGGGTTCCTGGCGCACGTACCAACCATTGTCCTGCCTGACGACGTCCGTCGCGCTCTCAACAACGGACAGGAGAGCACGCTCTACAGCGGATTGCACCAGTTACGTCGCGAGGTCTTCGACGTACTGCGGCCGGACCTGGTGATCGTCTTTGACAGTCACTGGTTCACGACCGTCGAGTTCGTCATCACCGCGGCGGAGCGCCGACTCGGCTTCTACACCTCCGAGGAGTTGCCGCGAGGCATGTCAAGTGTTCCCTACGACGTGAAGGGCGATCCGGCCTTCGCGAAGCTCGTGGGCGAGATTGCCGAGTCGACCCCGGAGTGCTGGATCACGCCGATCGACAACGAGCACCTCCCGATCCAGTACGCCACGACGAACTTCTTCGGCTTTCTCCAGAACGACGAGGCCTGGCTGTCGGTGAGCACCTGCCAGACCGCTGAACCCAGTGACTTCTCGGCCGTCGGGCGGGTCATCGCGAGCGCCGTGGCGGCGAGCGACCGGCGGGTCGTGCTCATCGCCTCGGGGGCGCTCAGCCACACGTTCCACACGCTGCGCACGCTTCGCGACCACGAGGCCGCCGGCGAGGAGCACATCTTCTCCGCGGCGGCGCGCGACGCCGACCACCGGGTGATCGACGCTTGGCTGCGCGGGGATCACGCGAGCGTCGTGGACAACTACGACGAGTTCTTCAAGGCGAAGCCCGAGGGCCGATTCGCCCACTACCAGATGATGGTGGCGGCGCTCGGCGGTCGCGACTGCGTCGCGCCGGGGCGCCTGTACTCGGACTACGAGAACTCGATCGGCACCGGTCAGGTGCACGTCTGGTTCGATCGACCCGCCGCTGGCTGGACCGGAGCGCCAAAGTGAGTCTGCGCGGCGTTCCTTTCCCGCGCACCCTGAGCGGTCGCGCCTCCCTCTTGCCGCCCACACCCTGGCACTACTCCGGCGACCTGTTGACTGTCGAATACCGCACTGATCCCTCGGCGATCGCCGCGTTGCTGCCTCCGGGCGTGAGTCTCGCCAACGAGGACGAGGACCCGGGGGCGGTCGCTTTCATCTGGGCCGACTGGCAGAGCTGCGGCGACGACGGCGCCGAACTGCTCGATCCCGTGCGAAGCCAGTACAAGGAGGCCTTCGTCGTCGTGCGGTGTCGCTTCGCCGGACGCCTCTACAGCCGATGTCTCTTCATCTGGGTAGACAAGGACTTCGCCCTCGTGCGCGGTTACCTGCAGGGCTACCCGAAGAAACTCGGTTCAATCAACCAGACTCGCCCCGTCAGACACGGCAGGGCCGGGCCGCGCCTCGAGCCTGGTGGTCGCTTCGGCATGACGCTTGCCGCCAGCGATCGACGTCTCGCTCAAGCCACGGTGACCCTGGAAGGCGACAGCGAGGGCAACGGCTTCGTGAACGGTCACGCCATGCTCCACCACCGCTGGTTCCCGCGAATCGAGCTCGACGGACGAGACTCCCTCGACGAGGTCGTTACGATGGCCGGCGTGAACCTCGACCTCGGACCCGCCTACCGGGGATCAGCCACGCTAGAGGTCTTTGGTGCCCCCAACGAAGAACTAGTTTCCCTCGCCCCGCGCGAGATCATCGGCGGCTACTTTCGCTCGGTCGGAACCACCTTCGCCGGTGGCACCACCCTCGAGGGCTGATCGTGTCACGACGCATCGCGAGTTCAGAGTCGACGATCGTGTCCCAGGCCGAGCGTGATATTCGCGCCCGGCTCGAACACCACGAACTGGACTTCACGGCGATGAGCGCGGTCTCGAACATCTACCGGGCGGGCTCGGCGATTCGCAACCACATGGAACGCACGTTGCTCACCGACTACGACCTCAGCTGGGTTGCCTTCACGGTGCTGTGGGTTCTTTGGATCTGGGACGTCCAAGAGACCGGTCACGTGGCCGCCGAAGCGGGGATTACCAAGGGGACGCTCACCGGCGTCATGAAGACCCTCCAGTCACGCAAGCTCATTCGCCGTATTCCCCATCGCGACGACCGGCGTCGCGTGTCGATTGGGCTCACGCGTGCCGGCGAACGCCTCATCGAAGAGGTGTTCCCCGAATTCAACAAGCAAGAAACGTTGGCCGTGAGCTCTCTCACGACGAGCGAGCAACTCGAGCTGGCGCGGCTCCTGCGAGTCGTCCTCGAGCGCATCAACGCGGCTGACGCGTCCGACGAGTGAACGCGAGCGACCGCCCGGAAGCATGGCGCGCCACGCTCAGCGCGCGCGCTTACGGACTCACGTCGGGCGACTTTGTGCGGCCCCGGCCCGACGAACTCGACGACGTCGTCGTGGGCGTCGTGCGAGCGACCGTGGCTGCGACATCCGGGGAACGAGAAGCCCTTCGTCGGCGGCTCACTGAGGGCGAGATCGACACGGTGCGACTGTTCGCCATGCGTCGGACCTTGCAGGGACGCCGCCAGGCATCGCTGTCGTCGCTCGAGGAGGCGCTCGACGCCTACACACTGCTGCCCGGCGTCGAGGAGGTCCCTTGGGAGTCGTGGCTGAAGGCTGCGCTGTTCGTGTCCCGGTTCCTCGGACGCGACCTCGACTCGCTCAGCGAGCGTTTTAGTGATTTGGCCAGTCGCCAGACGGCGGCGCGTTTCGACGTTGCCGTCGAAGCCATGGACCGGGTGGAGGCCATCGCCCAGTGCCACGTGGTCGAGACCACGACGAACCACGGCACCGGCTTCATTGAGACACTCGTCTTTCGCGACCGCGCCGCGCGCGGCCTCTTCGGTGCCCCGCGTCTCGCTGACCACTCCGTTGAGTTCGACCCCACGACCAACCTCGCCCAACTCGCGGTCACCGTCGCGGACGCCCTCGACGCGACTACCCGCGTGCGCACCGGACCCATTGGACAAGACCAGCTCGCGGCCCCGTCGTTCGGACGAAGCGTCTCCGGGTCCTACTTAGCCTGCGCCGGGTGCTTGAGCTTTGTCGGTGAACTCGAGCGTGGCGCGCCGTTCACGGTCTTCGTGGCCGAACTGTTCGACGACGAGGACGCGGCGTCGCTCGTCATGTCGGCGAACGAGCTCGAGGGTCAGCTCGCGAACTCCGATCAGCGCCGCCTGGTGTTGCTCAGCGCGCAGCCGAGCTTCGACGAGAATGACGACGCCGAGGTCGACGTCGAGGAGTTCGACGGCTTGGTGCGATCCGCGTTGTTCGAGCCCGCCCCCGCGTCCTGGCGACCCTCCTAGTTGATGGCGCCGTCGTTGACGGCGTTACTCAGCTTGAGAGCGCGTCAAGGCGACCGAGCAGGAATGCTCGCTCGACCTCGTTGTCACAGGCAGCCATCGCCTCTTCATAGAAGCGACGAGCCTCGTCGTCACGTCCAAGTTGGCGAAGAAACTCCGCTCGGGCGCTGGCGAGGTAGCGATACCTCGAGAGTTGTGGGTCCGACGCAAGCTCGTCGAGTGCGACGAGGCCCGACGCCGCGCCCTCACTCAGACCAACGGCCACGGCCCGGTTCAGCGCGACCACGGGGGACGGCCAGATCGTGAGGAGACGGTCGTAGAGTCCGACGATCTCGGTGAAGTCGGTGGACTCCCAGGATCGAGCTTCGGCGTGCGCCGCGGCAATAGCCGCCATCAATGCGAATCGTCCGACGGGTCGACGTCGCAAGGACTCGCGCACGAGCGCTGTCCCCTCGTCGATCGCCTCGCGATCCCACTGGGCGCGGTCCTGCTCGGAGAGGAGCACGAGCGACCCTTCGTCGTCGACGCGGGTCATTCGACGGGCGTCGGTCAGGATGATCAGCGCGAGAAGACCGGCGACTTCGCCGTCATCAGGGAGTAGTTGGCGCAGCAGCCGCGCCAGTTGCAACGCTCGCTCCACGAGATCGCGACGCATGAGCGCGGCGCCGGCCGGCGCGGTGTGACCTGTCGTGAAGACGAGGTGGATCACGTCGACCACGCTGTCGACGCGATCCGGTAATTCGTCGGCCGCTGGCACGCGGTAGGGGATGTGCGAGGTCCGGATCTTTTTCTTTCCTCTCGTGAGGCGCGCCGCCATCGTCGCCTCGCTCACCAGAAAGGCGCCCGCGACCTCCGCGGTACTCAATCCGCAGAGCAGCCGAAGCGTCAGTGCCACCTGAGTCTCACTCGCCAGCGCGGGGTGACAGCACGTGAAGATGAGCCGGAGTCGGTCGTCAGGAATGCTCGCTCCTTCTCGGTCAACGGGGATGTCGTCCACGCTCGTCTCGGCGATGGTCGCGAGGACACGTTTCTGGGTGGAGTGGCGACGCAGCGTGTCAATGGCCCGCCGGCGGGCGACCGTCGTCAACCACGCGCCGGCGTTGACCGGGATCCCGGTTTTCGGCCACGTCGTCAAGGCGCGCGCGAACGCGTCCTGGACGCACTCCTCGGCCACGTCGATGTCGCCCGTGACGCGGATCGTCGCCGCGAGGACGAACGCCCACTCGCCGCGATACGCGTTGGCGAGCGCCGTCTCGACGTCGACGGGCCGAGGACTTGGACTCAGTTGAACACTCTGATGGGACGGACCTCGACCCCGCCGAACTCGGCGGGAACCTGGCTGGCGATGGCGATCGCCTCGTCGAGATCGCCCGCTTCGATGAGGTAGTAGCCCCCAAGAGCTTCCTTCGTCTCGGCGAAGGGGCCGTCGGTGACGACGAGCTTGCCCGAGTCGTCACGGCGCAGCGACGTGGCACTCATCGTTGGTTGCAAGGCGTTTCCCCCGCGCAGGGCAGCTCCGTTCTTTTTGCCGAACTCGTCGTGCCCGGCCATCACGCGATTGAAGGTAGCCTGGTCGGCCTTCTCGTAACCAGCTTCGTCTTCGTAGATGAGGACTAGGTATTCAGACATCTGTGCTCCTTTGATCGAACCCGATTCTCGGGTCTCACGTATACCGACGAACGCGACGCGCCGAAATCGACAGTAGCCGACAGGATTCCCAAACTTTCTTGTCGTTGGCCCGCGGACGAGTCCTACTTCGTGCCGAAGGGGGCGGTAACGAGACGCGTCACGCCGTGCGGAGAGCGGACCGCAAACGTCACCGTCGTTGGCCTCGTGACGACGATGCCGCCGACGTAGCCGGTGAAGTCCGGTCCGCACACCGGCAAGCGGACCGCACGCTTTGACACCTTTAGCATCGTCGCGGCCGTGACCGGAGGTCCGTAGAACAACCGTGCCGTTGCGGGCCTCACGATCGTGACCGTCGCGTACGGAGCGGCGCTGGCGGACACCGCGAGGAAGTCTTTGATCACGTAGTACGTCTTTCCGCGCGCGCCTTGAACGCGCGTGAGTGACGCGGCGCTGCTCGACGATTTGAGACGCAGTCCTTCAACGCCACCCACGACGTATTCGCCGTGCCTCCCCTGCTGTCCGACCGAGTCAGCGCAGGTGAGGACGATCGTCTCGGACAACGCCCGTGGTGCCGGTGGCGCGGACCCGGCTACGTCGCTCGAACCGATCCAGCTAGCGACGACGACCGAAAACGCGAGTGCGAGGGCGTTGGACCAGCGACGTGACACCGATTGCAGCGTAGAGGCGGCGTCACCGCGACGTCGGGCCATCCAACGCGGCGAGGTGAAACGTGCCCTTACCTCTCGGCGTCGGCAGTCGCGATCAGGTGCCGCGCCGCGAGTGCCTCGTCGACGCGTGACACGGGCGTGCTCTGCGGCGCGCGATGGAGTGCGTCGGGATCTTCCGCAGCGCGCTCGGCGATGCGTTCGAGGGCGAGCGCGAGCGACTCGAGGGTCTGGACCGACTCGGTCTCGGTGGGCTCGAACATCAGCGCCTCGGGGACGATGAGTGGGAAGTACACCGTCGGCGAGTGGAAGCCCTCGTCGAGCAGCGCCTTCGCGACGTCGAGTCCCCGAACGCCGTATTTCGTCTTCAGGGTAGTCGCGCTGAGCACGCACTCGTGCATGCAGACCCGGTCAAAGGCGGCGGGAAGGATCGCCGCCACCCGCTGGCGCAGCCAGTTCGCGTTCAACACGGCGTGCTGGGCGACGCGCGTCAATCCGTCTCCGCCGTGCACGTCGATGTAGGCGAGCGCTCGCGCCAGGACGAGCGCGTTCCCCTGCCAGCCGTGCACTCGTCCAATCGATCGATCTGGCGTCGTCCACTCGAAACCACCAGCAACTCGCGTCGCCCGCGGACCCGGCAGGAAGTCGACGAGGTGTGGCGCCACGGCGACCGGACCCGCTCCCGGTCCCCCACCGCCGTGGGGGGTCGCGAACGTCTTGTGCAGGTTCATGTGCACGATGTCGAAGCCCATGTCCCCCGGGCGCACCGCGCCGAGGATGGCGTTCAAGTTCGCGCCGTCGTAGTAGAGCAGTCCTCCGACGTCATGCACGGCGGCGGCGATCTCGGTGATCTCCTCTTCGAAGAGGCCCAAGGTATTCGGGTTGGTCAACATGATGCCCGCGACGTCGGGCCCGAGCGCCTCGCGCAGCGCGGCGAGGTCCACCAGGCCGCGCTCGTTCGATGGCACGGTCGTCACCTCGTACCCCCCGAGGGTGACCGAAGCCGGATTGGTGCCGTGAGCGGAGTCGGGAATGAGGACCCGGCCACGGGACTCGCCGTTGGCGTCGTGAAAGGCTCGCATGAGGAGCAGTCCGGTGAGCTCGCCGGCCGCGCCGGCCGCCGGCTGGAGCGTGGCGGCCTTCATGCCAGTGATCGCGCAGAGCTTCTCCTCGAGGGTCACCATGATCTCGAGCCAACCTTGACTCAGCGAGGCCGGCGCTCCCGGGTGCACGGAGTTGAGTCCGGGATCACTCGCGACCGCGTCGCAGAACTTCGGGTTGTACTTCATGGTGCACGAGCCGAGTGGGTACATCCCGAGATCCACTGAGTACTGGCGGTGCGACAGTCGAGTGAAGTGTCCGACGAGGTCGCGTTCGGAGACTTCGGCCACGGGGACCGGTTCGTCGTTCAGGTGCGCACTGGGCACGAGCTCGCTCAACCTGGTTGGCGGCACGCCCGTCGTTCGAAGTTGATAGGCCGAGCGGCCGGGGACCGAGATCTCGAAGAGGGTTGGCTCGCTCTCGTGGCCCATCAAGGGCGCCGAGGCCGCGCGCCCGCCGGGCTGAGCCTCGCTGCTCACGCGAGGACCTTGGTCAAGGCCTCGACGTAGTGATCGATCTCGTCCTTGGTGCGTCGTTCGGTGACGCTCACGAGCAGTACGTCCTCGACGTCGCCCTCGATTGAGGGGTCCGGTCCCCCACAGAGCGCGCCAACCGAGATCCCCGCCAGCACGTCGTGCTCGGCCATTCGCTCGATCACGTCGTTGGCCGAATTGGTGAGTCGCACCGCAAACTCTCGAAAGAAGGGCTGCGACGACAGCGCGCTCGTGCCCGGGATCTCGAGGAGCTGACCGTAGAGGTAGTGCGCACCCTGGGCGCAGCGGGTCGCCACCTCGCGCAGTCCCTGGGTGCCGAGCCAACCCAGTTGGATCGCCGCGGTCACCGCCATGAGCGTCTGGTTGGTGCAGACGTTGGAGGTGGCCCTCTCGCGTCGGATGTCCTGTTCTCGGGCGCGCAGCGTCGTCACGAACGAGCGCCGACCCCCCGAGTCGACCGTCTCGCCGACGATGCGTCCCGGCAGTCGACGAACCTGCTCGTGGGTGCAGGCGAAGAGACCGAGATACGGACCGCCGAAGGAGAGGGGCGTGCCGAAGGCTTGACCCTCACCAACGAAGACGTCGGCGCCCCACTGCCCTGCCGTCTTGAGGACCCCGGCCGCAACCGGGTCGGCGCCGACCACTAGCAGCGCACCGTTTTCGGTCGCGAGTGACTTCGCGCCCGCGACGTCGTCAAGGACGCCGAGATAGTTGGGGTAGCCGACGACCACGGCGGCCGCACCCGAAGCGTCCGCCCGCGACCAATCCGTGATCCCGTCTACGAGCGGCACTTCAACGATCTCATGACCCGTGCCGCGCGCAAAGGTTCGCGCTACTTGGCGCCAGTGCGGATGGATCCCCGACGAGATCACCATCTTCTGGCGCTCAGTCGCGCCGTGTGCCATGTTGAGTGCCTCGACGAGGGCGGTCGCGGCGTCGTAGAGCGAAGCGTTCGAAATGGGCAGGCCGCTCAGACGCGCGACAAGCGTCTGATATTCGAACATCGCCTGGAGCACACCTTGGGCCACTTCGGGCTGGTACGGCGTGTAGGCCGTCACGAACTCCGAGCGGTTGGCGAGCATCCTGACGACAGCCGGCACCTCGTGGTCGTAGGCGCCGCCACCAGCGAAACAGGCCATTGACGTCGACGTCGCGCGATTGGCCCGGGTGTAGGTGGCGAACAGCGCCGCGACGTCGGGCTCGCTCAGTCCGCTCTCGAGGTCGAGACCGCCGGCCAGTCGCACCGCGACGGGCACGTGCGCGAAGAGATCATCGAGGGTGTCCATGCCGAGGAACGCGAGCATCGACGCGACGTCCTCAATGGTGTGCGGAAGATAGTCCGCCACGTCACGACGCCTTCTGCACGAAGGGCAGTGTAGTGACCTTGGCCGGCGTCTCTCGTCCGCGCTGGCGAATCTCGACGTCGAGCCCCGGCTGCAGCCCCGGGTCCAGGAGGCCCATGCCGATGCCGCGTCCGAGGACCGGCGAGTAGTTGCCCGACGTGAGTAGCCCGCGCGACTCCCCCCGCACGACGACTTCTGCCCCGTCGCGAAAGGGCTGACGTCCGGCGCCCGTAACGCCGGTCAAGAGACGGCGAACCCCTCGCTCGCGCTCGCGCTCCACGGCGGCGCGGCCGCGGAAGGTCGGCTTCTGCCATCCGAGCACCCAACCCAGTCCCGCCTCCAGGGTCGTCGACGTCAGGCTCAACTCGTGCCCGTAGAGGGGCAGCGCCGCCTCGAGACGCAACGTGTCGCGCGCGCCAAGACCGGCCGGGGTGATATCGGCCGCTATCAACCGACGGAAGATGCGCTCGGCCACCTCGTTCGGGGCTGCGATCTCGAGCCCGGGCTCTCCGGTGTAGCCCGTACCGGCGACGCGCACCTCGACGCCCTCATAGTCGAATCGACTGACTCGGAATCGTTCAACCGCCGAGAAGCGAGCGTCGATGGTGTCGACCTTCTCTCTCGCCCGCGGACCCTGGACGGCGAGGACGCAGCGCTCGCCCGTAACGTCGCGCCCCGGCAGTGCGGTGGTGACGCCCGAGGTGTTCGAGGCGTTGGGCATGACGTCGAATTCGTCCTGGTCGACCCACCAGACGATGATGTCGTCGACGACGAAGCCCCCGTCGGTCAACAGGTGCGTGTACTGGGCCCGTCCCGGCGCGATCTTCCCAAGATCGTTCGTCAGCGTCGTTTGCAGCGCGTCGAACATCCCCGGACCGTCGCAGCGCACGGTACCGAGGTGACTGACGTCGAAGACCACGGCGTCGTTTCGACACGCCAGGTGTTCGGCGAGCGTGCCGGTACCGTAAGCGAGCGGCATGGCCCAGCCGCCAAAGGGCACAATCTTCGCGCCGAGCTCCACGTGAACGTCGTAGAGGAACGGCCGGCGATCCTCCATCAGGCAGCTTGCCCTCGACCGCCGTGCAGGTCGTGTTGACGCAGCAAGCGGTCGTAGTCCCGCTGGTAGACGACGAGGAGTGGGATCTCCGGATAGAGCGCCCGGAACTTGCGAACCTTCTGGTTCTTCTTCGTCACGAGCCGCTGTGACAGGACGGTCAGTTCGATGAAGAGGCGACGCTCGGGCAAGTAGAAGTCGGGTCGAAAGCCTCTCGTCGGGGTGCCGCGCTCGTCCCAGGCCAGGGGAAACTCGAGTGGTTCGTAGAGCCACTCATGCCCGTAGAGGGTGAGCAGCTGACCGAAGAGTTGCTCGCTCGGATGGGCGAAAGGTTGGCTGGGACTCGGGACAACACTCGGGTGGCGACGGCGAGATCCGTCGCTCCGCGTCGAAGAAGTCACGCCGTGGCGGCCCCCTTCTCCGACTTCGAACGTTCCACTTCGCGAATGGTGCTGCGCAGTTCAGCGACCACGTTGGCGAGGGGGACGATGTTGAAGACGCCCTGCCCGCCGCGCAAGAGATCCACCAACTCGCCGTCATCGTGCGCGAGGACCGATCCAGCGTCCGAGAGGACGAGGCTGCTCGCGGCGAGATCGGCCCCGAGTGACGAACGCAGGCACTCGACCGCCTGACGGGCACGCTTCAGCGAGACGCCCGACGTGAGCAAAGACTTGATGACTTTCACCTCAAGGACGTCGCCGTAGGAGTAGGCGCGCTTCGAACCGCTGCCATTCGCCGGAGTGATCGAGGGCGTGACGAGCCCGGTGCGCGCCCAGTAGTCCAACTGGCGGTACGTCACCCCAGTGAGGCGACAGACCGTCGGTCCGCTAAAGCCAAACGTTGCAGTGTCACTCATTCGTCGTCCCTCCCGACCGAGGATTCACCAGACTATCCCGGCGAACTACACCAGTGTACTTTGTCCGCCCCTAGCCAGCGAAGAGATCCGGGCGCCCGAGGGAGGGCGAGGACGCCTCGGCGTGCAGACGGGTGGGAATCCGGCCCGCGCGGCGGGCCAGGTAGCCGGCGCGAACCGCGTCTCTCAGGGCTTCGGCCATCATCACGGGCTCGAGCGCCCGGTTCATGGCGGAGGCCGCGAGCACCCCGTCACAGCCCAGCTCCATGGCGAGGGCGGCGTCAGAGGCCGTGCCGACCCCGGCGTCGAGCAGGACCGGCACGCTGACGCGCTCGGTGATCAGCGAGATCGCGTGGGGATTGCGGATCCCGAGGCCCGAGCCGATTGGCGAGCCGAGCGGCATCACGGCCACGCACCCCACTTGTTCGAGTCTTTGGGCGGCGATGAGATCGTCCGAGGTGTACGCCCAGACCTCGAATCCCCGGCGGGTGAGCTCTTCGGCCGCGCTGAGCGTTTCGGTCGTGTCCGGCAGCAAGGTCAGGTCGTCACCGATCACCTCAAGCTTGATGAGTGGTGTCTCGAAGGCCTCGCGCGCCAGCTCGGCAACCTTGATCGCCTCTTGCGCGCTGAAGCATCCCGCAGTGTTGGGCAGAAGTGTCACCTTAAGACTCTCGAGGAGGTCGTAGATCGACCCCTTGACGCTTGGGTCGACTCGACGAAGGGCCACGGTCGCGATGGTTGATCCCGAGGCATGGATCGACGCTTCGAGCACGTCCATGGAGCGAAACCCTCCCGTGCCGACCACGAGACGTGACGCAGAACTGAACGATCCGACCTCAAATAGCTCGTCCACACGCCCAGCGTAGTGATGAAATGCTCTCACTAGGGTTGGAGCGTGCCGCCGGTAACCGCTTTGTCCATCGCCGGATCGGACTCCGGCGGTGGCGCGGGCATCCAGGCCGACGTGCGCTCGATGAACGCCTTCGGGGTTCACGCGACAACCGCGATTACCGCGATCACCGCGCAGAACACGCTCGGCGTGAGCGCGGTCGTCAACGTCGAGCCGGATCTCGTCGAGGCCCAGGTCCGGGCCGTCGTCGCTGATTTCAACGTCCTCGCAACGAAGACCGGCATGCTTGCGCATCCCTTAACCGTCGAGCGCGTCAGCCAACTCGCCCGCGAGGGCCTTCTCCCCCACCTCGTCGTTGACCCGGTCCTCGTGTCGACCAACGGTGACGTCCTGATGAGCGAGGGCGGTGTCGAGGCGTACCGTTCGGCTCTCTTCCCACTCGCCGAGATCGTGACGCCCAATCTCCTCGAGGCGGCGGTGCTCGCCGGGGTTGACGTCGGCGACGTGAAGAGCGTCGACGACGTGAGCGATCTCGCGCGCGCGTTACTCGAGCTCGGTCCGGCCTTCGTGCTCGTGAAGGGCGGACACTTCACGGGCGGTGCCGCGTCGGAGCACTCCTTTGATCTACTCGTGAGTCGCGATGACCTCCTCGTGCTCGACGCGCCACGGATTGACACCCGCAACGACCACGGCACTGGCTGCTCGCTTTCGTCAGCCATCGCCGCGGGGCTCGCTCTCGGGCGAAGCGTTCCCGAGGCGACGCGCGACGCCAAGTCCTTTGTGCTCGCCGCCCTTGAGGGTGCCGTTGACTGGCGACTCGGCAAGGGGCGCGGTCCGATCGACCACTTAGGATGGAATGAGTGAGCGACGAGCCGAAGCCTCCGTTGACGACCACTACCAGCCTCTGGCCCGCGGCCGCGATCTTGGGGCTCGCGGTCGCCATGCTGGCCGTGTTCCTCATCATTAATCTCGTTGCTGATCAGGGCGTTACCAAGGAGACGACGACCATTCCGGTTGTCGTTGGCGGTCTCCAGCGAGACCCCTCCCCCGGACCGTCACTCCAGTACTGCCGCCAGAGCGAGGAGGTGCCGGGCAACATCGCTGACGCGTTCGTCGTTCCGATCGGCACCGTGCCGCGCAGCGGTGCGAACACGCCGAACCTTGGCGCGGGCGACTTCGACTGCTATCAACCAATGGCCACGTCGCACACCACCGCGGCCTCGCTGATCGACTTCTTCAACGCCCAGCTCGAAGCGCGCGGCTGGAGCCTCTTCTCAAAAGGCGCGGGCAACGGCGAACCGCAGTCACTGTTTCAGAAGGGTGGCAGCGACGGTTTCTATTGGGAAGTGGGCGTCACCGTCACCAAGACCAGCGCCTCGACCGTCGACTGGACCTTCAAGATCTACCAGAACTCCGAATCGGTCTAGGCGTGTTGTAGCTCCAGTACCGGCGCTGGCACCCTCTTCACCTGCGTGACGGACGCCCACAACGCGAAGTTGAGCGGGTAGATGACGTAGCCAATGCGCGTCGCACTGGCGACGCACATCATCACCGCAAAGAGGATGCTCAAGAGTCCGAGCAGCTGCGAGAGCGTGAGCGGCCAGTGCCGGCGGAGGTACGTTGTCGCGTAGTACCCGCCGATCACGAAGGTGACCGGCGCGAGGACGTGGCCGAGAATGGGCGCCCACGTGGTGAGGATGTGGCCCGGCAACGCACTCGCCGCCGGGGACCTCACCCCGGCGAAGCCCAGCGGGAACGCGAAGACGTTGGACATGAAGGCCGCGGGAGCGCGCACGACAAACGGCACGGTCGTGGCGGCCACGATGAACACGATCCAAAGAAGCACGCGACGCCACGTCGAGCGACCATCGCGGTTCCGCGCGACGAGGAGGGCGCCAATAGCCATCGGCCACGCGGTGAGTTTCATCGCCGCGGCGAGGCCGAGGCTGACGCCGGTGAGGTTTGACTGGCGACGCTGCAGCGCCGCGACCCCGAGCAACGACAGAGCGAGAATTGGCATGTCGTCGCCGCCGGTTGAGAGAAACAGCGCGCCCGAGGGTAACGCGAGCAGGACCTGGGCGACGCGGAGTTTCTGCTCCTTGGTGAGCTTCAACAGTGCGAGCGCCCATCCGCTCGCGATCAGCGTCATGAGCGTCATCAAGATCCGCGCGTCGGTGAGGCCCTTGCTCTTATGCGTCTCGGCCGATGGGAGCCCGAAGATCCCCATCAAGGGGAAGTAGGGGAAGAAGGATTCGAAGCTGGGCAGGCCGCGGATCTTGTTCACGAGCTTGCCGTTCACTTCGTAGGTTCGATAGGGGTCGTGGCCCTTCGAGAGCAGCGCGCCGGATCGCTCGATGACGCCGACCTCTGGCTGGGCGTCGCCGTGGCCGTTGTTCAGCTGGCGCCAGTGGGTCTCGAGTCCGAGCGGCAAAAAGACGGCGCCGAGCAGCACGACTCCGAGCAGCGCCACGCGCAGTACCCGCTCGCGACGCAAGGCGCGGACGATCGAGCGGCGTCCGAGGAGCAGGGCGACGACGGCGACCAGGGCGTACGTCGTGAAGCTGAGGTAGCCCCACTGCCACTGCGCCGGCTGACGCGACGTCAAGCCGAGCACGATCGCGAAGACGGCGGCGACGAGGTACAGCAGTCCGTCCCCGGTGAGCCGGCTGAGCGCCGTCCAGCGGGCCATCACCGCGTCGCGTCCGAAGCGGAATCGCGTCCACATGCGCCCAAGTGTACCGAGGGCGTGCTGCTCCATCAGGTTTGATCTACGCGTTCCCGGCGGGCGATCGACGCAGGGGATAGAGCGTCACGGGCGGAATCGGGCCAAGCAGGAAGGTCCTGATGAGTCGGACGCACTCGCGCGTGTGCTCCTTGATAAGGGCGTGCGAGGCGCCGGGGACGACCGCCAGTTGCGCCTCCGGGAGCGCTTCGTAGAGGGCGACCGTGTGGGAGAGCTTCGCCACGTCGTCGTCGCCTGCGATGACGAGGACCGGGACCGAGACGGTACGCAACTCTTCGACGGAGTGCGTCGGCTCGGTCTTCACCAGATGAAGCGACTTCTCGACAATCGCGGCGGCGTGCTCGGCGCCGTCCGGCGAGCGGGCGCCGAAGTCGACCGCGAACTCGGCGAAGCCGTTGCTCTGGGGAGTGAAGTCGGTGAGCTCGACCAGCCCGGCGTGGTGAAAGTTGGCGCCGATGAGGACAACGCGACGCAGCAGGTCGGGCCGTCGCATCGCCAACTCGAGCGCGACGTTTCCCCCATCGCTGTGACCCACGAGGTGGACGCGCTTGCCGAGAAATTCGATGAAGGCAATCGTCTCGTCGGCCATCGCCGAGTAAGAAAAGGGCTCGTCGGTGTCCCCCGTTCGACCGTGGCCCCGCCGGTCGAAGGCGGTGACGACGAAGTACTTTTCGAGCCCTGGCTCGAGATCGCGCAAGAGACTCGCGCTGCTGCTGAGTCCGCCGTGCAGCAAGACGACGATCTCACCCTTGCCCTTCGGGAGCCGCGCCCACGTGGGATGCCCGTTCAAGGAGATTCGCGCCATGAGCCAAAT
This sequence comes from uncultured Acidimicrobiaceae bacterium, assembly GCA_963823815.1. Classification (GTDB taxonomy): domain Bacteria; phylum Actinomycetota; class Acidimicrobiia; order Acidimicrobiales; family RAAP-2; genus RAAP-2. The sequence goes on from CAWGMU010000001.1 coordinate 359,509, forward strand.
CGTATTGCCTGAGGTGTCGGTGGTGCCCTGCCTAGCCTGGGGCCGTGCGCGCCTTCCTGGTGACCGAGATTCATGGCGAACTCTCCTGCGAAGTTCGTGACGTCGAGCCTCAGCGTCGCGATCCGAGGGACGTCCTCGTCGAGGTCGAGTACTCGTCGATCAACTACAAGGACACGATGGTCGCGAGCCCCTCGAGCCGAGTGCGCCGAGTACCGAGTCTCGTCGGTGGCGTCGACGCCGCAGGGTTCGTACTCGAGTCGGGGGACGAACGATTCCGTTCGGGTGATCGGGTCGCGGTGCACGGCGGCGACATGGGTGTCGGGCGTGACGGCGGCTTCGCGACACTGGTCTACGCTCCCGCGCGTTTTTTGAGCCGTCTACCCGACGCGCTCAGTGCACGCGACGCAATGGTCATCGGCACCGCCGGATTCACGGCGATGGCGAGCATCCTCGCTCTCGAAGACCGCGGTCTCGCGTCCGGCGAGAACGTGCTCGTCACTGGCGCGACCGGCGGGGTCGGGTCCCAGGCGATCACCTACCTGGCCGTGAGGGGCCACCAACCGGTCGCCTCGACCGGCTCGCTCGAACAGACGCCTTGGCTGCTGGAGCGGGGTGCCGTTCGCGTCGTCGGACGTGACGAGGTGAGCGACCGCGCGGGCCGCGTCCTCGGGAGTGAGCTCTGGGACGGCGCGATTGACTGCGTCGGTGGCGCCACGCTCGCCGAGGTGTTGCGCTGCTTGCGTTACGGTGCGTCGGTCGCCGCGAGCGGCCTCGTCGGGAGCGCCGAACTTGCGACCACCGTCTACCCGTTCATCACTCGGGCGGTCGGACTCATCGGCATCGACGTCGTCGACGCGTCGCCAGCGACACGCGAGCGCGTCTGGACGACGCTCGGCGCAGTGGCCCCGCTGGTCGACTTCGAGGCACTCGTCGACCGCGTCGTCACGCTCGACGAACTGGCGGTAGCGATCGAGCAGGTGCGAGCGGGCACAACCCGGGGCAGGGTTCTCGTCGACACTCGAGGGCAAGAACGGCTCTAATAAAAGGGGCTAACCCAGATCTGTCCACCGTTGCACGGCTGCAACGCGTACTGCGGGGTCACCGGGACCGACGCGCCTCCCGAAGTGAACTGCACGCTGACCGTGACCGCGCTCGGACAGACGGACGTTCCTGTCGGCACGTCGGAGTAGGCCAGAGCGAAGTTCAACGAATCACCCGAGGTGAGCGTGAGAGTCTTCGGCGCGGCGTTGGCCTGGGTGTTGAGAAACTGGAAGCTGTTAGCCGACGTTGGCTCGTCGACGGTCCTCGAGGTCAAGACGGCACCTAGACGATCCTGCAAGGTGAGGACAGGCCAACCCTTGAGCGTGCACGAGGCACCGCCCGTCTTCGTCAGTGTGATGCCAGCCTCAACGGTGCCGGCGGCGCCCTCCCCCTCGTTGTAGACGCCGCTGAACTGGGAGGCATCACACGCGGTGCCCGCCACCGTGGGGGTGGTCGTGGAGGTCGACGTCGTCGAGGTGCTCGTGGTCGTCGTGGTGTTCGACGAGATGACGTGGCGACTCAAGGTGAAGATGGCGACGAAGGCAACGAAGATGGCGACTGAAATCAGCCCACGTCTCACGTACCGAAGTCCTCGGGGCGCACTTGGTCAAGGAAGGCCCGTAACTGCGCCACGAGGTCGGCCTCACTCGGTGTGTCGAGTTCGACGAACTCCTCGTCGTCCTCGTCGAAGGCCAACTGCATGATCTTGCCCTCACTCGCCATCAGGTCGTCGCTGACGAGGATCGGCGCCTCGACCCGCAACGCCAGGGCGACCGCGTCGCTCGGTCGCGAACTCACGATGATCTCCTCGTTCGCGCGCACGAGCCGCAGGTTGGCGTAGAAGGTGTTCTCAATCAGCTCGGTAATCTCGACCGCGAAGACCTTGGCGCCGAGCGCGCCGATGACGTGACCGAGTAGATCGTGAGACATCGGACGGGGCGACTCAACGCCCTGGAGGGCGTAGGCGATCGCCGCCGCCTCGGGTGCGCCGATGAAGATGGGCAGCACGCGCTCACCGCCGACTTCCTCGAGAAGCAGCAGCGGAGTCGACGTTCCGACGTCGACCCGCACGGCGCGCAACACCACCTCGATCACGAAACCAGCCTAGACCCGGACGTGCGCATCAGAGAGGTCGACTACTGAAGGTTGGCGCCGAGTTCTCGCTCGGTTAGCACCGAACGGAGCGCCGCGACCTCTCGGGCCACCTCGCTGATGAGTGCGACGACATGCTCACGCGAGAGCTCGGTTGGACCTTGGCGCACCGGGTAGGTGATCTCGTCAACAACGCCGACTTCGCGTTCGGCGACGCGACGGAGCGTACCCAGGTGACGGGCGTCGACACCGCGCGCGAGCAGTGCGCGAGAGTGAGCTGCCACACGCACGTCGAGCGCGCTGTAGGCGACCTCGTCGTTCACGAGGACGGGCGTAACCAGTCCCAGCGCCTGGATCTGGTTGAACTCCTCGGGACGAAGTCCCGTCGTCGAAAGCAACTCACTCGACGTGAAGAACGCCTTCACCGGGGCGCCAGCGTCGGAACTGACGCCTCCGTCAACAACGCTGAGCGCCGGACGCTCCGGCGGAGCCGGCGCCGTGACACTCACGCTCGCCACGGCCTCCCGGGCGGCGTGGCGGGGGCTCGAGTTCGTGCTGGGCGGTTCGAGGAGTCCCTGCTCGATCAGGCGCAGGCGCACCACCCGCAGGGGGACGAACTCCTCTTGGGCCAGGCGAATCGCCTCAGTGAGGCACTCGACGTCGCGTTCGGAGTAGAGGCGGTAGCCCTTGCGACTGCGGCTCGGCTGGACCAGCCCTTTGTCCTCGTAGTAGCGGATTTTAGAGAGTTCCACGTCGGGAAAGATCTTGCGCAGTTGCGCGTGCACCTCGCCGATACGCATGACGCCCTGATTCGCGGTCATCGAGTCGCCTCCCAGAATACGAGCTTGAATTTGCCGATCTGTACCTCATCGGCAGAGTGCAACGTCGTCTCCTCGACCCGTCGTCCATTGACGTACGTGCCGTTGAGCGAGTTCAGATCGCGCAGCGTGATTCGGCGGCTCGCCGTGCGCGTGAAGACGGCGTGGTGTCGCGAGACCGACACGTCGTCGAGTAAGAGGTCGCTCTTCTCGTGGCGACCGGTGGTGGTGACGTCGTTCAAGAGTTCGATGCGCGTGCCGGCTTGTGGACCCGCGGCGATCACCAACTCGTCACGGTGTTCACCGAGTGGCCCCCGATTGGCGTCGGGATGCATCGAGTCGGGCGTGCTCACGACCGGTACCGCGATCGTCTCGGGCGACGACGCGTCGTGCTGAGGAGCGCCGCAGAACCAACAGAAATTCGCGTTGGCGTTGAGGATCTCCCCACAGCGACGGCAGTTCACGTGACTCACACTAGTGAACTTTCGAAAATGACGTCGGGGCTAACTCCCCGTCAGAGACTGGTATCCGGCGGCGTCGAGCAGCCCGTCGAAGTCGTCGTTCGACTCGACCGTTATCTCACACAGCCAGCCCGTCCCGTAGGGGTCCTGGTTAATGAACTCGGGCGAGGTGCGTAGTTCCTCGTTCACCGCGGCGACGACACCCGCGACCGGCGCGTAAATCTCCGAGACCGATTTGGTCGACTCCACTTCGCCGAGGACTCCGCCCTTGCTCACCGCGCCACCGACCTTTGGCAGGTCGACGAAGACGACGTCGCCGAGGGCGTCCTGGGCGTAGTCGGTGATGCCGACGCGAACGCTCCCCTCTTCGAGACGCGCCCACTCGTGGTCGCTGGAGTAGTGGAGGTCCTTTGGAATGTTCACGCGAGTCAACTTACAAGACGCGCCGCGCTTGGCGCCCGGTCCGTAACGCCTCGAGGGCCGGACGGACGTACCCGATCAGCACGAGCCACGAGAGACTGAGGCCCATGACGCCAATCACCCAACAGACGTCTCGCCCGTCGTGCTGCCAGGTCGCGAGCGGCAGGTGATGGGCGTTGCTCGTCAAGAGGAACAGGGGGAAGGTCGTCATCAGGGCAAACGTAGAGACCTTGCCCCACCAGAGAACGTTGATCCGCGCGGCGCCGAGGGCGGCGAGCACGAGGGTGAGGACCGACACGATGAGCTCACGGGCCAGAGTCAAGACGGCAAACCACCACGGCACCCCGCCCGCGGCGGCGACCGCGATCAACCCTCCAATCACGAGCACGCGGTCCGCCGAGGGATCGAGGATCTTGCCGACGTTGGAGACTTGGTGGAGACGGCGGGCGACGAACCCGTCAATCCAGTCCGTGGCGCCGAGGGCGCCGAGCAGCCACGCGGCGATGGCGCGATGACCCGTGCCAAAGAGCAGCCAGAAGAACACCGGTAAGAGGGCCAAGCGAGCGAGCGTGATGGCGTTCGGCCACGTCAACCAACCGGCGTCGCTGCTCTCCCCCTCGTTCACGGGTGCAGCGTACGCCTAGGCGATGGTGATGGATTGGTCCAAGTAGACGTCCTGGACGGCGCGCATCAACTCGACGCCTTCGACGAGCGAGCGTTGGAAGGACTTTCGTCCGACGATGAGTCCCTGGCCGCCGGCGCGCTTGTTGATCACGGCCGTACGCACGGCGCTCGCGAGGTCGTCGTCGCCCTTTGACTCGCCGCCGGAGTTGATAAGGCCGATCCGCCCTGCGTAGCAGTTGACCACTTGCCAGCGTGTCAGGTCGATCGGGTTGTCCGTAGTGAGTTCGCTGTATACCCGAGGATCAGTCTTTCCGAACTTGACGGCGTTGTAGCCGCCATTGTTGATGGGCTGCTTCTGCTTGATGATGTCCGCCTCGATAGTGACGCCAAGGTGGTTGCCCTGGCCCGTGAGGTCGGCACTCAACTCGTAATCGACGCCCCCCGTGACGAAGGCGGCGTTGCGCAGGTAGCACCACAGCACCGTAAACATCCCGAGACGGTGGGCTTCCGCGAAGGCCTTCCGCACCTCTTCGATCTGATGGATGGAGCCCTCCGAGCCGAAGTAGACCGTTGCCCCGACGCCAATCGCGCCGAGGTCGGCGGCCTGGGCAACCGACGCGAAGAGTTGCTGGTCATAGGTGTTCGGGTAGCGCAGTAAGTCGTTGTGATTGATCTTCAAGATGAAGGGAATGCGGTGAACGTAGCGCCGCGAGATGATGCCTAGGTTCCCCAGTGTCGTCGCGATCGCGTTGCACTCCCCCTCGATCGCGAGATCGCACAGCCGCGCGGGGTCGAAGTACTCGGGATTCGGAGCGAAACTCGCCGCGGCCGAGTGCTCGATGCCCTGGTCCACCGGCAATATCGAAAGGTAGCCCGTTCCACCGAGGCGCCCGTGATGGTAGAGCGTACCGAGATTGCGCAGCACGCTTGGCGAGCGGTCGCTCCAGGTGAAGACCTCGTCGAGGAACGTCGGCCCGGGTAGGGTCAGCAACTCTTTCGGAAAGGCGGTTGCTTGGTGGTCGAGGAGCAGCGACGCGTCGTTGCCCAAGAGTGCGGCAGTGTCCATGGCGAAATTCTACAAGGTGTCGCCGATTCGACTTCGCCTCGCGGGCCGTTCAGTTCGGCGAGATCAGTCGACGCGCTTCTTCGAGGTGGGCGTCACGCGACGACGGCGATTTTTGCGCGGAGCGGACGAGCCGAGTTCTCGTAGACGCTGCGCGGCGTCGTAGGCGTCGGGTTCGGCCTGCACTACTCGCGCGAAGAGCTCACGGGCCGCCGTCGTGTCGCCGGCGCGGTCGTACACGTCGGCGAGGGCGTACCACAGGCGCACATGGCGATATGAGGGATTGCGGAGCTGCTTGGCGGCCCCGGCGTACGTTAGGAGCTCGACGGCCTCGTCGAACCGTCGCTGGTCGGCGAGCGTGGCGGCCATGACGATACGGCCCTCGGCGAGCACCTCCGCTGTGGGCGTGTGATCGACGAGCTCGGCGAAGGTCTTCTCGACGGCGCGATAACGATGGTTCGCCCGATCAGCGTCCATGATGAGTGGCAGATGTTCAGGGTCGCCCGTGATCGCGAAGTGGGCGCGGAGGTGGACCTTCGCCATTGCCCACCGATCGGCTCGATACGCGGCGAGTCCCGTGAGTTCGCGCACCGCCGCCACGCCCGGTGTCGTGTTCGCGACGATGCGGCCGAGTCGCAGTGCTTCTTCGTAGCGATGCCGGTCGTACGCCTCGGCGGCGCGCGTCAAGGTCGCGACGGCCTTCTCGCGTGCGTAGGCGGTGCCGATGAACGCCCTTCGAACCTCGGCAGCGACGTCGCTTGGCAAGGCGTAGGCAACGCGGGCACGTTCGCCAGTTGGCTCGGACCGTGGGGCGACTTTTCGTTCACTCGGCTCCCAAACTGGCCCGGGCTCTGGAGGTCGGGTGCGGCTCTTCGGATCGCCCAGTTCGTGACCCGTGCTCGTGATATTGATCGCTCCCTTGCGCGCGACGCTCCCCCAACCCTTGCCTCGAGCGTGCTCGCCAGCCTCTACTCGTTTGCGCTGTTCGGGACTGAGTGGCGCCGGCGTTCGCGACCCCGGTCGCCCGGGCCGAGGTTTGCGCGACGTTGACGAAGCACCAGCGCGGCGCGTCGTCGGGTTCGTTCCGCGGTTCGGTCGTCGATCGTCCCGCCCGCGGTCTCTGGGGCCGTCGCCCCGATCCGCGCGAGGCGCGCCGCTCCGACGGGGTCGCTCAGTGGTGCCGCCAGTTCGTGAGGTCGGTCTGCGTTTCTCAGTTCCCTCGACTCTTGTTCCATCAGACGACCTGCGCTGAGGTGAACGTGGTCCACCTCGGTGGCCCTCGCCAGAGCGCTTCGCGGGCCGTCGGCCCTGACCAGGCACGTCACCGGTTCGACGGGGTGGCGAGGCCGAGCGCGACGGGTTGGCGGCTTTGCGCGACGGTTTGCCACCTTTGGGCGCTCGAGGAGAGTTCGCGTCGGCCACGTAGCAGTCTACCGTTCGTCGAAAACACGACTCCCCGACGAGGCCCCTTGCTCGCTACGCGTCTGGGCGCCGTGGCGGCCGCGCCATCGCTCCGCCGGACGAACGCGCGAGACGGTCCTCATCCACACGTCATTTCTGAGGCGCGAAGGTTAGCGACCGCCAACCCCAGGCTTTGCCCAATTCGAGGACGCAACGCTTGCACTCATCTCGAACCTGGTCGCGACGCCCAACGCTAAGTTGGGTTGAGTTGAGCACCTTTTCGACTACGACAGCGCTCAAGAAGCGGCCGGCCTGGCGCGCCCTGGCAGCGCACAGCCGCATGATGAAGGACCGCAATCTGCGAGAGCTATTTGCGAGTGATCCCAACCGAGGCCTCCGCTATCACGTGGAGGCAGCGAATCTCTACCTCGACTTTTCGAAGAACCTGATCGTCGACGAGACGCTCGAGCTCCTTGGGCAACTTGCGAACGAATCGCGAGTCGCCGAGCACCGCGACGCAATGTTCGCGGGCGAGCACGTCAACGTCTCCGAGGATCGAGCGGTCCTGCACGTTGCCTTGCGCATGCCACGCGACGAGAAACTGGTCGTCGACGGTGTCGACGTCGTAGCCGAGGTCCACCGGGTGCTGGACCGGATGACCGAATTTTCCAATCGCGTGCGCGACGGTCGCTGGCGTGGCCATACCGGCTCAGTCATCCGCAACGTGGTGAACATCGGCATTGGCGGCTCGGATCTCGGACCGGTGATGGCCTACGAGGCCCTTCGCCACTTCGCGAGGCGCGACATGACGTTTCGCTTCGTCTCCAACGTCGACGGTACCGACTTCGTCGAGGCGGTCGCCGATCTTGCTGCTGAGGAGACGCTCTTCATCATCTCGTCAAAGACGTTCGGGACACTCGAGACGCTCACCAACGCCACGTCGGCGCGCCGTTGGCTCATTGAGCACCTCGGCGACGAGGCGGCGGTCGCCAAGCACTTCGTCGCGGTCTCGACGAACGCCGAACGCGTGGCGGCCTTCGGGATCGACGTCGCCAACATGTTCGAGTTCTGGGACTGGGTCGGCGGGCGCTATTCGATGGAGAGCGCCATAGGACTCTCAACAATGATCGCCATAGGACCAGAGCACTTCCATGAACTGCTGAAAGGCTTCAGAGCGGTCGATCGGCACTTCCTGGCGGCCCCGTTCGAGACCAACCTGCCGATGCTTCTGGGGCTGCTCGCTGTGTGGAATCACGACTTTCTCGGCTACTCGACGGTCGGCGTCATGCCGTACGAGCAGTATTTGCACCGATTGCCGGCCTACCTCCAGCAGCTCACGATGGAGTCCAACGGCAAGCACGTGACCCTAAGCGGCGAGCACGTCGCCTGGGCGACGGGACCGGTCTACTGGGGCGAACCGGGCACGAACGGCCAGCACAGCTTTTACCAACTCCTCCACCAAGGAACGACCGTCGTACCGGTCGACTTCATCGGCTTCGGCAAGAGCCTCAACCCACTCGGCGACCACCACGACATCTTGATGTCGAACGTCTTCGCCCAGGCCCAGGCGCTGGCTTTCGGCAAGACCGAAGAGGAACTACGTCGCGACGGCGCCGAGGAACGCGCGCTGCGTCATCGCGTCATGGAGGGCAATCGTCCCTCGAACGTCCTGTTGGCCGAGTGCCTCTCGCCCCGCGTCCTCGGGTCACTCGTGGCGCTCTACGAGCACTCCGTGTTCGTCCAGGGCGCCGTCTGGGGCATCGACTCGTTCGACCAATGGGGGGTGGAGCTCGGCAAACAGCTCGCCGTGGCGATCACCCCCGAGCTGACGGCGGACGCGGCGCCCGACCTTACCCACGATTCCTCCACGAATCAGCTGATCACCCACTACCGAGCCTTGAAGGAGATGAGCCCGTGACGAGCACGACGCCGATGCAACTAGGGATGGTGGGCCTCGGACGAATGGGATCGAACCTCGTTCGCCGACTCGTGAATGACGGCCACCGGTGCGTCGTCTACGACGTCAACGCAGCCTCGGTGACGGCACTCACGGGCAGCAACGTCGCCGGCGCCTCCTCGCTCGAGGACTTCGTCAGCCAGCTCACGAGGCCGCGGGCCATCTGGCTCATGCTCCCCGCCGGCGTGACCGGGGCAACCCTGGAGGGCATCGCGGCCCTCCTCGACGAGGACGACGTCGTCATCGACGGGGGCAACTCCTACTACCGCGACGACGTCGACCGTGCGAGCGAGCTCGCGAAACGTGGTCTGCACTACGTGGACTGTGGCACGAGTGGCGGCGTCTGGGGACTCGAGCGCGGCTTCAGCCTCATGATCGGCGGCGAGACCGACATCGTCGAGCGCCTCGACCCGATCTTCGCCTCGATCGCGCCGGGCGAGGATCGCCGCTCGCCCACGACGACTCCGGTAAGTGACACTGCCCCTCGTGGCTACTTGCACTGCGGACCGAGCGGTGCCGGCCACTTCGTGAAGATGGTGCATAACGGCATCGAGTACGGCATGATGGCGTCAATCGCCGAGGGGCTGAGCATCCTCCAGCACGCCAACGTCGGCAGCCGGGCCGTCGTCGCGGACGCCGAGACGTCGCCCGTCCAGGATCCCCAGTACTACACCTACGACTTCCACCTCCCCGCGATCGCCGAGGTCTGGCGCCACGGCTCGGTCATCAGCTCCTGGCTCGTCGACCTCACGGCGGCCGCTCTCGCCCAGTCCCCCGACCTCGCCCAGTACAGCGGGCGCGTGTCGGACTCGGGCGAGGGCCGCTGGACCGTCGAGGCGGCGATCAACGAGTCGGTGCCCGCGCCGGTCATCAGCGCCGCCCTTTGGCAGCGCTACGAGTCGCGCGGCGCGGGAGAGTTCACTGCAAAGGTGCTGTCCGCGATGCGCGCCGGATTCGGCGGCCACCAGGAGAAGAGCTCCTAATGCGCCACGAACTTCAGGTCTTCGGCGACGCGGAGAGCCTCGCCGCCGCCGCCGCCACCTACGTCGCGAACCTCTCGCGCGCCGACGAGATCCATAATTCGGTCTTCACCATCGCCGTCAGCGGTGGGAGGAGTCCGTGGCTCATGCTCAGTCGCCTCGCTCAAGAAGATCTGCCGTGGGGCTACTGGCGCGTCTTCCAGGTGGACGAGCGAGTTGTCGCGCCCGACAACGACGGGCGCAACCTGAAACACATCGAGGAGGCCCTCACCGCGACCTCGGTACCGATCCTCCCGATGGAAGTCGACGACCCCGATCTCGCCGCGGCAGCTGAGCACTACGCCGACCTGCTGCCCGACACCTTCGACCTGGTGCACCTCGGTCTCGGTCCGGATGGTCACTGCGCCTCGCTCGTGCCCAACGATCCGGTTCTCAACGTCACCGATCGGAGCGTTGCCGTGAGCGGTCCCTACCAAGGGACCATGCGCCTCACGCTCACGTTCCCCGCCCTCGCGCGGACGCGCCAGCTCCTGTGGCTGGTGAGCGGCGAAGACAAGCGCGACGCGCTCGCGAAGCTGCTCGCGGGCGACCGCTCGATCCCGGCTGGCGCCGTCGAGGCGCCCGCGTCCCTCGTCATGGCCGATCGGGCCGCGATGGCGGGCTAGATGCGCTGGCTCAACTCACTACGAAAGGAACCCCCACGGTGACCACCGCCCCGACGGCCCAAGCCCGACCCAAGCCCGAGGACCACGTCATCGTGATCTTCGGCATCAAGGGTGACCTGGCGAAGCGCAAGATCCTCCCGGGCCTCTTTCACCTCGCGATAGCGGGGCTTCTGCCCGACCACTATCGGATCATCGGCTGCGCCCGACCGCATTCGCAGATGTCGAACGACGAGTTCCGCAAGTACGCCTACGACGCGGTCACGCAGTTCGCGTCAGACCCGCCCGCCGGTGAGCAGTGGACCGCCTTCGCTGAGCAGCTCTCCTTCGCCGTCGACACCGATGAGGGCGACGAGAACCTGATCACCGCGGTCGGCAACGCCGAGCGCGAGCTCGGATCCAACGTGCGCCGTCTCTATCACCTCGCCATCCCGCCGGACGCCATGCACGACGTGGTGCGCATGCTCGGCACCAAGGGGCTCAACCAGAACGCCCGGATCATCTGCGAGAAGCCCTTCGGCACCGACCTCGACTCCGCGAAGAAGCTCAACGCCGAACTCACGGAGTACTTCGACGAGTCCCAGATCTTTCGTATCGACCACTTCCTCGGGAAGGAGTCGATCGACAACATCCTCGCCCTACGCTTCGCGAACGAGCTCTTCGAGCCGCTGTGGCGGCGCAACCACGTGCGCTACGTTCAGATCGACGTGCCCGAGACGCTCTCGATCGAAGGACGCGGCGCCTTCTACGAGTCGACTGGGGCCTTCCGCGACATGGTGGTCACTCACCTCTTCCAGGTGCTCGGCATCCTCGCGATGGAACAACCCACCTCGCTCACGGCGAAGCCCCTTCGCAACGAGATCAACAAGGTCTTCGAGTCCCTGCGGATCCTCGACCCGGTGACGGTGCTCCGTGGCCAGTACGAGGGGTACCTCGACGAGCCGGGCGTCGCCCCGGACTCGACGACCGAGACCTTCATCGCGCTGCGCGCTTGGGTCGACAACTCGCGCTGGATGGGCGTGCCCTTCTACCTGCGCACGGGCAAGTGCCTCGCCCAGAGCCGCCAAATGATCACCATCGGTCTGCGCGAACCGGTGATGGAGATCTTCCCCGACCAGAAGGACGGCCAGCACCCCGACGCCAACAAGCTGATCATCGACTTCAAGGACCCCGGCTCGATCCACGCCTACTTCCTCGCGAAGCAACCCGGGCCCGAGATGACCCTGGGCCAGGCGCGGATGCACTTCCACTACCGCGACAGCTTCCAGGTGAAGAACGACCTCGAGGCGTACGAGCGGCTCCTGCTCGAGGTGATGCTCGGCAATCAGGCGCTCTTCACCCGCTCCGACGGCATTGAGCGGCTGTGGGAGGTGGCGGCACCGCTGCTCGAACACCCCTCACCGATCGAGGTCTACCCGCGGGGCAGCTGGGGACCCGACGCCGTCGCGGCCGTTGTCGCGCCGCACAGCTGGACATTGCCCGAGTGAGCAACCCCGTCCGCCTCGTCCTCTCGGACGTCGACGGCACCCTCGTCACGCCAGCGAAGGAGCTCACCCCAGAGGCGATCGGCGCCGTGGCGCGACTACACGAGGCGGGCATCCTCTTTGCGGTCACGAGCGGCCGGCCTCCCCGCGGTCTCACTATGTTGATCGAGCCGCTTCATCTCACGACACCACTCGTGGGTTTCAACGGGGGCCTGGTGGTGAACCCGGACATGACGGTGCTGCACGAGCTCACCATTCGCGACGACGTCGTCCCCGACGTGATCGAGATCCTCACCGACCACTCACTTTCCGTCTGGGTGTATCAGGGCACCGACTGGTTCGTCCTTGACCGTCACGGTCCCCACGTGGACCACGAGGCGACGGTCACCCAGTTCGAGCCCACCCAACTTGCGAGCTTCGACGGCCTCCGCGGGGACATCGTCAAGGTCGTCGGCGTGGGCGACGACCCGCGGAGCGTGGCGAGCGCTACCGCTGCTCTCGACCGCCAATTCGTCGGCGACGTCTCGGCCACCACGTCCCAGCCGTACTACCTAGACGTCACGAATCGCGACGCTAACAAGGGTGTCGTTGTCGCGTTTCTCGCCGAGACGCTCGCGGTGGAGCGGGGCGAGATCGCAGTGATCGGCGACGCCGCGAATGACGTGTTGATGTTCGAACGAGCCGGCCTCAGCATCGCGATGGGCAACGCCACTCGCGCCGTGAAGCGGCGAGCGAACAAAACAACGGCCTCCAATGAACAAAACGGCTTCGCGGCGGCGTTGGAGAAGTACATCCTCACCTAGTTCACACATCGCTGAAACGCAAATGCCCCGGCCGACTAATTGGTCGGCCGGGGCATTTAGGAGAAAACTACTTACGCAAGCTGTACTTCACCGATGCGTGCTTACCGTTGGCGAACGCCATCGCCAACACCTTCACGCCGGGCCTGGTTGTCCCAGTGACGGTGATGGAAAGAACGAGCGTCTTGCCCGTGTCACGAGTGACAATCGCCTTGAAGCCAGCGACGTTACTGGTGACCCTCGGTCGGCCATAGAAGTTGTAGCCCGTAACGGTAATGGTTGACTTCCTGCCCGACGTGACGGAGCCAATTACCCGCACCGCCTTGGGGGCCGAAGAAATCGTCACCGTCGTCGCCACCGAGATCGCCGGTGCGTACGGCGCCGCCGCGGCCTTGTAGGCAGTCACGATGCACGTGCCGCCCTTCGTGGCCTTGAGCACGCCGCTGGTAACGATGCAGCCCGTCGCCGTGCCATTAGTAACCGTGAACGTCACGGCACCGGTGCCCGATCCCCCAGTTGCTGCGAGCGTTATCGGAGCATCAAGGTAACCAGACGTCGTCGACACGGTGAGCGCGGCTTGAGCCTCGCCGACAACTGTCGTCGCCGTTGCGACGGTCAGGGCACGCGTGGTATCAGTGGCCGTTAGCACGCAGTCACCCGTTGTCGCGAATTCAACGGCGGAATACGTCGCGACTCCCGCCACTGCTGCCACCACAACCGGGGTCGTGATGCACGGTGAACTCAGAGTGATCGAGTCGGTCGATCCCGTGGTCGCCGTGTCAATGTTTCCGGCTGCGTCTTCCACCGCCACCTTGAATGCAGTGATTACGGTGCCCGTCGTCAAAACACTCGCGGGCGGCACCACGGTGTACACCAGTTTGGCGGGTGTGCCTCCGCTCACCGTGATGGCGGCACTTGCTGGCGTAGCGGTTATTGAACCGTTCGTCGAGTCAATCGCGGTGAGGGTGCAACTGCCGTCTGCGGAAAGGATAACGCCAGCGAAAGTCGCAAGACCGGTCCCTGCGGCTACAGCAACCGTGTTGACACTGCTAGCACTGAGAGTGCAGCCCGTCCCCGACGTGCTGATCGTGATGTTGTCAGCTGGAGCGCTCGTTACGACGTTGCCATACACGTCTTCAGTGGCCACTTTAAAGGCTGCGAGGGCAACACCCGCGGTCGCGATCGTGGGCGGCACGGGCTTGAACGCGAGCTTCGTCTCGGTGCTGAAGGGGGTCGTTGGGATTGCACTACTCGGAGTGCTGGAGATGCTGTTGTCGGTCGCGACCAGGGTGCAGTTGTTGCCCGCAGTGATCGTTATGGCACTGAGCGTCATAGGATTCGTCCCAGCGTACGTGTACGAAAGTGTGCCGCCTAGGACGCAACCCGCAGTGGGCGTGGTGATCGTGACTACGTCCCCGCCGGCACCTGAAGTTGGGCTCCCGCCGAGCATGACTCCGATGGAAATGTCCTCGTTTAGAAACGCGCTGGAGGGCGTCGGCCCGGCCGTAATGGATACGCTCGTCGCAGTCGGAGCCGCTGAAGCAGGCAAGACGCCCACCACAGCAACCCCCGCGAGCACCAACACCGCACCAACACCGACTCCGGCGAGCGACTTCGCTCTTGACGCCACTGAACGGCGACTAGTGCCGTTGCGATTAATTATTTTCATGAGAAGTCTCCTCTGAGTACTCGTTTAGGCCGTCAAACACCAACCAGCCCCTCTCCTAAATGCTAACGACGCACCAGCCACAATCTCGGATGATCTCGTTACCTTTGCGTTACGAAAGACCTATTCACATGGCCCTCTGAGACAAAGGGACCGACTTTTCATTGGTGATTCGATTCACATGAAGAATTGTGATTCAAGTACGAGCCGTAACGCCTTCGCGCCGCTAGGCGTCTTGCGACGGTCGCCGTCACGTCGCAGTTCTTCCCCCTCATCAGGTCGACTGTCGTTGAGCGTCGGTTGCGGACTTTATGGTTGCGAGTGCTTTCACGAAGATTGTCGAATGGACACTTTCGCGCCGCCGTTCACCTATGGCGTGATCACGCGTAGTTCGACGGCAGCGCAACAGCAAGTCGCCTCCAGGACTCTCCACCATTCGTGGTTCGCTCCAACGCCGTTACACCGTCGACGAGGCTACACACGGCGTAACCGTGACTCACGCTCATGAAGACCATGCTCGTCACGCTGCCACATCGGAGCGTACCGACAACGTGCTCTCGATTGGCGCCAAAGTTCAGACGCACGATGTTGCGCTTCACGCCTCCCGTGTAGGCGTAGCCAAAGTCGTCGGTATTGGTCAACGCGAAGATCCCGCTTGCTTCTATGTTGTGAGGCTGGCGCACGAAGACGCTCCACGACGCTCCGGAATCTTCGGTGAGATGAAGGGTGACCCGCGTCTTTGTCGTGCACACCGCCCACACCCGTTTGGCGTTCTCCGCCGCCAGCGAGCATCCGGACAGACTCTTCAGGTTGGGGTGCGTTGACGACACGAAGCTTCGGCCGCCGTTGTGCGAGACATAGATCTTCTCGCCGTCCTTGGTCGCCTCAGCGAACATCACCATCTCGCCGTGCCCGGTCACTTGGCCGATTGGTTGCTCGTAGAACTGTCCAAAGGGAATCTTGACACCGCGCCAATACGTCGCGCGCAAGGGAGCGTGGACGAGATCCAGGTAGGCGCATCCGTGACCCGCGAACGAGCAGTGCAGGAAGAGGGCGTAGAGATGCGCACTCGTTGCGGTGAGACCCCAGATGGTGTCGTCGCGGGGAATCGGCGAACGTTGCCAGGAGTGTGCAGCGTTCGTCGTCACGTACAGCTCGTCAGCCTCGGCGTTTCCCTCGAGCACGTAGCCAATCTTGGGCGTCGCAAAGACGATGGCTAACACCGTGCCCTGGGGTGTTCGCGCGAGCCGGCCGTACGGGGGCATTGTGACCGAAGCAAGACGAAGTGGCGCGTCCCAGGTGCGATTAATGATGTCGCGCGTGCGGTACAGATGCAGGCACCTCTCTGCGCCACAGGTTTGGGACGTGAGAAGATAGAAAAGACCTTCGCGCTGGGCGGGGGCAATGAGGAGAGGCCAGACTGTGCTTCCCGACCACACCGCAGCCTCAGCGACATTTCCGGCGACCGTGGCGAAAAGAGCCGCCGTCACAATTACCGTTGCGGCGAACAACGCCCGCGCTCGCTTAGCCAGATTCGTCACCACCCCAGCATGACCCGCCGATCGTTCGCACGAAAGTGCGCCACTTGGCGTGCTTGACGACGCCTACGTCTCGAGTCCGACCTTGTGCCAGAGTGACCCTCCGTCGCTCGTCGAGTACAGAGCGGTTGAGTGCTTCAAGCCGTGCTCCCTGGCGCAGACGACGAGACCTTCACCACCTCGACCGCCCCCGAGGAACACCGGCGACTGGGTGCTGTCGCAGTTCAGCTCTCCCACCTGTGACGCAAGGTCACCTCGCATGTCGACTCGATAGACGTTGTTCGGCGTCTCGCCGTAGTCGATGTAGGCGGTCGCGTTCCACGCAGGGGCAAAGAATCCGCCGCCGGTGCCCGCAAACGGACGTTGGGGAACATTCAGCCAATGCGCTCCCCCGTCGCTCGAGTAGAAGAACGACACCAACATGCCCGTCGGGCACTGCGCCCACGCGTCTCTTGGAATGACGAGATCAAAGGAACATCCGTTGATGCTCGCTAACTCGGGTTCGGTCGTCTCGTGAAACGTGGCGCCCTCGTTGGTGGATCGCCAGATGACCTCGGCGTTGTTCTCCCACCCAGAGAGCCATACGGATGTTGCGTCGGCCGTGACCTCGGGAATCCCGCCGCCGAGGCCGTTGTTCGGAATGCTTGGTAGTCGCAGCGCGGTCCAGTGGATCGGCCAGAACGGCGACTTCGCCACGGTGAGGTCGACGCAGTCGTCATCGATGCCCTTGCACCTGGCCATCGTCGCGTACAGGACGTTGCCCGTCACGGTGACGCGCTGAAACGTGACGCCGGGCATTGCGGCGACCTTGTGCCAGGTCCCCGCACCGTCATCGGTGACGTACAACGACATCGTCGACGCCGTACCGACCAGCGCGTACCCGTTGAGTTCACTCGCGAAGGTGAGCGACTGAAGCGTGGTGCCACCGATCCCGTTGCGCAAGGGTCGTAGTGGCGGGAGCGCAACAGGGGTATCGCGATGAGCGGTGATGGTGGTCCGGACGAGACGAAGGCACGATGGCTGCGCACAACCCGTCGTTCCCAGCACGTAGAGCGGCGCGAAGAGTCCAGCGCCCACAACCCGAATCGGGGTCAGCGGCGTGGGGTCCGGGCTCTCAGCGCGCGCGCTCGAGACACCCGCCGTACTCATCGCGAGCGTTGACAGCGCAAGAGTGCCCACGATGCTCCGCAGCGACCGACTCTTCACGTCTCTATTCTTTCCGCGCGTCTCTGATTCTGTCGTCGCAATGCGAAAGACCCCCACCTTTCGGTGGGGGTCTTTCTCGTAATCCCGGCGGCGACCTACTCTCCCAGGGAGGAACCCCCAAGTACCATCGGCGCTGGTGGGCTTGACTGCTGTGTTCGGAATGGGAACAGGTATATCTCCACCGCCATAACCACCGGAAATCTGTGGCGCTCGGCTACTTGCGTAGCCCGAAACCGGCGAACCGGCTCCTTGAGCGTCCTAGAACGAGCACGAGCATCAAACTCCAAGCCCTCGGCCGATTAGTACCGGTCAGCTAAAGGCGTTACCGCCCGTACACTTCCGGCCTATCAACGTGGTCGTCTGGCCACGGGCCTTACCTGGTTAATCCAGTGAGAGATTTCATCTTGAAACGGGCTTCGCACTTAGATGCTTTCAGCGCTTATCCCACCCGCAGGTCGCAAAACAGCCATGCCCTTGGCAGGACAACTGTCACACGAGAGCTGCGTTCGTCCCGGTCCTCTCGTACTAGGGACAACCTTTCTCAAATCTCTTACGGCTGCATCGGATAGGGACCGAACTGTCTCACGACGTTCTGAACCCAGCTCGCGTACCGCTTTAATGGGCGAACAGCCCAACCCTTGGGACCGGCTTCAGCCCCAGGATGCGACGAGCCGACATCGAGGTGCCAAACCTTCCCGTCGATATGGACTCTTGGGGAAGATAAGCCTGTTATCCCCGGCGTACCTTTTATCCGTTGAGCGACGGCGCTTCCACAAGCGACCGCCGGATCACTATGCCCTACTTTCGTACCTGCTCGACCTGTAAGTCTCGCAGTCAAGCTCTCTTGTGTCATTGCACTCAACAGCTGATTGCCAACCAGCCTGAGAGAACCTTTGGGCGCCTCCGTTACATTTTAGGAGGCGACCGCCCCAGTCAAACTACCCGCCTGACGCTGTTCCTGATCCGGATTACGGACCAAGGTTAGGGTTCCGGCGCAGAAAGGCTGGTATTTCAACAGTGGCTCCACACTGACTAGCGCCAATGCTTCACAGCCTCCCAGCTATCCTACACAAACCGAACCAAAACCCAACATCAAGTTGTAGTAAAGGTGCACGGGGTCTTTCCGTCCTGATGCAGCTAACGAGCATCTTTACTCGTACTTCAATTTCGCCGGGTCTGTAGTTGAGACAGTTGGGAAGTCGTTACGCCATTCGTGCAGGTCGGAACTTACCCGACAAGGAATTTCGCTACCTTAGGACCGTTATAGTTACGGCCGCCGTTTACTGGGGCTTAGGTTCTCAGCTTCGCTCAAAGAGCTAACCGATCCCCGTAACCTTCCAGCACCGGGCAGGCGTCAGAGCGTATACGGCGTCTTACGACTTAGCACGCTCCTGTGTTTTTGGTAAACAGTCGCTTCCCACAATTCTCTGCGACCCTCTCACGCTCGAGACGCGAAGTCCGTCACGCTAGTAGGGCCATCCTTCTCCCGAAGTTACGGATGAATTTTGCCGAGTTCCTTAACTACAGTTCTCCCGATCGCCTTGGTATTCTCTACCCACCCACCTGTGTCGGTTTGGGGTACGGGCACCGTGTCAACTCGCTAGAAGATTTTCTTGGGAGCATGGAATCAGTGACTTCGCCTAAGCGGCTCGGCATCGTGTCTCAGGCACGTGAGGTGCGGATTTGCCTACACCTCGCCCTACACACTTACCCCAGGACAACCAACGCCTGGGCTCACCTATCCTCCTCCGTCCCTCCTTCGCTTTCCGCCGCGGGGCTGGTCGGTTCGACCCGAAGGTCAGCCCCTTAGTACCCCCACCTTGGAATGGGCGTGGACACGGTGGTACAGGAATATCAACCTGTTGTGCATCGACTACGCCTCTCGGCCTCGCCTTAGCTCCCGACTGACCCTGGGGGGATTAGCCTTCCCCAGGAACCCTTGGGTTTACGGCGGAGGGGTTTCTCACCCCTCTCTCGCTACTCATACCAGCATTCTCACTCGAACGCGCTCCACGTAGGTTCACACCTCCGCTTCACCGCACGTTCGACGCTCCCCTACCACTACGTCAAAAGACGCAATTCTTAGCTTCGGCTCTGGACTTGAGCCCCGTTACATTATCCGCGCAAGACCACTCGACCAGTGAGCTATTACGCACTCTTTAAAGGATGGCTGCTTCTAAGCCAACCTTCTGGCTGTCTGAGCGTTCTCACATCGTTTTCCACTTAGTCCAGAATTTGGGGCCTTAGCTGAAGATCTGGGCTGTTTCCCTCTCGACCAACGAAGCTCATCCCCCGTGGTCTCACTGCCAGTCTCTGGAGCATCGGCATTCGGAGTTTGGTTGGGGTCAGTAAGCTTGTAGGCCCCCTAGCCCATCCAGTGCTCTACCTCCGATGCTGAACGACTGACGCTGCACCTAAATGCATTTCGGGGAGAACCAGCTATCACCGAGTTTGATTGGCCTTTCACCCCTTACCACAGGTCATCCCCCTCATTTTCAACTGAGGTGGGTTCGGTCCTCCACGGGGTTTTACCCCCGCTTCAACCTGCCCATGGCAAGCTCACTCGGCTTCGGGTCTGCAGCACGCGACTGATCGCCCTATTAAGACTCGCTTTCGCTTCGGCTACCCCTCCCGGGTTAACCTCGCCACGCACCGCAACTCGCTGGCTCATTCTTCAAAAGGCACGCTATCGAGGCCATGGCGTCGTAACGCCATGACGACTCTCTAACTGATTGTAAATCAACGGTTTCAGGTTCTATTTCACTCCCCTCCCGGGGTACTTTTCACCTTTCCCTCACGGTACTTGTTCACTATCGGTCGTCTATGAGTACTTAGCCTTATCAGATGGTCCTGACAGATTCACGCCGGCTTTCCCGGATCCGGCGTTACTCGGGAACACACGCAGAGATCTCATCGTTTCGCGTACGGGGCCGTTACCCTCTTTGGCGTACCTTTCCAGGTACTTCTGCTACGAATCGATTTTGTAACTCTGTGAAGGTTGCTGGTTCCTTCTCGTACGTCCCACAACCCCGAACTGGCAACGCCCAGTGCTTTAACACCAGCTCGGTTTAGGCTCTTCCCGTTTCGCTCGCCGCTACTCAGGGAGTCACTTTTGTTTTCCTCTCCTCGGGTTACTGAGATGTTTCAATTCACCCGGTTCCCTCACCCCGCCCTATATATTCAGGCGGGAGTTACACCCCATAACGGGTGCAAGGTTTTCCCATTCGGACACCCATGGATCACAGCTCGGTAGACAGCTTCCCATGGTTTATCGCAGTCACCCACGTCCTTCATCGGCTTTAGACGCCAAGGCATTCACCGTTGACTCTTTGTAGCTTGGAGAAATTGATATTTAAAAAATATAGATGCTCGTGCTCGTTCTAGAATTCTCAAGGATCGCCGCAGCGACGCCGACCGCGCGGCACAAACGCTGCCGCGCAGGACGTCGAGGAGCGAGAGGCCCCAAGGGGCATCACTCGAAGGGTCGCCCCTCCAAAACGGAAGACGAGAGTCAGCCTGTACGACCGTCACCTGACCGGATCACCGACAGACAGCGAGGGATATTCCGCGGTGGCTAAGCCACACAGCCAACTAGCCAGCATTCAACTCGGTAGCTGTCTGTCCCTAGTGGACAGATGTGCTCCTTAGAAAGGAGGTGATCCAGCCGCACCTTCCGGTACGGCTACCTTGTTACGACTTAACCCCAATCACTGACCCCACCTTCGACAGCTCCTTCCTTGCGGTTAGGCCACCGGCTTCGGGTGTTGCCAACTTTCGTGGTTTGACGGGCGGTGTGTACAAGGCCCGGGAACGTATTCACCCCGGCAGTGCTGATCCGGGATTACTAGCAACTCCAACTTCATGCAGGCGAGTTGCAGCCTGCAATCTGAACTGAGAGCGGTTTTAGGGATTGGCTCCACCTCGCGGTTTAGCAGCCCTCTGTACCGCCCATTGTAGCATGTGTGCAGCCCTAGACGTAAGGGGCATGATGACTTGACGTCGTCCCCACCTTCCTCCGAGTTGACCCCGGCAGTCTTCTACGAGTCCCCACCATTACGTGCTGGCAACATAGAACAAGGGTTGCGCTCGTTGCGGGACTTAACCCAACATCTCACGACACGAGCTGACGACAGCCATGCACCACCTGTGCTGGGCCCCGAAGGACACCACATCTCTGTGGCTTTTCCCAGCATGTCAAATCTAGGTAAGGTTTTTCGCGTTGCATCGAATTAAGCCACATGCTCCGCTGCTTGTGCGGGCCCCCGTCAATTTCTTTGAGTTTTAGTCTTGCGACCGTACTCCCCAGGCGGGGCACTTAATGCGTTAGCTGCGGCGCGGAAACCGTTGAAAAGTCCCCACACCTAGTGCCCACCGTTTACGGCGTGGACTACCAGGGTATCTAATCCTGTTCGCTCCCCACGCTTTCGCTCCTCAGCGTCAGTATTGGCCCAGATCACCGCCTTCGCTACTGGTGTTCCTCCTGATATCTGCGCATTCCACCGCTACACCAGGAATTCCGTGATCCCCTACCAAACTCTAGTCACAACAGTTTCAGGTGGCGGCCCCAGGTTGAGCCTGAGGGTTTAACACCTGACTTGTTGAACCGCCTACGAGCTCTTTACGCCCAATAAATCCGAATAACGCTTGCACCCTATGTATCACCGCGGCTGCTGGCACATAGTTGGCCGGTGCTTCTTCTACAGGTACCGTCACAATCGTTCCTGTCGAAAGAGGTTTACAACTCAGAAAGCCTTCGTCCCTCACGCGGCGTTGCTGCGTCAGGCTTTCGCCCATTGCGCAAGATTCCCCACTGCTGCCTCCCGTAGGAGTCTGGACCGTGTCTCAGTTCCAGTGTGGCTGATCGTCCTCTCAGACCAGCTATCCGTCGTTGCCTTGGTGGGCCGTTACCCCGCCAACAAGCTGATGGACCGCGAGCCCCTCCCGAAGCGAAAAACATTTTCTCCCTCCGCCATGCGGCGGTTGGAGGTTATTCGGTATTAGCACCGGTTTCCCGGTGTTATCCCAATCTTCGGGGCAGGTTGCTCACGTGATACTCACCCGTTCGCCACTACATCTTTCGGAGCAAGCTCCTTGGATGCCGTTCGACTTGCATGTGTTAAGCACGCCGCCAGCGTTCATTCTGAGCCAGAATCAAACTCTCCATCAAGATTCGTCGAGGACCGAAGTCCTCTCGAAATCAGAGAGCCAGACGAGCGACTCTAAGACTCGTCTGACAACAGGGACTGCACGGGGTGCACTCCCTGCCTACTGCAGTACTTCTTTGACGAACGACGCGTCCTGTTAGATCAGTCCATCGTCGCCCGTACTGGCTTTTGGCTCTCGTTCTTCCGTTTTCAAGGAGCGACCACGCACGCGACTGGGTCGGAGGTGCGGGTAACTTATCTCGGGATTGCTCCGTCGACACCGAACCGGGTTACCCCGGTACGGGGATGCCTACCCTACCAGCGCGTGGCGCAAAGACGCAAGTCTCTGGCCGGCGCTTCGGACAGGAGCTCCATCCTAGCAGTCGACGACAGCCCGTCGAAACGCCGCCCGGCGCAGCGCGCCGCGACGTCGACGTCGACGCGCTCGGCGCGGACGTGAACTCGTTCACATCCCCGAGGTCAACTGGTGGCGTCGGCGTACTCGACGAAGGCGGACAAGGTTGAGATGAGTCGCATGTCATCGATCTCGGCCGCTCGGGAGTTCAGCAGCTCCTCAGTGCAGACCAGGTAGACGAGGCATCGGGCCCGCGAGGCGGCGACGTTCAATCGGTTGCGCGAGAACAGGAACTCTGGCCCTCGGGGCATGTCCTCAGCGGAGGAGGTCGTCATCGTGAAGAACACGACCGGCGCTTCGCGACCCTGGAACTTATCGACGGTGCCGACCTGCACCCCGCTGAGGCGAGCGTCGCCCTCCAAAAGAGTGCTGAGTAGATTCACCTGGTCGTTGTACGGGGCGACCACCATGAAGTCACGCGGCGTCAACGGACGTGTCTCGCCGCGCTGGTTTACCCAGGGCGAACCCAGCATGGCGGCGATCTGCGCGCACACGAGTTCTGCCTCCTCGCGGGAATCGGTGGAGCACCCCCGGTGACGTGCCTCGATCCAGCGCAGCCCGGTGCCAAAGGCCGTGTCTTGCTGCTCGCAGCACTCGTTGCTCGTGAGGCGCCCCTCGTAGATCTGTTGGGAAAGGAAGGTGCAGACGTCGGGGTGCATCCGCCACGTCTGAGAGATGAAGACGCCCTGGGTGTTCGGAATGGTGACGTGCTCGCCCAATACGTGTTCGAGGATGCTCGCGTCGGCGCCGCCCGGGTGTTCGGCCTTCGAGACCTGGCTCAGCTGCAACGGGTCACCCAACAGGATCATGTTGTGCGCGCCGTTCGTCGACGCCACGGCGTCGGCCAGCGAGAGCTGACCCGCTTCGTCAACCACCAGCACGTCAACCGGATTCTGTCGCGTCTCCGCGTTGGCCCAGAGCCACGCCGTTCCTCCAATCAGATTGAACCTCTCAGACAGGAAGTCCTCTTTCTTCTTGGAGTAGCGAGCGAAGTGAAGCGGAGTCTTCGGATCGTCGTGTCGGCGTAGTGTCCGAAGCTGGTCCGTGTCGCCCGCGGCTTCGAAGACCTTGTACGTCGCGGTCATCAGATTGTCGATGGCGGGATGGCTCATCGCGACCACGCCGACCCGCTTGCCGGACATGATGAGGTGATGGATCATGCGCGAGCCGCTATAGGTCTTTCCCGCTCCCGGTGGCCCCTGGAAGGCGACGAAGCTTTCGTCGAGGTCACCCACCCAGTCGTAGGACGCGTCCAGATCGTCGATGAAGACGCCGCCGCTCGGTCCACGGCCCGTGACGAAACGCGGCACCTCGCGCGCGAGCAGACTCATCGCGAGTCGACTCGGTGACCCGTGCACGTCGGGGTCGAGAAACTGACGTGCGAGATCCTTTAGCGCCGAGGCCTTCGCGGCGGGCCGATAGTAACGGTCACGCGTCACGACCGACGGCAGCGCGCCCATCGCCTCTTGCGCGGCACCCCAACGGAGCGTCAGCTCGCGTTGCTCGACGTCGATGGCCGTGATGGAGCCGTGGCCGTAGGGCACGCCGACCCCCGCGAACAGGGCCTCCCCCGGCTCGAGTGAGCGGTCCACGGTTTGGTGTGGCCAGGAGAGGACCAGTCGCTTCGTTTTCTCGTGGCCCGTGGGCTCGTCCAGTCGCACGAAGTTCAAGTTGGTGATGTAGTCGGGGTTGTCGTAGAGCAGGTTGTAGTCGCCGTTCATCGCGACGAACTTCGGTGTCACGTCAGCCGAGCGCTCGCGTCGCCAGTAGTTCAAGAGATCCCCGAGTAGGTACTCCGGCGTGGTCTCTGAGGCTTCGTGGAGACGCTCGACGAGTTCGTCAGTGTCGAGCTCGTAGGGCTCGCGGGTGACAATCGCTTCTCGCCACGCGAGTCCCGCTGGTCTCACGGCGACCAGCCAGTCTCGCAACGCGCGCGTCGCCATCACGTCTTCGCGGTTGTAGCGGGCGATGGCCGCCAGTCGTCGGGGCTCTCCGGTGCGCAGCCACGCCTCGTACTCGACGACGGCGGCGGCCCCCTGCTCGATGCCCGAGCTGCGCTCGAAGGCGACGAGGTGTTCCAGGTGTTTCAGACCGTAGGACTCGGTGCCGACGCGCACCGCGTTGCGCGCCACGCTGAAGAGGTCAACGAAGAGGCCCGATTCGACGAGGCTCGCGAAGAGCTGCTCGTCCTCGGCGTCGCGCATGAGCCGTTCGATCGTCGACTTCTCCGTGTGGTTGTAGTGGTACACGTGCATCAAGGGATGGGTCGCGCGCCGCCGCGCGAAGAAGTCAACCAGGCCCTTGATCATGCTCTGTTGCTCGTCGAGCTGGTGCGCCCACCGCCCGTCGTAGACCCACTCGTCGCCCTCGCGGTACCAGAGACCGGCGAGGAAGACGAGATCACTCTTCGGGGTCCAAAACGGGTCGCCCTCGAAGTCGAAGAACACGTCGCCCTCATTGGGCTCGGGCAGCAGCTCGAAGCCGTGACCGTAGACCGGGTCCTCGCCCGCCTCGATGAGCTCGAAGGCCGGCGGATCGGTGGGTGCGTCGCGAGAGGCGACCTGCAGGGCCGCCTGACGGGTCAGGCGCGCGAGTTTCTCGCTGCGCAGTCCGTCGACCGGTTCGTCGCGTCGAGCGAGCTGGGCGATCGTGAGGACCGCGGCACTTTCGAGGGCGTCTCGCTCGCCCGCGCGGCTTCCGGCGACGAAGGCCACCGAGTCTTCGGCGCGCCACTGCTGCTCGCAGTGACGTTGGAACTCGCAGTATTCGCACGTGTCACACGGCCGCGGTCGCGTCGCGTCACTCGCCTCGCTCGCGAGCAGGACACCCAGCTGACGGCGAAGGCGTCGCCAGTAGGGCGAGAACTCCTCGACGAGGTAGGTCTCGACGTCACCAGACCCGAGCCACAGGTGCATCTGGCGAGGCGCGCTGCCGGTCATCGCGGCGATCGCCTCGGCGTAGAAACACAACTGCAGGACGTGACCTGGCTTCGCCCGATTCCTCGTGAGCTTGGCGTCGACCGGTTCGTAGCTGGCGTAACCCACCACGGGCTCGTCGAGGCGCACGAGAAAGTCAGCGATGCCGCGCATGCCGTCGTGCACGAAGGGCATCTGGTAGACGACGTCAAAACCCTTGGTGAGCGAACCGTCGACTCGCGTCACCCACTCCTCGAAGGTCTCGTTCGCGTTGCGTCGAGGCACCTCGTAAACGGTTCGGCCCATCGCCTCGTAGTCCTCGAGGCAGGCCGCTTCGTGGGTAATGCCCTTGTCGATCAGGATCTCGGCGAGCTCATTGAGCGGCGTCGGACTCGGCACGTACAGTCCGGACTCGACTTGGTTGCGCAGGGTGAGGTAGTGGTCACATCCCAACCACGCCGTGATCTTCGACGGCGTCAGCAGGTGGTCCGTCCCGTTCATCGACGGGCTTCGCAGCGCTACGGGCTCCTTCACCACCCCAGTCTGACCGGGCGTTGCGACATCGCTGGTGCCCTAGATCCGGGCGCGCGTCTCCTCGAGCCGGGCGAGCACGCGTGTCATCTGGTCCTCGCGCGCGGCCGGCCCTGAAGCGCCCGGCGAGCGGCGCCGCGAGAGCGCGACGCCCTCGTCGAAGAGGCCGACGAGATGACGCAGTGATTCGTCGGACGCGACGACCTCTCGCAACGAGCGGCCCGACGCCAGCGCCTCGGCGACGAGAGCGCCGACGCGCTCGTGGGCCCGACGAAACGGCACGCCAGCGACGACGAGCTCTTCGGCGAGGTCGACGGCCACGAGGAACTCGTCGCCCGCGGCGGCCGCGGCGACGGACTCGTGAAACTCCATCGACCGGTACGCACCCGTCAGCGCTCGCAGCACCAAGAGCACCTGGCGCACCGAGTCGAAGAGCGGCTCTTTGTCCTCTTGGAGATCGCGGTTGTACGAGAGGGGAAGCCCCTTCAGAGTGACGAGCAGCCCGGTGAGATTGCCGACCAACCGACCGCTCTTCGCCCGCGAGAGTTCGGCGACGTCACTGTTCTTCTTCTGGGGCAGCATCGACGAGCCGGTCGTGAACTCGTCGCCGAGCGTGGCGAAGCCAAACTCCGAGGTCGTCCAGAGCACCAGTTCCTCGCCCATCCGTGAAAGATGCACGCCGAGCAGCGCCACGTCAAAGAGGGTCTCGGCGACGAAGTCCCGATCACTCACGGCGTCCATCGAGTTCATGAACGCCTCGGCGAAGCCGAGCAATGCCGCCGTCGCTGAGGGCACCAGGGGCAAAGACGTGCCGGCGACCGCCCCCGCTCCGAGTGGGGAGACCTCGAGACGGTCGCGCGCGTCGAGCAGGCGGTCCGCGTCGCGCAGCAGGGCGACAACGTGGGCTGTTCAGGTGATGGGTGAGCAAGACCGGCTGGGCCCGTTGCAGATGCGTGTAGCCCGGCAGGTAGGCGTCGGGGAATCCCGCTCCGATCGAGACGAGCGATGACGCGAGGTCGAGCGTGGCGCTCGCGATTTCGGTGACGGCATCGCGAGTGAAGAGCCGCAGCGTCGTGGCTACCTGATCGTTGCGGCTACGACCGGTATGGAGCTTCGCGCCGACGTCACCCGCGAGCTCGGTCGCCCGGCGTTCGATGGCCGAGTGGACGTCCTCGTCGCGCGGCCCCGCGACAAAGGCACCACTCGCGAACTCCTCGCGGATCTGTTCGAGGGCCGCGAGCAGCGAGGCGCCTTCAGCCACGTCGAGCAGGCCACTCTCCACGAGACCCTGCACGTGCGCCGCGCTGGCGAGAAGGTCGTGCGCGTAGAGCACGTGGTCGAAGGAGTAGCTCTCCGAGAGCTGCCAGAGCGTGTCGTCCATCGGCGACGAAAAGCGACCAGACCAGAGCGTCACGTCGGCGGCGTGGCGTCCTTCGCGCCCTGTCGAGCGGCCCAGGTCTTCACGCCAAGCCCGTAGATGTTGACAAAACCCTCGGCGTCGCGGTGACGGAACGTGTCGGCCGCGTCGTAGGTGGCCAACCCGTAGTCGTAGAGCGCGACCGGACTGCGTCGGCCGACGACGCGCATCAATCCCGGTGCCTCGAAACGCACGCGGACCTCTCCCGTCACGTGGCGCTGCGTGTCGGCAATGAAGGCGTCGAGCGCCTCCTTGAGCGGGGAGAACCACATGCCGTCGTAGACCAGTTCGGCCCAGCGCGTCTCCAGTCGGCCCTTCTCGTGATGGACGTCGCGTTCGAGCACGAGGTCCTCGAGGTCCGCGTGGGCCGCGATCAACGCGAGCGCCGCCGGACACTCGTAGACCTCACGGCTCTTGATGCCCACACGCCGGTTTTCGACCATGTCCAGGCGACCGAATCCCGTCGAGCCCGCACGGACGTTGAGACCCGCGATGAGCGTCGCCAGGTCCATTGGCGCATCGTCGATCGAGGTCGGTACGCCGCGCGTGAAGCCGATCGTGAGCTCCACCGGCTCGAGGTTGGTGACCCGAGTGAGCGTGTAGGGCTCTTCGGGTGGCGCCGCCCACGGGTCCTCGATGGCGCCGCACTCGATGGCCCGTCCCCAGAGGTTCTCGTCGATCGAGTAGATCTTCTCGCGCGTCGCCTTTACAGGAATGTCCCACTTCTCGGCGAAGTCCACCGAATCTAGGCGCGTCATCCCCCAGTTGCGCGCCGGGGCGAGCACCTCGAGGTCGGGCGCGAGTGCGCGCGTGCCTACCTCGAAGCGCACCTGGTCGTTTCCTTTTCCGGTGCAACCGTGAGCGACCGCGTGGGCGCCGAACGATCGGGCCTGATCGACGAGGTGGCGCACGATCACTGGCCGCGACAGTGCCGAAACCAAGGGGTACTTGCCCTCGTAGCGCGCGTTCGCCGCGATTGCCTTGGCGCAGAACTCCTCGGCCATCTCGCGCTTCGCGTCGACGACGACGCACTCGAGGGCACCCGCCGCCAGTGCGCGGGCCCGAATGTCGGCGAAGCTCTCGGCACCGACGTCTTGGCCGACGTCGACGAGGACGCACACCACCTCAACCCCCCACTCCTGGATCATCCACCGGACGGCGACCGAGGTGTCCAGTCCTCCGCTGTAGGCGAGAATCACGCGCTTGGTCATGGCCGCGTCGTCTTCGTGTCGTCATTCAGGTCAAGTCCCGCGAGGACCCGAAACTCCTCGGCGAGCTTCTCGCCGCCGTGCTCGTCCGCGGCGATGACGAGCAGCGTGTCGTCACCGGCAACCGAGCCGAGGACGCCGCGCAGGGCGCTGCGATCGAGCGCCGAGGCGACGACGTGGGCGCAACCCGGCGGCGTGCGGACTACGACCAGATTGCCCGAACTCGCGACCGAGACGACCCACTCCCCCATCATGCGCCGAAGGTGATCGAGGGGTGCGGGCGCGATCTGCGGCGACGCCGCGAACACGATGCGCCGAGTGCCGTGCTCGTCGCGCACCTTGATGGTGCCGATCTCTTGGAGGTCACGGGTCACCGTGGCCTGCGTCGCGGCGATTCCCTCCTCGCGCAGCTTCGCCACGATCTGGGCGGCGGTCGAGATCACGTCGCGATCGATCAGCTCGCCGATGCGGTGTTGCCGTTGCGTCTTCGTCATGGTCTTCCTCTCACGTCAGGTTCCGGTCTCTGTAGCGGGACGTCCGTTGCTCTCATCGCACGACCTCGGTGGTCTTCGTCACGCCAGAAAGCGCGTCGCGCAGCGCGTGCGGTCGTGTGCCGTTGGCGACGAGCACGCGCTCCGCCCCACTCTCGAGCGCCTCGAGGGCAGCGAGCATCTTCGGACGCATGCCCTCGCGGGCGCGGCCCTCTTCGAGCAGTCGGCGCACCTCGGAGCCGTTGACCGAAGCCAGGGCCGTCGTCTCGTCGTGCGCGTCGCCGCGGAGCTGGTCGACGTCGCTCAAGAGCACCAGCGTGCGAGCGCCGAGTGCGCCGGCGAGGGCCCCCGCTGCCGCGTCGGCGTTGCAGTTGACCAGCGCTCCCGCCTCGTCGAGCGCGAGCGGACTCGTGACCGGCGTGACGCCGCTGCGCCAGAGCGTCGTGACGATCTCGGCGTCGACTTTCGGCGAGCCCCCGGCCCGACCCCAGGCGTTGCCGAGGGCGGTCGCGCGCAAGAGCGAGCGGTCCGCGCCCGAAAGCCCGACGCAGGCGACTCCCGACTGTTCGAAGGCCGCGACCAGATGGAGGTTGACGTGGCCGAGGGCCATCGCGACGTACTCCATGGTTACCTCGTCGGTGACGCGGAGACCTTCGTGGAACCGGCCAACGAGGCCCACCGACGAGAGCAACGCCTCGATCTGGGGTCCGCCGCCGTGCACGACGATGACGTCGCTGCCCTCGTCGCGCAGCGCGGCGACGTCGCTCGCGAGCGCCACCAGCACCGTAGCGTCGGGCTCGAGCGAGTCGAGCGCGTGTCCGCCCACCTTCACGACGTAGGACGTCACGGCGTCACCCCCGCACTCGAGAGGCCGGCGCGTTCGTCACGTCCGGTCGCGACGTTCCAGGCCTGAACCGCCTGTCCCGCCGCGCCCTTACCTAGGTTGTCGAGCGAACTCATCGCGAGCAGCCAGCCCGTCCGCTCGTCCACGCGAGCGCTCACGAAGCACAGGTTGCTGCCGAGGGGGTCCTTCAAGGTCGGCGGCTCATCAGTGACAACGACGAAGGGGTCATGTTCGTAGGCCGTGCGCAGCACCTCGATCGCGTCGGCACTCGAGAGGTTCGCGTCGGTCACGCGGGCGTAGGCCGTGACGAGCATGCCCCGGCTCACCGGCACCAGGTGCGGCGTGAAGAGGACCTCCGCGCCAAGCTCTTGTTGGATCTCGGGTGTGTGGCGGTGCGTGAGAAGCCCGTAGGCCTCGGCGTTGTTCGCCAGCCGCGAATAGTGCAGCCGCTCACTGATCGCGCGGCCGGCACCGGACACGCCGCTGAGCGCGTTGACGATGATGTCGTGACGCTCGATCAGCCCCGCGTCGAGGAACGGACCGAGGGCGAGGGCGCTCGCCGTTGGGTAGCACCCGGGCACCGCGAGCAGTGAGGCTCCCGACAGTTCGTCGCGGTGACGCTCCACCAGCGCGTAGACCGATGAGGAGAGCAAGTCGCTCGCTCGGTGCTCGAACCCGTACCAGCGCTCGTAGTCGGCCGGGTCCTTCAGTCGAAAGTCGGCGCCGAGGTCGACGACCATCACCCCGGCTTGGTGCAGCGCTGGCACGTGGCGCCGGCTCTCCCCGTGGGGCAGCGCGAGGAACACGACGTCAAGCTCGTCGTCAGCGATTCGTTCGGGCGCTACGACGACGAGACTCGGATAGCTCGCCGCGAGGGCGGGAACTTCGACGCCGAGACGCGCGCCGACGCTCGATGAGCCGGTCGCGACGACCACCTCGAGGTCCGGATGACCCGCGGCGAGGCGCAGGACCTCGGCCCCGGCGTAGCCGGTCGCTCCCATGATGCCAACCCTCATACGATATTTTATGCACACAAAGGAGCAAAAGTGCAACTCTCGCGCCGCCGCGTAGACTTCCGTCATGTCGCGACGGGGCTGGGCGCTGTTTCTGGCCATGGGCGTGATCTGGGGCCTTCCCTACCTCTTGATCCGCGTGGCGGTGCGCCAGCTCGACCCCGGCGTGCTCGTACTGCTGCGAACCGGCCCGGCCGCGCTGGTCCTCGCGCCCCTCGTCATCTCCCAGGGCCAGTTCCCCGTGCTCCTGAAGAATCTGCGCTGGATCGCGATCTTCGGCGTCATCGAGTTCGGGGTGCCGTGGTACCTGATGGCGACCTCGGAGCGCCACATCACGAGCTCACTCACCAGCCTGCTCATCTGTTGCGTGCCGCTCTTTTCGGTCGTGGGCCAGCGCGTCCGCCAAACCGAGGCCCACGTCGAACCTCGCCGCTACCTCGGCCTCGCCGTCGGCGCACTCGGTGTCGGCTGTCTCGTGGGACTCGACCTGCGCGGCGGCAGCCTCACCTGGATTGGACTCATGATGCTCGTGTGCCTCGGCTACTCGATCGGGCCCGTCATCCTCGCGACGAAGCTCAAGGACGTCGCGGGACCTACCGTCGTCATGGGCGCCACCGCGGTCGTCGCGATCGGGTGGCTGCCGTGGGCGATCGTGCACTGGCCCGCTCGGATCTCCAGCGAGACGTGGAGCTGCGTCGCGGTTCTCTCACTGGTGTGCACGGTGGCCGCGTTTCTCACGTTCTTCCAACTCGTTCGCGAGGTCGGCAGCACTCGCGCCGTCGTGGTCACCTACGTCAATACCGCCATCGCGGTGGTGCTCGGCATCGTCGGACTGAACGAGCCGCTCACCGTGGGTATCGCAATCGGTTTTCCGCTCGTGATCTTGGGCTCGGTCGTCGCGACGAGCAGTCGTCAACCGGTGCTCGCCACCTAGACCCTGACGAAGCGTGCGGAGACCCGCACCTCTCCCTCGACGAGCAGCCACATCGCGCCGGGCGCGTCAACGAGCGTGACGTCGTCGTTCGCTTCGACGGCGTGGTGATGGATCACGCTTACCTCGCGCAACGGCGGCCGCGCCACCTCGGTGAGTGCCTGCCAGACGGCCGCGTTGTTGACGTGACCGATCAGGTCGAGATCCGCCTGGCGAACCGGCCACGGCCGACGGCTCGCGGACTCGGGCACGGGCGGCACGTCGACGCGTCCGGGAATCTTGCGCTCCTTCACCGACTCGCCGTAGACGCGAAAGAAGCTCTCGGGTAGACGTCGCGGACGTCCATTCGAATCGGTCGGTACCCAGAGCGCGGCGGCCTCGATGACGCGCCGTCCGCCGACCGCCAGATCGGTGCGCCGCTCCGCCCACGCGGCGCCGACGCCACCGCACCACGTGGTGAGCCCCACCTGTTCCAGGTACCGCGGCCAGGTGGCACCGTCGAGCAGGCGCAGCGCGGTGCGCCGCACGACCCACACGTCGTCAGAGACCACGCCCGTGTCGGTCCAGTCATCGGTCGCGACGTCCTGGAGAAAGCGGGCCGCGCCGTCGAGGCGAAGACGCCCGTCGACGTCGGTGTCGCCGAGGCGCACCACGAACTCCTCCTGGAATCGACGACGCTCGTCAGTGAGTCCCACGAACTCGAGCGCGGCGCCCACGACTAGCGCAGGGTGGCGCCGAGTGCCGCCGCCGCACCAATCAGCGCGCCGCGCGCCGCGGTGACCTCGTCCTCGTCCAACGTGCGCGCGTCGGCGCTCAGGCGAATCCGGTACGCGAGGCTGCGGGCGTCGTCACCGAGGCCGGGACCCTCGTAGACGTCAAAGAGGGTTACCGACTCAACCAGGTCGCTCGCGCGGCGCAGCTCAAAGGCCAGATCCTGCGCGTTCACGCCGCGCGGCGTCACGAGGGCGAGATCGAGCATGGCACTTGGAAAGCGACTGGGCACGCGCACGAGGGGCGACGTTCGCGTGGCGCGCGCGGGATCGGCCAACACGTCGAGGTCGAGGTCGATCACGCCGACGCGACGTGACGCCGAAACGCTCGAGATCTCGCGCACCAGGGAAGGGTCAACCTCTCCGAGATGACCGAGTACGGCGCCGCTCGACCGGTCG
The DNA here is from genome assembly GCA_963823815.1 of uncultured Acidimicrobiaceae bacterium. Lineage (GTDB taxonomy): Bacteria > Actinomycetota > Acidimicrobiia > Acidimicrobiales > RAAP-2 > RAAP-2. Next base: position 392,800 of record CAWGMU010000001.1, read on the forward strand.
ACCAGCGCCGCCGCCCTGGACGGGTGCAGTCCCGCTGGCGCCTCGCTCGTGGAGCGCACGACGACGTCAGCAAGTCCGAGCCGTCCCGCAACCAGGTGCCAGAGCGTGACCGCGCTGGCCGCGTCGTCGTGGGGTCGCCCGAGGACGATCGTCACCCGCTCGCTCTCCTCGGGTAGCGCGAGCGTCAGCGTCCCGCCCGCCCCACCTCGGGTGAGCCGAGGGTGCTGGGCGACGCTCGGGTGATAGAACACCACGCCGAACTCCGCGAGCACCACGTCACCGAGTCCGCGTTCGACGTTTCTCGACCACGCGCGCAGGAGGCCGGTGAGCATGCTCGCGCGCAACACGGCCTCGTCCCCGGCGGGGGGGTTCGTCACCCGTACGCGCGCGAGGCCGGGGTGCAAAAGGTCAAAGTCCGCGTCGCTGCCGAGGGTCGGCGTCCAGACCTCGAGCGCGCCGACGTCGACGATCACGTCGCGCAGGCGACGTCGCAGACGCTGGCGCCCGTTGAGCGTCCCCGGCTCGGGCCAGAGCGGCGAGTGCCGCGGCAGACGGCGATAGCCGTAGAGCCGAGCGATCTCCTCGATGACGTCGGCCCGCCCGGCGACGCCTTCACGAACGTCAGGCCGGCGACTCGGGGCCGTGACCTCGAGTGTCGACTCGTCTTCGCGGACGTTGAAGTCGAGACCCTCGAGCAGCTCGATCTCCGTCTCGCGCTCGATGCTCACGCCCAGAAGGCGCCGCACGTCGCCGTCCTCAATCCTGATGGTCGCGGGCAACGGGATGACGCCGTGCACGTCGAGGGGATCGGCCAACCACTCGAGGTCAGGCACGCTGAGGGCAAGGATCTCGACGAGTCGGGCCGCGGCGCGCAGACCGAGGTTCGGATCCACGCCGCGCTCGAATCGGCTCGACCCCTCCGTGCGAAGGCCGTGGCGCTTCGATGAGCGCGCGATCGCCATCGGGTCGAAGTACGCGGCCTCGAGCAACACCTCGGTCGTCGCGTCGTCGATCTCGGTCGCGGCGCCGCCCATGATGCCCGCGAGGCCGACGACCTCGTCGTCGCCATCGACGATCACGAGGTCCTCTCCGGTGTCGCCCAGTCCCCGACCCCCGCGCGCGAGGACTCGCTCCACGCCGTCGAGCGTCGTGAGGGTCTCACCCGGTCGTGCGCGACGAGCCCGAAGGGTCCTCTTCGCCACGCGGCCCGCGTCGTAAGCGTGGGTCGGCTGTCCGAGCTCGAGCATGACGAAGTTCGACGCGTCGACCACGTTCGAGATCGCGCGCACGCCGGCGTTCTCGAGGCGTTGAGCGACCCAGCGCGGCGAAGGAGCGACGCGCACGCGCCGAAGCACCGACACCGTCAAGCGGCCGCACAGATCGGGGGCGTCGACGCCCGCGTGGGCGACGGCGTCACTCGACTCGCCCACCGTGGTCGCCGCCAACGACGGCGTGCGCAGCGTGCGCCGGAGCCTCGTGGCGAGATCGCGCGCCACGCCTTCGACGCACCAGGCGTCTGGCCGATTCCCCTCCACCGAGATGTCAAAGATGACGTCGGGCGTGATGGCGAGCGCCTCGAGCAGCGATTCGCCGACGCGCGGGGCGACGCTTTCGTCGAGCACCAGCAGGCCCCGATGGTCATCGCTCATCCGCAGCTCACTGGGCGAGCAGAGCATGCCGCGCGACGTCACCCCGCGCAGCGTGCGCTCAGTGATCGCGAAGCCGCCCGGCAGGACCGCGCCAACCGGCGCGAGCGGCACGTAGTCCCCCACGGCGAAGTTATCGGCGCCGCAGACGATCTCGAGGGGACCCGATCCCGCCTCGACGACCACCAATCGGATGCGATCAGCGCCCTCAATCGCCCGGATCTCGTCAACTCGAGCGACGAGTACGTCCTCGAGTCCTTCGCCGACGTACTCGACACCCTCGACGACGAGGCCGAGGTCGTCGAGGATCGGTCGCAGTTCGTCGGGCGACTCGGGCAGGTCGACGAACTCCCGGAGCCACGAGAGTGAGATCCTCACGAGAACTGCTCCAGGAAGCGCGCGTCGTTCTCGATGAGGGCGCGCATGTCGTCCACCTGGTGGCGCATCTGGGCGCAGCGATCGATCCCGAAGCCGAACGCAAAGCCGCTCCACACCTCGCCGTTGACGCCGACGGCCTCGAAGACCGCCGGGTCGAGCATCCCGCAGCCACCAAGTTCCAGCCAGCCGCTGAAGGAGCAGGTGCGGCACCCCGCACCGCGACATATCGTGCAGGTCACCTCGAACTCGGCCGACGGCTCGGTGAAGGGGAAGTAGCCCGGGCGGAGCCGCGAGGCGATGTCGTCGCCGAAGTACGCGCGGGTGAAGGTCTCGATGACGCCCGCGAGGTCCCCGAAGGTGATCCCGCGGTCGACGACGAGACCTTCGATCTGATGAAACGTGTGCAGGTGGCTCGCGTCGGGGGTGTCGCGGCGAAAGCAGCGCCCCGGCATGACTGAATGGATCGGCAGCGATCCGTTCGCGACGGCGTCTTCCATGAGGTGGATCTGGGTCGGTGAGGTGTGCGTGCGCAGGACCACCGTCTCGGGCTCGCCGAGGTCGACGTAGAAGGTGTCCCACAGTCCCCGGGCAGGGTGTGCGGGCGGGATGTTCAGCGCTTCGAAGTTGTACCAGTCGCTTTCGACCTCAGGACCTTCGGCGACGGTGAAGCCCATGCCCACGAAGACGTCCTCGAGCTCGCGCTGGGTTAGTGCGATGAGGCCCGGGTGTCCGACGGCGAGCGGCCACGCGACGCCGTCAACGACAACGTCACCGAGGTCGAGGCGGTCATGGTCCAGGGCGAAGGCCCGCGCGACGTCCTCGAGCACCACTCGCCGGTCGTCGAGCGCCGCTTCGACGACGCGCCGTGCTGCTTGGAGTTCGGCCCCCACGGTCCGCCGTTCCTCGATCTCGAGCGAGCCGAGCGACTTCTGAAGCCTCGAGAACACTGAGCGTTTGCCAGTGAGCGTGGGGACCGCCTCCTCGAGGGCTTCGAGCGAGTCGAAGCCCTCGATGGTCGCCAGGAGAGCCTGGGTTTCGTCGGCGAGGTGAGCGAGCGGCGATGGGGTCATGACGCTTAAAGGCTAGGTGGTCAGGGCGGCGCTCCGGTGCCTTCACGACGCCAGAGTGCCTCGAAGGCGATCAGCGAGCCGGCGACGCCCGCGTTGAGCGACTCGCTCGCGCCGACCATCTCGATCGTGATGGCGCCGCTACAGAGCGAACATGCCTCGTCGTCGAGACCGTCCGCTTCGTTGCCGACCAGCACCAGCGTCGGCCGCGTGAAGTCGACGCGGCGATGGCTCTCTCCTCCCGAGACGACGGTCGCGAGCACCGTCGCCCCGCGATCACGAAAGGATGAAACGGTCTCCTCGAGGGTCGACACGGCTACCGGGACGCGGAAGATGGCGCCGGCGCTCGCGCGCAACGTTTTCGGGTTGACCGGATCGACAGCGTGACCGGTGAAGACGACCCCCGAGCAACCGGCCGCCTCGGCGCTTCGAATGAGCGTGCCCGCGTTGCCGGGGTCGCGCACGTCGTGGAGGACAAGCACCAGTCCCTCGCAGGCGATCCCGTCGAGTTCGACCAGTGGCAGTCGCACGGCCGCCAGTACCGGTTGGGGCGTCGCCGCGTCGGCAATACGGGCGAGCACGCCAGGGGCCAGCGCGAAGACGCGAACGCCACGTCGCGCGGCGCGCTTCGTGAGCTCTACGACGGTGTCGCTCTCCGCCTGGTCCGCGTCCAGATAGATGGCTTCGAACTCGATGGAGCTCTCGAGTGCCGCGACGACGAGATCGGGCCCCTCGAGCACGCAGACGCCCTCGCTCCAACGAAGCGACCGCTTCTGGACGAGGCGCCGCAGCCGACGCACCCGCTGGTGTGACGGGCCGAGTGCCTCGATCAGCGCGCTACTTGGTGAGCGCGGTGCTCGCCTGGGAGACGAGCGAAGCGAAGGCGTCGGCGTCGTTCACCGCGAGATCGGCCAACATACGCCGGTCGACTTCGATTCCCGCGGCGTTCAGTCCGGCGATGAACCGGCTGTAACTGACGCCGTGGAGTCGAGTGCCCGCGTTGATGCGCTGGATCCAGAGCTTGCGCATCTCGCCCTTGCGCGCTCGTCGGTCACGAAAGGCGTACACCCCGGAGTGCTGGACCGCCTGGTTCGCGCTGCGAAACGTGCGACTGCGATCGCCGTAGTAACCCCTCGCCTCCTTCAGCACCGCCTTGTGGTGCTTCTTGGCGTTCACCGCTCTCTTTACGCGTGCCATGAGACTTCCTCTTTCCTAACTCGTCCTAAAGACCCAACATGCGCTTGACGCGCTTCCTCTGACCGGGGGCGATGCCGGTGTCGCGACCGAGTCGCCGTGCCCTCACCGAGGACTTCTTCTCCATCAAGTGGCCGCGAAACGCTTTACGCCGGCGCAGCTTGCCGCTGCCGGTAATCTTCACGCGTTGCTTCGCGCCACTGTCGGTCTTCATCTTTGGCACTTCAACTCTCCTCGAGCGATCCGTCTGCGCCGAGTGGCGCAGGTTCCTTCACCGCAACTGCCTTCGCGTCCTCTGTCACCTTGGTCCGTGGCCGCTTCTCGGGTCCGAGCACCATGATCATGTTCCGTCCGTCAAGCTTGGGCGCCGCTTCGACCTTGGCGACGTCTTCGAGCTGTTCGACGATGCGGTCGAGGATGCGCTTGCCCAACTCGGGGTGGGCCGATTCGCGCCCTCGGAACATGATGGTGACCTTGACCTTGTGACCCTCGTTCAGGAACTTCTCCACGAGCCGCGTCTTGGTGGCGAAGTCACCGGCGCCGATCTTCGGGCGGTACTTCATCTCCTTAACCCCAACGTTCAGCGTCTTGCGGCGTGACTCCTTGGCCTTTTGGGCTTCGTCGAACTTGAACTTTCCGTAGTCCATGATGCGACACACCGGGGGTTGCGCGGTGGGCGCTATCTCCACTAAATCGAGATCGAGGCTTCTCGCCAGGGCCAGCGCGTCTCGGGTTGGCATCACCCCACGCTGGTTTCCGTCCTGATCAATGAGGCGGACGGTTTCGACTCGGATTCGATCGTTGACCCGGTGGTCTCCAGGCACTGTTGCGATAACTCTCTCCTTGCTCAACGCGACGCCACCTTGACGTCGCCGCGGCAAGCGAGGCGCAAAACTCCCTGGAACCCGGACGCACGTCGTGGCCGGGTGGACGTTGGCTTCACCAACCTCACTTGCTGAACTGCCCAATCACGATACCAGACGGGCGCCCCGGCCCATTCTCGGCGCTACGTTGGTTCGCGTGAGCGACGAGGCCACCGAAGACGAGTTGAACGAGGCCGACGAGATCGCGTTCCTTCGAGCGACCCCCGTCGAGGTGATCCTCGCCAACCATCTCTTCGTACTCCTCCAGCTGGCAGCGCTCCGACTGGGCGAGGCGCCGCCCGACCTCCCGGCCGCCCAACTCGTGATCGACACGGTGGGAGCGATCCTCGACGCCACCGGCGAGCGTCTCGGCGAGCACCTCGAGCTCTACCGCACGGCGCTGGCGGAACTCCAGCAGGCCTACGTGCGGGCCTCGAAGCTCACCCCATCCTGAGAGGTGCTGTCGCGATCGGCAAGTCGAAGCGCAGCGCGAGGCCGCCGAGCGAGCTGCGCTCGGTCGTCATCGATCCGCCGAGCGCTTCGGCAACGTCAGCCATGATGCTCATCCCAAGACCCGATCCTCCGGTCTCGCGCGAGCGGGACTGGTCGAAGCGCTGGAACCGCTGGGGACGGACGCCGTAGGCCGGCAGACCCGGTCCACCGTCTTCCACCACGAGCACGGCTCGAGTTCTTGCGGCGCGCAGGCTGACGCGAACCGGGGCATCACTTGGCGTGTAGCGCAGCACGTTCGTGAGCGCGTTGCCGAGTAGCCGGTCGACGAAGGTTGGGCGGGCGCGCGTCGTGAGGCCCTCGGCGACGTCGCTCGTGACCGGGCGATCGGGGTTCTCGAGTACGAATTCGGCCACCCGATTGCTCACGATCTCACTCAAGTCGACGAGCTCGTCGACGTGGTGAGGTACTTCTCGCAACTCGGCGAGGAGCAGTAGGTCGCGCACCAGGTCTTCCATCCGCTCGACCTCGCGCTGGACCCGGGATACCGCACGCGCCTGCACTTCGGCACTCACCTGTCCCCCCGCCAGCAGATCGTTGTAGCCCTTCACCACCGTGAGCGGAGTGCGAAGCTCGTGCGAGGCGTCGTCGATGAACTGCTGCATGGCGTCCGCGTTGCGAATCTCGAAGGCGATCTGCTCGCGCAGCGCCTCGACCATGATGACGAGCGCCTCGCGCAGGTCCTGGAGGTCGCGACTCCCCTCACTCGGCGGCGCCGGTCCAGAGCCCTGACCCTTGGCCACCTCACCCGCGTAGGCGATGAGCCGTCCCATGGTGCGAAGGTCACGGCGCATCACCTCTCGCGCGAGCAGGAACGCGAGCAGCGCGATGATCACCGCGGCGCTCGCGACGAGCAGGGCGAGGTGTTGGTTCTGCCTCGTGATGTTCGCCGTCGAGGCGGCGACCACCAAGAAGTCGCCGCCGCCCACGTCGAGTGAGCGGATCCGGTACCCGGGAAGGTTTCCGACTCCAACGACGTGAGTTTTTGAGGCGAGCACGTCGGCCAACGTCGGCCGATGCGGCAAGGCGTCCAACGGTGTCACCACGCGGGTGACGCCGCCCGAGGGATCCACGACGTCCAGCGTCACGTCGTAGTCGTTCTTTTGGACGACGTAGAGCGCGTTGCTGAGTGCCGTGTTCTGATTGCGGAGTCCGCTGTCCACGACGGCGTTCACTCTGCCGTCGAGGGTCGCGAGTTGGGCGCGCGAACTCATCGCGACGGCGAACCAGCCCACCGTGAAGGCGACGAGCAGGGTCAGGAGGACGAACAGCAGGGTGAGGCGTGTTGCAATCCTCACTTCCGAGCGGCCTGATCCACCAACTTGAAACCCACGCCCCGGATGGTCGTTATGGGGGCGAAGTCGTCGTGGTGGATCTTGCGGCGCACGTATGAGATGTAGGTATCGAGGACCGAAGTTTCGGAGTCGAAGTCGATGTTCCACACCTCGCGCAAGAGCTGTTCGCGCGTGACGACCCGGTCCTGGCGCTCGAGCAGCACCTCGAGGAGCCGGAACTCAGTAGCGGACAGCTCGACCTCCTGCTCGTTCAGGGTGACCTCGTGGCGATCCACGTTCATCACCAGTGGCCCGCACGTGAGGACGTGATCGTCGCCGTCGTCGGGACCGGTCCGGCGAAGGATCGCCGCGACCCGTAGCAGGAGCTCCTCGACGCTGAAGGGCTTGCGGACGTAGTCGTCGGCCCCGAAGCGAAGTCCGCGCTCGACGTCGTCGCTCGAGTCGCGGGCCGTGAGCATCAGCACCGGCGTCTTCGTGTCGTGCACGCGCAATTTCTCGAGGAACTCGAAGCCGTTCATCGTCGGCATGTTGATGTCGACGACGCACAGGTCGGCACTGCGCCGGCGCAACTGGTCGAGGCCGTCCGCGCCGTTGGTGGCGGTCTGGACCTGGTACCCCGCCCCCACCAGGGCGTCTTGGAGCAGGTCGCGCACGCCCGGCTCGTCGTCAACCACGAGGATGGTCGTCACGCTCCAACCGCCATAGGGTGAGCGTACAGTCTGGCGACGTAGCGCGAGAGGGCTTAAAGCCTTGTTTCACAACGATTCGACAGTGACTTCACAGGCGTTTCTTATCTTGAAATCGTACGATCTACCCATGAAGCGGTTCTCTTGGCGTGGCCTCGCGGCAGTTGGGCTGGTGGCAGCGATTGCCTTCGCGGTGCCCGCGATCGCCTCGGCCGGGAGCGGCCCGGGTTCTTCAACCAGTCAACGGACCTTCCGCCACGAGTTGCAGGTGTACCGGGCCTCGCGCGACGCGATCGAACAGGCCTTCACGAACGCCGTCAAGCAGGCGCGCTCGCTCTACTACAAGACGCTCGCCACGGCGACGACCTCAGCCGAGCGCAGCGCCGCCCTCCAGACCATGGAGACCGCGATCATCGACGCCGCCGCGACGCGCAGTGCGGCGCTGATCACCCTCGGCAATCCCCCGACCAAGGTGTCGGGCACTTTCGTCCCCTAAGCGACGCGCCACGTTCAGCTGAGCGGTACGTGGCGCGTCGCATCTCCCGCTAGAGGGCCTCGAGCGCGTCGATCTCGTCACGACCAACGTGACCGACGCGACGCTGGCCCCGCACCCGAACGTCGACTTCGATCTGTCGCGAACCGTCCTTGATGGCCACGCAATGGAAGTAGAGGCGCTCGCCCACATCGCTGCGCACGACGCCGTCGCCGCGGTGAACGTCGAAGGACTCGACGACGCCGGTGACGATCACGGCGACGCGATCGAGCCCTGCGTGAGCACGCTCACCATCTCCAGAGCGCTCATCGCGGCCTCGCGACCCTTGTTGGATTCGTCGGGCCGCGACCGCTCGAGTGCCTGCTCGACGGTGTCGGTCGTGAGCACGCCGAAGATGACCGGCACGCGGGTGCTGAGTTGGACGTCTTGGACGCCGCGCGCGCACTCGCCCGCAACGAAGTCGTAGTGCCCGGTCTCACCGCGGATCACCGCGCCGAGCGTGATGACGGCGTCGTAGGGGTGGGCGGCGTCAGCGTAGGCGAGTGCGAGGAGTGGTATCTCGAAGGCGCCGGGCACCCAGCCGATCGAGAGATCGGCCCGGTCGACGCCGGCGGCTTCGAGGACGTCGAGTGCCCCCGCCAAGAGCCGCGTGGTGATTGCCCCGTTGAATCGAGCGCAGACGAGCGCGACGCGCAGCCCCCGCCCGGGCACACTCGGCTCCAGCGACTCGCCGACCCGGCGCTGCAGACCTTCGGCGGCCGCGGCGTCAAAGGCCGTGTCCTTAGTCGAGGTCATCGAGCCCCTCGAGCAGATGGCCCATCCGCTCGCGCTTCGTCCGCAGGTAGTCGATGTTGAATGACGTGGGCCGACTCTCGAGGGGCACGCGCTCGACGATATTGAGACCGAAGCCTTCGAGGCCACCGCGCTTGGTGGGGTTGTTCGTAAGCAGCCGCATCGAACTCACCCCCAGCTCCACCAGGATCTGCGCGCCGATGCCGTACTCGCGCGAGTCGACCGGCAGACCCTGGACCAGGTTGGCGTCGACCGTGTCGTGACCTTCTTCCTGGAGGGCGTAGGCGTGAATCTTGTGGGCGAGGCCGATGCCGCGGCCCTCGTGGTTGCGTAGGTACACGACGACCCCGGCGCCTTCCGCCGCGACCTTCGCGAGAGCGGTGTGCAGCTGAGGCCCGCAGTCACAGCGCAGCGAACCCATGGCGTCCCCCGTCAGGCACTCGGAGTGCACGCGCACGAGGACATTGGGCACGTTCTCGACGCTGCCGTAGACCATGGCGAGGTGCTGCTCGCCGTCGAGCAGGCTTTCAAAAACGTGGGCCTGGAAGACGCCGAACTCGGTCGGCAGCGACGCCTCCGCGACGTGCTTGACCAGCTTCTCGTTGCGGCGGCGGTACCGAATGAGGTCGGCGATGGTGATGATCGGCAAGTGATGGCGCTCGGCGAACTCCATCAGCTCGGGCAGGCGGGCCATGTCGGACTTGTCGGCCGACACCACTTCGCACAGGACGCCGGCTGGAAGCTTGCCGGCCAGGCGACAGAGGTCGACGGTCGCCTCGGTGTGACCGGCGCGGCGCAGCACCCCTCCGGCGCGACAGCGCAAGGGAAAGATGTGTCCGGGCCGGTTGAGGTCGGTCGGGCGAGTCGCGGGGTCGACGAGCGCGCGGATCGTCGCCGCACGGTCGTGGGCCGAGATGCCCGTCGTGGTGCCGTGGCGATAGTCGACCGACACGGTGAAGGCGGTGCGCTGGTTCTCGGTGTTGGCGACGACCATGAGCGGCAGCTCAAGCTCGTCGGCCCGCTCACTCTCCAGGGGGGCGCAGAAGACCCCGGAGGTGTACTCGAGGAAGAACGCCATGGACTCGGCCGTGGCGTCCTCGGCCGCCATCACGAGGTCGCCCTCGTTCTCGCGGTCCTCGTCGTCGACCACGACGACCATGCCGCCGCGGCCAATCTGGTCGATCGCCTCATCGACCGTTGCCAACGCCATTAGACCTCCACGTCCACGCGAATATCGTCGCCGACCCGACGGACGTCGGAAATCCGACCTCGTCGTAGGGCTTCCATAGTAGGGGTTGAGAGATTCCCCAAGGCCGATCGTGTGCCAACCGCCCCCGCGAAGGCTGCGGCCTGGTACCAGACCACCCGATTGACGAGTCCCGCCTCGAAGAAGGCGCTCGTGGTCGTAGGCCCGCCCTCGACGAGCACCTGGAGCACGTCGTGGTGTCCAAGCTCGTCGAGGACGAGTCCGAGGTCGCCCGAGAGCTCCAGGCACGGGCGCACCCTCGCCCCCTCGGGCGCGCGCCCGAGGACCACGCGCAGCGGCTCGAGCACGATGTCGTCGAGGCGGGCCGTGAGCGCCGGGTCGTCGCTGCGCACGGTGCCCGCGCCAACGAGGATGGCCTGGCTCTGGGCACGCAACAAGTGCGCGTCACGGCGCGCCTCGGGTCCGGTGATCCACTGGCTCGAGCCGTCGGCCATCGCGACGACGCCGTCGAGGGTGCTCGCCACCTTCGCCACGACGTACGGTCGAGCAGTCACTCGATGCCATATGTACGGCGCGAGTTGGGCGCGCACGCGTTCACCGTCGACGCCCACCTCGACGTCAATCCCCGAGGCCTTGAGCAGGGCGGCGCCCTCACCGTTCACACGCGGATCAGGGTCGATCGTGCCGATGACGACGCGGGCGACGCCCGCCTCCACGATCGCCTCGACACAGGGGCCGGTTCTTCCTACGTGAGAACACGGTTCCAAGGTCACCACCATCGTCGAGCCCTTGGCCGCGTCGCCGGCTCGACGCAAGGCCACGATCTCCGCGTGGGACTCGCCCGGCGCCTGCGTGTGACCTTCCCCGACGATCACGCCGCGCTCGTCGACGACGAGTGCCCCCACCCACGGATTGGGCGGCGCGTGAAGTCGGGCCTTCTCCCCCTCGTCGATCGCCATGGACATCAGTTCACTGAGCGCGAACTTCATTGTCGAGTCGACTCGGCGGCGACGCGAAGCGCGGTCGCGGCGGCGAGCGGATCGGGCTGGGCGAAAATCGCCGTGCCCGCGACGAGCACGTTGGCGCCCGCGCCGACCGCGCGGGGCGCCGTCTCGACGTCGATGCCGCCGTCGACCTCGAGGTCGACCGCCAGCGCGTTGCCGTCGATCTCGCGTCGAGCGAGTTCCACCTTTCCCATGACGTCCGCGATGAAGGACTGGCCGCCGAAGCCGGGAAAGACCGTCATCAGCAGCAACAGGTCGACGTCGCCGAGGAACGGCGCAACCGTCGCGAAGGGAGTGTCGGGGTTGGCGGCCAGGCCGACACGAAGGCCCAACGATCTCGCCTCCTCGATCAGGATCGCCGTCGCGCCAACCTCCACGTGGATGGTGCAGCCGTTCGCCCCGGCTAGTTGGAACGCCTCGAGGTAGCGCCCCGGCTCGCTCATCATCAGGTGACAGTCGAAGAAGCGGCCGCTGTAGCGGCGCAGCGACGCGACGACGGGAGGTCCGATCGTGAGGTTCGGCACGAACCGTCCGTCCATGACGTCGACGTGGAGCCAGTCGGTCTCGGCGTCGACTTCGCGAACGCAGGCGCCGAGGTTCCCGAAGTCCGCCGAGAGTATGGAGGGTGCGAGGCGAAGGTCGCCGGGCGGGCCTGGATCGATCGCCGTCACGTGAGCAGCCTAGGTCTGGGTGTTGCTCGCTACGTCCATCGAAGATCTTCGTCGTCGCGGAAGCGACCACGCCACCACGCCGACGCGCTCATCGTCGACGCCCCGTTGGGGCGCACGTCACCTAACGCGAAGGCGCCATCCCTTGCGCCGAGCACGACGTCGATTCCGCGGCGCGTCAGCACGCCCTCTTTCACGGGCTCGTCGCTGAAACGCGCCCCCAGCACCGTGACGCGACCACCGTCGGAGAAGAAGTAGGCACCACCGAGTCGTACGGTGCGCAACGCCATCACAGCAGACGTCGCGGGCGAGAGTCGATAGCTGTCCTTGGTCAGCTTGGCCGCGTACGTCGGCTCACCTCGTTGCGCACTCGGGTGGGCGAGGAGGTCGGGCGAGCCGAGGACTTCGACGAGGGCCGTGGCGCCGAGTGCGGCGAGCTCGTTGGTCACCTCAGTTGCCGTCTTGTCGTCGAGTGCCGTCCGCCGTTCCTGATGAACGGGCCCGGTGTCGAGCGTCGCCTCGAGCGACATGACGCTCACGCCCGTTTCCTCGTCACCGGCGAGAATCGCGCGCTCGACCGGTGCGGCGCCGCGCCATCGCGGAAGCAGTGAGAAGTGCACGTTCAGCATCGGCACGTCGTCAAGCAACGTGGCCGGAATGAGGCGTCCGTAGGCGACGACAACCCCGCGCTCGGCGCCACTGGTCGCGACGTCAGCGAGCGAGTAACCAACGCGAAGTCCGAGCCCCTGGGCGGCGACCTTCACCGGACTCGGGCTGAGCGCCGGCCCGCGTGCGCGTCGCTTGTCCTCGCGCGTGACGACGAGTTCGACCTCGTGTCCGGCGTCAACCAACGCTCGCAGACTCGGGACGGCGGCCTCGGGCGTGCCGAGAAAGACGAGTCGCATCTACTCGCCACGGAGCGAGTGGAGCCCGTCGCGGTCACTTCGCGCAAAGTCCAGTCGCCGCTTGCGCAGCACCCTCTTCGCGTCACGTCGCTGTTCATCGGTCAAGCGCTCGAGGAGGAGCATCCCGTCGAGGTGGTCGACCTCGTGCTGGAAGATGCGCCCCTCGTACTCGTCGGTCTCGATGTCGAGTTCGTGGCCGTCGAGGTCGAACCCCTTGAGGTGAACCAGATTGGGCCGCTGTATCTCCCAGCTGAGGCCGGGCACGGAGAGGCAGCCCTCCTCGTAGACCCAGTCGCCGGAGGTCTCGACGATGACCGGATTGACGATCACCTGGGGACCGTCGCCCTTGTCGTAGACGAAGAGCCGCTTCTGGACCCCGACCTGGTTGGCCGCGAGACCAACGCCAGGCGCCTCCTGCATCGTCTCGATCATCGCGGCCGCGAGAGCGGCGACCTTCCCGTCGATGGTCTCGACGTCGGTCGTCGGGGTCACGAGGACCGGGTCGCCGTAGGTGCGAATGGGCAGCGTACTCACCGCACCACGATACCGTGGGCCCCTCGCTACGTCCTTCGACGCGCGTCGAAGAACGCCCTTAGTGGACGGCGACGCGCACCTTCTGCGCGGGCCGTACGGCTTCGCGAAGTGCGCTCGAGAGCGTCGCCGCGTCACTGGCGCGCACCTCGTAGCCCGATGGCGTCTCGCTGACGTTCACTGACGTCAGCTGCGCCACGAACGCGGCGGCGCCATCCCCCGACACCTCGGCCATGGCGCCGTAAGGCGCCAAGCCCAGAAGCTTCGCCGTCGCGACGTCTTCTTCAATGAGGTCATCGAAGCGGGCATCGACGAGTGCTCGCACGACCGGGTCTTCGCTTCGTCGCGTCTGAAGGACGACGTCGCCTCGGCCGTCGCGCCGCGAACCGACCAGTCGCCCGGCTTTGCCGACGGCCCCGACCGCTGCGCGGCGAGCCGAGGACCGCGGTGCGAGCAAGTACTGGTCGAAGTCGGCGAAGATCACGACGCCGGCGCGACGCACGTGCTGCCAGATCGCCTCGGTGCCAACAACCACCCGCTCGAGTGACGCGTCGCGCTCCCCGCCCGCCGTCACCTCGCTCACCGGCCGACCAAGTTGCGCACCTACGTCGCGCGCCAACGTCGTCACGCCGACCTTGAGACGCCGCAGGTTTGTCGAGCCGCAGTGACGACAGAAACGGGGCCGCGTCTCGTGTCCTTCGACGCAGACCAGTTGGTCGCCGTCTTCCACCTCGGCCTGCTGACAGATCGCGCAACGCGCGAGCTCCCCGCATCGCGCGCAGGCGAGTAGCCGGCCCGTGCCAAGCCGCTGGTGGAGCACCACCACGCCGACCTGCTCGTCACCCTCGAGGGCGCGGTGGGCGGCCGCCAGCGCAACCGGCGACAACACGCCGTCGTGTGGGTCACCGTTTCGCCGGTCGACCACGTCGACGCGTGGCCACCCTCCGACGAAGTCCTCCCCCTTGACGTAATCGACGCCATCTAGGAGGACCGGCGACGGCATGATCGAGGTGCACCACAGCGGCGCCCCCTCACGGCGACACCGCTCCCGCACGACCTCGAGTGCGCTCCAGGTGGGCGCGGCGCTCGAGACGTAGGACTCGTCATCGGCGTCGAGTATCACGGCGCCGCAAAGGCGATCGAGCGGCGCGAGCGCGGTGCCCCGTGCGCCGACGGCGACCGGCCAGCCCGCGCGCAAACGGTCCCACTCGTCGGCGCCAGCGACCGGGCAGCCGCGCTGCTCGAGCCGACCACGGAGACGTCTCGACCAACCGTCGGTGGGCGCCAGCACGAGCAGCGAACCGGCCCGTTCGCGAGTCGCCTCGTAGGCGCCGAGCACGAGGCCGAGCGGATCACTCGTCGGGGCGAGTTGGATGACGCCGGGTTCGACCGTCAACGCGGAGGCGAGGACCGTTTGGCTCAGCGGCCCCGCCGCGGGGGTCGTCGGCAGGTTCGTCACCAGCGTCGTCGGGGACGCGGCGTGCAAGAACCGTGACCACGTCCCGTACCAGCGCTCGCTCGCCCACCGCAAGAGCTCGAGCATGCTCGGCGGTGGTCCGAAGCCCAGCCACTTCTTCACGGTCTTCAGTCCGTCACTGGGCTCGACGTCCCCAACCACCCAGCCGCGCACCGAGCGGTGATTGAAGTCCACGCGCACCCGGTCACCGAGTCCAGCGTTCTTGGTCGACTCGTCAAGCACGTAGTCGAAGGGTCGGTCGACGGCGGCGACCTCGGTCACGACCCGTACCGCGCGCGGGGTCACTAGGCCAGCGACAGTTCCCGGCGAAGGTCGTCGAGGCGCGGCGTCTGCTCCCACGTGAAGCCCTGGTCACCTCGTCCGAAGTGACCGTAGGCGGCGGTGCGTTGGTAGATCGGCCGGCGAAGATCGAGGTCGCGGATGATCGCGGCCGGTCGAAGGTCAAAGAGCGCGTCGACGGCCTTCGCGATCTTCGCGCGCTCGACGCGCTCGGTGCCGAAGGTCTCGACGAGGACCGACACCGGTCGCGCGACCCCGATCGCGTAGGCGACTTGGACCTCGCACCGCTCGGCGGCGCCGGCGGCGACGACGTGCTTGGCGACCCAGCGCGCGGCGTAGGCGGCGGACCGGTCTACCTTCGAGGGGTCCTTGCCCGAGAACGCGCCGCCCCCGTGGCGGGCCATCCCGCCGTAGGTGTCGACCATGATCTTGCGACCGGTGAGGCCGGCGTCGGCGTGCGGTCCACCAATGACAAAGTTGCCCGAGGGATTGACGAAAACTCGCATCGAGCTGGTGTCGAGGTCGCTCGGCAGCATCGGGCGGATGACGTGATCGAGGACGTCGCTTTGAATCGTCTCGTGGTCGTAGCCCCCCTCGTGCTGGGTGGAGACGAGGACCGTGTCAACGGCGACCGGTCGGCCGTCCTCGTAGGCGATGGTGACCTGGGTCTTGCCGTCGGGCCGTAGGTAGGGAACCTGGCCGGAACGGCGAACCTGGGACAGCCGCATGGAGAGACGGTGCGCCAACCAGATTGGCAAGGGCATGAAGTCGTCGTTGTCAAGACAGGCGTAGCCGAACATCATGCCCTGATCGCCCGCGCCAAGCGCGTTGAGCTCGTCCTCCACGGCGCCGCCGCGGTGCTCGAGCGCGACGTCCACCCCGCCGGCGATATCGGGACTCTGCTTGTCGAGCGAGACCAGCACGGCGCAGTTCTTGCCGTCGAAGCCCTTCGCCCCGTCGTCGTAGCCGATGTCGAGGATCGTCTTTCGCGCCGAGGCCGTGATGTCGACGACGGCGCTCGTGGTGATCTCACCGGCGACGACGCACAGCCCCGTCGTGAGGAGTGTCTCGCAGGCGACCCGTGCGTAGGGGTCTTGGGCGAGGATCGCGTCGAGCACCCCGTCGGAGACCTGGTCGGCAATCTTGTCGGGATGGCCTTCCGTCACCGATTCCGAGGTGAAGAGGGTGCGATCGCTCATTGGGCTCCTCGGTCTAACAATGCAGCCACCCTAGCCAAGATCACCCCCGCCACCGCTTCTTTGGAGCGGAGCGTCACGTGTTCCGGCTCGTCACGTCGGTCGAGCAGTACGACCTCGTTCGTCGGATGCGAGAAGCCCGAACCGGGAGCCGTGACGTCGTTCACGACGAGCAGGTCGACGTCTTTCTCGCGGCGTTTTGCCGCGGCGTTCGCCAAGATATTGGACGTCTCGGCGGCGAACCCGACGACGACCTGACCGTCGCGACGTTTCGCGACGATTTCGGCCAGGATGTCGGGCGTCGGTTCGAGGCGCAGCACCGGCGCCCCGTCGCGTTTCTTGAGCTTCTCGGGTGAGGGTGTCAGTGTGAAGTCAGCGACGGCGGCCGCCATGATCACGCAGTCGCTCTCAGAGGTGTGCTCGAGCATCGCCGAGCGCAGCTCGAGCGCGCTCTCGACGGGGATGACGGTGATGGCTCCAGCGACGTCGATGCTCAGCGCACGATCGCTGGTCGTCACGAGAGTCACTGACGCGCCCATTCGACTGGCGACCTCGGCGAGGGCGTAGCCCTGACGACCTGAGGATCGATTTGTCAGTACTCGCACCGGATCGATCGCCTCGCGCGTGCCACCGGCGCTCACGAGGACGCGCCGATCCGACAGGGGTCCGCGATACCCCTCAACGATGCGCTCGACAAGGTCGGCGATCGCCTCAGGTTCGGCGAGACGCCCGGGTCCCTCGTCGCCCCCGGCGAGACGTCCGGCCTCGGGTTCGAGCACGAGCACGCCTCGACGGCGCAGCGTGTCGAGGTTCTCCTGAACCGAGGGCTGCTCCCACATCTCGGTGTGCATCGCCGGGCAGAGCAGGACCGGCGCGCGGGTGGCGAGCAACGTCGCCGTCAGAAGATCATCCGCGAGCCCCATGGCGTAGCGCGCGATGAGGTGCGCGGTCGCCGGCGCGACGACGATCAGCGACGCGTTCGAGCCGAGGTACGTGTGGGGAATCGGCGTTGCCGCGTCACCGTAGAGGGTCGTGCGCGCGGGCTCACTCGCGAGGGCCGAGAACGTTTCGACACCGACGAAACGCGTGGCGTCGGGGGTCAGGACGGGCGCGACGTGATAGCCCTTGTCGCGCAGGCGACGCAGGAGCTCAACGGACTTGTAAGCGGCGATGCCCCCGGAGACGCCGAGGACGATGCGGGGTGGGGACGACTTAGGCGTCGCGGAGGGCATCGGTGAAGGCGTCCAGGTCACTGTTGGCGTCCTGGCGAGCCTGCTCGACGGCCTCGGCCTGCAGTCGCTCGTTCTCGAGCTCCTCGGCGGTCGGGCGGTGGAACTTGCAGCTTGCCCTCGTAGAGCTCTTCCATCGCGAGGGAGAGCGACTTATTCGACAGTGAGGTCACCTGCGGCGGAATTAGGGCACCATGTCCCGATCCGAGGCCGTTGTAGTACTCGTTGATCTCCCGAGCGCGGATCGCCGAGACGGCGACGAGGGTGAACTTGGACTCGCCCACCTTGTCGAGGAGGACCTCGATGGGTGGATCGACGAGCGTGGGGCGTTCGGCCATGGTTCAGTCCTTTGACGAGGGGTCGCGCCGTTGCCGACGGAGTCCCTCCAGTATAGAGAGGATTTCCTCACTCGCCCGCTCCACGTCGTCGTTCACCACGACGTACGAGGCCAGCTCGTGGCCCCGTTGGAGCTCGCCGGGCGCGCTTCGCAGCCGATCGGCCACGTGTTCGGCGTCGTCGCCGCGCGCGTGGAGGCGCTCTTCCAGTCGCTCCATCGACGGGGGCAGGATCAAGACGACCACCGCGTCGGGGTGGCGCGCCAACACCTGCTCGGCGCCTTGCACCTCAATCTCGTAGAGCACGTCGGAACCTTCGGGCGCGTCGGGCCACGGCGTGCCGTAGCGATGGCCGTGGAAGTTCGCCCACTCGAGGAACGCGCCCTCGTCGATCGCGCGTTGGAACGTGGCGTCGTCGACGAAGTGGTACTCGTCACCGCGCTCGCTCGGTCTCGGCCGACGAGTCGTCCAACTGCGGCTCAACCAGAGACGCGGGTCAGCCTCCACCACACGACGCGCGACCGTGCCCTTGCCGACGCCGCCGGGACCGATGAAGACGACGACCAGTGGCTCAGCGGACAAGGGCTCGGAACAGTTCGGCCCGTTGCTTCGGACCGAGGCCGCGAATGCGGCGCGTCTTGGCGATCGAAGCGCTCTTCATGATGCGCTCAGCCTTCACCTCGCCGATCGCCGGGAGTGCGCTGATGAGGTCGTACGCGCGCATCTGCGCGACGCATTCCTCGCGCGCCGCGAGCGAAAAGAGTTCCTCGAGCGAGAGCTCACCGGACTTCACGAGCCGCTTAACCTCGGCCCGTCGGCGACGGTTCGCGACCGCCAATCGCGACGCTTCGACCCGTTGTTCCTGCGACAGGGTTGGCGGTGTCGGTGTCACGAGGTCAGACTACTCCCCTAACGTGAAAGAGGCTAGAGCGCGTCGCGCAGATCGTCGCGCCAACGCCGCGCCGCGTCATGCAGCGCGCGTCGGTCCGGCCCCGCGCGCAAAATGGCGCGTGCCACGTTGACAAGAACGGTGCCCGACGGGCTGCATGCGAACAGCCGCGCCACGTCGACGACGCCCGCTCCCTGCGCGCCGACGCCCGGCACGAGGTAGGGGCCGTTCAACGTCGACAGATCGAAGTGCGGCGCTTCGCGCGTCGCGCCGAGCACCACGCCAACCGTTCCGAGGCCGTCGTCGCGTCGGTTCATCGCGGTGACGCGACGCAGCACCATCTCTTCGATCGTCTCGTTGTCGCCGGTGCGCGCCGTCTGTATCGTCCGTCCGTCGTCGTTCGAGGTCGCCGCCAGTACGAAGACGCCCCGCCCGCTGATCTCCGCACCTTCGAAGAACGGTGCGAGCGCGTCCAGTCCGAGATACGGGCTCACGGTCACCGCGTCAACCGAGAGGGGTGATTCGTCACCCAACCACGCGTCGGCGTATCCCTGATTGGTGAGCGCCACGTCGCCGCGCTTGGCGTCGGCGACGACGAGCACGTCGGCGTCGTGGGCCTCTCTGATCAGGCGCTCGAGCACTCGGTAGCCGCCGGCGCCGTGGCGTTCGAAAAACGCCACCTGGGGTTTGATCGCTCCCGCGACGTCGCTCACGGCCTCGAGAACGGCGAGCGCAAAGAACTCAAGCCCCTCCACCGAGTCGGGGCGATCCCACGACTCGAGAAGTTCGCTGCTCGGGTCCACGCCTACGCACAGCGGCCCGCTCTCGAGCAGTCGCTGCCGCAACCGGACGCCGAACGTCTCAGCCATGAGCAACGCCGATCAGTTCGGTGACGCGTCCGACGTTGTGCTGCTCGAGCCACCCGTCGAGCTCACGTGCGACGCGCCACGGTGCGCGCGGATCGGCGAAGGTCGCGGTGCCAACTTCGACGGCGTGCGCGCCGGCCATGACCATGGCGACGGCGTCAACGCCGGTGCGCACGCCACCCACACCAACGAGCGCCGCCTGAGGGAACGCTGCTGAGCACTCGTAGAGCGCACGCAGCGCGACGGGCAGGATACCCGGGCCACTGACGCCGCCGGTGACGTTGCCAAGGAGCGGGCGCCGCGCCTCTACGTCGATGGCGAGACCGAGCACCGTGTTCACGAGTACGAGCGCCGCGGCGCCGGCGTTGAGAGCGGCGTCGGCAACCTCAAGCAGTGCCGGCGTGTTCGGACTGAGCTTCGCCCACAAGGGCAATCCGGACGAGCTCGCCGCCTCGACGATTTCGGCGGTCGCGCTAGGCGAATGGGCGAAGATCTCGTGCCGACTCGCCAGATTGGGACAGCTCGCGTTCACCTCCAGGGCCACAACGTCCGCGCCGCGCATTGCCGCCGCGGCCGCCGCGAACTCCTCGACCGTTCGTCCCCAGATGGAGGCGACCACCGTGGCACCACGGCGTCGCAGCGCCGCCAGATCGCGATCGCGCCAGACCGCCACGCCCGGTCCCGAAAGCCCGACCGCGTTCACGAGGTCCCCGCCAACGGCGCCGATTCGCGGCGCCGCGTTCCCTTCCCAGGCGAAGTCGGCGACCGACTTCGTCACGACGGCGCCGAGTTCGCCGAGGTCGCCATAACCCGCGAGTTCATCGCCGAGTCCAGACGTTCCCGACGCGGTGAGCACGCACGAATCGAGCACGACGGCGCCCACATGCGTCGCGAGACGCGTCACGAGTGCATCTCCTGGAGGGAGCGAACGCGCCACCCGTGTTCGCGCGTGTCGGCGATACCCTTCGCCGCGGCGAAGCCCGCGCTCAGCGTCGTCACGCACGCCACGCCGTGGGCGACACACGCCCGACGGATGGCCGCCCCGTCGGAGCGCGCGGTCGACCCCGAGGGCGTGTTCACGACGAGCTGCACCTCTCCCGAGGCGATCATCTTCACCGCGTCGACCCCGAGGTCGCCGAGGGCCACCTTGCCAACCAGGGTCTCGACGGTCACCCCGTACGAACGTAGGAAGCCGGCCGTGCCCACCGTCGCGGCGAGCCGAAAGCCGAGGGCCGATAACTCCCTCGCGAGGTCGAGCCCGGCGACCTTGTCGCGATCGGCGAGCGTGAAAAAGACCTGACCGGTGTCGGGCAGCCGGGTGCCCGCCGCGAGTTGGGACTTCGCGAAGGCGATGCCGAAGCTCTCGCCGATTCCCATGACCTCACCGGTCGAACGCATCTCGGGCCCAAGGACGGTATCCACCCCCGGAAAACGGCTAAACGGGAGGACCGCCTCCTTCACGCTCACGAGCTCGGGCGCCGGCGTCGCCTCCGGCACCAGCCCCAGCCGCTGTAGCTCGGCGAGGGACTCTCCCATCATCACGCGCACCGCCACCTGGGCGAGCGCCACACCCGTTGCCTTGGCGACGAACGGGACGGTGCGGCTCGCCCGGGGATTGGCCTCGAGCACGTAGACGTCGTCGTCCTTAACCGCGTACTGCACGTTGATGAGTCCGACGACCTTCAGCGCATGGGCGATCCGCGACGTGTAGTCGTGCACGATCTCGAGCACCCGCTCGTTCAACGTCGGTGGCGGGAGCGCGCAGGCCGAGTCGCCAGAGTGCACCCCCGCCTCTTCGACGTGTTCCATCACACCCGCGACGAAGACCTGGCCAGCCATGTCGCGCACCGCGTCCACGTCGACCTCGATCGCGTCCTCGAGGAACCGGTCGATGAGGATTGGCCGGTCACGCGTGACGCCGTCCTCGCGCGCGAGCGACCCGTGGGCGCTCGTAAGATCGGCCATCACCCGCAACAGTTCGGTGTCATCGTCGACGATCGACATTGCCCGTCCGCCGAGCACGTAGCTCGGGCGCACGAGCACCGGATACCCGAGGCGCTTGGTCACGGCGCGCGCCTCCTCCAAGGTGAAGGCCATCCCGCCCGGCGGCTGAGGCAGGCCGATCTCGTGGCAAATGGCCGACCAACGTTCTCGGTCCTCGGCCGCGTCGATCGAGGTGACGGGCGTGCCGAGGACAAGGTCGGGATCTAGCGTACGCGCGAGCTTGAGCGGCGTCTGTCCGCCAAGGGCGACGATCACTCCGATGACGCGCGCTCCGTTGACGCAGGCCGCGCGCTCAGCCGCGATCACCGCGGCCACGTGCTCGGGTGTCAGTGGCTCGAAGTACAGCCGGTCCGAAGTCGAATAGTCGGTGGAGACCGTCTCGGGGTTGCAGTTGACCATCACCGACTCGACGCCCATCTCGCGCAGGGCGAGCGACGCGTGCACGCAGCAGTAGTCGAACTCGATGCCCTGTCCGATCCGGTTCGGCCCCGAACCGAGGATGATGACGCGGTCGCGCGACGAAGGCGCAACCTCGGTCGTGTCCTCGAAGGTGCTGTAGTGATAGGGCGTCGTCGCCTCAAACTCCGCCGCGCAGGTGTCGACTGTCATATAGGTCGTCACCACCCCACGCGCGCTGCGCAAGGCCGCCACTGCGTCAGGCGACGTCTTCGTGGCTCGCGCGATCTGGCCGTCGGAGAAGCCCCACTGCTTGTAGCGACGCCAGCCGCGGGCGTCGAGCGTGGACAGGTTGAGCCCGTCTTCGAGCTCGCGCTCGCGGGCGACGATCGAGCTGAGCTGATCGATGAACCACACGTCGATGCCCGTGCGACGCGCGACCTCCTCGAGGTCGCCGCCGCGGTTGAGCATCTCGCGTACGGCGTAGAGCCGTTCGGGCGTGGGCACCTCGCAGCGCTCCCACAGTTCGTCGTCGTCGAGCGCGGCGAACTCACCGTCACCGGATAATCCTTCGCGGGCCTGTTCGAGCGAGCGGATCGCCTTTTGCAGTGACTCGGCAAAGTTGCGCCCGATGGCCATCGCTTCGCCGACGGACTGCATACGCGTGCCCAGACGGGCCGAGGTGCCGGGCAGTTTCTCGAACGCCCAGCGCGGGATCTTCGTGACGACGTAGTCAATGGTCGGTTCGAAGCTCGCCGGCGTGACCCGCGTGATGTCGTTGGGTATCTCGTCGAGGGTGTAGCCGACGGCGAGGCGCGCCGCGATCTTGGCGATGGGAAAGCCGGTCGCCTTCGAGGCCAGCGCGCTCGAGCGCGAGACGCGCGGGTTCATCTCGATAACCAGGCGCTCGCCCGTGTCGGGGTTGACCGCGAACTGGACGTTCGAGCCGCCGGTCTCGACGCCGACTCGGCGCAGCACCGTAAAGGCGTCGTCACGCATGGCTTGGAACTCGACGTCCGAGAGCGTCTGTTGGGGAGCGACGGTGATCGAGTCACCGGTGTGCACGCCCATGGGGTCGACGTTCTCGATGCTGCAGACGACCACGCAGTTGTCGGCGCGGTCGCGCATGACCTCGAGCTCGAACTCCTTCCACCCCGCGACCGAACGCTCGACGAGGATCTCACCGATCGGCGAAGCGGCGATGCCCTCTCCGGCCAGGCGCACCAGCTCATCGTCGTCACTCGCGATGCCCGTGCCCGCGCCACCGAGGATGTAGCTCGGTCGGACCATGATCGGCCAGCCGATCCGTCGGGCGATCACGAGGGCCCCGTCGATGTCGTGGGCGAAGCCCGATTCGGGAACCGCGAGGCCGACGTCGGCCATCGCCTCCTTGAAGCGCTCGCGGTCCTCGGCGGTGGCGATGGCCTCCGGCCGCGCGCCGATGACCTCGACGCCGAGACGCTCGAGGTCCCCGCGGCGCACGAGCTCCATCGTCAGATTCAGCGCGGTCTGACCGCCCAGCGTGGGTAGCAGGGCGTCGGGTCGCTCGCGCTCGATGATGTCGACGAGCACGTCGGCGTCGAGCGGCTCGACGTAGGTAGCGTCGGCCGTCGACGGGTCGGTCATGATCGTAGCGGGATTCGAGTTCACGAGGACCACGCGGTAGCCCTCGGCGCGCAGGACCTGACAGGCCTGGGTGCCCGAGTAGTCGAACTCACAGGCCTGGCCGATGACGATGGGGCCCGACCCGATGACGAGGATCGAGGCGAGGTCGCTTCGTCGAGGCATCAGTACACCGGCCGTTGCTCGGCGTCGAGGAGTGCCTCGAAGCGGTCGAAGAGGTAGCGCGCGTCGTGGGGACCGGGTCCCGCCTCGGGGTGGTACTGGACCGAGAAGCAGCGGCGTTCGGGGGCCCCGATGCCCTCGATCACGCCGTCGTTGAGGTCCACGTGACTCACCACGGCGTCGGCGAGCGAGCCTGGAGAGACGGCGTAGTTGTGATTCTGCGCGGTGATCTCGATCTTTCCGGTCGCGAGGTCGCGCACCGGGTGGTTGCTGCCGTGGTGACCGAAGGGAAGCTTGAAGGTCGAGCCGCCGAGCGCCGCCGCGAGCAGCTGATGGCCGAGACAGATGCCAAAGACGGGCACTGACCCGACGAGATCGGAAACGACCTCGGTCTGGACGCCGAGTGCGGCCGGGTCGCCCGGTCCGTTCGAGAGAAAGACACCGTCAGGACGTAACGATTCGATCTCGCGCGCACTGGCGTGGCTCGGCACGACCGTGAGGCGAAAGCGCCGCGCGAGCTCGCGAACCATTGTGGTTTTGATCCCGTAGTCGACGGCCACGACGTGCCGCTCCCCCTCTCCTCGCGTGTAGGGCTCGTCGGTCGTCACTCGAGAGACGAGGTCCAGGCCGTCGGTGCCAGTCGCGCGCGCGGCAGCTCGCCCGACCACTTCGGGCCCGGCGTGTCCAAAGGCGCCCGGCAACGCCCCGTGAGAACGCAGGTGCTTCGTCAGGCGACGGGTGTCGACGCCGACGATCGCCGGTACCGCGTGTTGGCGCAGCAGCCCTTCGAGAGGGCCAACCGAGCGCCAGTTCGACGGCATGTCGCTCAATTCTCGGACGACGACGCCGTCGCACCACGGACGATCCGACTCGTCGTCGAGCGGCGTGACGCCGTAGTTGCCGACGTGCGGGTAGGTGAAGGCAATGATCTGCCCGGCGTAGCTCGGGTCGGTGAGGACCTCTTGATAGCCGCTGAGGGCGGTGTTGAAGACGAACTCGCCCGTCGTTATCCCCGAGCGCGGCAGATGGCCGGCAGCGTAGCCCTCAAAGGCGGCGCCGTCGGCGAGCACGAGGGTCGCCGGCGGTCGGCTCACGCGAGGCCCCCGTCGCGCACGACCAGCTCGCCGTTCACGAGCAACGCCCGAACCCGTCCGAAGAGTTCGCGACCGTCATAGGGCGTATTCGACGCGCGACTCTGGAGCTGGTCGCGATGTACCGTCCAGCGCTCGCGCGGGTCGAAGACGACCACGTTCGCGTCGTCACCGGCAGTCATCGCGCCGCCGTGGGCGCTCAGACCCGTGCGCCGATCACTGGCGCGCAGCTGGGCTATCCGGGCCGGGGCGCGACTGAGAACGGAGAAGAACGTCAAGGGATCGGCCTCGCTCGCCCCGAGCGCCTCGTAGGCGAGCGAGGCGGCATGTTCGAGCCCGAGCATGCCAGCCGGCGCCTCGTCGAAGGGAAGGTCCTTCAGCTCCGGCGCGTGGGGCGCGTGGTCGCTCGCCACCGCGTCGATCTCGCCCCGTCGCAGGGCGGCGCGGAGTCCCTCGACGTCGGTGGCGCCGCGAAGTGGCGGGTGAACCTTGTAGTGCGCGTCGAAGGACTCGAGAGCTGATTCATCGAGCGTCAGGTGATGCGGGGCAACCTCGCACGTGACCGAGAGTCCCTCGCGGCGCGCCGCGGCGACTAGGGCCACCGACCGAGCCGTCGAAAGGTGCATGAAGTGCAGGTCGGCTCCCGTCAGTCGCACGAGTTCTAGGTCGCGCAGCACCATCAACTCCTCCGCGAGTGCCGGGCGACCGATCAACCCGAGCCGGCTGCTCAGTGCGCCCTCGTTCATGGTGCCGTTCGCGGCCAGTTGCTCGTCCTCGCAGTGCTGGGCCAAGCGGACGCCGAGGGGCCGGGCGTACTGGAGAGCGCGACGCATCAGAGCGGGGTTCTGCACGCCGACCCCGTCGTCCGTGAAGAGCCGGACGCCAAGCGCCGCCATCTCGGCTATCGGCGCGAGCGCCTCGCCACCGCGACCCTGGGTGATCGCACCCGCCACCGCGACGTCGAGCGGGGTCGCCGCCCCGCGGCCCAACACGTAGGCGACGAGCGCGGGGCTGTCGAGCGCCGGTTCGGTGTTGGGCATCGCCACGAGAGCGCTGTAGCCGCCCACGGCACCCGCCCGCGCGCCCGACTCGACGGTCTCAGCCTCCTCGTGGCCGGGCTCGCGCAGGTGGGCGTGAAGGTCGACAAGGCCCGGACCGACCCAACACCCTTCGGCGTCAATAACCGTCGACCCGGCTGGTGGGTCGACGCGCGCGCCGATCTCAGCGATCACGCCGTCGCGCACGAGGAGGTCGGCGACGTGGGCCGAGTCCTCACCGACGACCAGTCCTCCTCGAAGAAGAGTTGCCGTCACGGAGTGCCCCCCCTCGCGCCGGCGATGCTCAGGTAGAGCACGGCCATGCGAACCGGCACGCCGTTGGTGACCTGGCGGTCCATGACGGCGGCCGGAAGATCGGCCACGAGCGAATCAATCTCGACGCCACGATTGATCGGGCCGGGATGCATGACGATCGTCGAAGGACTCAGCCGCCGTGCGCGCTCCTCGGTCAGTCCGTACGTCGTCGTGAACTCGCGCAGCGTGGGCACGAACGAGCCTGATCCCCGTTCGCGCTGTAGTCGCAAGAGTCCAACCACTTCGGCCCACGCCAACGCGTCGTCGAAATCGTCGGCCACCGTGACCGGCCAGCTCGCCACGTCGTCGGGCAGTAGCGTTCCCGGGGCCGCGACGCGGACCTCGGCACCGAGCGCCACGTACGCGTCGACGTCGCTACGCGCGACGCGACTGTGGCGAAGATCCCCGACGAGCAGGATCCTGAGACCCTCGAAGAGCTCAGCGCCGGACTCGGGGCCGTTGGTGGCGCGGCGCTCGGCGAGAAGCTGGCGAATCGTGAAGGCGTCGAGCAGGCCCTGCGTGGGGTGCTGGTGCTGGCCGTCGCCACCGTTGATGATGCGCACGTGGGGCACGTAACGGCTGACCTGAACCGCGGCGCCGCTCGACCGGTGGCGCATCACGACCGCGTCAATGCCGAGAGCGTCAATCGTCGAAATCGTGTCGCGCAACGACTCGCCCTTCTTCACGCTGCTCGAGGCGATCGCGAGGGACAGCACGTCGGCACTGAGACGCTTCGCGGCGGTCTCGAAGCTGAGTCGAGTCCTGGTCGACTCCTCGAAGAAGAGTGAGGCGACAACCCGGCCCTTGAGCGCTGGCACCTTCTTGATCGCGCGCTGGTTCACTTCGACGAAGGACTCCGCGGTGTCGAGCACCTCAAGGATCGCGTCGCGCGACAGCTCGCGTAGCGATAAGAGGTTCTCACCGCGCAGCGACGAGATCACCGCACTTCTTTCGCGCCGATCCACACGCCCTCGAGGGTGGCGCGGACGGCCTCGTCCAAGGACGTCGGAAGGTTCTTTCCGACGAAGTCCGGTCGGATCGGCAGCTCGCGGTGACCCCGATCGACGAGCACCGCGAGCTGCACCGCCCGGGGTCGGCCCCAGTCCGAAAGGGCGTTCAGTGCGGCCCGGATGGTGCGTCCGGTGAAGAGAACGTCGTCGACAAGCACCACCGTGCGATCCGTGAGGTCGTGGTCGATCAAGGTCGCCGTGGATCGCGGCACTGGCTTGAGCGAGAGGTCGTCGCGGTAGAACGAGACATCGAGCAGGCCGAAGGCGACTGCTTGCCCACTGATCTCGCCGAGGACCGACGCAAGTCGACGCGCGAGGGGTTCGCCGCCCGTCTGCAGCCCGATGAGCGACAGGGCTTCGGCGTCGTGATTGCGTTCGACGATCTCGTGGGCCATACGCGTGAGGGCGCGATCGACGTCGCCGCTCGAGAGCACCTGGGTCGTCGTCACGAACGCCCCGGCGCGCTCGGGCGCCGCTCGCTGCTCGTCGTACTCCACGTCACTCCCGTCGTTCGGACCTCACGGGATCCGCTTCACGACAACTCTCGTCAACTCTAGCAAGGGCGCGGGCGCCCCCAGCTCGGTACGCAGGGGTACATTTGGGGTCATGGACGCCGCGCCTTGCGCGTTCGCGACGGTGTCGCGAACGTGAACTATCTGACCCGGCATTGGGGCTACCCCGAACTCGCCGTCCTCGGGGCGCTCGTCATCATGGCTCACGAACGCGGCCTCCGCGCTCTCAACGCTCGATCGACCCCGGAGCACGCCCGCGCGCGACGGCGGCGCACCTGGCTCGCCTACGCCGGCGTCGTGGTCGGGACACTGAGCGTCGTCTCTCCCCTGCAGTACTGGTCGATGGAGTACTTCTGGGTTCACATGATCCAACACGTGACGGTCATGCTCGCCGCGCCCGCGCTCTACGTGGCCGGGGCGCCAGCCCTACCGTTGCTCTTCGCGCTGCCCGTAAGAGCCCGGCGAAGGCTCCTGCGACGCGTCTACCTCGGCCCGGCGCGCGGCCCGTTGCGCGTCGTGGGGGCCGTCGTGTTCTCACCAATCTTCGCCATCGTCTTCTTCAACGTCGTCATGGTGCTATGGATGATCCCTCGGGTGTTCAATCCGGTGATGGGCAGCGCCGATCTCCACATCGGCCTGATGCTGACGTCGTTCTTCATCTCGGGATTCCTCTTTTGGCTCCAATTCATCCCGTCCCGACCCTGGCGGCCCACGCTGACGCCGTTCGCGCGCGTGGGCGCCCTCCTCTTCACGAACCTGGTGATGACGGTCATCGCCATGGCGTTGAGCTTCCTCGCCTCGGGTGCCTTCTACGACATTGGCAATTCGATGCTCGGCATGGCGGGCATGACGTCGATGGTCCCCACCACGCTCAACCCCTTCGCCGACCAGCAG
The DNA here is from genome assembly GCA_963823815.1 of uncultured Acidimicrobiaceae bacterium. GTDB lineage: Bacteria > Actinomycetota > Acidimicrobiia > Acidimicrobiales > RAAP-2 > RAAP-2. The sequence continues at coordinate 421,354 of CAWGMU010000001.1, forward strand.
ATCGGCGCGGCGATACTTTGGGTCTGCGGCGACTTTTGGTGCTTTCCGGCGATCATCATGGCCCTTCGCCTCGCCAACAAGAACGAGGCCAACTCGAGCGCATTCGACCGGGTCCTCCGCGGTCGCCAGACGATGACCGCCGAGGAGTACCGAAAGCTCTCGTCCGACGAGACGGTCCCCTAAGGGCGAGCGCCTGGCCTCGTTGCCCGGTTGTCTGACGCGACGTTCAACCAGCCTCGGCGGGCGGCGCGTGCGAACCCCGATCAAGCATCGGAATGAGAAAGCCGAAGAACGCGACCGACACCCCAGCGAACATCACCGCCATGCCAAGAAGCCGGAGCCCGTGGCTGTAGCACAGCACGCCGCCGACCGCTCCGATGAGGACCCCGCTCAGGCCGGTGACGGCGCCGATGAACTCCAGTCGATTACGCTTCGCCCGACGGAGCACTCGCGCCACGATCCCGAGCGCCGCCAGCCCCAGCACGCCGCCGAGGAGCGCGTGCACCAGATAGATCGCCTCTCCCCGGTGTGAGAGCCATCCGTCGGACCGCGAAAAGGGGACGAAGGCCATGCCCACGAGACCGGCCAGGAACTCGACACCGACCGCGCTCAACATCAGCGCCCAGACGCCACGTGGCACCGTTCGACCCGCCGCGTCCGCGCCGGCTACCGCGGGCTGCATCGGCCGTCCGGGCGATGTTCTTGACGCCACCCGGACGTTCCCCGCGGTAGCCGGCGCCACCCGCACCAACAGGTTGTAGGTGATGACCGCGATGACCGCGTGCATGATCACCAGGGTGAGGACCGCGCGGGACGGTTCGTGTCGGACGAGAAGCCACAGGTCAGGCGACCACAGCACCAAGGTCACGACGATGGCCACCCGGAAGAACGTCCGCTGAGGCGACGCAACCGTACGCGTGGCGACCAGCCACGCTGCACCGGCGCACGCCACGCCGAGAACCGTCAACGTGCCGTAGTCGAAGAAGCGAAAGTGCGAGAAGTGCGCAATGGAGGGGTCAAAGGCCCCCGCCAACCACACGATTATCGCGTTGATGGTGAGACAGGCCACGGCCGCGAGCAGTGTCACCATCGCCACGCGAACGCCCGAGGGCGACGCGCGCACGGTCGTCACGAGGGACGACGGGTTACTCGTCGTCACGCGCGACGCCGTCGCCCGAGGACGCCGCGGAGTCCCCTTCCTCATTCCCGCGATCACGTTCAAGCTTTCGAAGTTCGCCTTGCCACGCCTGGAGCATGCCCTGATACTCCGGCGCGATCGCCGGCCGTTCGCGGACTCGCCTGATCGTAAAGCCCGGGTGTAGGAATCGCCACCACATATACACGGCGAACAACCCGAGCAGTGGCCACTCAAAGACGTAGGCCCAACTGAGCTCGTTCCCGCCTTCAGCGCGGCCGAGCTCGAACCAAAACGCGGCCGCGCACAACGCCAAGCCCAACACCAACGTGACGTGCAGCTTGATCGCCGACGTGCCCGACACGCGAGGTTCGACGTGATTCGCCGGCCCCCCGTCCGGCACCTCTTGGGTGTCGCTCACCGCGCCAGTTTACTCCTGGCTCTTTTTTCTCTCGTAGCGTCATCTACTCCCGTGCGCGACCACGCGTCGCTAGCGACACGGCGAGTCCACGCCGGGCTCCTATGGTAAGTAGGACGGCGAACGATGGGCGGCGAGATGACGACCGGCGGCGAGGACACCTCGCGAGAATCCGAGGTGTTAAGCGAGGAGCGCCGGGCAGCGGCTTTCGCGCAGGCCAACTCCGGAAACAGAACGGGTGGGCTTCGTTCGGCCCATCGCACGATTCCCACCAAGTTCATCGTCTGGGCGATCGTGTCGGTGTTGGCACTCGGTCTCGGCGGCGAAGTCGCGCAGCACTTTTTCGAGACGTACGGGAAATCCACGCCGACCACCACGACCTCCGCACCCGTTCTCAAGGGGACACCGACGACCAACCCCAACCTGCCGACACTGCTGTCGCTCCAGGTGTTCATCGGCCTGAAGGACCTCGGCGACGCCGTAGCGCCGACGTTCACGCTCCACAGCCAGACGGGTCACCTATGGCGCCTCGCCTCCCATAGGGGCCAGGTCATTGTGCTCACGTTCTTCAACGCCGTCTGCAACGACATCTGTCCCGTCATGGGCGCGGAGATCAAGCTCGCCTCTGGGGAACTTGACGCCGGCGGCGACAAGGTCGACTTCGTCATCGTCAACACCGATCCGAAAAAGACGTCGATCTCGACGACCACCGAAGCCCTGGCAGAGCCCGGCCTCGAGAACGTCCCCTCGGTCACCCTTCTCTCGGGCAGCGTCGACGCGCTCAATCGCGTCTGGTCGGCCTACGGCGTCCGCGTCGAAGTCGGCGCGCGAAAGTTCGAAGTGTCGCACAACAACGTCTTGTACTTCATCGGGCCGAACGGCAACATCGTGTCCTACGCAACTCCCTTTGGTACCGAGAACAGTACCGGTCAGTACTCCCTCAACCCCTCGAGCGTGCGTCTCTACGCCCGAGCGATCGCCGAGACCGCCGATAGTCTTGTCCGGTGAGCGACGACCTCTCCGGTTTCGAGAACGTCCCTTTCGATCCGGCGTCCATGCCCACCTCATCGTTGGGGATCGCGAAGGCGGTCTGGTACCGACGTCCGTGGTTTCTGCTCACCGTGGCCCTCGTCGTCATCGCGGCGATCTCGGTCGTCATCGACCTGCCCCGACCGCTCACGAAAGCCGAGGACGCCGCGTCACAGAACGCTTCGGTAAAGGAGATCAACGCCGACCTCGCCGACTGCGCGTTCGCGGTGAAGGAGTCATTTCGCTTCTACAACCTCGACGTCACGGGCAAGCTGACGCCGTCGGACAAGGCCCAGGTGCCGATACTGCTCACCGGCGACGAGACCGCGTGCTCGTTCGCGAGCGAGCCCGTTTACGACCTCACCAACAACCTCCAGGTTGACGACACCGCGTCGGGCAAACACATCGATCGGATGCTGAGCGTCGTCGAGCGATGGATCACGGACTACGCCTTGGCGTCTATCCGAGACATTCAATATCTGTTCATTCACCCCGGTGACGCGACGACGATCCGTCACCTGGGAACCCAAGAACTAGGCCTCGCCAACGAGCGGCAGAAGGCGCTCGTTGATGAAACCGAGGCTGACGCCGTCCTCGGCGTTACCTTGCACGCCGTCAAGATTCCCTCACTCCCCCGCCTCATCGGCACCTGACGGTTCGCCAAGTTTTGACCGCGGCGCTATCGTGCCCTCCTATGAGTGGTTCTCTCGGGACGCCTGATCAGCCAGACATCAACACCAACGCGGTGATCCGTTGGCTCATCATCCTCATCGAGTACGCGATCGTCGCGAGTCTCATGCTGGTGGCGGGCATCGTCTTGGTGCGGACGCTGGTCACGTTCCTCAGCAATTGGAACACCTTTCCCCAGACCGTTGTAGCCGCGATCGACGGCATCCTCGTCGTGATCATCTTGCTCGACATCGCTCATACGGTCTTCGGTCACCTGAGAACCTCGGTCTTTCCCGTACGACCCTTTCTCGTCATCGGAATCTTGGCGGGCGTCCGAGACATCTTGAGCTCGTCGGCGCACCTCACGCTCAGTGGCACCTTGTCCGACACCGACTTCCGCGATACGTTGGTCTCGCTCGGCGTCGGCGTTGGCGTCGTCGTCTTCTTGCTGCTCGGGCTCCTCATCCTGCGCTTCGCGGCGCTCCCCAGTGACGACGGCCCGATCTGATCGTTCCGGGGCGACCGCGCCCCCGGTCGCCCGCCGTTTTTTCCCGTCGGGGCGAAGCGTCAGTGTCGCGACTAGGGGTTCGTGCCGAAGAATCCTCTCGAGCGTTCCCGCCGCACGAGCTGGTACAGCTCTTCGTCAGGATCGTCTTCGGACTTGAGCCACGTGAGAAGATTCGAGAACACGACCGGAACGAACGCCGTCGCCGTGATGAACCAAACCAGCGCCGTCGTCAGCTGCTGGTCAGCCGCGAGGGTCAGCAATCTTCCGGAGACGTAACGGAATCCGCTGTACCAGGGGTTCTTGTCCATGGCCATGAGGTAGGCGATCACCCACTGCGTCCAAAGGGCGATCGCCGCCATGCCAATGCGATAAGGGCGCGCGATCGTTGGCCGGAACGGTGCCGAATCAATCAGTTCGAGCCACACCCCGACGCCGCCGGCCACGAGCGCGGCCGACTCGAACACCGACAGCCACGGGTGGCGAATCAGCGCGTCGACGACCGGCGCCGAGCGCCACAGGATCGATTGACCAACGAACAGCAAAAGGTACGTCGCGGACCGGCCGTAGCCGCGACGCGCCGAGCGAGCGAGCGCCCAACGGTCCAGTCGTCGCTTCCGCGACGCGGTCACCTCCAGCCCTTCGTCGGTCACCCGAACCTTCGTTGACGTGAGGCCGAACCACCGCCAAGGTCTGCCGACGACCACGAGGCAGGGGATCGCGATCGCAAAGAGACAGTATTGGATCCCTTGAACGAACTCGTACTCTCCGGTCAGCGCGAGCAATGGCGGGGTGAGCGCCACGACCCACAGGGCGAGGCCCAAGGCGGCTAGGAACCCGTGAAGGTAAGTGCGTCGCGCAGGGGGCTCCGGCGTTGACGCGAAGGTCACTCGGACTTATGACGCTGGAAGAATCCCCATATCACCACGGCGAAGAACGTGCCCAACAGAATGAGCATCGTTTCGACCTGCGGGCCGACGTAGTTGTCAGCGCCCGGAATCACGTCGTCCTCGAATCTCGCGTGTCAACTAGCAACCTGTTACGCACCGTGTGGCTCCTTCGCCCCTCCGTCACTACATTAGATAAAACATCGCGAACAGCAGCGAACTGGCGATGACCACGAAACCCATGAAGTAGGTCATCGACGCCACGTTGGCGCGAAACGACTGTGCCGAGGGATGCATCGAGAACGCCGCCGTGTCCGAGCCGAGCTCCTTCTTCAGCCGCATCGATCGGGCCACCGCGGTCTCGAGCCAGTACGTCACAATGAAGATCGAGACGCTGTTCATGATGGCGTAACCGATGAACGTCGAGGCGTAGCCACTCGATCCCGGGTAGAACGGCACGACGACGAACTCCCAGAGCTGGAGAAAGAACGCGACGAGTGAAACCCCCACGCCGGCCCAAGCAGCGACCTGCCAACCCCACGCGTCGCTCTTACGAAGCCGCGCTTGGCCCAAGAACGCCAAGAACGCGGTGACGAGCAAGAGGCCGTAGATCGACCACCCGTAGACCGTCGGCGCGGTCACGTGATCTGGACGCCAGAGCAGACCGTTGTTGCTCGAGCGTAGGTAGAAGTAGCTGAAGGCGAGGGACGCGAGGAAGAACGTGTACATGGCGATGAACAGTCGGCCACCGCTCCAGATGGCGCCGATGTGGGCGCGCAACTCGAACTCTCGCTCCTCGGGCGTGTTGCTCATGCCCTTCATGTCTTTGATCATGTCCGTCATGTGGTTGCTCTCTACTCGCTACTGATCGGCGTCAGTACTGGAGGACATTGCACTACTCCCGCGATCCGAAGCACCCGCTCCGAAGTCGGCCAGTGCCGGGGCGCCCACTTCGCTGTAGTGATACGGATCGGTCATGATCACCGGTATCCGGTCGAAGTTGTACGGCGGAATCGGCGACGCCGTCTGCCACTCGAGTCCCAGGGAGTCCCAGGGATTCGCCGGTGACTTCTCGGGACTGATGAACTGCGACCACATCAAGTTGACGACGAAGATCAGGAACGACGCCCCGAGGCAGAACGCCGCGATCGACGAGAAGTCGTTCAGAGTCTGCAGGTTCCTCGCGTACGTGAAGACCCGGCGCGGCTGACCAAGGAGCCCAATGACGAACATCGGGAAGAACGTCAGGTTGAAGAAGACGAACATGGTCCAGAAGTGCCAGAGTCCCAGCTTCTTGTTCATCTTGCGTCCGGTCATCTTCGGGAGCCAGAAGTACAGTCCGCCGAAGAAGGCGAAGATGAGACCGCCCATGATCGTGTAGTGGAAGTGGGAGAGGACGAAGAAGCCGCCGTGCACGGTCACGTTCACCGGAACGTCCGAGAGGAACACGCCGGAGATGCCACCGATGAGAAAGTTAAAGTACACCGCCATACAGAACAGCATCGGCACCTCGTAGCGGATCTTTGCTTTATACAAGGTCCCCATGCCAACGAGGAAGATGAATCCGGTTGGAATGGAGATCAACTCGGTGGTGAGCATGAAGAGCGGCCGCATGTCGGGGTTGATGCCACTTTGGAAGATGTGGTGCTGCCACACGAAGAATGACAGCAGCGCCACGCCAATCATTCCTGCGGCGGAGACCCGATAGGCGAACAGGGGCTTTCGACAGAACACCGGAATGATCTCACCGACGATGCCGAAGCCTGGCAGCGCCATGATGTAGACCTCCGGATGGCCGAAGAACCAGAAGAGGTTCTCCCACAGGTAGGAGCTCCCGCCGTGCTCGGTGACGTAGAAGGCCGTCTGCGCGGTCTTGTCGAGTAGCCCGAAGAGCCCCGCCGCCGTCAAGACCGGCGACGCCAACGTCAATAACGCGGCCGTGGCGATGATTGACCAGACGAAGACGGGCACGCGGCTCCAGGTCATACCCGGTGCCCGATAGTTGATGATGGTGGCGGCCAGGTTAAAGCCCGCCAACATCATTCCGATACTGATGACGGCGAAGCCAAAGAGATAAGACACCATCCCCGGTCCCGCCTGGGTCTGCAGGGGGGCGTACCCAGTCCAACCCGTCGGGAAGCCCCCGAACGGTAACGCCGAGAAGATGACGAAGTACCCGGCGACGAAGATCCACAGGCTGAAGGCCTCGATCCGCGGGAACGCCATCCGGCGCGCGCCGATCATGAGCGGCACGAAGTAGTTGCCGAGTGGCCCGACGACGACGGAGGACGCCATCATCATCATGATGGTGCCGTGCTCGCTCACGATCTTGATGTAGGTATCAGCGCTGAAGACGTGCACCGTCGGGCTCAGGAGCTCCGTACGGATGGCCATCGCGAGAAGTCCGCCGGTGAAGAAGAACGTCAACACGCCAACGACGTACTGGATACCCACGACCTTGTGGTCCAGGTTGTAGCGCACGTAGCGCGTCCAGCCGGTGTACTCGACCTCGCCACCGGCCTCGCGACCCACGATCTTCGCGAATGGGTAGTTGAAGGCACCGATGCCACCCAGCCAACCGAGCACCATGAACACCAGCGCGAGGAGGTCGGCGAGCGAGTTCTGTCCGGTGTTGGCGACGTAGGGATACGAACTCGCAATAAAGTTGCCGAACCAGTGTCCGAAGATGTAGCCGAGGAAGCCGCACACGATGGCGGTGCCGATGTGCTGGCTGAGCCATCCGCGGCCCCTCATCTTGGGAGGCGCTACGAACGCAGGCGGCTCCTCGGGCTGCACCTCAACCGGTCGTTCTGCGCTGATGGTCATCGCGCGATCTCCGTTTCCTCACTAGGGATACTTCGCTCTATCTCGCAAGGTTGCTTCGTCACGAAGGCTGCTTCGAACCGTAAATCTCGACGGGGCTGTAGGGCGTCACGTTCCCATCGGGGTAGTAGCCGCCCGCGGCGCCGTTGGCGTCGGGTACGTAGGTCCACGCGAAGGGCGGCAGGTACTTCGTGTTCTGGGCGTTCGCCGCCTCGGTTTTCTGCGCCCACGCCATGAATGCCGACTGGGAGACGACCTTGCCCGAGTTGAACATCGCACCGTGCCAGATGCCGCACAGCTCACTGCAGCGGACCTCGAAGCTACCGAGCTGCTCAGTCTTCGTGAAAGCGACGTTATTCACCATCGGGTTGGCGTCAGCCTTCACCTCGAGTTGGTACGCCCAGAAACTGTGGATGACGTCGAGCGACGTGACGTTGAAGGCGATCTCGGTGTCATTCGGCAACACGAGCTCTGACGTCTCGAATCCGCCAAAGGTTGGATAGCGGTAGGTGAACTTCCACTGCTGGGCGATCACTTGCACCGGGAGCACTTCGCCCTTCCCGGGTGACCACGACGACTTCGAGGTCAGCGCCGCGGTTTCTGCTTGGGCCGCGCCGGCCGGCTGCCAGAGCGGGTTCGGTCCTTCACCGCCGCCGGACCCGTTCCCGACCCAAAGGGCGATGGTGCCGAAGACCGCGAGGCAAAGAACGACCGCCGAGGTGATCACGATCCACGAAACCTGAGCTCGCCTGTTCTCCGCCGCCGCCGGCCCACCAACGGATTCCGGGCCGTTTCTCTTTGAGCTCCATTTCACCGCGGCGAAACCGAGCCACTCCCAGACACCGATGAGCACCGGCAGAGCGACCACGAAGAGGACGTTCCAGTCGAACTGGTTGTCCTTCGCGGTGGACGTCATTCGCCCCGGAGGCATGTGCGGTCCGACGGCGAACCAGTACACCAGGTCCAGCGCGACCGACAGGACCAGCCAAAGGACGATCATTTGCTGCCAAGTGCGCTTGTCCCTGCTTGATGAACTCTCGTCCGCCATGACTACTGCACCACTTCCAGCTCGCCGCCCATGTAGTTCTGGGTGGACATTGGTCCCCCGTTTCCAAATAAGTACCCGAGCCCACAGGGCACGAAGCACTGCCAGTTGTAGCTGCCCGGACCGGGCGTCTTGAAGCTGAAGGTCTCGACGTTGTGCGGCGAGTTGAAGTGACACGGCGCGACAGCGCACGGGCTGCCCGAGACACCGACCATCGGCACGCTCAGGTTGAGCGCCGGAATCGCGAAGGTGTGGCCGACGCCGGTACCGGTGTACGAGTCGTAGACGGAGAAGGTCTTACCGTTAAGGGTCGCGTCGCTGCCGATCGTGCCCTGCACCTGGCCCCACTCCTGATTGCGCAACGGGCTACCACTGTCGTACTGGTCCACCGTCATGTCGATCACCGTGTTGGCGGGCAACTCCCATGAGGTGTCGTGCATCCACTTTCCCGTTGTCGGATCCTTGACGAGGTACGACACCCACGTGGGGTGCGCGCCAAAGCCGATTGATCCTACGGTTTGTACGGTCAGCTGCACTGGCTGGCCCGCGGGTTGCGTGTTGGTGAAGTTGACCACGCCACCGGGAACACCCGGCGTCAACGTGGCAGCAACTCCCCACACAACGAGACCCGCGATAACCAGGAAGAGCGCGAAGACCGATGCCAATCTGCGTCCTTTAGACATAGCTCGGCTCCTTGTCATGGCGCCTCTCTAGGGGCTCCGAACCAACAATATCCACACGCGTCACTAAAGTGAAGACCCGTGGGCGAGAAAGATAAGAGATTTCTTGGAATTCATTTCGGCCTGGTTCTGGCGGAACTGATCTGCATTTCCGGCTTCAGCGTCGAGCTCGACCGCGCCCTTTCGGGCAACGCACTTTCATGGGCGTACGTGTTCGAATGGCCCCTTTTTGGGGGCTACGCGGTCTACATGTGGCGCCGGCTGCAACGAGAGGAAGTTGGCGCCGAGCGCCGTCGGGCCGGCGCCAACTCCGTCGCAACCCTTGCGTCGCTCGACGAATACAACGAGTACCTTCGCTCGGTCCACCACCGGGACCCCGACGGGGCCGCCAAAGAGTCGAGCGCAAGCCTCGACTCGGAGGTCCCCCGGACCTTCTAGCGTCGTTAGTGGACGCCCTCGTCGGCGAGCAGATCACGCAGTTCCGAGACCGCCGAGGCGCTCCCGGAGGAACTCGAAATGGGGTCGTCGGGAATGACCCACCGCAGTTCTTGCGCCGGGTCGATGATGAACATGTAGTCCGAGTGGACGCTCATGGCGTCCGATTTCGTCATCGTCACGCCGATCCCGTAGGAGGCCCAGACCTTGCGCACGCTCGCCAGCTTCCCGGTGATGAAGTAGAAGTTCGACACGTGGGACAACCGGTGCACGGCCATGAAGTGGCGAAGGTCGGAGAGTTGCTCGTGGAACGGGTCCGCCGCCACCGCGACGATGTCGAGCTTGGCGCCAACGGGAAGATCGGCGCGCAAGACCTTGAGCTGTTGGGCGAGCAGCGGACAGTCCGTCCAGCATCGCGGGTCGAGAAAGGCGAGGAGGGTGACGTTGCCCCGGTGTTCGCCGAGCGTGTACGGCTTGTCGAACTGATCCGTGAGCGTAAAGCCCGTCGCCGGGGACTTCACTGACGTTGCCGTACCGTTCTGGGCCTGATAGAGCGTCGTCTCGGCGCTCGAGAACGTTGACGCGCCCATCAGAGCTACCGAATAGAGGATCATCGCGGTGGCGAAGGTCGCTACGACGGCGCCGGTGCTGCTCGTGAACTCTTGGGGGAGTCGACGGCGCACGGGGCTCGCGTCTTGCAACGTGGGCATGGCGCACCCCGCGAGCACGGCGAGCGGCAGCAACGAGTTGAAGTCCGTCGAGAGTCCGCCAAAGAGGGACGTGTCCTGCGCCGTCACCCAAAAGAAGAGGCAACCAGTGACGAACGTCCACACCGGCCAGCGCCACTCGCGGCGCGGCGCCACCCACAGGCCCGCGGCGCTGAGGGCGAGCCAGAGAATGATGACCAGGTTGGCGCCGCCGCCCATTGTCCCGGCCAAGATACCGACACTCCGCGAAAGCCACGCCAACCAGTGGGGCTGGTCGATTTTCGTCATGTACGACGTCATCGCCGTCAGCGCGTTGGCGTTACCACCCCGCCAGAACTGCGCCGACGGCACTATCTGGAGCAGGGCCGCGAGGGCCGCGACCACGGCGAGGACACGAAGGGTGATGAGCGAGAACCATCGGCGAAAGACGGACGGCTCTAGCGCGAGCCACACTCCGGCCACCACGTAGAAGAAGGTGGCGCCGGGCCAGCCAAAGAGAAACGACGCGCCGGTTGCGAACAGCCCGCCGGCGCCGTTACCGATGAGCCACACCAGCGCGGCCCAACTCGCCGAGACGAGACCCGCGACGCGCCCGGTGAGTCCATTCGAGACGAGCAACGCCAGTCCAAGTCCAACCTGCAACCACGCGACGCCGACGGCCAGGTTGATGGGATGGCTGTTCCACAGGTGGATGCCGTGCTCCATGAGCGAGTGCAGCCACATGGGGGTGTTTGACGTGAGCGGCGCGATGACGTTGTTCGCCAGTCCCAGCGGCATCGAGACTTGAAACTGAAGGACGCCGTCGAAGAGCCAGATCACTCCGAATCCCCAGCGCAGGTACGTGCGCGCTCGCGGTTCGTTCATCCCCTCGGGCGAGAGGTTGAATCGCAGGATTCTCCTCGACACCACCAGCGCCAACATGAACACCACGGCGATCGCCGCGAGACGCATCAGGCCCGTGACGAACAACGCGTGGCGAAAGAGGGACACGACGATGGCGTTGTCCAAATTGATCGTGTGTCGACTCATGCCTGGCACGACGTAGCTCCTCCCACGGCGGGTCGCATCAACCCTAGGACGGCCCACCAGCGGGGCCCGCGGCCCGCAATCTCCGTGCCGGCCCGTGTACGACGTCAAACGCGCTGGTGACGTCCCCGCTGCACCAGACGGGGCCCGCGGTCAGTTCACGCCGGATTTACGCAGCAGCGCGAGTAGCTCGCTCTCGGCGGAGCGCTGGCCCGCGAAGCTCGTGAACGGATCGTCCGGGATGATCCAGCGCACCTGACCCGAAGGGTTGATGATGTACATCTCGTCGGAGTGGATGCTCATGACGTCGCCCGGCTCGTTGGTCACGGCGATCCCGTAGGCGTTCCACACCCTTCGCGTCGACGCCGTCTTGCCCGTGACGAAATAGAAATTCTTCACGTTGGCCAAGCCGTGAATCCCTATGAAGTGGCGTACGTTGGCGAGCGTCTGGTGCAGAGGATCGGCCGCCACCGCGACGATGTCAATCGGCGCGTTGGACGGGAGCGAAGAGCGAACTTGCTTCAGTTGGGCCGCCAGGAGCGGGCAGTCGGTCCAACACACGGGGTCGAGGAACGTCAGCAGCGTATAGCGTCCCGCGTGCTCGCCGAGGGTGTAGGGCTTGGCGAACTGGTCGGTCAGCGTGAAGGAGGTGGCCTTGAAGTTCACGTCGCCGACCTGACCATTCTGGGCCAGAAAGAGTGTCGGCTCGGCCGACGCGACGCTCGCCAGGCCCATCGAGATCACGGCGAAGATCACCATCGCCGAGGCGAAGGCGGCCACGACCGCTCCGGAACTCGACCGGAGCTCTTCGGGGAGTCGGCGCTCGAGGGGTGCCGCCACGCGAAGCGCCGGCAGTGCGCACAACGCCAAGAGTGCGAGCGGGATTAGCGAATTGACGTCCGTCGCGACCCCGCCGAAAATCGCGACGTCCTCGCCAACGATCCAGAAGAACACGGCGCCGGCGGCGAGCGTGTAGACCGGCCAGGTGACCGGGTGCGTACTGGCGTACCACAGTCCGATCGCCGACACGGCGAGCCAGATCACGACGGCGAGATTGAAGCCTCCGCCCATCGTGCCCGCGAGGTCGCCGACGTGTCGCACGATCCACGCGAGACCGTGGGGCTGCGCCGTCGCGGTCATCGCCTTGGTCATGGCGGATAAGGCGTTGGCGTTACCGCCGTGCCAGAAACCCGACGACGGCAGACACTGCAGGACGGTGGCGATCCCGAGTAGCAGCGCGACGAGGCGAAGCGTGCGGCGAGAGAAGTGCCGTGCAAAGTAGCCCGGCGGCGCAGCGATCCACACCCCGGCAATGAAGTAGAACAGCGTCGCCCCGGGCCAGCCGAAGAGGATCGACGCCCCCGAGGCGAATGCCCCACCGGCACCGTTACCGATCACCCAGATGAGTGCGGCCCAGCCCGCCGAGACGGCGCCAGCCACGCGACCGACGGTGGCGTTCGACGTGATCAGCGCGAGTCCGATCCCGATTTGGATCCAGGCTGTTCCCGTCGCGAGCGCGATGGGGTGGCTGTTCCAGAGATGGATGCCGCTGAACATGAGCGAGTGAAGCCAACTTGGCGCGCCGGCCACCGCCGGGCGCACCACGCCGTTGGCGAGACCGAGGGGCATGCTCGGCTGAAACTGCAAGAATCCGTCAACCAGCCAGAGCGCGCCGAAGCCGAAACGAAGGTAGGTGCGCGCTCGAGGTTCGCCAAGGCCTGCCCGCGAGACGTTGAAGTTGGCCAAGCGCCCGAACAGCGCCGCCGCTACGAGCAGTGCCAGGGCGGTGCCGATGATCCAGAACACGGCCGTCACGTAGGCACTGTGGTGGAAGAGGGATTCGACCATCGAATTCGACAGCGAGATGTTGGAGTGCCCCATGCCCGGCATCAGGCGCGCACCTCGTTCACTCGAGGATCTTCTGCGCGATGGACGACAGCACGCCGTTCACGAACGACGACGAGCCATCGGTCGAATAGACCTTGGCGAGCTCCACGGCCTCGTTGAGGACGACCGGAACCGGTGGCGCCTCGTCCATCAGCAACTCGCCGATGGCGAGCGTCATGATGAGCCGATCAACCAGCGCAATCCGATCGAGGGGCCAATCGATGGAGAATTCGGTAATCAGCTGGTTCGCACGTTCTCGGTGCGCGTCGGCCGAAGTCACCAGTTCGACGGTGTACGCGTTCGGCTTCACGGCGAGTTCGGTGAGCACGACCGCGGGCGAACGGTCCTTCATCGACGACTCGTAGAGGATCTCGAGGGCTCGCTCGCGGGCGCGGTGTCGACGTTGACCGAGCTCGCTCACCTTACGCTCGGGTCATGTACTCACCGGTGCGGGTGTCGACTCTGATCGCCTCGCCCGGCGCGACGAAGAGCGGCACTTGGACGACGTAACCGGTCTCGAGGGTCGCCGCCTTGCGCGCGCCCGAGACCCGATCACCCTGGAGACCGGGCTCCGTCTGGGCGATGGTGAGCTCGACGGACGCGGGCAGTTCGACGCCGATGATTTCGTCGTCGTAGGAGATGAGCATGGCCTTGCCGGTCTCGACGAGGAAGTTGGTCGCGTCCCCGAGGCTCTTCGACGATACCGGCACCTGGTCGTAAGTGGTCTGGTCCATGAAGACATAATCGTCGCCGTCGCGGTAGAGGTACTGGGTGTCGCGCTTGTCGATGATGGCCTGCTCGAGTCGTTCGTCGCCACGGTAGGTGCGTTCGATGACGGCCCCCGTGCGGGCGTTTCGCAGCTTGGTGCGCACGAAGGCACCGCCCTTGCCGGGCTTGACGTGTTGGAACTCGAGCACCGTGAACAGGCCGTCGTCGACCTTGATCGTGATGCCGTTGCGGAGGTCCGAGGTAGAGATGGCGGCCATGAGCCGGGAGCCTTTCGTGAACGGTGCGCAGCCCAGTCTAGGCAACGCTTAGGTCGACGCCGACTGGCCCCGTTCGAGCAATCGAGCCACCGCGTCGAGCGCGAGGTCGTAACCGAGTCCACCGAAGCCCGCGATCGAACCGTCGACGACGCCCGCCAATGCGCTGACGTGGCGGAAGGGTTCGCGCGCCGCGGGATTGGACAGATGAACCTCGATGACGACGCCGTCAAAGGCATCGAACGCGTCGGCCAAGGCCCACGAATAGTGCGCGAGGGCCCCCGCGTTCACCACGATCGCTGCGCTCCGACGCCGCGCGTCGTGGACCGCCTCAATCAAATTGCCCTCGAAGTTCGACTGCACGTGGCGCACGGCGAAACCCGCGACCGCCGCACGCTCGGTAAAGTGCTGCACGTGCTCGGCCAGCGTCACCGTGCCGTAAATCTCGGGGTTTCGTTCGCCCAGCAGATCAAGGTTGGGCCCCGACAGCAGCAGGATCTCGTCGCTCATGACTCTCCTTTGAAGCGTTCCAGAACCCTAGCGACGACCGAGGGGTCAACTCCGGGCACCAAGGCGAATCCCTCACGTCCGGCGAGGACGAAACTGAGGTCGTGGTGAGCCTTCTTGTCGTGTTGCATGGCGGTGACGAGCGAGGCGGTGCCGTACGAAGGATCCAAACGCCACTCCAGCCCGAGGGCGTCAAGCACCTCGTCATGGCGAGCGACCTCGTCCTCGTCGACGCGACCAAGTTCGCGGGCTAGTCGCGCGGCGAAGGCGAGACCCATGGCCACGGCCTCGCCGTGGCGAACGTCGTCGTGGCGCTCGCGCGCCACTGTTTCAATCGCGTGGGCCAGGGTGTGGCCGTAGTTCAAGAGCACGCGATCGCCGGACTCGCGCTCGTCGCTCGCGACGATGGACGATTTCAACTGCACGGCCATGGTGATCAGGGTCGCCAACGAGCTGTCGGCGAGACCGTCGGCGCCGCGACCCTCGAGCAGCCAGCACTTGGCGACCTCACCGAGGCCACTGCGGCGATCGCGCTCGGGCAAGGTCGCGAGGACGCTCGTGTCGCAGAGCACCCCAAGGGGTTGGTGAAAGGCGCCGACCAGGTTCTTGCGCGCGCCTAAGTTAACCCCGGTCTTACCGCCGATCGCGGCGTCGGCCTGGCCCACGATCGTCGTGGGAACGTGGATCACTGGGACACCGCGCAGATACACCGCGGCGGCAAAGCCGGCAAGGTCCGTGATGGCCCCACCGCCGACGCCGACGACAACGTCTTCGCGAGACAGCCGCCTCGCCGCGAAGCTCTCGAGGAGGCCCTCGAGGGCCGAAAGGTTCTTGGCTGACTCCCCATCGGACACCGTGACGACGAACTGCTCGCGGCCGCTCTCGAGATCGAACCAGGTCTGACGAACCAGTGCGTCAGAGGTCACCAGTGCGACAAGCTTTGCCTTCGGCGCTCGATTGTCGAGCAGCTGACCCAGCCCGTGTCGGGCCCCGTCGTCGATGACGACGCCGTAGCCGTGGTCGCCGAGGTCGACGTCGACGATCACGGTACGACTTTCTCAGCCAGGTCTCGCACTCGGCGCACCACGTCGGCGAGATCGCCGCTGGCGTCCACGCGCGCGCGAGCGCAAGCCCGATACAAGGGCTCGCGGTTCCTCCGCAGCTCGACGAGCGCCACTAAGTGGTCTTCGCCGAGCAGCGGCCGCTCCCCACTCGCAGCGCGCGCGAGCAACGTGGCGTCATCCGCGTCCAGCCAGAGCGTGAGTTCGTCGACAAGAAGGATTCGCGCCGCTTCGATGGTCACGACGCCCGCCCCGGTCGCCACCACGCAGTCGCTCGTCAGCGCCGTCTCGAGAGCGTCCAATTCGCTCGCGCGAAAGGCGACCTCGCCCTCTTCACGGAGGTGCGTTGCCGCCGGAACACCGACGCGCTCCGATAGCAGTTCATCGGTGTCGAGAGCGCAGGAGCCCCAATCGAGGGCGAGGGCGCGCGCCACGGAGGTCTTGCCGACGCCCGGCAGACCCACAAGCACGAGTCGGGCCACCGCTAGTTCGGCCGCGAGCGAGAAGCGCTCGAGCCGAGACTCGCCACGTAGGCGGCCCAGTTGCGAGTGAACTCCTCGACCGAGTCGCCGCCGAACTTGCGCTGGGCCTCACCCGCGATCACGAGTGCGATCATCGACTCGGCGATGACCCCCATCGCCGGGACAGCCGTCACGTCGGTCCGCTCCTTGAACGACACCGTGGCCTCCCCACTGGCCACGTCGACGGTCTCGAGCACCGGCCGATTCAGCGTGGCGAGCGGCTTCATCGCGACCTTGACGATGATCGGCGCGCCCGAGGACATCCCGCCCTCGAGGCCGCCCGCGTGGTCGCTGCGACGCACGTACCCCCCGCCGCGCTCGAAGGAATCGTCCACCGCGATCGCGTCGTGCGCGACACTCCCCCGCTGACTTGCTTGGGCGAAGCCGTCACCGATCTCAATCGCCTTGACCGCGTGAATGCTCATGAGCGCACCAGCCAACAGCCCGTCGAGCTTGCGGTCCCAGTGCACGTAGCTCCCAAGACCTACCGGCACGCCGTAGGCGACGACCTCAACCACCCCACCGAGCGAGTCGCCCTCTTTCGCGGCCGCCTTGATCTCGGCGATCATCGCCTCGGCACTCGACGCGTCAAAGCACCGCACCTCGCTCTCATCGACCGCCGCGAGGTCACCTGGCGTCGGGCGAAGACCGCTCGAGCGAACGGTGCCGATCTGGACGACGTGGCTGATCACCTCGACGCCGATGGTGGCGAGGAGCGCCTTGGCCAGGTATCCAGCCGTGACGCGCGCCGCCGTTTCCCGCGCGCTGGCGCGTTCGAGGACGTCGCGCGCGTCGTCGAAGCCATATTTCTGCATCCCCGCGAGGTCGGCGTGACCGGGCCGCGGCGCGGTCAACTTCTTCGTCGGCGTTCCCGGAGCCGCCGACATCTCGGCCTCCCACTTCGGCCACTCCGAGTTCAAGATCTCGACCGCAACCGGCGAACCAAGTGTTCGCCCGTGGCGCACGCCACCGATGAGGCGCAACTCGTCTTGCTCGAAGCGCATGCGCGGTCCGCGACCGAAGCCAAGACGCCGGCGAGCGAGCTCATCGGCCAGATCTTCAACGCGAACTTCGAGACCGGACGGCAGACCTTCGACGATGACGCTGAGCGCCGGTCCGTGACTCTCACCCGCCGTGAGGAAGCGCAACATTGTTTGATTCTACGACGCGCCTTCGGCGCGCTTACTCGGAGGTGTAGAAGGGGTTGTCGCCCGAGGCGTGATCGGTGACGTCGAGGACTTGCGTCAACTCGGGGATCGATTCGCGCAGCATCTTCTCGATGCCCTGGGAGAGCGTGAGTCGGCTCATCGCACAACCCTGGCAGCCGCCCGACAGCACGATGTAGGCCGAGCCCGTGGCTTCGTCGAGGGCGACGAGATCGGCGCGCCCTCCGTGGGCCGCGATCGCGGGGTTGACCTGCTCGTCGAGCACGGTGACGGCAATCGAACCGAGTGGTCCGTCGATGCCGAAGGCGAGGATGTCCGCCGGGAGACCCGGGTTCACTTCTTTAGGGGTCGGACTGTTGGGGTTGACGAGGACTAAGCCGCCGCCACCCTCGTTAGCGAACTCGAGGCGACTGCCGCGCAAGCGATCGACGCTGGCGGCGGGCACCACGATGGTCACCTCACCGTCACGTCCGATCGCGGCGTCACTCGGCGCAAGGTTGAGTTCGGAGAAGTACAGGTCGTAGGTGTATCCCGCACCGCGTGTCCCCGTCACCTCGACCCAGAGCGCGAGCGTCTCACTCGGCGTCTCATTGTTGAGCGCGTCGAGCACGACGTTGCGCGCGTCGTCGGTGAGCGTGAGCACGTCGAAGGTGTCGATGGAGCTCATGCCCGAAGTCTAGAGGTGCCTCGTCGTTGACGTGGCGCCCGCTAGGTTTTATCCGTGGCCCCAATCCCTCGCGACGCACACGAGTGGGTCAGCTTCGAGGACACCAAGCGTGAGCGAACCTGGATGTTCGACGTGACGTTCTTGGAGAGCAACTGGACCTGCATCTTCGGCAACGGCTGCCAGGGCGTCCTCACCGGGCCGACGCCAGAACTCGTCCAAGGCTGTTGCAGCTACGGAGCCCACTTCGTCGACGAGAAGGACCGACGACGCGTCGAAAAGGCCGCCCTGCGCCTCACCGCGGACCAGTGGCAGTTCAAGGCCAAGGGCAAGCTCGGAACAACCCGCGTGAAGAAAAACGGCGAGATCGTCACCAAATTGGTCGAGGACGCCTGCATCTTCCTCAACCGACCCGACTTCAAGCGCGGTCCCGGCTGCGCGCTGCACGTCATGGCACTCGACACGGGCGAGAGCTACATCCCCCTAAAGCCCGAGGTCTGTTGGCAACTACCGCTGCACCGCGAGGACGAGGTCCAAGACGACGGCCACGTCATCACCCGGATATCGCAGTGGAACCGCCGCGACTGGGGACCCGGTGGTGCCGAGTTCCACTGGTGGTGCACCGAATCGGCGTCGGCCTTCGTCGGCAAGACCCGGGTGGTCGACTCCATGCGCGAAGAGCTGACGGCGATGGTGGGGACGAGTGTGTACGGCCGGCTTCGCGCCTACCTCGATGAGCGCGCGACTCGACCGAAGGCCACGCGTCTCGCCCATCCCGTGCTGCGAAGGAAGAGTTAGCCCTCGGCGGCGAGTGGGTCTTCCTCGTTGCTCGCGACCCGCGGCAGCGAACCGAGGATCTCGTCGTAGCGATCCTCTTCGGCGAGGCACCAATCAGCGTGCACGTCCTCGGGCGCCGCGCCACACTCGGCGCACGTGGTGGCGCGAGGGCCGGTTGATCGCTTCAGTTCGCGGGCTTCGACAAATCGGCGGTGGCGACCCTTTTTCACGGCAACTCCTCACTGGCCGCAGGCCACTACCTGGCGGCGACCACAGCCTCAAAACACCAGGCTGAGAACCCATACTACCAACTCGTTCTCATTCTTTTGCCTCTAGCATCGCCGTGTGGGCCAAGCCTTTGATCCCAACGAGATGATCCAACGGTTCCGTGATCGCGCCGACGCGGTGAAGCGTCGAGGGCTGCCCCCGGTCGAAGGTCCCGAGCGTCTGCGCTTCATCGAGGCCGCCAAGATCGACTTCCAGGACTTCGCGATGCTCGGCGACGCCGTCGCCACCCTCGACGACGGCGTCTTGCGCCTCGAGATCGACCTCCGTCCGCCGGCGAGCTAAGGCGCGACGACGCTCGCCACGCGCGCCGAACCTTCGGCGAGCGCGGCGCCACCCTTCGCGAGCGACGCGAGCGCAATGGTGCGGTCGCTTTCGCTCATTGCCCTGTAGCACTCGTTGGCGCCGGCTCCGAGGTCGGTGTAGGCGCGCGACAGCAGACGCGTCGCCTGGGTGTCGGGTGTCGGTAGCGAGGCGTTGGAGGTCTGCGTGTCGAAGAGCAGCACGCCGCAGACGGTGTGCAACTCCAGCTGCGCGGTCGACGCGGCGCGCAGCGCCGTCGCCGAGTGCGCCGCGTCCCTTACGAGAACCTTCGTGTTCGCCCGAAACCCGCTTTGGGCCACCCACGACCGCATCGCCGTGGCGGGACTCACGGAGCCACAGGAACTGAGGAGCAGCCCCGCGACGAGGAGCGCCGCGAGCCCACGGATCACGCCGCGACCAGCAGGTGCAGCGTGCGCGGGCCGCGCCGGATGACGAGGTAGCGACCGTGCAACGCGTCGTCGAGACCGATCAGCGACGCGCTCGTGAGCCGAACGTTGTTCACGTACACCCCGCCCTGGTCGAGGTAGCGACGCGCCTCGGCCTTGGACGCGGCCAACTGGCTTGCGACGAGCAGCTCGACGGGGTCCACGCCGCTGGCGAGGGCGTCACGTGACCAGTTCGACGACGGCGCGTCGGCGAGGACCTCGAGAAAGGTCTCCTCATCGAGGTCCGCGATCGACTCGCTGAAGAGCGCCTCGCCCGCGCGCTCCGCCTTTGCGGCCACGTCCTCGCCGTGGACGAGGGCGACCACCGCGTTGGCGAGCGCGCGTTGGGCGCGACGCCCCTGGGGCGTCGTCGCGGTCGCCCCGTCGAGCTCGCGGATGGCGTCGTGGTCGAGAAAGGTGAGAAAGCGCAGAAGGGCCGGGGTGATCTCGTCGTCGCTGTTCAAGAGGTACTGGTGCATCTTGAAGGGCGACGTGCGCGACGGGTCGAGCCAGATCTGTTCGCCGGACTCGGACTTGCCGAACTTCTGCCCGTCGGCGCGCAAGACGAGCGGCGACGTGAGTCCCGCGGCGCCGCCACCGGCGCTCTTTCGCACGAGCTCGGTGCCCATCGTGATGTTGCCCCACTGGTCCGAGCCACCGAGTTGCAGGGTGCAGCCATGATCGAGGTGGAGTCGCAAGAAGTCGTAGGCCTGCAGCAGCATGTAGGAGAACTCGGTGAATGACAGGCCGACGTCGTCGCGGTCGAGGCGGCTGCGCACCGACTCCTTCGCGGTCATCTGGTTCACCGTGAAGTGTTTGCCCACGTCACGAAGAAAATCGGTCAACCCGACGGTGGTGAGCCAGTCCGCGTTGTTCATGAGGCGAGCTCGCGCCTTCCCGGCGCCGGGCGAGAAGTCGAGGATCCGTCCCATCTGCTCGCCGATTCCCGCGACGTTCGCGTCGAGCTCGTCGCGATCGAGTAGGGGCCGCTCGGCGTCCTTGAAGCTGGGGTCGCCGATGAGGCCGGTGCCACCGCCCGCGAGGGCGATGGGCGCGTTGCCCGCGAGTTGAAGGCGGCGAAGGTTGCAGAGCGGCAGGAGCGAGCCGAGGTGGAGCGACGGGCCGCTCGGGTCGAAGCCGACGTAGACGACCACCGAGCCCCGGTCGAGGCGCTCGAACACCTCGACGTCGGTCACCTGGTGGATCAGGCCGCGAAATTGCCAGTCGTCGTGCACGTTCATGCGCGCCAGTCTACGGTGACGCGTTCTTAGAAAAGGGCGTCCGATGACGGGAAGTGCGTCTGCAGCCAGAGCACGAACGAGTGCCACCATCCCGTCACCTCGCACACGCCGATCGCGATCAAGAGCACTCCCCCGATGATGCCGATCGCCTTCGCGTGACGCCGGAACCACGTCGAGGCCCTCGCCGCCCACTCGGTGGCGAGGGCCGCGGCCACGAAGGGAATCCCGAGTCCGAGGCAGTAGAACAGCGCGAGGATCGAACCGCGCACCGCGGTCGCGCCCGACGAGGACGCGGCGAGGCCGAGGATCGCCGCCAACGTTGGACCAAGGCACGGCGTCCATCCCAGCCCGAACGTGAAGCCGAGCGCCGCCGCGCCGAACACCGAGACACGAGGCAGGTAGTGAATCCGCCGTTCGCGCTGCAGCCACGACGAGGGCCACCACCCGGCGAAGAAGAAACCCAGCCCGATGGTGATGACACCGAAGATCTCTTCGAGCACACGCTGGTGGCTCGTCATCTTGCTGCCGAGATCGCCGAAGAGAGCACCGAAGCTGACAAAGACGACGGCGAAGCCGAGTATGAAGGCGATCGAGCCGACCACGGCGCGACCCCGACCCGCGGGAGCCTCGACTCGGCCGGACGCCCCAGTGAGAAACGCGAGATAGCCCGGGAGCAGCGGCAGCACACAGGGCGAAAGGAACGAGACGAGTCCCGCGGCAATGGCGAGTGGAATCGCCGCGAGCAGCGATGCCGGGAGCGATCCAATCACTCGACGAGTCCGTTGACCAACGCCGACGCGTCGTCATTCCATCGCTGGTGGAGCGCGACGTTGGCGTCCCGCGACGGCACCTTGGCCACAATCACCGACACGCCGTCACTGGCGAGCCCCTTGTCGATGGCGCTGCGCAACTCATTGACGGACACGACCGTCACCGCTCCGTGTCCAAAGGCACCCGCGACGACCTCGAGGTCCTGGTTTCGAGGGGTGGCGAAGAGTCGCTCGAACTGCTCACTCTCGAGCTCGCTCGCCTGCGGCAGGAACGAGAAGATCCCTCCGCCATCGTTGTCGACGACGACCAGCGCGCACGATCCCCCCGCGTCGCCCAACCCGTCCACGAGGGCCGAGACGTCGTGCAACATGGTCAGGTCGCCGACGAGACCGATGGCGGCCGATCCAGCGGCGACGCCGAGCGTCGTCGAGACGACACCGTCGATGCCGCTTACCCCCCGGTTGGCGTAGGTGGCGGCGCGGCGCGGCGGCGCCCACCACTCCACGTCGCGCACCGGCATGGAAGAGCCCACGACGAGTGGTACGTCCGCGTCGCCACTCGTCGTGACCACTGACCTTGCGACCAGTGGTTCACAGAACGGCTCCGTCGCGTCAAGAGTCTCGAGCCACGTGCCAACGCGCGCCGAAGCGACCTTCCACCGTTGGGCGTAGTCGTGGCGCCCCCGAAGACGCTCGACGCCGCGCCAGGGCAGTCCCTTAGACACCTCGGAGACGAGGCCATCCGGGTCAGCAACGAAGCCGGCACCACTCAGAGCGACCGTGGGGATCTCCCACGCCCGAAGGGAGTCCGCGAGGACTCGCGAAGCGGGCAGTCCGCCCAGGCGCACGACGAGTTCGGGCCGGTAGCGCGCGGCGAAGTTGTCGGAACGAAGGAGCGCGTCGAAGTACGCGAGCGAACCGCGCGCCGTCGCGTCCCCGAGGACGACCCAATCGAGCGCTGTGCACTCGGCAATGACGTCGGCGCTCACGCCGCGACCGACCACGCAGAGTACCGAACGCCCCGCGACGTCGAGCTCGGTGACCGCATCTTCGATCGCGCGACGTGAAGGCGCGTCCGTCGCGCTTCGCTCGGGCAACTTCCCGACCTCGCCGAGCAGCGGCTCGTCAAATGGAGCGTTGAGCTGCACCGGTCCCGGCGGACCCGAGTCGCCGTTCGCGGCGTCCCAGAGGCGCCGAGCGAGAGGGCGCCACGAGCCGGGTTCGGACGAGTCGGCGGCGCCCGCGTCCTCAAAACGCCGCACCATCGACCCGTACAGATGACCTTGGTCGATCGTCTGCGGTGCACCGATCCCGTGCAGGTCAAGCGGGCGATCCGCGGTCACGACGATCAACGGGACGAAGGCGAGGTCGGCCTCGGCGACGCAGGCGTGCAGTTCGGCGGCCGCCGTCCCACTCGTCACGATGATCGCTACCGGCCGATCGGTGACCAGGGCTCGGCCGAGCGCGAAGAAACCGGCGCCGCGTTCGTCGAGCCGGACGTGCAGCCGTAGATCGGCGCGAGACGCCGCCGCGAGCACCAGCGGCGTCGAGCGAGAACCCGGCGAGAGCACGACGTCGCGAAGGCCGCACCGACCCCACTCGTCAAAGAGCGTGGCCGCGAGCGTCGCCTGCGCCCCGCTCGCGCTCGATACGCTACGTGGCAATGTCGCTCCTCGGTCTTCGTCGCGTCGGCTCCGGCCCGGTCTTCGTGTGGCTGCACGGCTTTACCCAGACCAAGGACTCGAGCCACGAGTTCCTCACCATTCTGGCAGGAACGTACGAAGTGCTCACCATCGACCTACCGGGCCACGGTCGAAACGCCGCGCTCCCGGCGACCCTCGTGGACGCGGCGGACCTCCTGGCGGCGGCGGTGCCCGACGAGAGCTTCATCCTCGGCGGCTACTCCTTTGGCGCGCGCGTCGCCCTGCACGTCGCGTTGCGCCACCCTGAACGCCTTCGCGGCCTCGCGCTAGTGAGCGCGACGGCGGGTCTACGCGATCTCGACGAGCGCGCGGCTCGGCGCGAGCGCGACGCGGCCCTCGCCGAGCGCGTCGAGATCCTCGGCGGACGGGCCTTCGTCGACGAGTGGCTGGCGCAACCGATGTTCGCGTCGCTGCCCGACGACCCGCGCGAGCGCCGCTCGCGAAGCTCGTACGCGCCGGGCCTCGCCGATGCACTTCGGCTCGCCGGCACCGGCACGCAGGGCTATCTCGGCGACGGACTTCGGGCCTTGAGCACCCCCACCGTCGTGATTGCCGGCGCCAAAGACCCCAAGTTCGTCGCCGAGGCCGAGCTGCTCGCTGCGGCAATCCCGAACTCGAAACTCGCCGTCGTCGACGACGCCGGACACGCCGTGCACCTCGAACGACCAGTGGCCGTCGCGGCGCTTCTCGAGAACCTCTAGCCCCAGTACGCGTTGGTCGCGAGCAGCACTGCGAGCAACGCTCCGAGTTGCAGCTGCGCGCGAGCGGAGTACTTGAGCAAGCCAAGGAGCTCTCGACCTCGGCGCCGAGAAAAGGCGAAGCGCAGGCCGGGCAGATACGCGACGAGCGCGACGAGCGCCACCGCCAGCTGGCGCGCGCCGATGCTCGCGGCGACGACGCCCCCGACGCAGGCGAGGTACAGCCACGCGCCCCGCTCGCGACCGAGTCGCGCGGCGAGGGTCTTCTTGCCGACGGCTCGGTCGCCGTCGACGTCGCGCAGGTTGTTCGCCTCGAGCAGCGCGCAGGCCATGAAGCCCGCGACCGCCCCGAGCCACCACGCCCGCGTGGGTACGCTTTGGTTCTGGACGTAGCTGGTGCCGACGGTGGCGACCAGGCCAAAGTAGACGAAGACGAAGAGCTCACCGAACCCGTAGTAGCCGTAGGGACGGGGGCCACCGGTGTAGAACCAACCCGCGAGGACGGCACTCGCGCCGATCGGAACCAGCCACCATGACGTGCGAGACGCGAGCACGAGCCCGGCCGCGCAGGCGACGGCGAAGCCAAGCCACGCGGCGTTGCGCACGCGTGACGACGCCACCAGCTTTGACGCCGTGAGGCGAAAGGGGCCGACGCGCGCTGCGTCGGTGCCGCGCACGCCGTCGGAGTAGTCATTGGCGTAGTTGGTCCCGATCTGCAGCGACAGCGCGACCACGAAACAGAGCACCGAGTTGAACCAGTCGATCGGCGCCGGTCGCACGAGGAGGAGACCGACGAACACTGGCACGCCGGCCGATGACAACGTCCGGGGGCGAGCCGCGAGGACCCAGCGCTCGAACGACCCCGGCGGGGCGCTCATGGACGCTTGGGAAACTTCGCGAAGTCTGGCTGGCGGCCCTCGAGGTAGGCGTTGCGACCTTCCTGCGCCTCGTCGGACATGTAGAAGAGCATCGTCGCGTCGCCCGCGAGCTGCTGGATCCCCGCGAGTCCGTCCTCGGCGGCGTTGAAGCCCGCCTTTAGCATCCGCAGCGCGATCGGCGAGAGTGTCAGGATCTGACGGCACCAGGCGACAGTCTCACGTTCGAGGTCCTCGAGGGGCACGACGGTGTTCACGAGTCCCCAGGAAAGTGCTTGCGCCGCGTCGTACTGGCGACAGAGGAACCAGACCTCCTTCGCGCGCTTGAGACCGATGGTGTTCGCGAGGAGCGACGAACCGTAGCCGCCGTCGAAGGAGCCGACTCGCGGCCCGGTCTGCCCGAACCGCGCGTTGTCGGCCGCGATCGAGAGATCGCACACCAGGTGCAGGACGTGGCCGCCACCGATCGCGTAGCCCGCGATCTGCGCGATCACGGGCTTCGGCAGCCGTCGAATCTGAATCTGCAAGTCCAGTACGTTGAGGCGGCCAACCCCGCGAGAAGCGACCTCGTCGTCGCCCAGGTAACCATCGCTGCCCCTGATGCTCTGGTCCCCGCCCGAGCAGAAGGCGTCCGGTCCAGCACCGGTGAGGACGATCACGCCGACTTCAAGATCGTCGCGAGCCCGTTCGAAGGCGCCCGCCAGCTCTTTCAGCGTCTGGGGCCGAAAGGCGTTTCGGACCTCGGGTCGGTTGATGGTCACCCGCGCGATGCCCTCGGCGACCTCGTAGATGACGTCACGATAGTCACCGTCGCGTTGCCACACCGGCAACGCCCGTGCCCGCAGAGCCTCGAGCGGGTCGTGCGGGGGTCCCTGGACGACGGTACTAGCCATGGGCACCACGCTACCGTTCTCGCACCTCGGGATTCGCGTGACGAGCCCTAGTCTTCCGTGGTGCGAACTCTCCTGGCGATCGATCTTCCGCTCGGTCCCGAGCTCGAAGCGGCGATTCGATCGTGCGTCGAAAGTGGTCAGGCGTTCAGCGTGCTCGACCAACGTCTCTCGCAACGTCGAGGCGCCGAACAACTCGACCTACTGGGCGCAACGTCCGTCCTCGACGTCAGCGGAGTAAGCGATCGGCCCCAGGGCCGTCTCGTCGACGACGACGTGGGACTGGTGATGCTGACGTCGGGTTCGAGCGGTCCCGCGAAGGCGGCGGAGCTCGCCTGGGACGCACTGCGCGCCAGCGCCGACCTGACGCAGATGACGCTGCGCGCCGAAACGCCGCCGGTGTGGTTCCCGGTCCTGCCCGCGTGTCACATCGGTGGTCTCGCGGTGTTGTTGCGGGCGATCCTGAGTGACGCGACGCTGCTCTGGGACAGCGAGGCGAATCTCGAACGTGCGCCTTCGCGCGGTGCCACCCACGTGTCGTTAGTGGCGACGCTGTTGGCCCGCTACGACGTCAGCGGCTTCTACCGCGTTCTCGTCGGAGGCGCTCGCGCACCGATCGAGCGCGGCCCCAACGTGATCACGACCTGGGGTATGACCGAGACTGGTTCGGGTGTCGTCTACGACGGCGTCGCGCTGCCTGGCGTCGAGGTCGTCGCTATCAACGGCGAGCTCTGCCTGCGAAGCCCGACACTCTTTCGCTCGTACCGCAGCGCGCCGCGGCCGAACGTTGTGGGGCCGGACGGCCGTGACGACTGGTTCCCGACCGGGGACGCCGGGGAGGTGACCGACGGCGTCGTGCGCGTCTTCGGACGTCTCGCTTTCGTCATCACGACCGGTGGCGAGAAGCTATGGCCCGAGGACCTCGAGCGAGTGCTCGGCGAACTCGACGGGGTGCGCGACGTCGCGGTGACCGGGCTCGACGACCCCGAATGGGGCCAGCGTGTCGTGGCGCTCGTCGTGAGCGACACGAAGCGCGACGATGAGATGCGCGCCCTCGCCGGGGAGCGAATCGGCCCCTGGGCCAAGCCCAAGGAGTTCCGCTACGTGGCCGCCATCCCGCGTACGGCGAACGGCAAGATCCGCAGGAACGACCTATCCAATCTCCACTGAGCCCGTGATCAAACGCGGCCCGTGGGCCGCCCGACTCATTTGAGGAGCGTCTGACTCCGGCGGGCGACGGAGTCGACCGTCACCGCTCCTAGGAGCACGACACCAATGACAACGAACTCCATCGGGGCCGAGACCTGCGTGAGCACGAGGCCGTTGTAGATCACCGCGACGATGATGCCGCCCACGACCGGGTTGATCATCTTGCCGCGGCCGCCGTAGAGACTGGTGCCGCCGATGACGGCGGCCGCCACGGCGTAGAGCACGAGCGTCGCGTCCGTCGAACTCGAGGAGTACCCCCCGAGGCGAGAGACGAAGAACAGTCCGCCAACGCCAGCAGTGAGGCCGCCGAGCATGAACGCGTAGATCCGGTAGCGGCCGACCGGGATACCGGCGCGACGGGCGGCTTCGCTGTTGCCACCGATGGCGTACATGTAGCGGCCGAACTTCGTGCGGCTGAGCAGGAACGAGTAGAGCACGACCATGCCGAACACCAGCGGAAAGGCGATGGGCATGCCTTCGATGGGGACGAAGGAACCTCGATTCGAGTTGAAGAGCAGGGCGAGGATGATACCTAGCACGGCCAGCGTGGCCAGTTTGACGACCGTCCGATAGAGCGGCGCCACCGCCAGACCCGCGACGCGTCGCGCCCTCTCCCTGACGATGAGGACGGCGGTGGAGACGACGACCACCACGATCACGAAGATCCACGTGACGGTGGGCGTCAAGGTGCCATTGGTCAGGTCGCTCAGCACGTTGCTCTGCACCGGCGCGCCACCTCCGTCGAAGACGTGGTCGAGGATGTAGATGAGCAGCCCTTCGACGATGAAGCTTCCCGCCAAGGTCACGATGAACGACGGCAGTTTCAGTCGAACGACGATGATGCCCCAAATTGCGCCAATGGCCGTGCAGATCGCGAGAGCGAATATGAACGAGAGCCACCACGGCCAGCCGTACTGCACGTTCGTGTAGATGGCCGCGATCGAGCCACCCATCCCCGCGACCCAGCCGAGCGACAGGTCGATCTCTCCCAACAGCAAGAGCCACGTCTCGGCCATACCTAGGAGGATGTACGGGACGCCCTGAATGAAGAGGTTGGTGACGTTGTCCGCCGACAGGAAGACGGAACTTCGAATCTGAAAGTAGACGACGAGGACCACGAGGGCGATGAGGACCGGCACGATGCCAACGTCGGCACCGATGAGCCCGCCCAGTTGATTACGCAGTGAGCGCCGCTGTAGCTCCGTTTCGGTGACGACCGGTGCGGTGTCAGGAGACGTTGACAAGGAGATCCCTTTCGAGGTTCGTTTTACTCGAGCTACGACTTAGGCGGCACGGGAACTCGTACCGGTGGTGATGAGTTCGACGGCACGGTCGAGGGTGTAGTTCGCCGCCGGTCCGCTGCTGACCAGGTTGCCGAGATACATGACGGCGATCCGGTCGGCGACCACGAACACGTCGTTGAGGTTGTGCGAGATGACGAGCACCGCGATGCCGCGGGCCGCGAGTGTCTTGATGAGCTCGAGCACTTGGGCGGTTTGGGTCACCCCGAGGGCGGCCGTGGGCTCGTCCATGATCACGAGCTTGGCGTCGCGCATCACCGCACGGGCAACGGCGATGGCTTGACGCTGGCCCCCCGAGAGCGAACCGACGACCTGACGCACCGACTGCACCGTGGTGACGGAGAGATCGCGCAGGGTCTGCTGGGTGCGCTTTTCCATCGTGATCTCGTCGAGCACCTCGAGTTTCGTCGCCTCGAATCCGAGGAACATGTTGGCCACAATGTCGAGATTGTCGCACAACGCGAGGTCCTGGTACACCGTGGCGATGCCGAGGTGGCTGGCGTCGCGGGGCGTGTGGGTCTCGACCTTGTGGCCCTGCCAGAACATCTCACCACTCGTGGGTTCCCAGATGCCCGCGATCGCCTTGATGAGCGTCGACTTGCCCGCGCCGTTGTCACCGATCAAGGCGGTGACCTGGCCCGCGGGGACGTCGAGGTCGACGTGACGCAGTGCCTGGACGGCGCCAAAGTTCTTCGAGATGCCGCGCAGACTCAGCAACATCGTCGGCTCGGCCCCCGCGCCCGACCCAGTTGGTGATCCCGCGTTAGCGGAGTCGTCCACGGCTGGATCGGACACGGGGGTAGCCCTTCTTACGTCTTCTACGTACCTTGCTTACTGCGTTAGGAAATCTTCAACGACTTGCAGTCCGCCTTGTACGTCGGAATCTTCTTGTCACCCGTGACGGCTGGACGCGCGTTGGTGCAGAGCGCCACCGCGTTGATCACGCCGTTGGCGATCACCGTTGACTGGATCAACTTCGCGGTGTCCCACGTGGCCTTCAAGAGCACGGAGGGAACCTGGCGGCTCGTCGAGGGGTCCTTGGTGGTCCCGTTAACGAGCGCAGCCGGTGGTGTCTGGCCCGCGCGCATGTAGATCGCCAACGCGGCGGCGGCCTGCGCCTCCTGCCAGATTGGCTTGTACACCGTGCCGCACTGGTAGCCAGAGATGATGTTCTGGAAACCGGTGAGCGTCGCGTCCTGACCCGTGAAGGGGATCTTGTACGGCTTGAGACCCTTCTTCTGGAGGTAGGAGATGATCGGCGCGGCGTTCTCGTCGTTCGGCGTCACGACGGCGTTGATCTTCGGGTTCTTCGTGTAGGCACCCTGGAAGTCGGTGAGCGCCACCGACGGCGTCCACGTACCGGTACCGGTCTCGTTGATCGTCTTGGTGTTACCAGCGCCACCAACGGAGGCCTTGAAACCAGCCTTGTTGAGGACCGCGTCGTAACCCTGGGCGAACAGGACGGCGTTGTTGTCCGTCGTCGTGCTGCCGTTCATCACGTAGAGCAATGGCTTCTTGATCTTCCACTTGGTGAGGCACGAAAGCTCGCCCTGACCGATCAAGGTGCCGACCGCCACGTTGTTAAAGCTCACGTAGTACTTGGCCGAGCCACCCACCGTCAGGCGGTCGTAGTCGATGACTGCGACTCCGGCCTTCGCGGCGTCCTGCTCAATCGTGACGCCCGTCGTAGCGTCCAGCGGGTCCATAACGAGCACCTTGTCACCGGAGGCGATGTCGCCCTGGGCGATGCTGATCTCGGTGGCGTCCACGCCCAACGCGTTCTGGACGTTCAAGTCCGTTGGCGGCAGACCCGCGTCCGTGAAGGCCGTCGTCAGGTTCGGCGCGTCAAAGTCGACGTACCGGTTTGACGACACTTCGTCCGGAAGGATCACGCCAATGCCACCACTGCCGGCACTCGTGATCGACGTCAGGTCCGCCATCGTGGTGTAGTTCGCGTTAAACGTCGTAGCGGAAACCGTTCCGCCCGCCGAACTCACTGTCGGAATCGCTAAGGCGATGAACGTCCCCGCCATAGCGACGGCCGCGATGGCCCTACTTTTTCTCAATCTCATTAGTTTCCCCAACCCTTCAGTGGCACCCCAACGATGCCATTGTCTGTGATTACTTCATGAACGCCCGGTGACCGCAACGCTCGCAGCAGAACGTAGCACGGTCGGGCTGGAAAGAGGATTCGTGGAGAGATATCCACAGGGCTGGACCCCGACGCGGCGGTGCCCGTTGCGACTCGGCCCACGCCGACACCGCGACGAACGACCCGCCTCGACCAGCGCTTTCAACGTCGAGGAGAAAAGAGGACTAGTTCTTGGGGATCGTCATGAACTCGAGCACTCGTTCCATGGTCTCCATGACCGCGACGCTCTCGTCGAGGGGCATCCATTCGCTCTCAATCCGTCCCTCATCGAGACAGCGTGCGACCTCTCGGGCTTCGAAGTAGAGACCCCGTCCCACCGTCGAGAAGTTCGAGCGCCGGCGCTCGCCGTCGCGAGTGATGAGGGTGAACGAGCTCGGCGCGTAGAAGTCGCCGTCGATCTCCACGCGTGCCAAGGTGCCTGAAACAGAGGCGCGCGTTGGCGTCCTCGCACTCGACGTGCACGAAAGGACGGCCTGCGCCCCGTTCGCGTAACCAAAGAGCATGGACGCCCGTCCGTCGACGCCGGTGAAGGCCGGCTCGACCAGGGCGACGATCCGCTCGGGTGTCCCGAGCAGCATTGAGGCGAACGAGACCGGGTAGACGCCGAGGTCCAGCAGGGCGCCGCCCCCGAGTTCGGGCGCGAACAGGCGGAAAGTGGGATCGAGCTCAAACCACTGCCCGTGGTCGGCCTCGACGGTGACGATCTCGCCTAGCGCGCCGTCGCGCACGAGTTCGCGCAGGGCGATGACGTGCGGCAAGAACCGCGTCCACATCGCTTCCATCAAGAAGAGGTTCTCTGCTCGCGCGAGCGCTACCAGATCGCGCGCCTCCCGGCCGGTCATGGTAAAGGCCTTCTCCACGAGTACCGGCTTGCCGTGTTCGAGGGCGAGGGTTGCGTGTTCGGCGTGCCAGGGATGCGGCGTCGCGACGTAGACCGCGTCGATCCCCTCGTCGGCGACCAGGTCTTCGTAGCTGGCGTGGCGACGCGCGACGCCGAAGGCGTCGGCGAACTCGTCGGCACGAGCGCGATTCCGCGAGCCCACGGCAGCGACCAGGCCCTCGTCGATGAGCGCAAGATCGCTCGCGAACGTACGCGCGATGTCCCCCGTACCGAGAATGCCCCAGCGCACCGGCTCAACCATCGTGCTCCTTGCTACGAACCTCGCCTCACAGTACTTACGCCGTCAACGGACGGTTTCTGCGAGCGCTAGAACGTTCGAGTGGCGCAGCTCCCCGAAGCGGTAACGACGCGACGGCTCCTGCTGCGGCGATTCGAGTCAGGCGATCTCGACGACCTCGCGCAGATCCTCGCCGACCCCGAGGTGAACCGATACCTGTACTCGGTGCCGCGCAATCGTGGCGAGGCCCGCGCCGCGCTGGATCGACGCCTCGAGATTCCAGAGACGACGTCGCTCGAGAACATCATCCACGTCGCAGTCGAGCTTCGCGAGTCAAAGCGCGTCGTCGGCGACTTCATGTTGCGTTGGCAGGCCAACGAACACCGCCAAGGCGAGATCGGGGGCTCGTTGCACCCCGACTTCCACCGTCGCGGCTTTGCGACGGAGATCTACGAGGCGCTCCTCGCGCTAGCCTTCGGCCACTACCAACTGCATCGAGTCATCGGGCGATGCGACGCGCGTAACGTCGCCTCAGTGCGCTCCCTGGCGCGCGCCGGACTCCACGAAGAGGCGCACCTCGTCGAGAACGAATACGTGAAGGGTGAGTGGACCGACGAGATCATCATGGCGCTGCTCGCGAGCGAGTGGCGCGCCGCGCGAGCAGAAACAGCGTGACGGCCGGCTCGATTCTGGACCACCGCCCGCGCTAGCCGCGTAAGGTCGCCCCGAGGTTCCATGCCACTACTTCGCGACGTCAAGGACCAGCTCGGCTCCTCCTACCTGCTCGAGCACGCGGACAATCCCGTTCGCTGGCGCACGTGGGGCGAGGACGCCCTCGCCGAGGCTCGTCGCCTCGATCGCCCCATCTTTCTCTCGGTCGGCTACGCGGCCTGTCACTGGTGCCACGTCATGGCCCACGAGTCCTTCGAGGACGAAGAGCTCGCGTCACTGCTCAATGAGGGCTTCATCCCGGTGAAGGTCGATCGAGAAGAGCGCCCCGACGTCGACGCCCTCTATATGGCGGCCACGCAACTGATCTCCGGCCACGGCGGCTGGCCAATGTCCGTCTTCACGCTGCCCGACGGGCGACCGTTCATGGCCGGCACCTACTACCCACCAGTGGATCGAGGTGGTCAAGTCGGCTTCGGTCGACTACTGCGCGCTCTACGCGACGGCTGGACCAATCAGCGGGCCGCCGTCGAAGCCCAAGCCGACGAGCTCACGAACGCCCTCGCTCGCGAGGTGCGCTTCGTCGATCAGCTGGCGCCCGAGACCGCGCGACTCGATCTCGCCGAGATTCGCCGTCGACTACGCGACGAACTCGTCGATAAAGTCGACGCCGACGGCGGCTTCGGTGGCGCCCCGAAGTTCCCCCGGCCAAGCTTCGTCGAGGCTCTCCTCGACTTCGACGACCTCGACTCGCGTCGCGCGGTCTCGCTCACGCTCGAGGCGATGGCCCGACGGGGCCTTTACGACCACTTCGGTGGCGGCTTCGCGCGCTACAGCGTTGACGGATCGTGGCACGTCCCCCACTTCGAAAAGATGCTGAGCGACCAGGCCCTGCTCGCGCGCTGCTACCTCCGTGCCGCGCTCGTCCGGGACCGCAGCGAGTGGCGCGCCGTCGCGCTCGACACGCTGGCGTTCGTCGAGCGCGACCTTCGCGTGAGCGAGGGTTACGCCGCTTCGCTCGACGCCGACGCTGGCGGCGTCGAAGGTTCCCACGTGACCTGGACACCAGCAGAGGTTGCGACCGCGCTGCGTTCGTCCGGCCGTGACGCTGACCTCAACCCGGTCCTCGCGAGATGGCGTCTCGACGACACCAGCTTCGAGGGTCGATCGATCCCCCAACTCGGCGACGGCGAGCCGTTCGAGACGCCGCCCCGTCTCGCGGCCGCCTTCGACGCACTCATCGCGCAACGGGCGCGACGAGTGCCACCGCTCCGCGATGAGAAGGTCATCCTCGAGTGGAACGCCATGCTCGCGACCGCCTTCCTGCGAAGCGACGATCCCCCCTTCGTGGCGCGAGGGTTCGAGCTCACCGACGGTCTCTTCGTCACGCACTTCGCCGAGGCGACGTGGTGGCGCACCCAACACCGGCGGGCCGTCGCGACGGCCGCCGACGTCGCTTGGCTGATGGAAGCGACGCTCGACGCGTTCGAGCTCTCTGGTGAAGAGCGGTGGCTAGAGCGTGCCGACGCCCTCGCTCGCTACCTCCTCGAGCACTACTGGGACGGCCCGCCACCCGACGCGCGTCACCCGCACCAGGGTGCGGGCATCTTCACCCAGAGCGACACGGTGCACGACCTCGCGCTACGACCGAAAGAGATCTTCGACGGGGCCACGCCGTCAGCCCACGCCGTCTCGACGCGCTCGCTCGCGCGCCTCGCGCTGTGCCGTGGCGACGATGACCTGCTCGCCGTAGCGCAGCGCCTCGTCGACCTCGCGGGCTCGCTGCTCTTAAAGCACCCGAGTGCCGTCGTCGACCTCCTCGACGGCGCCGGTTTCGCTCTCGAGGGCGTTGAGGTGGTGGTGCCGGGCGCGCCGGGCGCCTTGGCCGCCCGCGTACGATCGAGGGCGATGCCGCGCACCGTCCTCGTCACCGGCGCCGGCGCCTCGCCTCTGCTCGTCGGGCGGCGCGAAGGGCTCGCCTACGTCTGTCGTGGCGGGGTCTGCGACCTGCCCGCCCACGACGTCGCCCAGCTCGACGCCCAACTCGATGGAGTCGCCGCCTCGTGGCGCTGACCCGCGACCCCGCCGTTCGCGCGACGAGGCATCTGATCGAACGCACGCCCCATCGCGACACGGTGGACGTCACGGGCGGCTCGGTGGTGCACGGACTCGTGCTCGGCTCGACCAACGAATCGACGACGGTCATCGACCTCGCGAGCAAGGCGCTCGTGCGCTGGCGCATCCCGTGGCCGATGAACATTGAGACCGATCTCGCAGCCTTCGACGTCGTCGAGGGTCTGCTCGCGGGCGACGTCGAACGCGACGATCTCGCCCAGCCCGAGGCGGTGACGCTCGCCGAACTCCCACGACGTCTCGGCACCTACCACGGGCGGCGCGTGCGCGGCTGGCTCGAGCGCCTCGCGAGTCCCGCCGACGGTCCGCTCTTCGGGTTTCGCGGACCGAGCGCGCCCTACTGGGAGTTCCGCGGCGAGCGACCGAGCGTCGCCCTCATCGCGGCCGACCGTGGCCCCCAACTGCTACGGCGCCCCGACGACGGGTCGACCTGGGTGCGCTTTGGCTGGTTCGGTGACGACGTGTGGCTGCTCTGCGAGGACGCCCACGCGATCCGCACCATCGAGACGACCCGGCGAACGTCACTCGCGGGCAAGGACCTCGCGACCGCGTTGGGATTTCGTCCGACCTACGTGCTCACGACGCTCTCTCAACCGCTCGACGGCCACTGCTACAAGAGCTGCACCGGGCTGTTGCCCCGAGGCTAAGGGAGAACTACTTCGGCAGCTTGCCCGTCGCGAGCGCCTCGGCCATCGCCCAGCCGAAGACGACGAGACGCTGACCCTTCTCAGGGCGCAGGCCCTTGAAGAACGTGTCCGCACCCGCGGGGATGACGCCCTTCGAGGCGACGTAGTCGACGCCGCCGACTGGTCCGGGCGTCACGGTCATGACGAAGGACTTGTCGTCGATCGACTTCTCGGAGCCGAAGCGCTTCGCGAGACGCCTGCCCCACGCGCGGTCCTCGCCGGTTGGACGGTAGCCGAGTCGCGGCACGACGTCGTCGAGGCCGGTGAAGGCGCGGTACCCATCGGGCGCCGTGAGACGCGCGCCTAAAAGAACGTCTTCATCAGGGAAAGCAAGCAGAGCACGTCGGAACTGGTCGTGCAGGATGGTCTTTAAGGTCTGGTCGGACTTCGCGTTGCGGTCCACGAGCAAGAGACCAACGAGCAACGAGGGCGTGCCGCCGATGCGCTCAAGGGTGCAGAACGCGTAGCCGCGCAACTTGTTGCCCTCGCGGGCGTGGGTTACGAGCACCCACTCCTCTCGCTGCTTGGAGAGGAACCCAATATCGAAGTTCGGCTCTCGGTCGACGCAGAGATCGGCCATCTCGGCTAGCTCGGCGTCACTGAGGGCGGTGGTGTCTTTCGTGGTGACCGTCATTGCCATAGGGAACCATTCTACGGCGCTTCGAGACCCCCCGGATCAGGCTCAGGCCCGGATGACGTTTCGGCCGAATTCCGCACGAAGATCGGCGACGACACCGGCTACGTCGACGTTGAACGCCGGTCCCAAGCGAAAGGTCTTTCCGGCCTCGCCCGTATCGACAATGACCGGCGAGGGACCGGGAAAACGCGTGAGAATCTCGCGCAGCGTCGCGATCGACTGCGCGGTGAGGTCCTCGGGTCGCAGCGAGAGGCGCAGTTCGGCGTCGGCCGCGCTCGTGACGAACCGCTCGACGTCGACGGCACTGAATCGCAGCTCCTCGTCGTTGTCGCTCACCCTGACCTTCACGAGCACGATGCTGTCCTTCACGAGAAAGCCGCTGAAGCGCTCGAAGGCGGCGACCGAGAAGTTGATCTCAAGCGACCCGCCGAGGTCCTCGAGCACCACGCGCGCGTAAGTGCGACCGGCCTTGGTCTGACGGAGCTGCACCTCGGCGAGGATGCCGCCGACGGTGACGCTCTGGCTCGAGTTCGCGAGCTCTTCGGCGCGTTCGCGCACGCTGGTGATCGCGCCGTCGGTGCGCGCTACGAGTCGTTGACCGATGTCGTTGAGCGGATGATCCGAGAGGTACGTGCCGAGCATCTCTCGCTCGAAGTCGAGCTTCACCGATGGATCGAACTCGATGTCCACCAGCGGCACCTCGGTGCCCTCCCAGTCGTCGCCACCGCTGTCGCCGAACGCCGCGAAGAGCGTCGTGATGCCGAGCGAGAGGTCCTTTCGACGGGCCAGGGTCACCTCGACGACCTCGTCGACCTTTAACAAGAAGCCGAGCCGAGCGACGCCGAGCGAGTCGAAGGCGCCGGCCTTGATCAGGGACTCCATCGAGCGTCGGTTGAGCACCACGGGGTCTACCCGTCGCACGAAGTCGTACACGCTGGCAAAGGGCCCTCCCGCTTCGCGCTCGAGGACGATCTTGTCCACGAGCGCCTCGCCAACGTTGCGTACCGCGGCGAGACCAAAGAGGATCGTCGACTCGCTCGAGAGCGACGGGGCGTACTCGGCGAACGACTCGTTCACGTCGGGCACGCCAACGGTGATGCCCATCTGCCGCGCCTCGTTCAAGTAGACGGCGGCCTTGTCCTTGTCGTCACGGAACGAGGTCAACAGCGCCGCCATGTACTCGACCGGGTAGTTGGCCTTCAGCCAGGCGTTCTGGTAGCCAATGAGGGCGTAGCCGTAGGCGTGACTCTTCGGAAAGGCGTAGTCGGCGAACGGCTCGATCTTGTCGAAGAGCGCGTCACCGAGGGCGCGACCGTAGCCCTCGCGTTCGGCGCCGTCGACGAACTTGGCGCGCTGGGCGCGAATCATCTCGCGGATCTTCTTCGAGCAGGCCTTGCGCAGGTCGTCGGCCTCGGTCATGGAGAACCCGGCGACCGTCGTCGCGACGCGCATGATGTCCTCCTGGTAGATCATGAGTCCGAAGGTCTCGCCCAGGATGCCCTCGAGGTCGGGGTGCTCGTAGCTGACGCTTTGGCGAAGGTTCTTGCGGTCGGCGTAGTCGTTGTGGACGTTCTCGCTGAGGGGCCCGGGCCGATACAGCGCGTTCAGCGCCGCGATGTCGTCGAAGCTCGTCGGCGCGAGGCGGCGCATGAGCTGGCGCATCTTGTCGCCCTCTAGCTGGAAGATCCCGATCGAGTTGCCCTGTCGGAGCATCTGGTAGACCTTCTCGTCGTCGAGAGGCACGTGGTCGATGTCGACCTCGACACCGTGACGGCGCCGCACGTGCTCGAGGGTGCGCTCAATGATCGCGAGGTTGCGCAGGCCGAGGAAGTCCATCTTCAATAGACCGAGCTTCTCGATCGCGGTGGCCTCGTACTGGGTGACGATCGGTGCGCCCTCGAGCGAGCCGTTGGGGCCGGACTTTCGTTGCACCGGGACGTACTCGAGGATGGGCTCCTTGGTGATGACGACCGCCGCCGCGTGGATGCCGTCTTGACGACGCTTGTCGACGAAGCCCTTGGCGACGTCGACCACGTGACGCACCTCGGCGTCGGCGTGGTAGAGGGCGCGCAGTTCGGTCGCCTCGCCGTAGCGACCCTCGTAGCCCGGCGTCGGCGCGAAGCACGCCGCGAGTGGCAGGTCCTGGCCCATCACGAGGGGTGGCATTGCCTTCGCCACCCTGTCGCCGAGCTGCGGTGGGTAGCCGAGTACCCGCGCCGCGTCACGTACCGCCGCCCGGGCCTTGATGGTGGAGAACGTGACGATCTGGGCGACGTGGTCCTCGCCGTAGCGCTCGGCGGCGTAGCGGATCATGTCGCCGCGATAGCGCTCGTCGAAGTCCATGTCAATGTCGGGCATCTGACGGCGACCGGGGTTGAGAAAGCGTTCGAAGATCAACCCGTAGCGGATCGGGTCGAGGTCCACGATGCGCAGGCAGTACGCCACGCAGCAGCCCGCCGATGATCCACGGCCCGGACCCACGCGCACCCCCTGCTCGTGGGCGTGGCGGATCAGGTCCCAGACGACGAGGAAGTAGTCCGAGAAGCCCATCTCGGCGATCACGCCCAACTCGTAGTCGAGACGGGTGCGTACCTCGTCGCTGAGGGTCGCGCCGTAGCGCTCTTCGGCACCTCGATAGGTCAACTCACGCAGGTAGCGGGTCGCGTTGTCGTTGTGGTCCCCTGCGTGGTAGCCCTCGGGCAGGGGGAACTCGGGCAGCGCGTCGTTGTCGAACTCGATGGTGACGCTCGCGCGTTCGGCGAGGGCGAGCGTGTTGTCGCACGCTTCGGGCCACTCCCGAAACAGGTAGCGCATCTCGGCGGCGGACTTGAGGTAGTGCTGGTCGCTCTCGAAGCGGAACCGATCGGGGTCGCTCACCCGCGAGCCAGTACCGATGCAGAGCAGCGCGTCGTGCATCTCGGCGTCGTCGTGGCGCACGTAGTGCAGGTCGTTCGTAGCGAGCAACGGCGCCGCGAGCTCGCGCGCCAGGCGCACGAGCTGGGGATTCGTGCGCCGTTGCGACTCCATCCCGTGGTCCTGCAGTTCGACGTAGAAGTTCTCCTTGCCAAAGATGCCTTGCAAGCGCCCAGCGAGGTCGCGAGCCCTCTCGTAGTCGTCGCGCACCAGCGCCTGGAGAACGACTCCACCGAGGCAGCCCGACGTCGCGACAAGTCCGCCCGCGTAGCGCTCGAGCAGGTCCCAGTCGAGTCGCGGCTTGTAGTAGTAGCCCTCGAGGAACGCGAGAGACGCAAGGTCGCGAAGATGGCGATAGCCCTCGTTCGACACCGCGAGCAGCGTGAGGTGGTGGTAGAGCTTCTGGCCACCTTCGGCGTCCCCACCCGTGTCGTCGATCTTTCCCCGTCGCGTCGGTCGATCGAACCGTGACGTCGCGGCCATGTAGGCCTCGAGGCCGATGATCGGCTTCACGTCGTGCGCCAGACAGGTCTCGTAGAAGTCGATGACGCCGTAGAGGTTGCCGTGATCGGTGATGGCGATCGCGTTTTGGCCATCGGCCTTGGCGGCGACGACCAGGTCCTCGATTCTCGCGGCACCGTCGAGCATGGAGTATTCGGTGTGGTTATGGAGATGGACGAAGCCCTCAGCCATCAGCCGAACGTCCCCCTTCTACCTCGGCCCGAATTACACGGATGGGATTTGCACGTTACCCCACCGGCGCCGCGAACCACGCACCGCTCCTAGAGGTAGGTGCCGGCCCGGGGCTCGCCCGCCCCCCGAGGAAGCGAGCGGTCGCGCATCTTCTCGAGTTGGGCCGCCGCGGCGGCCTGCTGGGCGAACAACGACGCCTGAATACCGTGAAAGAGTCCCTCGAGCCAGCCGACCAACTGCGCTTGGGCGATGCGCAGCTCGGACTCCGACGGGACGTCGGCGCTGAAGGGCAGTGCGACGCGCTGGAGCTCTTGGGCGAGATCCGGTGAGAGCGCGCCGGAGAGTTCGTTGACCGACGTCTGATAGATCTCGCGCAGCCTCGTGCGTCCCGCTTCGTCGAGCGGCGCCGCGCGCGCCTCGTCGAGTAGCTGCTTCACCATGGACCCGATGCGCATCACCTTCGCGGGCTGAGAGATGTAGTCGGCGTTCTCGTTCGTCGCTTCGGCGCTCGCCTCGGACTCCCCCGGGGCGAGTACCCGATCGGGGTCGACGCTCGCCTCGGGGCCGGTCGAATCGCTCACTACTGCAGTGTGCCAGACAATGAATGCGCTCGTGCGCGACCCGAGAGGACGCGCCCACCCGTCGATAGGATGGCGCCGTGAGGGTATCCACCCGGGGGGATTACGCCAGTCGTGCGCTGCTCAGTCTCGCCCTGCGAGACAATTACGGGACCCCGACGTCCGTGCGCGACC
Source organism: uncultured Acidimicrobiaceae bacterium (assembly GCA_963823815.1). GTDB lineage: Bacteria > Actinomycetota > Acidimicrobiia > Acidimicrobiales > RAAP-2 > RAAP-2. The sequence continues at coordinate 461,753 of CAWGMU010000001.1, forward strand.
TCGCCGAACGCACCGGTCTGCCCCAGCCCTACCTCGAGCAGATTCTTCTCAGCCTGAAGGGCGTCGGACTCGTGCGATCCAAGCGCGGGGTCGGGGGCGGGTACGTGCTCGCCCGCCCGGCCGAGACCATCACGCTGGCCGAAATCGTCGCCGCCGTCGACGGCCCGATCGCGGCGGGTGACTTCGGCGAACCCCACCAGGACGGCGCCTGCGACCACGAGGGCCAGTGCGTCCTGCTCGGGGTCTGGGCCGACGTCGGCAACCACATGCGCGAGCACCTGGCCAGCTTCACGCTCGCCGATATGGTCAACCAGGCCCGGGGCATCAAGCCGGTCGCCCGGACCCACAGCGGCTAGTCGATGTCTTAGGGAAGCCTTAAAGCGCCTCAACTCTTAGCCTCGCCTTAGACAGAGGGCTTGAAATCCTTTTTACCTAGTGGTAAATTATTACTGCGCCCATAGGAGAAATACCCCGCAGAGGACGCATCGACTTTGTGGCCCCCCACAGACAAGGAGATGCCAGTGACAGCCACCCCCCGCCGATCCGCCGTGAACACCAACGACATGTTGGGCCTGCTCATGCGCGACCTGGATCGCTACCCCATGCCCAACTACGACGAGCAGGTCGAACTGGCCAAGCGCGTCACGGCTGGTGACGAGGAGGCGAAGAAGCAGATGGTGGCGGCCAACCTGCGCCTGGTCCTGCACTGGGCCCGCCGCTACCAGGACCGGGGCGTCGAGATGGTCGACCTCGTCCAGGAGGGCACCTTCGGGCTGTTGCGGGCCGTCGAGAAGTTCGACTGGGAGCGCGGCTTCAAGTTCTCGACCTACGCGACCTGGTGGATTCGTCAGGCCCTCCAGCGCGCCGTTCAGCAGCACGGTCGCACGATCCGCATTCCCCTCGAGGTCGGCGAGCAGCTCCAGCGGCTCGAGGCGACCACCGCGGAACTGACCTCGTTGCTCGCGCGTAAGCCCACCGACGAGGAGCTCACCGAGGCGACCGGGATGTCGAAGGCCGAACGGGAGAACCTGAAGGGCTTGGCCGGGGTCACGGCGAGCCTGGACCAGCCCGCGAGCGCCGACTCGGCGACGACCCTGGGCGACCTCGTCGCCCCGAGCCAGCACGACTGGGTTGGCGACATCGAGCAGTCGATGATGAACGACCAACTCCACGGAGCGCTCACCAAGCTCACCGACCTACAGCGCGACGTCCTGACGCTGCGGTTCGGTCTCGACGGGGCGAACCCGCTCTCGTTGCAGGCCACCGCGTCGAAGATGGACATTGGCGTGCGGCGCGTGCGACGTGCTGAGGACGAGGCACTCGCCATCTTGCGCGATGACGCGAGCGTGCTCGCCGCCCACGAGGTCGCCTAAGACCCTCGCTTGACCGCCCCGGCGCGCAGTAGCGCCGAGGCGAGCCCGAGCACGTGAGACATACTTCCCCGATGGAGATCGCTCGACTCGGACCGCCGGACGCCGATCGCGTCGTGGCCGCGTCGCACTTATTCGACGGTCCAGCAAAGGCGGCCGCGACGGAGCGCTTCCTCGACGAAGACGGCAATCACCTGTTCGTCGCTTTCGAAGGCGATCACGCAGTTGGATTCGTGAGTGCCGTCGAGACGACCCATCCCGACAAGGGCACCGAGATGTTCCTCTACGAGCTCGCGGTCGAGGAGCGCTCCCGAGGACGTGGTTACGGTCGAGCGCTCGTCGAACACCTGGCGGCCTTCGCCAAGGAACGCGGCTGCTACGGGATGTGGGTCCTCACCGAGAGCGCGAACACCGCGGCGCTCGCCACCTACGAGGGCGCTGGCGGGCTCGCCGAGCCGGACCAGGTCGTCGTCGTGTGGAACTTCTAAGTGCCGTCCGGCTGGCGACGTTGTCGCGCCACTCCCCCGCCGGTGCATGGCTCTGCAGTCTCGACTCGCGTTGGAGCTCTAGCGAGCAAAGTCGCCGGGCACGAGCGACGCGAGGTCGCGCGCGAGCGGCGCGTGCGCACTGACGCGATGGCCGTCGCGCGGATGTTCGAAGGCGAGCGTCGACGAATGCAGGAAGAAACGCTCGTCCCCAAGACGCTCGTCGCGCCGGTGCCCGTAGCGCAGGTCGTTGACGAGCGGGTGGCCGATCGAGGCGAGGTGCACGCGGATCTGGTGCGTGCGCCCGGTCTCTAGACGCAGCGCCAGCAGCGTCGCCGCGGGCTCGTCGAGCCGCGCGAGCACCTCGTAGCCGGTGCGCGCTTCTCGTCCGTCCGCGCGCACCGCCATCAGCGTGGGCGAGCGAGACGAGCGTCCGATCGGCGCGTCGACCAGCCCCCGTTCCTCGCGCACGTGGCCCTGCGCGAGCCCGAGGTAGGTGCGTTCGACGGCCCTCTCGCCGAGCTGGCGCGTCAGACTCTCGTACCCTTCGGGCGATTTCGCGACGACCAACAGACCGGAGGTGCCCTTGTCGAGTCGTTGGACGACGCCCGGTCTCGACGCGTCGCCGAGTCTCCTGTCGCTCAGCCCTGCGATCTCGGGATAACGAGCAAGCAGTCCGGCGATCAACGTGCCCTCGCGCTGACCGGCGCCGGGGTGCACGACGACGCCGGGCGCCTTGTCGACGATCACGAAGTCAGGGTCGTCGAGCACGACCGCCACGTCGACCGAGGCGTCCGCAACGACGGCGTCACTCTCGCGCGCCGCGAGAGTGACCACGAGGTGCTGTCCCACCTCAAGTGACGTCGAGGGTTTCACGACGACTCGCTCGTCCAGACTCACCGCGCCGCTCGTGATCACCCCGCTCGCCTCGGACCGCGATAGTCCCGCGAGCAGCGCGATCGCACGATCAACCCGTAGGTCGGCGAGCGTCGCCGAGACCACGAGGTCGATGACCTCAACCTCCTCGGGGTCCCGGCCCTCGCTCGTCACGCGAGCAGCCGGTCACCGCGAAGGGCCGACACCACCAAGACAATGAAGCCGGCGGTGATCGCCACGTCGGCGAGGTTAAAGACGGGGAACGACGAGACGGCGATGAAGTCCGTCACTCGGTGTGGCGACGCCGCGAGGCGGTCGATCACGTTGGCCAGTCCCCCACCGATTAAGAGTCCGAAACCGTAAGCCGGGAGACCGGGCCGCGCGTTCACCCCGATCGCGACGACGACCGCCGCGACCGCGATGGTGACGATCGTCGTGAGCAGCGGTCCGGAACTGTTGATTGAAAACGAGATCCCGCTGTTGTAGCGCAGTCGCAGCCACGCGTCACCGACGAGGTGAACGCTCTTCGCGGCGAGCGCGTGGCGGGCCCACACCTTGGTCGCGGCGTCGATCGCGGTCACGATCAGGGCCACGGCGAGAACCGTGAAGTTGAAGTGGAGGCTTAGACGCTGGCGCGGCACGAGACGCAGGTGAACACCGGCAACTGCGCGCGCAACCTCGGCTGGGAGATGGCCTCGAAGCACTCGTCGCACCGCCCGTAGCTCCCGTCGTCGAGGCGAGACAGGGCCACGTCGATCTCGTCAACCTTCAAGCGGAGCGCCGAGGTGAACTCCTTCAGCTGGTCGCGCTGAATGTCCGACGCGACACTGCTGCCGTCCTCGTCGTCGTACTCGAGACGCTCGCGATCGACCAGCATCTCGTTGGCCTCGGACTCGCTGACGGCGATCTGCGCGTTGGTCGCGGCGCGCGTCTCGAGCAGCAGCGCGCGCAGTTCGTCGAGGAACTCGTGGTCCTCGGCGTAGGGCTTGGAGTGCATCTTGCGCTCGAGCGCCTCTTGTCGCTTTTGTTCCTCGGCTTCGCGGCGTTCCTGGCGCTTGCGCTCTTCAGCTTCGCGACGCTCGATCTCGCGCTGCTTGCGCAACTTCTCCGCCTCGATTGCCTTGCGCTTGTTCTCGATCTCGCGCTGCTTCTTCGCCTCGACCGCGGCCTTCTCTCGGGCGCGGCGCTGGACCTCTCGCTCCTTCGCCGCCTGCTTGGCCTTGACCTCGCGCTCCTTCTTCGCCTTCGCGGCGGCAACGGCCCTCGCCTTCTTCGCCGCGGCGCGCTCTTTCGCGAGGGCGCGCGCCTTCGCGTCGCGCTCGCGCTTCGCCTTCGCCGCCTCGAGAGCCTTCTCGCGGGCCGCCGCCTTTTTCGCGGCCAGCCGGGCCCTGACTTCGCGTTCGCGCAGGGCCTTGGCCGCGGCCGCAGCTTTCAACTTCTTCGCCGCGGCGACGCGCTGGGCGGGTGTCGGACTCGCCGGTCGCCGGGCTGGGGCCTTGGTGGCGGCACGCTTCGGCGGGGCAGCGCGCTTCACACCTGCCTTCTTTGCGGGAGGCTTCTTCGCCGCCTTCGCGGGCACCTTGGGCGCGGCCTTTCGAGTCACCACCTTCTTACTGGGGGCTCGTTTGGTGGTCTTGGCGCTCGACGGCATGTTCTACTCCTCGCGTTCCGGTGACAAGTGCCCGCCGACCCTAGCAGTCCGGCGAGGAGTTACTAGCGCTCGTCGCTCGACGACGGCTCGAACTTGAGGACCTGACCGAGCGTGGGCTGCGACGCCGTCGGCGGCGGTGCGGGCGGCGGCACGTCGCTCGGGCGCGGTGGCGTAGCGCGGGGCGCCGGCGCGGGCGCGGGGGGCGGCGCGGGCGCAGGATCGCTCGACACCGGCGCGGCCTTCTTCGTGGCGCCCGCCTGCAGCGAACTCTCGACCCAACTCGTGAACTCCGCCAAGACCTGCTTGATGCGCGCGCGTTCGTTCTGCAGTTGGTGCGCCAACGTGTCGACGTCTTCGCTCAAGCGCTGCTTCAGTCCGTTCAGTCGATTCACCTCGTCCTCGGCGCGACTGCGCGCCTCGTTCACGATCTCGCGCGCGCGATCCTGCGCCGCCGTCGTGAACTCACGGGCCTTCGACTCGGCCTCGTTCTGTGCCTGATCAATGAACTGCTGGGCGAGCGCGATCATCGACGTGACCTGGTCGGCGCTGGCCGCGCCGCCCGTGCGAATCGCCGCGGGCGCGGGCGCCGGGGCCGCCGGCGTCTCGCCACTCGGCCCACGCGCGTCGAGTTGATTGATCCGTTCGGCCGCCTGGCGGAGTTGCTGGCGCTGCTGCTGCGCGAGATCCTTCAGCTGGCGGACCTCGCTCGAGAGGCGCTCCAAGAACTCGTCGACTTCGTCGACGTTGTAACCCTTTAGACCGACCTTGAAGGCCACCGTGTCGATGGCGTCGATCGCCGACTGTGCGTTGTCCGTGCTATCCATGCAGCCACCCTAGTGCTGACCAACGCGTGCGGTCGGGGTGACGCGCGTCAGATAATGACGTTGATGATCTCGAGCCCGATCACCGCGACGAGCACCGACAGGTCGATGCCGACGCCACCGAAGCTCGGCCTCGGCAGGATCGCGCGCAAGGGCCGCAGCACCGGCTCCGTCAAACGAGCGAGAAAGCGTTTGGTCCCCGCGAGCCCGCCCTGGCTGCTCGACGTGGGCACCCAACTGAGTAACGCCGTGATGATGAGGATCCAGATGTAGAGGGTGATCAGGTCGTGGACGAGGCTCATGCCTGGTTATACGTCTGATAGTTCGCCGCTCGAAGTCGCTCTTTCATCTCTGGTCCGAGGTGCATGCCCTGGGGACTCACCAGGTAGACACCGCGAATCAACATCTCGATCTTGGCGTTCAGCGCGTAGGCGGTGCCCGCCGTGAAGTCGACGAGTCGACGCGCGAGCGTCGGGTCGATGCCGAGCGTCGTCAACACGACGGCGCGGTTCGATCGAAGGTGGTCGGTGATGCGACGCGAGTCGTCGTAGTTGGTCGGTGACACGACGGCGACGTCGCGCTCGGACGCGAACGCCGAGACCCCGCGTCCGGCGTTGGGATTGGCGATGGGCCGCACGCGCGAGACGCCCCCACCGGTGTCGAGGACCGAGATCGAGGTGTGGCGCGTGGGCGCCCGGTACGGCGAGGGGCTCGCGCCCTGGGCCGGCAGGACCCGCGCGGCGGGCGCGGGCGCCGCCACCCACTCCGGCTCGAACTCCTCGGGGGTCTCCGAGAACGGCCGCGGCGCGTTGTTCGTGCCGTACTCGCCGTAGTCGTCCTCGACGAGGCCGAGGAATCCGAGGAATCCCCGCAACTTATCTTTCATCGACGTCTCCTTGGCGATCCCGCCCGTTCCCATGTTAGGCCAGCGCGCCTCAGTGGTCCCGTGGACCAAAGAGCGCACGACCGACGCGTACCTCGGTCGTGCCGAGTTCGCAGGCGATCTCCAGGTCGTCACTCATGCCCATCGAGCACTCGGCGAGTCCTAACTCGTCACAGAGCGACCGGGTGTGAGAAAAGGCATGGCGCGTGGGCTCCTCGCCCGGCGGCGCGACCACCATCAGCCCGCGCACGTTGAGCTTGAGCGCTCGCGCGCGCTCGACGAGGTCACCGACGCGCTCGGGCGCAACCCCGTGTCCTCGTGCGCCCGCGGTGAAGTCCACCTCGACGTCGAGTGCGACTGATGGCGCCACGCGGGCGACGCGCTCGAGCTCGATCTCTCGCGCGACACCGCTCAGGACCGAGGCGCACGTGGCCACGCGGGCGATCTTGTTGCGCTGCAGCGCTCCGAGGAAGTGCCACGTCGTCGCGTCGTCGGTCCACGAACGCTTCTCGCAGAGCTCGTCGACGTAGTTCTCGCCGAAGTCGCGAAGTCCGAGCGCGAGGGCCGCGTCGACCTCGCCGTGACCGAACGTTTTCGTGACCGCCACCACGCGAACGCTCGTGGGGTCTCGACCGCTCGCCTCGACGCGCTGGCGCAGTCGCTCGAGATTCTCTCCGACGCGCTCGAGTAGCGCCGCGTCAGCGGAGGAAGCTGGGAAGGTCGTCATCGCCACCGACGTCGAAGAAGTCGTCGCCGGTGGAAGTAAAGATGTCGCTGCGCGGTCCCTCGGTCATCACCGGTTCACTGGTGGTCGCGGGCCTCGCGCTCGGATCAAAGCCCGCGGCGATCACCGTGACGCGGACCGCCTCGCCGACCGAGTCGTCGATCACGCTGCCGAAGATGATGTTGGCGTCGGGGTGCGCGACGGAGTGGATGATCTCGGCCGCTTGGGTCACCTCGTTCAAGGTCACGCCCGATCCCCCGACGATGTTCATCAGGATGCCGCGAGCGCCGTCGATCGACGCCTCGAGCAGTGGTGACGTGATCGCCGCGCGCGCGGCGTTGACGGCTCGGCCCTCACCCGTCGAGCTGCCGACGCCCATGATGGCGGTGCCGGCATTGCGCATGATGGCGTTCACGTCCGCGAAGTCGGTGTTGATGAGCCCGGGGACCGTGATGAGATCGGTGACGCCGCGCACCGCCGAGAGCAGGACGTCGTCGGCGATCTTGAAGGCGTCGAGCATCGACGTGTCCGGCGCGGTCACCGAGAGCAACCGGTCGTTCGGGATCACGATCAAGGTGTCCACCTTGTCGCGCAGCATCTGGATCCCCTTTTCTGCCTGCGTGGCGCGACGCTTACCCTCAAAGGAAAAGGGCCTCGTCACGACCCCGATGGTCAAGATGCCGAGCGCGCGGGCGATCTCCGCGACGACCGGCGCCGCGCCGGTGCCGGTGCCGCCACCCTCGCCGGCCGTGATGAAGACCATGTCGGTGTCCTTCAGGGCCTCTTCGATCTCTCCGCGGTGGTCGTCCGCAGCCTGGCGGCCGACCTCGGGGTCGCTGCCCGCCCCGAGTCCCCTCGTCAACTCTCGTCCGATGTCGATCTTGAGGTCGGCCTCGGAGAGCAACAACGCTTGCGCGTCAGTGTTGGCAGCGATGAACTCGATGTTCTTCAGACCCGAGGTGATCATTCGGTTAACCGCGTTCGCACCGCCACCACCCACGCCGATTACCTTGATGACGGCGTGGTAGTTGCTCTGGTTGAGACTCATGGGTTCCCCTTGATCATCTCTTCTATTGTTATCGCCGTCGCCAGGCGGCGTCGCGAACAGTCACTGAAGGCTAGTCATCGCCCCCATTTTGGTCAAATGACCCGCTTCACGACGACGGCGGTGTCACGGCCAACTCATCGGGCACCGTGACGTCGACGACGTCACCCGGCACGAGGGTGCTGTGGGCAATGACGGAGGCGATGGCGACGAACTTCGCGTGCAGGTCGGTTGGCGGACCGAGCACGAAGGTCACGGGCGTCGTCAACTTGAGCGTGACCGAATTGTCGGCGTCGTCGGTGATGATCGATACCTGGGGCGCGAACGCCGGTGGCAGTTGGCTCGCGACGTAGGCAGCTGCCCGTCCGGCGTGGGCGAAGGGCCACGCCGTCGAGGTGTTCGCGGCCGTCGACGAGTTGGCGCTCACGTACTCGAGCGTCGGCAGGTTGGCGCGCAGCGGCGCGGGTCCGAGCGCGCGACCCCCGCGGCTGACGAAGTCGAGCGCGTGACCGTTGAAGGCGACGGCGACGGCGACGCTCTCGTGCACGTCCACGACCACCGAGTTGGGCCAGTGTTTCGTGATCGTCACCGCGTTGATCCAGGGAAACCGCGCGAGGCGGCCCTTGATCGCGGCCTCGTTCAGTCCGATCATCGAGGGATGCAGCGCGAGCCCCGAGGCGCTCAGCACCGCGGCGGCGCTCTCGTGGCGCAGCCCGACGAAGGTCACGTGCTGGACACGGAAGTACGACTGGCGCAACGCCCACTGCGCCCCCACGGCCAACGTCGAGACGACGACGCCGACGACGACGACCCACTTCACGACCCGACGCGCGCGCCCCCGTCGCGGCGTCGCGGCGTTCGCGACGTCTCGCGGCGCCGGGGAGCGCCGCCCTTCGATCGTGGTCGCGCGACGCGTCACGGCGTCACCCCGAATCCCACGAAGCGGTGCTCGCTCTCGAGGGTGACGCCGGTGCGCTCCGCCACGCGATCGCGGAGGATGCCGATGAGGGCGAAGACGTCGTTGGCACTGCCGCCGTCGTCGGCCTGAATGAAGTTGGCGTGCTTCTCGCTCACCCGAGCGCTGCCGTGGCGTAATCCTTTGGCGCCCACCTCGTCGAGCAGGCGCGCCGCGGAGTCGCCTGGAGGATTGCGAAAGACGCTGCCCCCGTTGGCGCCCCCGGGCTGGTTCTCGCGCCGCCACTTCACGATCTCGCTGACGCGCTCGCGAGCCGACGCGGCGTCGCCACGACGGAGTGCGAGTCGCGCCGACACCACGAGGTCACCGGCCTCGAGCGCGCTCGTGCGATATCCAAGCGCCAGCCGATCCTTGGACCATCTCGAGGTCTCGCCGGCGCGCCAGATGGCCGCCTCGGTGATCGAGCCGGCGACGTCGTCGCCGTGACCCCCGGCGTTCATCGCGACGGCGCCCCCGAACGTGCCGGGAACGCCGACCGCCCACTCGAAGCCGACGATCCCCTCGCTCGCGAGTCGCCGTGCCGCGACCGGCAGGTCCAGAGCGCCGCCCGCCTCAACGACGACGTCGGCGCCCTCGTCGCTCCACGCGAGCGACGTGAACTCGCCGTCCAAGCGGACCGCCGCGATCTGGTGTTCGCCGTCTTCGACGAGGAGGTTGGAGCCGTTGCCCAACGCCACGATCGGGAGACCCGTCTCGAGCAGCAACGGACCGAGCTCCTCGAGGTCGCTCGGGTTTGCGACCGTGACGAGCAGCCGGGCGCGCCCGCCGACGCGGTACGTCGTGCGCGCGCCGAGGTCGGCGTCTTCGAGCACGCGCCGGTCCCCGCGGGCGACGAGCGCTTCGAGAGCACTCACGTGAGACCGCCCGGCAGCGTCGCGACGATCGAGCCGACGTCGCCGGCGCCCAGCACGAGTATGACGTCGCTCTCTGCGACCACGCGCTCGAGAGCGGACGCGACGTCGGGTAGCGCGGGCACGTAGTGGACGTCGGTCGCGGGGTCCTCTTCGCGCAACGCGTTGGCGATCACCTCACCAGTGATCTGGTCGGGGTTCGATTCACCGGCCGTGTAGAGGTCGGTCACGATGACGTGCGCCGCGCCGCGAAAGGCCGGTGCGAACGCGTCAGCGAGTGCCAACGTGCGCGTGACGCGGTGCGGCTGGAAGACGACGCTCGCCCGTTCGTAACCGGTCGCGCGCGCCGTCTCGAGGATGGCCGCGACCTCGCCGGGTAGGTGCGCGTAGTCCTCGTACACGTCGACGCCTCGCCACGACCCGCGGTACTGGTAACGCCGCGGCGCGCCGAGGAAGTTCGACAGTCCCCTGCTGATCGCGTCGCCACCGATCCCGAGCTCACTCGCCAACGCACCGACCACGGCGGCGTTCGCCACGTTGTGCGCTCCCGTGACCCGCAGTTGCACCGAAAAAGAACTCTCTGGGCCGCGAAGACGGAAGGACGATTGGCGCCGCTCGAGCTCGACGTCGCTCACGCGCCAACGCACGCCCTTCGCCGTCCCGGCGATGAACACCTCACGCCTGGTCGCGGCGGCGACGCGACGGACGCCCTCGCCGTCGTAGGCGACGACCGGGCCGCTCGTGCGTGCGACCAGGTCGACGAAGGCCTCCTCGAGGACGTCGAGCGACCCGTAGTGGTCGAGGTGGTCCGGCTCGACACTGAGCAACCCCAACGCTCGGCACCGTAGCTCGGCCATCGCCCCGTAGCTCTCGTCGACCTCGACGATGAGCTCGTCCGTGCCCCAGTGCCCGTTCGGACCCACGCCGAGGACCGGCGCCCCCACCAACCACCCGTCGTCGCGCCCCGCCGCGAGCGTGACTTGGACCATCATCGAGGTGGCCGTCGTTTTACCGTGCGTGCCGGCGAAACCGATCACCGGTCGCACCGCCGCGAGCAGGGCGAGCGCTCGCGCGCGCGTCACGGGTTCGGCCCCCGCCGTGCGCGCGGCCACCAGTTCGACGTTGTCGAGCGCAACGGCCGGCGACCAGAGCACGACGTCAGCGCCCTCGACGTGGCGCGGGTCGTGGCCGACGAAGGTGGTCACGTTCCTCGCGCGAAGCTCCTCGAGCACCGGCGTGTCGACGGCGTCGCTCCCGCTCACGACGGCGCCACGCTCGGCGAGCAGCATCGCGAGGGCGCTCATCCCCGCCCCGCCCACGCCAACGACGTGGACACGAGTGCCGGGATCGAGGACGTTCATCACGTCGCTCGAACCGAGAGAACCGCCCGCGCGACGGCGCTCGCGCCACCGGCGTGGCCGACGCGTCGTGCTCGCTCGCTCATCTCCTCGAGGGTCGACGGGTTCATCATCGCGTCGAGTCGCGTCGCGAGCACCTCCCCGGTGCAGACCTCGTCACGAACGAGGACCGCTCCCCCGGCGTCTTCGATCGCCTCGGCGTTCTTCACCTGATGGTCGCCCGGCGCGCCGGGCAGCGGCACGAGGATCGACGGAATCCCGAGGACCGTGAGCTCGGCGACCGTGATGGCCCCGGCCCTGCACACCGCGACGTCGGCGATCGACCAGAGCTCGACCATGTCGCCGAAGTCGACGACGCGATAGTCGAGCCCGTCACTCGCGGGCGCGCGACCGCTCACCACGGCGAAGTCGCGTCGCCCCGTCACGTGCACCAGGGCGACGTCACGACGACTCGCCCACCGCTGGGCGAGGTCGAGCACGGCGACGTTGACGCGAGCCGAGCCGAGCGAACCGGTCATCACGACGATGACGCGACGCGCGGGCTCGATCGGCGGCGCGAGCGTCGCGCGAACAGCGGTGCGGGCCGCGAGCGTACGTTCGACGCGCTCGATCGCGGGACGAAGTGGCGCGCCGGTCACGACGACGCGGGGTCCTTCAGCGGGAAACGCGCAGCAGCGTGTGGCGGCAAAGCGCGCGAGTACGCGCTGGGCGGCGCCCGGCGTCGCGTCAAGCTCGACCAGCACGAGGGGGGTCCTCGTGACCACCGCGGCCAGGGAGAACGGAAACGAGGCGTAGCCGCCGAGCGAGACCACGACCGAGGGACGCCAGCGCCGCGCCAGCCGCAAGGCCTCGAGAGCGGCGGCGGCGAGCCCGAGAACGGCGAGCGCGTTCGCCGCGACGTCGCTCGCGCGCCACGAACGGCGAAGGCCGCGGCCCGTGAGGAGCGTGAGGGAGACCGCCGCGCCGCGAAGGATGGCGGCGTCCTGGCCGCGCCGGCTACCGACGAAGCGCAGCTGCTCAGCGCCAACTCCCTCATCGATGAGGGCCTCGGCGATCGCGAGCATGGGGTACACGTGGCCCCCGGTCCCGCCCCCCGTGATGACGACGGGCCTCGCCACTAGTTGTCCCGAAGACGGCGCGGGCGAGCGTGGGGACTGGACGGCCGGCTCGGGCGAAGCGGTCGGGCGCTCGACCTCGAGGCCGAGGGTCGCGGCGGTGGCACCACGAACTCACTCGTGCGGCTGCGGTCGTGGGCAATGTTGTAGAGCAGACCGACCGCCACGAGCTCGGTGATGAGCGCCGTCCCGCCGTAGGAGAAGAAGGGCAACGGGACCCCCGTCACCGCCCAGAACCCGACGACCGAGGCGATGTTGATGAGCGCCTCGACGGTGATCCACGTGGCAATGCCGACCGCGATGAGGCGATTCACCTGGTTCGAGCAGCGCTGGGCGATGCGCACCGAGACGAGGAGGAAAGCGACGAAGAGCGCGATTACCGCCAGCGTGCCGATGAGTCCGAGCTCCTCACCGACGATCGTGAAGATGAAGTCGGTGTGGGGATTCGGCAGCAGTCCCCACTTCTCGCGACTGTGACCGAGGCCCAGTCCGGTCACGCCACCGACGCCGAGGCCGATGCGCGACTGGAGCAGCTGGTACCCGCTGCCGAGCAGGTTGGTGTTCGGGTGCAGGAACGAGAAGAACCGTCGCGCCGAATAGGGCTCAACGAGGAGGTACCCGACGACCGCCGCGCCGCTCAAGAGCACGACGCGTCCCAGCAGGCCAGCCGAGAGCCCGCCCACCGCGAGCATACTCACGACCACGATGAGTACGACCGAGGCGGTGCCGATGTCGGGCTCGAGGACGATGAACCCGCAGCCGAGCCACACGGGCGTCGTCCACACGGCGAGCTGGGTCCAGTGACCGAGCTCGTCGTGGTGGTGCTGGACGAGCCAGGCGATGAAGAGGACGCTCGAGAGCTTGAAGATCTCGCTCGGCTGGAGGTCGATGACGCCGAGGTTGAGCCAGCGCTTCCCACCGTTCGCGCTTACCCCGATGGCCTTCACGGCGACCAGCAGGCCGAGTCCGAAGAGGATGAGGAGCGGCGCGGACTTCACGAGTCGCTCGAGGCGCGCCCGCGCGGCCGCGTAGAGCGCGAAGAGCCCGAGGCACAGGTACGCCGCGTCGTGAACCATGATCGAGAACGCGGATCCGCCGTTGGCCGCGGACTGGCCCTCGCTCGCCGAGGCGACGAAGATCGTCCCGAAGATGAGCAGGGCGCTCGTCACGACGAGCGGGCGCGCGCCCGGGGCGTCGCCGCGCGGGAACGGGTGCCACCAGCCGCTCGGGCGCGGACGCGGTGTGCGGCTGCGCGGTCCATCTCGCGCGTCGCACGCGTCGCCATCGTCACACCACCTTGGCGATCTTCAGGAAGTCGCCGTAGAAGATGCCGAGCCCGAGCATCGCGAGGAGTCCCGCCAGGATCCAGAAGCGGATCAGCACGGTGGTCTCGGGCCAGCCGCGCATCTCGAAGTGATGGTGGAACGGCGCAATGCGAAAGATCCGCCGCCCAAAGAGGCGAAAGCTGAGGACCTGAAGGATCACCGACGCGGTCTCGGCGACGAAGAGGCCGCCAATGATGACGAGCAGGAGGTCGAGGTTCATAAGCAGGCACAGCGCGCCAAGGCCGGTGCCGACCGCGAGGGATCCGGTGTCGCCCATGATGATGCGCGCCGGTGGCGCGTTCCACCACAAGAAAGCCGAGGCACGCCGCCGACGAGGGCGACCGCGACGAGTCCGAGGTCGAGCGCCGCGTGCAGGCGGTAGATGTCGAAGTGACGAAACTGCCAGTACCCGATGATGGCGAGGACCCCGAAGCAGAACGTCGCCGAGCCGGCCGCCAGTCCGTCGAGCCCGTCGGTGAGGTTCACCGCGTTCGAGGTGGCGATGATGACGAAGGCCGCGAGGAAGAACCACCCCGCCGCCGTGAGGTTCCAGCCCGGGCAGGGAGAACCGCGTGAAGGAGAGGTCCGTCGAGGTGTGCACCCACGTGAGGGCGAGCACCGCGAACACTCCGGCGATGACGAGCTCACCGATCAGCTTGCCGATGGTGCTCAGCCCGAGGTTGCGGGCGTTGCGGATCGCCAGGTAGTCGTCAGCGAAGCCCAGCAGCCCCGAGGCGACGATCACCGAGACGGCGAGAACGCCGGCTCGGGTGAAGCTGAGCGAGGTCCCGACGTGACCCATCACGTAGCCAAACAGCGCGGCGAGGACGATGATCGCGCCGCCCATCGTCGGGGTGCCGGCCTTGTGACGGTGGGTCGAGGGTCCGTCTTCACGGATGTGCTGACCGAGCGAGCGAGCCCGTAGAAAGCCCATCCACAGCGGCGTCAGCATCAGGGCGCAGAGAAAGCCGACGCCACCGGACTCCATGAGGCTCAACACGGTTCGCTCATTTGAGTAGTTCCCTCGCCACGACGCGGTCGTCAAAGGGGATCACGAGCTCACCGACGGTCTGGGTGGCCTCGTGGCCCTTTCCCGCGATCACGACGACGTCGCCCTCCACGGCGTTCTCGATCGCCAGAGCGATGGCCCGCCGGCGATCGCCCTCTCGCAGGACCCGCGCGTCCTCGCCGACTCCCGCCATCACTTGTTCAATGATGGCATCTGGTGACTCGGATCGAGGATTATCCGAGGTCACGACGGTTAGATCGGAGAGCGTCGAGGCGACCCGGCCCATCTCGGGACGCTTGGTCGTGTCGCGATCCCCGCCAGCCCCCACGACGGTGATCACTCGTCCCCCGGCGACGAGGTGTCGGACGTCGTCGAGAAGTCGAGCGAGGCCCTCGGGGGTGTGGGCGTAGTCGACGACGACGGTCAGGCCCCGCCCGTAGAGCACTTCGAAGCGGCCGGGCACGGAGGCGACCTCGCCCATCGACGCCGCGATCGCCCCGTCGGCGACGCCGAGGACCGACATGATCGCCATCGCGAGCAGTGCGTTGTCGACGTTGTAGTCGCCGACGAGGGGCGAGTTCACGAGGTGGCCGCGCCAGAAGAACGTCGAACCGCGCAGCGAGCTGACGACCTCGGTCGCGTCCTCGCGCGAGACGCGCGTCACCGGCAGCGCGGTCAACTCGGCCAGGCGCCGCCCGAAGGGGTCGTCGATCCAGATGACCGCGCGCTTGGCGAACTCGCTCGTGAAGAGCGACGCCTTGGCCGCGAAATACGACTCGACGGTGCCGTGGTAGTCCAGGTGGTCGTGACCGAGGTTCGAGAACGCGGCGACGCAGAAGCGAAGCCCGTCGACGCGGTGCTGGTCCAGGGCGTGGCTCGACACCTCGAGGGCGACCAGAGAGTCGGCCACCGCGGCATCGAAGCCCCCGACGAGGACGGCGAGAGTCCGGTAGAGCTCGGGCGCCGCCGGCGTCGTGCGTTCGTTGGTGAGGGTGCCGATGCTCGCCGCGTTCCACGAGAGCGCGCGCGCCAGCGAGGCGACGATCGCGGTCACGCTGGTCTTGCCGTTGGTCCCGGTGACGCCGACCAGCTTCGTCTTGGTCTCGGGGTGACCAACGACGGTGGCCGCGGCGTGCGCCAGCAGGGCGCGCAGCTGCGTGCCGGGCACGACAACGACCGGCGCGTCGAGGGACAACGACTCGCTCGAGACCACGCAGGTCGCTCCGCGCATCACGGCGTCGCGCGCGAAGCTGGTCCCTCGTCGAGTGGCCCCGGGCATCGCGAAGAAGAGGGCCCCGGGCGCGCACTCGCGCGAGTCGATCTCGACGCTCGTGATCTCGAGGCTGCTCGTGGCGACGTCGAGGGCGACGTCGTCGAGGATGTCGCCGAGCTGCATCAGGTGACGTCCGAGGAGATGCTGGCGCTCGCGCCCGTGAGGGGCTTCTGCACCGCGCCGTTGGAGGGGATCCCGTAGTGGTGCAGCGCGTAGGACATGACCGCCTGGAAGACCGGGGCGGCGACGGTGCCCCCGAAAATGTCATTCTCGGGACGCTCGATGACCACGATCATCGACAGTACGGGGTCGTTCGCCGGGGCGAAGCCGACGAAGCTGGCGTTGTAGTTGGCGGTCAGCTGATCCTTGCCCGGGAACGGGATGGTCGCCGTGCCCGTCTTACCGGCGACGCTGTAGCCCGGAATGATGGCGTTCGTGCCGGTGCCGTCGAGGACGACCTGCTCGAGCATCGTCACCATCGTCGCGTCGACGCTCGGCGAGAGCACCTCGTGCGTCGAGCTCGGCGCGGTCGCCTTGGTCTGTCCGTCGGCGTAGACGTAGCCGCGCACCAGCTTGGGTTCGATGAAGACGCCGCCGTTCGCGATGGCGTTGTAGGCGTCGAGTACCTGGATCGCCGGCACGGCGTCGACCTGACCGATCGGCAGCGCGACCTGGTCGCTCGCGTACCAGTTGGTGGCGTTCACCAAGAGGCCCGCCGTCTCGTCGGGTAGTCCGACCGCGGTGCGCTCACCGAAACCGAGGCGCTCGACTTGGGCCAAGAGCCCCGGTTCACCGACGCGCTCACCGATCTCGTAGGTACCGATGTTGGAGGACTGGGCGAGAACCTCGGTGGCACTCAAGTGCTCGAGACCGTGATTCTCGGCGTCGTGGAAGAGGCGCCCGCCCACGACGACGGCGTTGGGCACGGGGAACACGGTGCTCGGCGTGATGAGTCCCGCCTGCAACGCGGCCGAGAAGGTGACGACCTTAAAGACCGACCCCGGCTCGTACGCCTGGGAGAAGGCGAGGTTGTTCACCGTCTGATCGATGCCGGCGTACCCGACGTTCTTGCCCCAGCTCGGAATGGGGCCGAGCGCGCCAGCACCCGTCTTCGTGTTCACGAGCGACGCGTCCGCGAGGATCTGTCCGGTCTTGACGTCCATCACGACCGCGAGACCGGTGAGGCCGTCTTCGAGCTTGAGTTGGCGCGCGAGATCACGCTCGGTCACGTACTGCAGCGACGAGTCGAGGGTGAGCTCCAGCCCGACGCCGGGTTTCGCCTTCGTGATGACCGTCGAGTGCGAGGCCGGCAGGTTCACGCCCGACGCGGACACGAACTCTCGAGTCACGCCAGTCTGTCCGGCGAGGCGACTCTGGTACTCGTACTCGAGGCCGGTCGTCCCCGCGCCCGAGCCGTTCACGCCGCCGAGCACGGACGTGGCGAGCGTGCCGTCGGGGTACGTGCGCACCGACGAGTTCTGCACCACGATGCCGGGGAACACCAGTGAGGCAATCCTGCGCCCGTTGGTCAAGTTGAGCGAGTTGTTCAAGATGACGTACCCGCTTCTCTTTGACAGCAGCGCCGTCAACTTCGAGACGCCGACCTGGACGAGCGGCGACAGGGCCTGCGCTTCCGTGGCCGGGTGTTTGATCTGGAAGTCGTCGGCGATGACGAGCGACGTCGGGCGCGACACCGCGAGAGTCTCGCCGTTGCGGTCGTAGATCCCTCCGCGAAGGGCGGTCGTCGTCAGGTCCTCACGCACCTGGGCAACGGACAGCTTCGCGTAGTGGGCGTGGTCGACGACCTGCAGGTAGAACAGTCGCACACCGAGCGCGCTGAAGGCGAGGATGAGCACCGTACGCAAGAGGAGCAGCCGCCGGGGTCCCGGTGTGCGTCGCGGCGGCGGGCCGTGTCGCACAGTCGGACGGTGACGAACCTGAGTGCGGGGTCGGGAGTGGGTGGAGGTCTGGTGGACGCTCAACGAAGCGTCCTTGACGTCGCCGGTGCGTAACCAGAGAACTTCGGCAACGGCAGAGGCTTGTCAAGGGACGTCGAGGGTACCTGGCTGACCGAGGTCGGGTCCACCAAGTGCAGGGCGCCGGCCTTCGTGGCGATCTGGCTCGGCGCGGACAGATTGGTGAGGGAACCGACTTGGACCGCGTACGTCGACTGCGCTTGAAGGAGCTGGCTCTGCAGTTGGTGGATCTCGATCTGACGATTGGCTTCGAACATCGAGCCGCCGAGAGCGAGCACGAGGGCGACGACCACGATGATGGCGGAACGTCGCGGCGCGGACGTGCCACGCCAGCGACGCACGGCAACAGCCCTCCGCGGCGCCGGGGCGCGGTGGGCAGCCGGTCGTGGCGCGCTGGTGGGCCGCGTCGGACGGCGTGGTTCAGCTCGGCGCGGCAGCGTGATGACGCTCACGGCGCGATCCTCCTCGCGACACGAAGTCGAGCCGAGCGAGCTCGGGGGTTGGCCTCGATCTCTTTGGCGCTCGCCAACCTCGCGCTCGCACGAAAGACCTTCACTCGATGCACCGCGCCACAGACGCAGCCGAGTTCGGGCGGACAGGTGCAGCCCCCGCGCTCCTCCTCGGCGAAGAAGGCCTTCACGGCGCGGTCCTCGCCGGAGTGGTACGAGATGACCGCCACGATCCCCCCGATCGCCACGACGTCGAGCGCCGCCGCGAGTCCGCGCGCGAGCTGTTCCCGCTCATCGTTCACGGCGACGCGCAGCGCCTGGAAGACACGGGTCGCGACGTGGCCGCGGCGACGATTCGCTCTCGGGACGGCTCGATCGACCGCGTCGACGAGTTCGAACGTGGTCCTGGGCCGGCGCTCGACGATCGACCTCGCGATTGATCCCGCGAACCGGGTCTCGCCGTTCTCTCGCAGGAGCTGGGCGAGTTCGTGCACGTCGACGTGGGCGACGAACTCGGCGGCCGACTCCCCCGACGTCGCGTCCATGCGCATGTCCAGCGGCGCGTCGGCGCGAAACGAGAAGCCCCGTGTGGCGTCATCAAGCTGGCGCGACGACACGCCCAGGTCCATCAGGACACCAACCACGTCGTCCCCACCAACAAAGTCCGCTTCGCGGCGCACGACGTCTCTCAGATCGGCGAAGGTCGCCTCAACGACGCGCACGCGGTCGCCGTACGCGCGCAGGCGAGTGGTCGCCTGCGCGCGCGCGACGGGATCTCGATCGACGCCGAGGAGTCGGTGGTGGGAGGCGCTTCGTACCAACGCCTCGGCGTGACCCCCGCCGCCCAGCGTGGCGTCAACGACCACGCCGGCCGGCAGGCTGGCGAACAGCTCAGCGATCTCGCTCGCGAGCACCGGTTCGTGGAAACTCTCTCGGGCCATCCGCAGCCTTTCAATCGCGACAACGGGCGAGAGGGCGGAGGAGGAATCCCGCCACGCTGTCGCGATTGCCAGGCTGCGCGTGGTCCGCGGCCGGTACTGTTGCACTCCAATCACTCGTCACTGCCCTGCTTGAAGATCTCTTCGGCGACGTTCACCTGCTCGGCGAAGACCGTCGGGTTCCAGAGCTCCACGTGGTCGATGGCGCCGACGATCAAGACGTCGCCGACCAGTTGTCCAAAGTCGCGAATCGTACCGGGAAGGGCGAAACGGCCCTGCTTGTCGAAGTCGACTTCCATCGACATCGACGACCAGAATCGCGAGAGCTGACGCTTTGACGATCCCCCGAGACGGCGCTCCTCGAGCCAGTGCTCCTGCTGACGAGCGAACTCACCGGGTGTCCACAGAGCAACGCAGCCTTCAGTGTTGGGGCTTAACGAACCACCCCGCTCGAACTCGGTGCGGAACTTCGCGGGAAGAATGAGTCGGCCCTTAGCGTCCAGCGAGTGCTGGAACTGACCCACGAACCCGAGCATTGCCGTCCTCCCGTGGGCTCACCACTCTCCCCCACTTCGTGACACATTACACCACTATTCACCACCCGCCGCCAATTCATTCCACTCGAGGACACAAATTCGTGAGAGGGATCGTCGGGGTCACCCCGAGGGTTGCAAAGCGAGCACGTGTTCGCTTCTTTTCGACGTTCAGATGAGTCCGAAGTCGCGCGTCTCGAACGCTCCGCTCGCGTCGTGAAGTCGATCCACGAGGTCGGCGGGATCGACGTGCGCGAGGGAGGAGAGCACGTGGTGGTCAAGTGCCGCGTCGAGTCCCTCGGGAACTTCGGCGAGGTACTGCAAGACGTCACTCGTGGGCTCAGCGTGCAGCACCGTCGAGACGAAGAGGCCCTCGCGAACCCGCCACTGGGTGAGTCCGACCACCTTGCGCCCGTCCACGAAGACTTCGCCGGGCCCGCGGCCGGCGAAGCAGACGACC
The DNA here is from genome assembly GCA_963823815.1 of uncultured Acidimicrobiaceae bacterium. Taxonomy (GTDB): domain Bacteria; phylum Actinomycetota; class Acidimicrobiia; order Acidimicrobiales; family RAAP-2; genus RAAP-2. The sequence continues at coordinate 481,871 of CAWGMU010000001.1, forward strand.
CGAAGCGCCGGTTCGTTCTCGAGCGGTCCCTCATGGACGATCGCTGTCGTCCCAATCGCCCTCAGGGCCGCTTGCCACCAGGTGCCGACCAGCACCGAACTCGCCCGGAGGTCGCCCGACCAGCGGGGATCCGTGGCGGGGATCCACCAGTCGATCCACAGGTCCTTCGGTCGAAGAAGGACGAGTCCCCCGCCGCCTCGCCGACGCCGCAGCGGGGTCGACGCGACCGCCGACGCGTTCAGGACCTCGGTCCGCTGGCTCGAGCCGAGCACCAGCGTCGCTCGCGTGGCGTGCGCGACGAACATGGTGGGCCGCTCGAGACCGCGAATCGCTGCGTAGTCGTAGAGGTCCGCGACCTCGATCACGAAGCGCGCGGCAGGTACGGCGCCCAGAGGGGGTCGGGGTCGGGCACGTGACGCCAGCGCCACCACGGCCCGTCGGGCACCCGAGGTTCGAAGTGCATCCGCCACCCGATCTCTTCGAGCAGTCGGTCGCCCTTTTGCATGTTGTGCCGACGGCACGCCGCGACCACGTTCGTCCACTCGTGGCGACCGCCACGTGAGCGCGGCACCACGTGATCGATGGTGTCGGCGTGCTCGAGGCAGTAGGCGCAGCGGTAGCTGTCGCGAAGGAGCAGCGAGCGCCGGGTGAGCGGCGGGGTGCGAATCTTGCTCGGGAGCTTCACCATCTCGTGCAGGCGCACGATCGCCGGGATCTCGACCTCGAGGCTCGCCGAGCGACAGACCGCGGGCACCTCAGGTACGGCGATCGGTTCGGCTCGGCCGGCGAGCATGAGGACGACGGCGCGCCGCTCGGACACCAACTGCAGCGGTTCGAAGGTCGCGTTGAGCAGGAGGACGCGCGACACGGCTACCGACTCACCCGCTGGCGGCTCGCCCACGTCGCCGCGTCGACGATCTCGCGAGGACTGAGGACCCGGTCGTAGGATCCGGTCGCGGTCATGACCCGAAAGGCCCAATACCCGCGGTCCGGCAACGGCACGAACGGCCACCTCCGCCACCAACCATCGGCACGCAGTCGCCACGCGGAGCCGATGACGGCGGGCACGCTCGCCGGGTGTCGCGCGAGGTAGCGGATGACGCCAACGAGGTCGAGGCCCCTCACGACGACCTCCAACCAACGAGGGCCGCACCGAGCAGTGGTCCGTCGTCGCCGAGTTGGGACCGTCTGATCTCGACGTCGTGGGAGTACGACATCATGGCTACGCTGCGGGCCGCCTTGTTAGCTTCGGCAAAGAACTCATCGCCGAAGCCCAACGCCACCGAACCAGCGATAAAGCAGTGTCGAAAATCCAGCACCGAGCTGAGCGTGCCCACCGCTCGTCCGACGAGCTCGCCGGTGCGCAGCCGTGTCGCCTGGTCGGCGTCTTTCGCCGGGCGACCCGTCCGCTCCTCGATGGCGTGTCCCGACGCTTCCGCCTCGAGGCACCCGTAGGCGCCGCAGGCGCACAGCGCGCCGTTCGTCACGACGTTGAGGTGACCGACGTGGCCAGCGTTCCCCGTCGCACCGTCAAGCAGTCGCCCGTTCAGCACCAGTCCCCCGCCGACGCCCGTTGAGACGACCATCGAAAGATACGACGTCACACCGCGGGCCGCGCCGAACTCACCCTCGGCGAGGGCAAGTGCGCGCGCGTCGCCATCCACGCGCACCGGGACGCCGAGCGCCTCTTGCAGTCGACGGCGCAGAGGGAACTCACGCCACGCCGCGATGTTGAGCGGCGACACCGTCTCACCACCTCGCTCCATCGGACCGGCGCAGCCGACACCGACGGACTTGACGTCGCGACCCTCGCGCGCACGCTCGGCGAGGGCAACCATCGCAGCGAAGAGATCACTCGGGGTGTTGACGTCGAGTCGAGCCCTATCGGTGATCGAGCCGTCGGGGTAGACCACGGCGACGTCGGCCTTCGTGGCTCCAATATCCAGTGCCAGACACGGAGACGCGCCTCGCGCGTCCCCGACTGGGGTCATTCGCTTTTATGGCGATGACGCGACAACCAGTCGCGGAGCGAACTCGTACGGGGACCGTAGTTCGCTTGGGCGTCGTCGCCTTGGCCAGAACGGGTGATGTCCTGCCACGACGCGCGCCCTAAAAGACGAGCGTTTCGCTCTACTACCACTGCGGAAATGAACATGAGGGCCACCCCGAGCAGCCCCAGGAGTACGGAGTGTGAGAAGAAGAGGACGAGCACGGCCAGACCTACGACGAAGCCGGCCACGCCCCAGCGAACGCGCCGCCCGCTGTGGGAGTAGATGTTGGTCTCGCGAACGTTCTTCGCGAAACGCGGATCCTGCTTCGACAGTGATTCCTCTAACTCGGCCAGGATTCGCTGCTCGTGCTCTGACAGCGGCATCGCGACTCCTTCCCGGTACCCCTGAAGGTACTTTATCTTTCTTCCTCTAGCATTCGCACGTCGTGGGTCGCCCTTTCGGGTGCTCGAAACGTAAAAGTTCTCTAGGAGGATCGTGGCGGCGCAGTTCCGGGTGGCGGCGATCTGCACGGGCAACATCTGCCGCTCGCCCATGGCTGAGGTTGTCCTCAAGCACCTCGTGGCCGAGGATCCGTCCCTCAGCGGTCACGTTCGCGTCACGAGCGCCGGCACGGCACGGTGGCACGTCGGAACGGCGATGGACGCTCGCGCGCGCCGCGCGCTCGACCGGTTCGGCTACGACGCTCCGGGTTCCCTCGCCCGCTACGCCGACGCCGACTACCTCAACGACCAAGACCTCATACTCGTGATGACCCGTGATCACCTCGAGGAGGTCACCAGTCGACGCACGCGCGCTGCCGCCGACGTCCTGCTCTGGCGCAGCCCGGCGGACGGCGCAGTCGAGCTCGACGTCGCTGACCCCTACTACGGCGACGACGCGGCGTTCGACGACTGTCTGGCCGTTCTTAGAGCGTCGGGTCCGCGTTGGAGAGAGGAATTTCGTCGGCGACTGGGTGGACGCTCGAGCGAAGCTTGATCTCGGGCAAGGTGAAGGACAGCAGGATCGCGAGAACGCCGAAGGGGATTGCCCAGCGGTAGACCCCTTGGATCGACGCCGAGATGGCGTGCAGGGCGATGTCGAGCTGGCTCGCGGGCAGGGTGTGCAGCAAGCGCGGCGTCCACTCCGCGGGAGGGATCTTCAGAATGCTCGAGCCGGCTACGCCAAAACCAGTGGCCAACTGGTGGGGCAGCTCATTCGCGTAGAGCGCGCCGAAGACGGCGGTGCCGAAGCACCCGCCCATCGAACGAAAGAAGTTCGCCCCGGCGGTCGCCGCGCCGATGTCGCTCGGGTCGACGGCGTTCTGCACCGCCGTCACGAGGATCTGCATCACGAGCCCGATGCCCATCCCGAGGACCAGCATGTAGAGGGCGATCACGACACTCGACGTCGTTTCGGTCACCGTCCCGAGCAGAAAGAGTCCGATGGTCATCACGACCGTGCCGACGATCGGGAAGGGCCGGTACTTCCAACCCCTGGACACCAACAGTCCGGTCGTGATCGACGTGAGGAACAGCCCCGCCATCATCGGCAGAAGGCGCAAGCCCGACATCGTCGGCGTCACGCCGCGAACGTCCTGGAAGAAGAGCGGCAAGAAGATCAGCGCGCCGTACATCGCGAAGCCGACGACGAAGCCGATCGCCGAGGCCGAGGCGAATACTCGATTGACGAGGAGGTGCGGCGCCAACACCGGCTCGCTGGAACGTCGTTCGACGAAGACGAAGACGACGGTGACGACGATGCCACCGACGAGCAGCGCCATCGAGGGCGCGCCGAGCCACTTCAACGTCGTGCCGCCGAGCGACGTGAAGAGGATGAGCGCCGAGGCGGCGATCGACAGCACGATGATGCCCGTGTAGTCGATCACGTGCTCCACGCGATTGCTCGAGCTCGGCAGTACGACGGCCGTGACGAAGAGGGCGATGATCCCGAGCGGGAGGTTAACGAAGAAGATCCACCGCCACGACCAGTACTCGACGATAAATCCGCCGAGCAGCGGGCCGAGCACGGTCGCGGCGCCGAAGGTCGCGCCGAAGAACCCCGCGTAACGGCCGCGTTCGCGCGGAGAGACGACGTCGGCCACGATCGCCTGTGCGCCGACGAGCAGCCCGCCCCCGCCGAGGCCCTGCAGGGCCCTGAACGCGATGAGCTCGACCATCGAATGCGATAGTCCGCAGAGCATGCTGCCCACCAAGAAGATCACGATCGCCGCTTGGAAGAAACTCTTTCGACCGTAGAGGTCGCCCAGCTTGCCCCACAGCGGCGTGCTCACGGTCGTCGTCAAGAGGTAGCCAACGACAACCCAGCTGAGGTGACTCGCGCCATGGAGGTCGCCGACAATCGTCGGCAGGGCTGTCGCCACGATGGTGCTGTCAAGGGCGGCGAGCAGCATCCCCAGCATGAGCGCGCCGAAGATGAGGTACAACTCGCGCTTGGCTATTTGGGGGATCTGCGGCGCGTCCATTCCTCGTTCCTTCGTGTCGGGGCGCCATCCGTGCCCTCGGAATGCGCTTCCGTCGCTCCAGCGCGAACCAACTCTACTAGGCCGATCTTGCGGGTCGGTCCACGCCACGCGTCGTCGCACCGTGATCGCGAGGCTGTGTAGGTTGATGCCTACTCCCATGCGGACCCGACTCTGTGACCTACTAAACATCGAACATCCCGTCATGCTCGCGGGCATGGGCGGCGTCTCCTACAGCGCACTCACGGCCGCGGTCTCGAGTGCCGGCGGCTACGGCTGCCTCGGGGCCTCAACGATGTCGCGAGCGGAACTCGTCGAGGAGATGACCGCGACCCGTGCGCTGACGAGCAAGCCCTTTGGCGTCGACCTACTAACGGCGTTTCCCGAGACCTTGCGGTCGAACGTCGAGCTGCTCATCGAGGGCGGCGCCAGTGCCTTCGTCGCGGGTCTCGGGGTGCCGAGCGCGGTTATCGACCTCTGTCACGACCACGACGTCCTCGTTATCTCCATGTGCGGCAAGGTCGAACACGCGCGACGTGCCCGCGACGCGGGCTGTGACGTCGTGGTCGCACAGGGCACCGAGGCCGGCGGCCATACCGGCGCCGTCGCTACCCTTCCGCTCGTGCCGATGATCGTGGACGCGCTCAACGGCGCGATTCCCGTCGTGGCCGCGGGTGGCGTCTTCGACGGACGGGGCCTCGTCGCGGCGCTCGCGCTCGGCGCCGACGGCGTATGGATCGGGACGCGCTTCATCGCGACGCCCGAGGCTCGGGCGCTCCCTGGGTACCGCGAGCGCATCCTCGACGCCCGCGAGGACTCGACCGTGATCTCGCGGGCGTTCTCTGGCAAGCCGATGCGCGTGATGAAGAACGAGACCACCGAGCGCTACGAGGCCGAGCCGGCCCTCGTGAAGCCCTTCCCCGACCAGCTCGCGGTCGCCCACGACGAGGGCACGTTCCACCTCGGCGGTGATGAGACAACAACGGGCGTCGACCCGAAACGCGAGGGCTACCCCGCCGGACAGGTCGTGGGGGCGATCGACGAGATCGTGCCCGCAGGAGAACTCGTGCGGCGCATCGTCAGCGAAGCCGAGGCGACACTCTCGCGGCTCACGAAGTAGCGCTGACGCCGGCCCCTGCGTTGTCGGCGAATTTCGTCTCTTCCCTGGTTCACTAGATTCTTCTGAGGCACTCCATGATCACCGTTGAACACCTCACGAAGCGCTACAAAGACGTCACGGCGGTCGACGACCTCGATTTCGAGGTCCGTCCGGGCGTCGTCACCGGCTTTCTTGGGCCCAATGGCTCGGGCAAATCCACGACGATGCGCGTCATCTTGGGTCTCGACCATCCGACCAAGGGACGAGCGACGGTGAAGGGCAAGCGCTACGCCGAGTTGCGTGACCCACTCCACGAGGTCGGAGCGCTCCTCGACGCCAAGTCCATTCACCCCGGACGCACGGCCCGCAATCACCTGCGAGCGCTCGCCTTCTCGAATCGGATCCCCCAGTCGAGGGTCGATCAGGTCCTCGACTTCGTCGGTATCGCCTCGGTCGCGAACAAGAAGGTTGGAACCTTCTCGTTGGGCATGAGTCAACGACTCGGCATCGCGGGAGCGCTCCTCGGCGACCCCGAAGTCCTCTTGTTCGACGAGCCCGTCAACGGGCTCGACCCCGAAGGCATCCGCTGGATCCGTGAGTTCTTCCGATCGCTCGCCAACGAGGGGCGGACCGTGTTCGTCTCCTCGCACCTGATGAGCGAGATGGCCGTGAGCGCCGATCAGATCATCGTGATCGGTCGCGGCACGTTCATCACCCAAGGATCAGTCGACACGCTGACGGCGACGGCGAAGGGCACCGTCTTGGTCCGGGCGTCCGATCACGCGAAGCTCGTCGGCGTTCTTACGGCCAACCACGCCACGATCGACGAGACCAATGACGACGGTCTGACCGTCGGCGAACTTAGCGCCGAACAGATTGGCCAATTGGCCTTTGACGCCGGAATCGCCATCTACGAACTGACCCCTCAGCGCGCCTCCCTGGAGGAGGTCTTCATGGACCTCACGGCGGACGCCGTCGAGTACGGGTCCTCGGGAGCACGCCATGAATCCTGAGGTCTCGCTCCTCTCGGTGATGCGCGCGGAGTGGTTAAAGTTCCGCTCCGTCCGGTCGACGGTGTTGGGCGTCTCGATCACCTTCTTTCTTACGCTCGGACTCGGCGCCCTCGTGACGACCCTCATCCGCGTGCACTGGTCCACGACGCCACAACTGACGAAACTGACGTTCGATCCTGTCCAGACGAGCCTCGTCGGCGCGATCTTCGCCCAGTTCGCCATCGGGGTGATCGGCTCGCTGTTCATCACGACCGAGTACACCTCGGGATCCATGCGCACGACGTTGATGGCCGTGCCGCGCCGATTCGAACTCGCCGTCGGCAAGCTGATCGTCCTGCTCGTGTCGATGTTCATCGTGAGCGAGGTGGCCTGCTTCGCCGCGTTCCTCATGGGACAGGCCATCTTCTCTGGCGTCGTGCCGACGGCGTCACTCTCGAGCGGTGCCGTGCTGCGGACCGTGATCCTCTCGGGCGTCTACCTCTCGCTGCTCTCCGCCCTCGCGTACTCCCTGGGACTGATCCTTCGCCAGAGTGCGGCCTGCATCAGCGCGTTCGTGTCGTTACTGCTCGTCTTGCCGCTGATCGTCGTCTTCCTCCCCCAAAGCTGGCAGAACGACATCCGTCGATTCCTTCCCGGTGAGGCCGGTCACGCCATGACCACCACGATGCCGGTACCCCATGACTTCAGCGCGTGGGGCGCGTTCATCATGCTGACCATCTACGTCGTCATCGTCTTTGGCGTCGGCGCGACGATGTTCGCCCGCCGCGACGCCTGAGGCTGATCTCCGACCCTAGGGTGAGGCCGTGGATATTCGCGACGCCCTGCGGACGACCGGCTCGATTCGTCAGTTCAGCGCGCGAGCCGTCGACGATCGCGTGCTCCACGACGTGCTCGACGACGCACGCTTCGCGCCCTCGGGCGGCAACCGCCAGGCCTGGCGCGTCGTCGTCGTAAAGGACGCAACGCAACGTCAATCAATCGGCGCTGCCTACCTCGACGCGTGGCACGACTACGTGGGTCATCTCATCACGGGCGTCGTGCCCTTCTCACCGCTCGCGAGTGACGAGGAGCGCCAGTCTGCGCTCGCCCAACGCGAAGTCGCGAAGACCCGCACGGCGCCCGAGGACTTCGCCGCCACCCTCGCCTCGGTTCCCGCGATGCTGGTCGTGCTCGTGGACCTCGGCGCCCTGGCGGCGACCGATCGTGACCTCGAGCGCTACCAGTTCGCCGGCGGCGCGTCGGTCTACCCCTTCGTGTGGAGCATCCTGCTCGCCGCCCGCGAGCGCGGTCTCAGCGGCGTGATGACGACGGTCGCCACGAGGAACGAGCGGCTGTTGCGCGAGATCCTCGGCCTGCCGCCGACCGTTGCCGTGGCGGCGATCGTCTGCCTCGGGTACGCAAAGCGACACCCAACCAAGCTACGGCGCCGATCAGTCGAGGAGTTCACGACCGTCGACAGATTCGACGGCAACGACTTTCACGTCTAGGGGTCGCTTCGATCCAGCAGCGCGTCGGTGTCTTCGCCCAGACGACGAGGACCGCTCCGGATTATCGGGCGCTCGCCGTCAACACGAAGCGGCGTACGCATGGCCGGAGTCACGCCGGACGGTGAGGTCATGGTTCCGACAAAGTCTCCACCAGCGATCTGCTCCTGGGCGAAGGCTCCGGCGACGTCGAGTACTGGGGCACAGGGAACGCCCGCGGCGTCGAGGACGCCGAGCCAGTGCGACGTCGTCTCGCGAGTGAAGACGCGATCGAGGACGTCGAGTAACGCCGCGTGCGCCGCGACGCGAGCCTCATTCGACTCCCACTCACTGTGCGCGCGCAGCTCCTCGTCACTGAGGACGCGGACAAGTCTCGCGAACTGTGCGTCGGTGCCGACGGCGAGGATGACGTACCCGTCCGCTGTTGCCACCGGTCCGTAAGGGGCGATGCTCGGATGGTGGTTGCCGAGCCGTCGCGGGTTGACGCCCGTCGAGAGGTAGCCCTGGGCCTGATTCACGAGAGCCGTCATGGTCGACTCGAGCAGCGGCGCCTCGAAGCGCCGTCCCGGACAACCCGCAGCTCGGGCGTAGAGACCGGTCACCAGCGCCACCGCCCCGTAGAGACCGGTGATCACGTCAGCAACGGGCGCGCCCACCTTGGTCGGTGGCGCGTCAGCCTCGCCGGTCACACCCATGAGCCCCGAACGTGCTTGGGCGAGGAGGTCGAAGGACGGACGCTCGGCGAGCGGTCCGCCCTCAGTCGCCGGAGTGATGCTCACCCACACGCACTCGGGGTTCGCGGCACGAAGGTGATCGATTCCGAGTGAGCGGACCTGGCTCGGCAGATAGTTCTCCACCACCGCGTCAGCGAAGGCGACCAGTTCGCTCACGCGGGCGAAGTCCGTCGGGTCGCGAAGGTCGGCCACCACGTTTCGACGGTGGCGGTTGACGGACAGGTAGTAGGTCGCGACCTCACCCGCGTACGGCGGACCGAGTGCGCGGACCGGGTCGCCGTCTGGGCTCTCAACCTTGATGACGTCGGCGCCGAGGTCACCGGCGATCATGGCGCAGAAGGGTCCCGCCAAGACTCGCGAGAGGTCGAGGACGCGCACTCCTTCGAGGGGCAGACCGGTGCCAACGTTCGACGGGTCGAGGTCCCATCGCATCAGAGGACCTTGGAGAGGAAGCTCCGGAAACGCTCCGACTGTGGGTTGGCGAGCACTTCACGGGGGTCGCCCGACTCCTCGATAACCCCAGCGTCGAGGAAGTACACGGTGTTGGCAACTTCGCGCGCGAAGCCCATCTCGTGGGTCACCACGATCATCGTCATGCCGCTGCGGGCCAGATCCCTCATCACGTCGAGAACCTCACCGACGAGTTCGGGGTCGAGCGCCGACGTGGGCTCGTCGAACAGCATCAGCTTCGGATCCATCGCTAACGCTCGAGCGATCGCCACGCGCTGTTGCTGGCCGCCCGAGATCTGGCTCGGGTAGTTCTTCTCCTTGTTCTCGAGCCCGACCCGCGCGAGAAGCTCGCGTGCCCGCGTCTTGGCAACGGACGAGTCGGCGCCCTTTACCTTCGTCAGCCCGATGGTGATGTTGTCGAGAACCGTGAGGTGCTGAAAGAGGTTGAATCGCTGGAAGACCATCCCGATCCGGGAACGCTCAGCGCAGATCTGCTTATCGTTTCGCTCGTAGAGCTTCCCGCCGCGGGCTTCGTAGCCGACGAGGTTGCCGTCGACGAACAGCTCGCCGGCGTCGTGCTTCTCCAGGTGGTTAATGCAGCGCAGGAACGTGCTCTTGCCCGATCCCGACGGACCAACGAGACAGGTCACCTCACCTCGCGCCACCGTGAGGTCCACGCCCCGCAAGACCTCGACGTGGCCGTAGGACTTGTGGACCCCGATCGCCTCGACCATCGGCGTCACGTCGCAGCCTCCAACACGCCGCGGCGAGTGCGGAACTTTGACACGATGCCTCGCACGTCGCGGCGCAGTCGCTGCAGGGGCGTCGGCGGCGGCGTGCGTAGCGCCCCTCGGGCGAAGTGGCGCTCCAGATAGAACTGGCCGATCGAGAGCACCGTGGTCACGATGAGGTACCACAGGCTGGCCGTTATGAGCAGCGGCATCGTCTCGAAGTTGACCGCCGAGATGAAGGTCGCGGCGCCGAGCAGCTCAACCACGCCAACCGCGCTCGCGAGCGAACTGGTCTTTAGCATCGAGATGACCTCGTTACCGGTTGGGGGAATAATGACTCGCATGGCCTGGGGCAGAACCACCAGGCGCAGGGTTTGGCCCCGAGTCATGCCAAGGGACATCGCGGCCTCGGTCTGTCCCTCGTCGACCGAGATCAGACCGGAGCGAGCGATCTCGGACATGTAGGCCCCCTCGTTGAGTCCGAGCCCGACCAACGCCCCGATGAAGGGCGTGAAAAGGGAGTCTGAGTTGAGGTGGACGAAGGCCACGTGCGTGAAGGGAATGCCAATACTGAAGTACGGAAAGAGCGCACCGATGTTGAACCAGAAGAGCAGCTGGACGTACACCGGCGTACCGCGAAAGAACCAGGTGTAGCACCACGCGGTCGCCGAGAGCAGCCGGTTCGGCGAAAGGCGCATGACGGCGATCGTGACTCCGATCACGATGCCCGCCGTCATCGCGAGCGCCGTCAACTCAATCGTGATGAGCAGTCCGTGCAGAATCTCCGAGGTCGTGAAATAGTGAAACACGATGTTCCAACTGAATCGCCACTCGCTGATCGGATGGCACGTCCGCGTGCCGTCGAGACTGCGACACGCGTACTGGCCAGTCGGCACGCTGGAGAACAGCGTGTGCACCAGCATCGCCACGAGCACGGCCACCACGGCGCCCGAGATCCAACGGCCAGGGTGACGAACGGGGACGACCTTGACTTCGCCGTCCCTGTTCTCAGGCATACTCGTGACCGGTTGCGCGGTGGTCTAGGAGATGGCTCCGTTCAGCACGATCTTCGTGGCGGGCAGCGCGCCGGCAGTCACGCCCCACTTCGCGAGAATCGCGTGGTACGTGCCGTTCATGATCAGGGTCTTGATCGCGGCCTGGATAGCCATCGCGAGGCCGGCCCCCGCCGTGGTCTTCGGGGTGGCGATGCCGTAAGGCGCCACCTCGATGGCGCTGCCGACGAGCTTGAACTTGCCCCCGGCCAGCGAGACGATGTAGCCCGCCACCTGGCTGTCGACGAAGCCAACATTCGCCTGGCCCGAGAGGACCGCCGTGTTGGCCTCGGTCTGGGTGGCGAAGCTGCGCACCGTGAGCTTCTTCGAGGCCGGGCACTTGGCCGCCTCGGAGGTCGCGTCGCTCGCCTCGGTCGTGCCCGTCTCAACGGCGACCTTGAGCCCGCAGAAGCTCGAGAGCCCCTTGAAGGTCACGTGCGAGGTCGTCAGGGCGTAGACGCCCTCGCCGGCCTGGAAGTAGTCGACGAAGTTGACCGACTTCTCGCGGGACCTCTCGTCGGTGAACGATGAATTGCCGACCTGGTACTTACCCGATTTGATTCCGGCGATGATGTCATCGAAGGTGACGTTGTTCTCCTTGTACTTGATTCTCAGTGTCGTCGCGATCGCGGCCATCAAGTCGACGTCGAAGCCCTGCATCGTCGTGCCGCTCATCGACTCGTCGGGCGGGTAGGTGGCGTCGGTCGCCACCTGGAGGGTGGTGGACTTGTAAGCCGCCGGGACGAGCTTGGCGTCAGCGGCGTTGTAGGTCCCCTTGACGGACGAGGCGCCCGCGACCAGGCTCGTGCCCAGCATCAGCGATCCGACCCCCACCATGACGAGAACCTGACGAACTCGTGAACTCCCCTGCATGTAATCTCCCCAAAAGTTTCTGCTCCGCCGCGCACGGCGTCAGGCCTCCATTGTTACCAGAAATCGGCTTCGAGAGAGTTTCGGGTGCCCCTTTAGGCGTTGACGAGTTCTCGCGGCGCGCGGCGCGCAGGTGTCGAGTGCTGCACCAAAATGGGGACCGCAGCGACGAAGCGTCCCCGATGCAGTCCGAACATAAGGGCCTGCGTCGAGCGGGCGTCCAGATGCTACGAGACGGCCTCCGCCAAGGCGCCCAAGTGCAACTCCCGGGGCCAAGCACCGCGTCGCTCGGGCGAAAGCAGCATGTCGGTGAGGTCGTTTCGCAGATGCCGTTGTCGCCAGACCAACTGCGCCTGGGCCGCGGCGAGTACGCGCTCTGGATCGCGGCACTCGGTTCGCCACGTGGGGTCGGCGGCGAGGTCGAAGCACTTCATCGAGCCGTCGCCGAACTGCACGTAGGCGAGGTCGTCGCCGACCGACACCGCCAGATTGCGTCGAGCCAGTGCTTCGCGCGAGGGCGTCGCGCCCTCGCCGAGCAGCATGAAGCGACTGTCCCACTCGTAGTGCGCCGCGTCGCGCCACGAATCTTCATGCCCGTCGAAGAGCGGCGCGAGGGAGCAACCGTCGCACTGGACCGGCTGGTCGACGCCGAGGGCGTCGCACAGTGTCGGCAGCAGGTCGACGTTCTCGGTGAAGCGAGCAATCGACCGGCCACCGACTCGACGAGGGTCACGCCAGAGTCCGATCACCTGGTAACTCTGAGGAAAGAAGCCCAGTTTCTCGATGAGGCCGTGGTCGCCAAGCTGGTCGCCGTGGTCCGAGGTCACCACGACCAGCGTCTCGTCCCACTCACCACGCTCTTCGAGAACCGCGACGACGCGTCCGAGTTGCGCGTCGACTTCAGAGATCATCCCGTAGTACTGGGCCTTCAGCGACCGCATGGCGTCGAGGTCGGTCGGCGCGGCACTCTGACGCCAGCCGAGAGCAGCCTCGTGGAGGGGGTGACGAAACTCGGGGGCCACGGGCGCGATCGACGCCTCGACGTCCGCCGGGTCGTAGCGGCGCGAGAACTCTCCCGCCGCCGCGTACGGAGGGTGCGGCCGCAGGTAGCTGAGGTGGGCGAACCACCCGGTCTCTTGGTGCTCGAGCCAGGTCAGAAACCGCTTCGTGAGGAAGGCGCTGAGCGAGTCCTCGGCCGGACGCTCGGGCTCACCGCGCAGCAGTTCGCGCCAACCGCTCGTGACGTCGTAACCCTTCGCGTGAAGATCGTGGAACCAACCAGCCTGGCTCTCTGGAAGGTAGAGCCCGACTGACATGCCGGGCAGAATGCCGTCGTAGTAGTTGAGCCGCGGGTCATCGGGCCCGTTGGCTCGGTAGGGGTCGAGTCCCTGGTCGGTGTAGCCAAAGAGCGTCGGGTCGTAGCCGGCGCGTCGAGCGACGAGGGCGAGGTTGTCAAAGCCGCTCGCGAGCGGCGTGCCGTTCGCGACGACGCGGTTGTTCATCTGGTACATGCCGGTGTAGATCGCGGCGCGCCCGGGAGAGCACGGCGCCGCCTGGGAGAAGTGGCGTTCTAAACGGACGCCCTCACTCGCGACCCGGTCCAGGGCGGGGGTGGTGACGAGAGGATGGCCCGCCGCGCCGTAGGCGTCGCCACGGAACTGGTCGAGCGTGATGAAGAGGACGTTCACGAGGCACGCTCGACGAGACGGTGCACGTGCTCGGCGAGTTCGTCAAGAATCTCGAGGGCGCTTGGCACGACGGCACCCATCTCGAGGAAACCGTGGACCATGCCCTTCGCTTCGAGTAGCTCGACGGCGATGCCGAAGTGCTCGAGGAGACCCGCGTAGGCAACGCCCTCGTCGCGCAGCGGGTCGCACTCGGCGACGACGATCACGGCCGGCGCCACCCGTGCGAGGTCGTTGCTGAGCAGCGGCGTCACCCGCGGGTCCGTGTGGTCGCTGAAGTTGCCAAGGTAGAGGCTGTAGTCGTATCGCAGGTGGTCAACCTCGAGAAGGAATCCGGTCGCGAAGCGGTGTGCCGAATCCGTGACGAGCTCGGGTCCGAGGGTCGGGTAGATCAAGACCTGCGCGGCGACGTCCAGCGACGCGTCGCGCAGCAGCGTCGCGGCTCCGGTAGCGAGATTGGCCCCGGCCGAGTCGCCCATCAAAATGAGACGCGCGTCCGCGTCGCCGAAGTCGCCACGGTGAAGCCCGACATGGCGAATGACGTCGACCGCGTCGTCCAGCCCGGCGGGGAATGGGTGCTCCGGCGCCAATCGGTACTCGACGGCGAGCATCCTCACGCGGGTGTCAAAAGCCAGTCGACGACACAACCAGTCGTGGGTCTCCAGATCGCCAGCGACAAAGCTGCCGCCGTGGAAGTAGACAACGAGCGCGCGCGACTCTTCGTGAGCCGGTACGTACAGCCGTGCACGAAGGGTTCGCCCGTCGAGGTCGATGGCTCGCTCCTCGACGGCGGCCATCGGAGCCAGCTCCCCTCGCAGGGTTTGAGCCTCGTCGCGGAATGCTTGGCGACGTTCCTCAATGCTCACGGGAAACGGCGTGGGGTGCTGGCGCGCCTCACGGACAATCGGCTCGAACGCCGGATCGATCACCGCCACCTCCTCGGCCCAACACTAGGCAACCACTAGCGAATGCTTGGCGTGTCGAGTGCCCAGAAGACGGCTGCTCGTCACCGTCGTGCTCCTCAGAGTTCTCTGTTCTCCCCGCTATTCCCAAAGGCTTGACATGACATCAGAATGATGTCATAGTGAAGTCATGTTGATATCCCAATACGTTGAGGGTGTTCGGTCGGATCTGGAGTCCCTCGCCCGGCTCGGCGGCCCCGACTTTGAGGCGTTCGCCGGACAGCTCGCCGAGGCCGTTGGCCCAGCGCTGCGCGCGCGGCTGCTCGAATCGCTCAATCTCATCATCGCCGACGCCAACGTCGAGGGTGACAGCCAAGACCTCGGCCTCGCTCTCGCCGGTGACGAGGTTTCAATCGTCCGTCAACACGCGCACGTCGACGCTGGCGACCTGACCCGCGACTACTCGGCCCGTTTTGCGCTGCGTCTTCCCGAAGAGGTGAAGGCCAGGGTCGAACAGCTCGCCCAACAGGCGGGAACGTCGGCCAACGGCTGGATCGTGCGCGCGCTCGCCCGAGAGACCGCCACTAGCGCGACCCGCGCGGCTCAACTCGGCGGCCGTCAAATTCGAGGAACCGGAAGGAGTTAGGAATATGGAAGCAACGGAGCACAATGAGGTGGAGCCCGCCTCATCAACCATCGTGAACCATCGTGAGATGCACTACTCGGTCACCGAAGGTCTCGACCTAGAGGTGCGGTCCGCCTCGGGCAACCTTCGTCTGAACCCTTCCTTCGACGGGACGTGTCGCGTCCGCCTGACGACCGACGATCCGGACCCCGCCGCTCGCCTCGCGATCGTCGAGTGCACCTACGACGCGAGCGTCAACCGACTCGTCATCGACACCAAGGCGGGCCAGGGCTGGGACCGGGACCGCAGCGGGAACTTCAAGTCGAAGCTGTCACGTTGGTTCGAGGGATTCCGCCACGACGTTGACGTCGAACTCGATGTCCCGACGAGTGTGAGCGTTCGGTTCCGTACGGCGTCGGGCGACCTCAATGGGTCGATGACGATCAAGGCACTCGACGTCGCGAGTGCGTCGGGTGACGCCCGACTCGACGGCGTGAGCGGCGACGCGCACTTCAACTCGGCGTCGGGCGACCTCTTCCTCGGTGACGTGGGCGGGGCGTTGGAATCAAAGTCCGCGTCGGGCGACGTCGCGATCGGCGACGTGAGCGGCGACGTGAACGTTCAGAACGTCTCCGGTCAGGTGACGATGAAGATCGTCGCGCCGGTCAACGCGAAGGTCAACTCCGTCTCGGGCGACGTCATCGTCGCGCTCAGAACTGGCTTGCTCGTCGACCTCGACGCTTCGACGCTCTCGGGGGACCTCTCGTCCGATATCGCATTCGACGATGACGGGAAGAGCGACCACACGGAAGCCACCCTGCACCTCAAGGTGCGCACGGTGTCAGGCGACGTCAGGATTCGACGGAGCGAGTAGGCCCAGGGACGAGGGGCTGCATGGTTCCGGGGGGGGCGGGCGTTGTCTGCATCGGACACGCAAAGTTGCCGAAGTTCACGACCGTCGTGGCGCCAGCCCTGACGTGAACCCGCGCGCTGCGGTTCTCGTACGACGAGACCACCTCGTAGTGGCCCGCCCGCACCGACAGGGAGAACGTCCCGAACCACGGCTCGTGATCGGCCATCGGGACCGACTCGCTGGCTACGACACGGCCGTTGCGCGTGACCGAGACGGTTACCGGCGCCGGTGCCGGTAATGGAGCAGACGGGTAAACAATGACCGGTCCTGGAGGACATTCGGTGACCCGGCCGGTGATGGTGCCGCGCTGGGAAGCTCCCGCCGTCGCGCTGGGAACGACCACGGCGGCGGCGAGGCCCGCTGCGAGGAACAATGAACTAATCAGTCGACGTCGCACGTAACCCCCTTTAGTCCTATCTACCTATTTACTGTCCAGCCGAGGGCTTCGTTGCACTGCTCCCTCTCCCCTTTCGCCAAAGCACCTGATGAGATGGCGACGGCCGTGAAAAGCCCAGAACTTTCTAAGCCAGCGGGCCAAATATGGACCGCGTTCGGACCATTTCTTGTCTCCGTAGGGCGAGTTGAGGAACGCTCAGGCGCGAGCGAAAACGTCCAGCCCATGACTCGTTCCTAATTGAAAACACGGCGCACAACGCTTTGTTCGATTGGAGCGGACGACCGGGCTCGAACCGGCGACCTCGACCTTGGCAAGGTCGCGCTCTACCAACTGAGCTACGTCCGCGTACGTCTCATACTAGCCCTCCCCCGCCGGGGCGACAATGTCCGGTCACGATGGCGTGGCGTCAATGATCGCGGTCGCCTCCTCGACGAGATAGTCGCGCAACGACGCGAGATCGTCGATCTGCTCGGCGCACGCGAGGAGACCGAACTCGAGGTTCTCACCGAATCCGAGCACGGTGATGTTCAAAGAAAAGGATCCGAAGAGCGGACCGAACGGTGCCGCCGACACGACGCGATGGCCACTCAACCAGAGCGGTATCGGTGGTCCGGGCACCGAGGAGATCATCAGGTTCGCGATCGGCACGCGCTCGAGGAGATCAAAGGCCGAAAGCACGCTGCCGCCGAGGGAGAGCAGCGTCGGGCCGAGCACGCGCGGGACGTCTTGAAAGATCCTCGCGCGCTGCGCTCGCTGGGCGCCCACGGTCTTCAGCGCGTCACTCGAGATGGCACGGAGTCGCTCCTCGGGATCGCTGAGGTCCGTGTGCAGCGCGACCAGCATTCCCGATATCTGGTTGCCGAGCTCTGCGGTATCCCCCTCGCCACGAACGTTGATCGGCACGAAGGCGATCAGATCCTTCTTGATCTGATCACCGCGCTTCTCCATCAGTCGTTTGAGGGCACCGCTCGTCGTCGCCATCACGAAGTCGGTTACCGATACGCCTCGCGCCTTGGCGGCGCGTTTGACGCCCGCGAGCGGCACTCGCGCGCGAAGAAACGCCTTCTCGATGCCGGCCGCTCCGTTGAGCGACGTCCGCCGCGCCTCGAAGATCGACGGCTGGTCGGGTGCCGTGTTGCGTCGGCCCCGCACCGACAGAACTGCCGCGAGGGCCCGCAGGATCTCGCCGAGACGATGTCCCCACGACGCGACGTTCTCAACGAGTAGACGGGGTCGCCGACGAACGCGCCCCAGGGCCTGACCCAACAGCCCGATTGAGGTCGTCACCGTCGCTTCTTCGTCGGGTTCCTCCGTTCGCGCAGCCGGCGCGCGAACCTCCGGGCTGATGTCGAAGAGGCTCGCGAAGGTCTCGGCGAATGAGACGCCGTCGGCGAGCGCGTGGTGAGCCTTCAGCACCAACACCGCTCGGCCATCGGCGCGACCCTCAATAACGAGAAGCTGCCAAAGTGGGCGCTGGGGCGACAGGTTCCGCGAGAGGAAGTCCGCGATGAACGCGTCGAGCTGTTCGTCAGAACCCGGCGGCGGCAGCGCCACGCGCGTGACGTGGCGATCGAGGTCGAAACGATCGTCCTCGATGAGAATCGGCCAGGTGATGTCGAACGGGGCGCGCACCACCCGTTGGGTGAGGACCGGGATCTCGTGGATGCGCGAGGCAACGTTTCGTCGGATGAGCTCGAAGCGCTCGCGGGGGTCGCCGTCTAATGGTCCGTGGTCGAGCTCGACCACGGCCCCAATGTTCATCGCCGTGCCGGGCGTCTCGAGCAGAATGAACGCACTGTCGAGCGGGTCGAGGAACTTCGTCATCGCCCGCTGCTGCCAAAGCCGCCCTCACCACGGGCCGCGTCTGGCAACTCGTCGACCACCGTGAACCGTGACGACGTCAACTCGAGGACAACGAGTTGAGCGATGCGGTCACCTTTTTCGACGTGATAGTCGCGCTCGGGATCGAGATTTACGAGCGCCACCTTCACTTCGCCGCGATAACCGGGATCGATCAGTCCCGGCGCGTTCGCGCAGGTGACACCGTGGCGCGACGCAAGACCACTTCGTGGCAGGACGAAACCGCCGTGTCCCTCAGGAATCGCAAACGACAGACCCGTTGCGACCAGCGCGCGACCTCCACCGGCGCGCAACGAGCAGGACTCCACCGCCACCAGGTCGCAGCCGGCGTCGCCGGCGTTGGCGTACTGCGGAACGACGGCGTCGGGGTGAAGCCGCTTGGCGAGAATTTCCATAGCGCGAAGGCTACACACGCTCGCCCGTGAGCCCGTTCGGTAGTGTCGCACTGTGCTGGTGTGGATGGACTTGGAGATGACCGGCCTCGAACCCGACCGTCACGTGATCGTGGAGATCGCCACGCTCATCACCGACGACCTGCTCAACATCGTCGCTGAGGGTCCGGATCTCGTGCTTCACGCCACCCCCGAACAACTCGCCGAAATGGGTCCCTACGTCACCGAGATGCACACGAAATCCGGCCTTCTACCCAAGATCGCCTCCTCGACCGTCACGGTCGAAGCGGCGCAAGCCGCGACCCTCGAGTTCCTCCGCGCGAACGGGATCGAGCCGGGCACGGTGCCCCTCTGTGGCAACTCCATCGGCACCGATCGGCGGTTCCTGCAGGAGTACATGCCCGAGCTCGAGGCCTTCTTCCACTACCGCAACGTCGACGTCTCGACGGTGAAGGAGCTGGCGCGTCGCTGGTACCCTGGCGCCGTCGCCGCGATGAAGGAGAAGGAGTCCGCGCATCGCGCCCTCGACGACATCCGTGAGTCCATCGACGAACTCATCGACTACCGCACGACGCTCTTCCAGCCCGTCGAAGAACCCACCTAGTCCCGCCGACAGTGGCGAAGGACCCCCTCTCCCTCGAGGACGCGACGGCACAGCTCACCGCGGCGGGCCAGCTCTTTGAAACCGAAGACGCGACGATCGGCGGTCGCTCACTCACCATCTGGAAGCACGCGCCGGCCAACCTCGTCCAACTCCTCGACCTGTCGCTCCAGCACGCGACGAAGGACTTCCTCGTCTACGAGGACCGCCGCTACACCTTCGACGAGCACTACCGCGTTGTCGCGACGTTCGCGACGCGGTTGCTCGAGCTCGGCGTCAAGAAAGGCGATCGGGTGGCGGTGGCGGCGCGGAACCTGCCCGAATGGGCGATGGCCTTTTGGGGAGCCGTCATCACGGGGGCGGTCGTGGTGCCGCTCAACGCCTGGTGGACCCCCGACGAGCTCGTCTACGGGCTCAACGACTCCGGGTCAACGGTGCTGGTGCTCGACGAGGAACGCCTCGATCGGCTCGAACCGCGGCTAGGTGAGATCTCGGCCCTCACGCACGTCATCGTGATCGGAGAGCGCAGGACACAGAACCCCGCGCCAAGACGCGATCGCGTCGCCCTCACGACCTTCGTTGATCTCCTCGGCGACGTCGATCCCGAGGCGAGCCCGCCAGAGGTCGACATAGCACCCGAGGACGACGCCACGATGCTCTACACCTCGGGCACCACGGGACAACCCAAGGGCGCCGTCGGTACGCACCGCAACATCATCACGAACGTCATGAATCTCGGCTTCGCCGCCACCCGCTCCGCGCTGCGCTTTCGAGTCGATGATGGCCGGCCGAGCGTCCAAAACACCGCCCTGATCAACATCCCGTTCTTCCACGCGACGGGCTGTCACGCGTTCTTGATCCCCGCGACCGCGGGGGGCACCAAGATCGTCATGACGCACCACTTCGACCCCGCTGTGGCACTTCGACTCATCGAGTCGGAGCGAGTGACCGGGATCGGCGGCGTGCCGACGGTCGCCATGCAGATCCTCGACCACCCGGACTTCGAGCGCTACGACACGTCGAGCGTGACGAGCGTGTCCTACGGCGGCGCGCCGGCTCCGCCCGATCTCGTCGCGCGCCTGCGAGTCGCCTTTCCAAAGGCCCAACCGAGCAACGGCTACGGACTGACCGAGACCTGCGCCGCCGTGTGCAACAACTCCGGCGCGGACTACGCGGCGAAGCCCGCCAGCTGCGGTCCGCCCTACCCCGTCAACGAGCTCGCGATCGTCCCGGAGGGCTACCTGGGCGAGGAGCCTTCCGACGAACGCCCGCGGGGGCCGGAGGTCATTGGCGAGCTCTGGATCAAGGGACCCAACGTCATACGCGGCTACTGGAACAAGCCCGAGGCGACGGCCGAGTCCTTCACGAGCGGCTGGCTGCACACGGGCGACATCGCGCGCATCGACGACGACGGCTTCGTCTTCATCGTCGACCGCTCCAAGGACATGATCATCCGTGGCGGGGAGAACGTCTACTCGGTCATTGTCGAGGGGGCCATCTTCGAGCACCCCGACGTCGCCGACTGCGCGGTCGTCGGCCTCGCGCATCCCACCCTCGGCGAAGAGGTCGCCGCGATCATCGTCCTGCACCCCGGACGCGTCGTCGAAGGTGAGGAGATCAGCCGCCACGTCGCGCGGCGTCTCGCGAAGTTCGAAGTACCCACGACGATCGTCTTTCGCTCTACTCCCCTGCCGCGAAACCCTCAGGGCAAGGTCCTTAAGCGCGAACTCCGTGAGTCGCTCAACCAGTCGCTGCGACCGAGCTAGCCCAGGGCTGTTGGTCGGGGACGCGTGTCGAACCCCTCGTGACCCTGTGAGACTGGGGCCGTGACCGACGAATCGCTTCCCGTCGTAGCAGCCTTCGACCTCGACGGCACGCTGAGCGACGGCGGCAGCGTGTTCAAGTGGCTGCGCTTCCTCTGTGGTTCACGCGCCACCTACTTCGCCGCGGCGCGCCTTGCTGTCCCCCTCGCGATCGGCGCCATCCGAAGCGGGCCGTGGGCCGACAACGCCAAGGAGCGACTCTTCGGCCGCCTCCTCGCCGGTCGGCCCTTCAAGGAGGTGCGCGAGTCCTCTCGGGCCTTCGCGACCGCTCACTTCGAGCGCCACGCCCGCAAAGACGTGATCGCGCGTCTCACCTGGCACCTTGAAGAGGGCCACGACGTCGTCATTGTGTCGGCGTCGCCGCAGATCTACGTCGAGGTCGTTGCCGAGCGACTGGGCGTCGACGGAGCGCTCGGCACCCGCCTCGCGCTCGACGCCCGCGGTCGTCTCTCTGGGAGCTACCTCGGACGCAACTGCCGGGGAAAGGAGAAGCTACGGCGCCTGAACGAGTGGATCGAATCGCGTCACCCCGACGGGGTGACGCTCTACGCCTACGGCAACTCGCGCGGCGACCGACGGATGCTGCGCGCGGCGACCTACCCCTTCGACGCCGGGCGACTCGGTCCCTTCGGCGCACTGCGTCACTTTCCCCGGCTGGCCACGTCGCTCGCCGTCTCGGCTACTCCTGACGAATAGTCGCGCCAAGCTCGATAAGGCCGCCGCCGCGTCCGTCGGAGGTCACCTGGATGGTCGCCGCCCGCTCGCTCCACGCGATCACCGTGTGGCCGTGGTGGTCGACGACGCCCACGTTGAGGTCGTAGAGCCCGTCGAGCAGTGGGACCTGTCGGAGGTCGACGCCGATGACGTTGCGCCCCCGCACGAGGTTGACCGGCGAGGCCTGCGCGTCGCTGCGGCTCACGAGCACCCCGCCGCGCGTGAAGAGCTCGAGCACGAAGTTCCCGCTGTAGGCACTCTGAGAGCTGACGTTCACCTCGAAGCGCAGGTTCGCACCGCTCTTGATCTCGAAGGAGCCATCGGGCGTCGTCACCGACTCGATCTGGATCGTGCCGAGCAGGTGAGCCTCGTCGTGCTCGGCGGCGTCCTCTAGTAGATGCTCGCGAAAGACCCGCAGCGAGTCCTGCGTCGGTCCGTCGGCGATCATGGCGCCGCCCTCGAGGGCGATCGCACGGTCACAGAGCGCGCGAACCTGATCGGCGTTGTGCGTGACTAGCAGAATCGTCCGCCCCTCTTCCTTGAATCGGCGGATGCGCTCGACGCACTTCGCCTGGAACCGCTCGTCGCCCACGGCGAGGACCTCGTCGACGACGAGGATGTCGGGGTTCACGTTGACGGCAACGGCGAAGGCGAGGCGCACGTACATCCCGCTCGAATAGAACTTCACCTGCGTGTCGATGAACTGCTCGATCTCACTGAAGGCGACCACGTCGTCGAAGATCACGTCCACCATCCGCCGTGAGAAACCGAGCATCGCGCCGTAGAGGTAGACGTTGTCACGACCGGAGAGCTCGGGTTGGAACCCCGCGCCAAGCTCGAGCAGTGCGGCGAGCGAGCCGCGAAGGCGGATCTCGCCGGCCGTTGGCTTGAGCACGCCACAGATGCACTTGAGCAACGTCGACTTACCCGAGCCGTTCTGCCCGACGATGCCGACGGTCTCGCCCTGCCCGACGGTGAAGTCGATGTCGCTCAGCGCGCTGAAGAGCTCGGTCGTGCCCGAGCGCGGGTGCAGCAGCCGTTCCTTCAGCGACTGGTGCCGCTCGTGGTGGATCTTGAACGTCTTCGCGACACCCTTCACGTCGATGACGGCGAGCACTAGAGCTCCGACTCGAAGTTGCCCTCGAGGCGCCCGAAGATCGCTTCGGCGATGAGGAAGAAGAACATCGCCACGACGAGCAGCAACGCGTTGAGGATGAGGAACCGCTCGAAGGACCAGGTGGGCAGGATGTTGAGGACAGCGCCCGTCACCGTCGAGTGCACCGTCGTCGAGACGTAGAAAACGCGCTGGAAGGTGAGAACGATGAGGGTCAGCGGATTCAAGAAGTAGAGGGCGTTAAGACCGTGGCGGTGCAAGTGCGGCGCGATGGAGTTCTCATAGGAGTAGACGATCGGCGTAAGCCAAAACCAGAGCTGCAGGAGCACCTCCATGAGGTGCTTCATGTCGCGCAAGTACACATTGATCGCCGACATCACGATCGCGAGTGCCGAGGTCAAGAGGTAGAGCGAGATGAATGAGATCGGCAGGATCCACATGTAATGCCAGGCCGGCGCGTGGCCGAAGGCCGCGACGAAGATGACGAGGACCGCCAGTTGGACAAAGAAGTAGACGACCGCGGCGCCGACGTTGGAAAGCGGTAGGATCTCGCGTGGGAACGACACCTTCTTCACCAGGGCGGCGCGGTCCACGATGACCCCGGTCGCGGCCGTGATCGAGTTGAGGAACATGTTCCACACGACGAGGCCGGAGAAGAGATAGGTCACGAAGTTCGGGATCCCGTTCTTCAAGAACACGGAGAAGACGAGGAAGTACACCGCGAGCGTGAACGCGGGATTGAGCATCGACCACAACAGTCCGAGCGTCGAGTTCTTGTACTTGATGCGGATATCGGACGAGATGAGCCCGAAGAGCAGCTCGCGACGCGACCACAAGATGGCCAAGCGTCGTCCGAGGGGAACGCGCGCGCTGACCACCCGAACGGGTGTGTCCTCGAGCGAGCGCGCCTGGTACCGCGGGCCCGCCGGAGGGGCGTCGCTCACTAGGCGCCTTGGCGAATGGCCGAGCGCTCTATGACGGCGTCGATGAAGCCGTAGTCCAATGCCTCCTGGGCGGTGAACCAGCGGTCACGGTCCGAGTCAGCCTCAATTCGTTCGACGGGCTGACCGGTGTGAAAGGCGATGCGCTCAGCGAGGGTCTTCTTCATGTAGATGATCTGTTCGGCCTGGATCGCGATGTCCGATGCCTGGCCCTGCATGCCGCCGATGGACGGCTGGTGCATGAGGATCCGGCTGTGGGGCAGCGACAGGCGCTTTCCCGGGGTACCGGCGCACAGCAGGAACTGGCCCATCGAGGCCGCCATCCCTATGCAGATGGTGCGCACGTCGCAGTTGACGTACTGCATCGTGTCGTAGATCGCCAGCCCGTCGTAGACCGAGCCACCGGGCGAGTTGATGTAGAGGCTGATGTCCTTGTCGCGATCCTCCGCCTCGAGCAGCAGGAGTTCCGCGCAGATGCGATTGGCCGTGTTCTGGTCGACTTCGGAGCCGAGGAAGACGATGCGCTCGCGTAAGAGGCGCTGATTCAGGTCGTTGACGCCGATGCCGTCGGTGATTGCGGAGGTGATCATCGGACTAATCTACCGTGCCACACCGCGAACTCCTCGGTTCGCGACCTAGAGTGGTGACGCTCGCGGGCGTGGCGGAATTGGCAGACGCGCTGGTTTTAGGTACCAGTTCTTCGGAGTGTGGGTTCGAGTCCCGCCGCCCGCACGACGCACGGTGATCGACGGACCGAAGAGTCTGCTAGGCTCGACGAGGCTGTTTTCGCATCTCGCGATGGAGACCGATTCGATCTTTACGGGTTGGTTTCAACACAATCCGTAGGAGTTTCATGTCCCCCTCATTCGCCGATCTCGGCGTCCCCGCGCGCCTCGTCGAACGCCTGAAGGCGCGAGCTATCACCGAGGCCTTCCCCATACAGGCCGCCGCCATCCCCGACGCGCTCGCCGGACGCGACGTCGTCGGCAAGGCGATCACCGGCTCCGGCAAGACCCTGGCCTTCGCCCTGCCGCTCATGGCCCGACTCACCAAGGCCCGGCCCCGCAAGCCCGTCGCCCTCGTGCTGGTACCGACCCGCGAACTCGCCGCCCAGGTGGAAAAGGAGATCGCCCAGCTGAGCGACGACCGCGGACGCCGCGTCATCTCGATCTACGGCGGCACCTCATACCACACCGCGCGCAAGGCACTCAACGCCGGGGTCGACGTGGTCGTCGCCTGCCCGGGTCGGCTCGAGGACATGCTCGAACAGCGCGGCCTCGACCTCGCCGACGTGACGACGGTCGTCGTCGATGAAGCCGACCGCATGGCCGACATGGGATTCCTGCCCGCGGTGCGTCGCATCCTCGCCACCACGTCCCCCGAGCGCCACGTGATGTTGTTCTCCGCCACGATGGGACCGGACGTCGCGTCCCTCGTGCGGGAGTTCACCCGCGACGCGGTCGTGCACGACGTCGTCGGTGACGAGGCGCCCAACGACGTCGACCACTACTTCTGGCGAGTACCACGCGATCGCCGCCCCGACATCACCGCCGAGATCATCGAGCGCTACGAGCGCGCGATTGTCTTCACCCGCACCAAGCACGGCGCCGACCGACTGGCCCGCCAACTCGGCGAGCGCGGCATCTCGGCCGTTGCACTACACGGGGACCGTTCCCAGGCCCAGCGCGATCGCGCGCTGCGCAGCGTCAAAGCCGGCCAGGCGAAGGTGCTCGTCGCTACCGACGTCGCCGCGCGCGGCATCCACATCGAGGGCATGCCGGTCGTGGTCCACTACGACCCACCGGGCCAGGCAACCGACTACCTCCACCGTTCCGGGCGGACCGGACGCGCGGGCGCCACGGGTGCGGTCATCTCACTCGTCGGCGAGGACGTGCTCTCACAGGTGAAGTCCCTCCAACGCGCGCTTGGCATCAACCCGTCGATCGAACCCCGCGAGGTCGCGCCGGCGATCCGTCTCGGCGCCGTTGACGACGCCGTGGCCGCCGAGCGACTCGACGAACGTCCCTCGCGACGATCGATCGTTCGCGAGTCGAAGAGCCCGAACCCGATGCGCCGCGAGCGTCGCACCAACGACGCCCCGTCGCGTCCGGTGCGAGGCTTCGAACGCCGTCCCGCGCCACCACGCCCCAATCGCGCACCACGCAGTGGCGAAGCTGTCGTCAGCTTCTTCAACGACGCGAAGGGCTTTGGCTTTGCGAGCGACGACCAGGGCGACGACCTCTTCATCCACTTTTCGAGCATCGTTGGTGACGGCTTCAAGTCGCTCAGTCAGGGCCAGACGATCAGCTTCGACGAGTCCCGCGGTCCGAAGGGCCGTGAGGCGAGGAACGTGCGAGTCGTTCGCGTCGAACACGCGCGTCGCCGCTGATGCCGGCCACGCCAGAGAAGCCCTTCGTCGAACCGCACCTCGGTCCCGCGCCGGATGACCTCCTCATCGAGGAGCTCGTCATCGGTGAGGGCGAGGAGGCGACGGCTGGCCGCACAGCCGTCGTGCACTACGTCGGGGTCGGGGTCGGCAGCGGCGAGGAGTTCGACGCGTCGTGGAATCGCAACGAGCCCTTCGCGTTCGCGCTCGGCGCGGGCGAGGTGATTCAGGGTTGGGACCAGGGCGTCGCCGGCATGCGCGTCGGCGGACGCCGACGCCTCGTCATCCCGGCGCGACTCGGTTACGGGGCACGCGGCGCGGGTGGCGTGATCGCGCCCAACGAGACGCTGATCTTCGTCGTCGACTTGCTGGAGCTTCGCTAGACCAGTGGTGCGCGTAGCTCGTCGAGTGCGAGCAGGCGCTCGTAGTCGCCGTAGCGCTCACAACAGATCTCGGCGACCAGGCGCAGTCGGTCGTTGGGATCGCTCAGGCGCAGCACCTTGAACTGGTCGAGCACCGACATCGGGGTAAGCGCGCAGAGCTGCCAGCCACGGACACCGGGATCCTCGTCCATCGCGCAGTCACGCTGCAGGCACTGGTCGGCGAGGACCTCGCTCTGGAGGGTTCGCAGTGCCCGCACCGCCGACTCCGTCGAGGCGAGCAGCCCGGAGCTCACCGGAACGTCGTCACAGCAACGCTCTCCGACGACGGCGCGGGGGTACGGATCGTCGGTGAGCCACTGGTGGACCTCGAAGCACTCGACGCCCTCGACGACGATGAGCGTCTCGCCGTTGGAGAGTTGGTGGGAACCGAGAATCTCGACGACCGTGCCCACGAAACTGCGCCTGTCGTCACCGCCGACCTCGGAGCCGCGTTCGATCAGACAGGTGCCGAAGCGCCGATCGCTCTCCACGTCACTGAGTAGTCGGTGGTAGCGCGGCTCGAAGACGCACAGGCTCACCCGTTGATGCGGAAAGACGACCATGCCGAGCGGAAACATCGCCAGCCCACCAGTCGTCACGCTTCCACCCTACGGGCGTGCGCCCGCGGTCACACTTCTTGCTGAAGGCGGGCGGCGACGCCGCGCAGCGCGACGCCGCGGTGCGAACGGTCGTTCTTCTCGCTCGCGGTCATCTCGGCCAACGAGCGCGTGTCGCCGATCGGTTCGAAGACGGAGTCGTAGCCAAAGCCCCCGTGACCTCGCGGTTCTTCGAGAATCGTTCCCTCGAGCGCACCCTCGACCCACCACGGCTTCGCGTCGGGCTCGATCACGGCGATCACGGTCCGAAAACGCGCCGTACGATCCTTGGGCGCCACGCCCGATAGCTCGTCGAGCAACTTTCGCACGTTGTCCTCGTAACTCGCCTTCGGACCAGCGAAGCGAGCGCTATGAACGCCGGGACGGCCCCCGAGCGCGTCGACGAACAGTCCCGTGTCGTCGGCGATCGCCCCGAGGCCGGTCGCGACGCTGAGCGCGTGCGCCTTCAACATTGCGTTGCCCTCGAGGGAGTCCTCGGTTTCGTCGACGTCGGGCACTTCGGGCGGCCGCGCCAAGAGAATGAGGTCGGCGTTGACGAGGACGGCGCGCACCTCGGCTACCTTGTGCGGATTCGCGGTCGCGAGGACGAACTCCCTCACGTCGCCCGGGGCGAAGGCGGCGTCGCGAGCAGGCTACGTTGCGCGTCATTGATCCTGGCGATGCCCGCCGCGGCAAGATCGAGCAGGGCGTCGAGCTCGGCACGATCGAAGGGCTCGCGCTCGGCCGTTCCCTGGACCTCGACGAAGCGCCCGGAACCGGTCATGACCACGTTCATGTCCGTGTCGGCGCGCACGTCCTCCTCGTACGGAAGATCCAGCATGGCGACCCCGTCCACCACGCCGACCGACACGGCGGCCACGAGATCACTCGAGGGATGCTCAGCCAGCACGCCACCGTTGACGAGCCGCGTGAGCGCGTCGTGCAGGGCCACGTAGCCACCGCAGATCGAGGCCGTGCGCGTGCCGCCGTCGGCTTGCAGCACGTCACAGTCGACCATGATCGACACGTCGGGCAGCAACTCGAGGCGCGTCACGCTGCGGAGCGATCGTCCAATGAGACGTTGAATCTCCTGCGTCCGACCCGACTGACGGCCCCGCGCGGCCTCGCGGCCCGCCCGCTCCGAGGTCGAGCCCGGCAGCATGGAGTACTCCGCGCTCACCCAACCGCGTCCCTGTCCCTTCAGCCAACGCGGCACGTCGGTCTCGAGCGACGCGGTGCAGAGGACCCGCGTACGACCGACGCTCACGAGCACCGAACCGGCCGCCATCTCGGTGAAGTCACGCTCGAAGGTGAGCGGTCGAGACTCGTCGGAGGCGCGCCCGTCGGCGCGAAGTGCGGACATGATTCCCCTTGATTCGCTTCAGTGCACGGTAGTGGAGATTCGCGCCGCGGGTCTAGAAGTAGATCGTCGACTTCGCGCGCTCGACGACCTCGTCGACGTCGTCGCTCCACGCGCCGGTTGAGAGGTACTTCCAACCATCGTCAGCGATCACGATGACGATGGTCGCCTGCTCGTCGTCGGGAATGCCCGCCGCGCACTTGACGGCGCCCGCCATGACCGCACCCGCCGAGAGCCCGGTGAACAGGCCGACCTCGGTGAGCCGGCGGGTCCACTCGATCGACTCGCGCGCTCGAACGACGACTCGGCGGTCAAGGAGTGACTCGCCGTCGTTGTCGGTGAAGACGGGTGGTACGTAGCCATCCTCGAGACTGCGCAGGCCGTCGACGTTCTCACCACTCGGCGGTTCCACCGCCCAGACTTGCACGTTACGTCGACGCTCCTTCAGGAATCGACCGACGCCCATCAGCGTGCCAGAAGTGCCGAGTCCCGCGACGAAGTGGGTGACCTCGGGTACGTCGGCCAGGATCTCCGGTCCCGTCGCGTGGTAGTGCGCCAACGGATTTGCCGGGTTGGCGTACTGGTAGAGGAAGACCCACTCCGGGTGCTCATCGCTCAGCGCTAGGGCCAAGCGCACCGCACCGTTCGAGCCTTCCGCTCCCGGTGAGTCGACGATCTCGGCCCCGAAGGCGAGGAGGAGTTGACGGCGCTCGGGCGAGACGTTGGTTGGCAACACGACCTTTAGGTGGTAGCCGCGCAACCGGCACACGAGGGCGAGCGCGATGCCGGTGTTACCCGACGACGGCTCGATGAGCACTTGCTCGGGCGCGCCGGGGACGAGTCGGCCCTCGCGCTCCGCCGCTTCGATCATCGAGAGGGCGACGCGATCCTTCACCGATCCCGCGGGATTACGACCCTCGAGCTTCGCGAAGATCGCGACGTTGGACTTGGGTGAGAGGGCGCTGATGTTGACGACGGGTGTCTCGCCGATGAGGTCGAGTACCGAGTCGTACCGCGGCACTACCAGGCGCCACCCGCGACGGCGGGTAGCAAGGTGATCTCGTCGTCGCTCGCGACCGAGGCCTCGACCCCACCGAGGTACCGCACGTCGTCGTCGTTCACGTAGACGTTGAGGAAACGGTGCAACGTGCCGTCGTCGTTCAGCAGTTGGCCCTTGATCGCGGGGTAGGTCCTCGTGAGCTTGAGCAAGACTTCGCCCACGGTGTCACCCTCGACCGCTATCACGCTCGCGCCGCCCATTGAGGGGCGAAGCACGGTGGGGACTCGTAGCGTGGCCGACATGACCTCTCCTTCGATTGGCGTTGATTCCTGACCTGCTGAGTCAACATTATCGGCTTCGGCGAGTCCCGTGCCACGAAATTTGAGGATCGCTCAGTCGGCGACGATGAGGGGTTCTGCGCTGACTGCTCCCTCGACCACGCGGAAGCAGCGCAGCTCCGCCGGGCGATCACGGAGCGACACGATGAGGTAGTGCCACGACGGGTCGGGGGCCTGGTCGGCGTCGGTCGGGCTCGGGTACGCCTCGCTGTGAGTGTGGGAGTGAAAGACGCCGAGCACCTCGATCCCCTCCTCGTCCGCCTGGCGCACGCTGCGAAAGAGCACCGCCGGGTCGACCTCGTACACGCGAGCGGAGTCGGCGACGTTGGGGCTCTCGACGACTTCGCTGACGCGGTCCGCCGTGCCGAGCAAGAGTCCGCACCCTTCGTTGGGCAGTGCGCGCACGCACGCGGCGACGATGGCATCGCGGTGGGCGGCGCTAAGGGTGAGCACTCGCTCACCCTATCGACGAGCCAGCTGTCGCGAGCGCGTCACTACGCTTGCCGGGTGGCTCGAGCCAAGCAGATACAGGGCCGTCGCGCGAAGAAGCGCGAGGAGGCCACGAAGGGCGATCGGGTGGTCGCCACCAACCGCCGCGCCCGTCACGACTACGAGATCCTCGAGACCCTCGAGTGCGGGATGGTCCTCACCGGTTCGGAGGTGAAGTCGCTGCGCGAGGGGCGCGCCCAGATCGCCGAGGGTTACGCCCGCGTCGAGGACGGAGAGCTCTGGCTCTTCCAGACCCACGTCCCGCCATGGACCTACGCGGTCGGCTTCGGCAGCCACGACCCCGACCGTCGGCGAAAACTCCTGGTGCACCGGCAAGAACTCGAGCGCTGGCGTCGCGAGATCGAGACCCAGTCGCTCACGGTCGTTCCGCTCAAGCTGTACTTCAAGGACGGCCGGGCGAAGGTCGAGCTGGCGCTCGCCCGAGGCCGAAAGCAACAGGACCGTCGCCAGGCGCTCGCCAAGCGCGACGCCGAACGCGAGATGGCAAGAGCCGCCCGACACGTTGAGAAGTACGGAGGGGGCTAGCGGGCGCGCCCGGTACACTGGCGAAGCGTCCACTGCGTTGGTGGCGCGACGAGGGGGTGAGTGGATTCGACATTGGTCGTCGAGGTGAAAGAAGCGAGCCGTGGTCTCCGGAACCACGTAAAAGAGCCGGAAACACAAAATAAACGCCAAGCCTCAGCTTGCGTTTGCTGCTTAGGTAGCAACATCCGCCAGGACCCGGCCCTACGGTCCTGTTTACGGGTGTCATGAAGTAGGGCTTACCTTCGGGGTTCGTCAGCGACCTTGAGGGAACACTTCAGTTGACTACGGGGCGCCACCGGCGCTGGCAACAGTGACGCCCCCGACAATCGCCTGCCGGCTGCGCTCGGAGAATGTTCACTTAGAAGCTGATGGACCGGGGATCGTTACCCCGCACCTCCACCATCGAGAAGGCCCGCACGACCGTGCGGGCCTTCTTTCGTAGATGAGATCCGTTCGCGCAAACTCGAAACGCGACGTCCGTTGGTTACGCCGCCGTCAGCTTCTCCTTCGTGAGGCCGAACGAGCGAAGAAAGTTGCGAACCCTCACCACCTGGTCCTCGGTCAGTTCGCGCGTGCGCGTCGAACCGAAGGAGACCGTTTCACCTTCGACGGTCACGGCCCAATTGCCGCGATGCGTCTCATGCACTTCACCGAAGCGAGCGAGCAGACTGCACACGTCGTGCCACTGAATGTTGTGGTTGAGCGGGTGACAGAAGAGCTTCTGGGCGGTGACGCGGTGGTGATGATCCAACTTGAACGACATACTCAACCCCCTCAGTGGTCTCGGAGATATTCGGCCTCACCAGCACTATCTACCTTTTGGGTTTGCCTGTCAAGGAGCGCGACGAGCTCTACGTGTTCGGTCATCGGGAACAAGTCAAAAACTCGCAGGTCGCTCAGGACAAAACCTCTGGCTAAGAATCCCTTAAGGTCGCGCGCGAAGGTGGCGGCGTCACACGAGACGTAGACGAGGCGTCGCGGCGAGCGGCGAGCGAGGGCGTCGACAACGCCCTTCGCCAGCCCCTGGCGCGGCGGGTCGAGCACCACGATCGAATCCCGCGCCACCGCGTCGTTCACCGCGCGCGGCGTGACCGACCACTCGCGCACCTTCAGCTGGGCGAGACCCGCCGCGTTCTCGCGCGCGTCACGCGCGGCGTAGGGCGAGGACTCGACGACGCGCACGCGCCCCTTTGGGCCGACCGCCTTCGCGAGCGCCACGCCGAAGAGTCCCACGCCACCGAAGAGATCGACCACGTCGTCACCGGTTTCGACGCGAGCAAACTCTTCCACCGTGTCGAGGAGCACGCTGGCAGCGTCGCGGTGAGACTGCCAAAAGGACAGTGGGCTCACCGTGTAGACGTAGTCACCCACCGCCACTCTCGACTGCAGGGACGGTGACGCCGGGCCACCAACGAGAGAGCGCAGCTCGTAGTCGGCGAAGCGCGCCGCGCCGCGCCGACAGACAGCGAAGGGTTCGCCGTTTCCGATGGCGCGTAGCTCGACCTCGGCAAACGCCGGCCACTCGTGGCTGAAGGCGCCGACGAGGCGCTCGTCGGCGATCCAGCACGGATCGATCGCGACGAGGTCGTGTGAGCGTGTCGCTCGCAGCGACAACCGACCTTCGGCGTCTACCGCGCAGCGAAGTCGCGTGCGCGAACCCTTCACCGGACTGGCCGTCGAGCGCGTGGCGACGTCGAGCGTGACGCCGGCGACGCGGCGAAGTTGCTCGACGACGATCGAGCTCGTCCAGGCGAGTTGCGTTTCGCGAGACGCGTGCTGGAGGTCGCAGCCGCCGCACCCGCCCGGGTGCGCGTAGGGGCATGGCGGGACGACACGACCGGCGCTCGCTTCGAGAATCTCGACCGCCTCCGCGCGAAAGAAGCGCGACGTCTCCTCGCTCACTCGGGCGCGCACGAGCTCGTCAACCAGAGCGTGACGCACGAAGACGACCCGTCCGTCTTCGGCGCGGCCCACGCCCCCACCGACAGCCGGACGCTGCACGCGAACGATCAACTCCGCGCCGAGGTGATTCTCAACCACGATGTCTAGGCCAAGCGATCGAGGAAGAGATCCACGAGTGCCTGCGCCCGCTGACGCGCGGCTGGTGTCTCGCGAGCCGTCTCGTCGAGCAACGCCTCGAAGTCGAGCCCGAGATCGCGCGCCTCCTCTTCGTCCGACGCGAGCCACTCCTTTAGTTGCGCTTCATCGATCTCGGGATGGAACTGCACGCCGACGTGACGCCCCAGCGAGAACGCCTGCACGGCCGAGGGCGAGGTGGCCCAGAGCTCGGCCGACGCGGGCAGTGCGCAGTTGTCGAAGTGGAACTCGAACCAGGGACCGCGCGGCAGTTCGACGTCGGCCACGACGTCGACGTCGAACCAGCCGATCTCCCTTTGTGGCGCGCGGGCCACCTCGCCGCCGAAGTGCCGACAGAGCGCCTGGGCGCCGAAGCAGATGCCGAGTATCGCGACACCTCGTTCGTCGGCGTCGCCGATGAGCGCTAGCTCTCGTCCGAACCAGGCCGCCTCCACCTCACGGTCGTAGACTGCGCACTTCGAGCCCAGGATGACGAGGACCTCGTACCCGTCGAGGGACGGGGTCACGGTCGACTCATTGACCAGCACGACGTCGACGTCGAAGCCCCGTCGTTCAAAGGCTTCGCCGACGAGTCCGGGATGGTCTTCGAGGTGATGTCGAAGCACGAGGGCGCGGCGCATGGTGCTCTCGACTCTAGAGGGACGGCTGTTGGGCCCTAGCCCGTTGGCAGCGACCAGCCCAACGAGACGGCGATCTCGCGACAGGTCGGACAGAGCGGATACTTTTGCGGGTCGCGCCCGGGGACCCACACCTTGCCGCAGAGGGCGCGCACGGGGCTCGCGTTCACCATTCCCTCGACGACGGAGTTCCCGAGAGCCACGAACTCGCCGTCCTTCGGGGTGTAGCCCTCGAGGACGAGGTGCGTGAAGCGCTCGTGGTCGTCATCGTCGAGTGCGGTCGGCCGCGCGCTCACTTCGGGCTGGGACTGGACGGTCACGTCGTTCAATCTAGTGAGCGCCCTAATCTTGTAGGGCTATGAGATCACGCCGGCGACGCCTGCCCTCCACGCGACCGATCGGACGGGTCACCTCGCACTTCACGCGCGAGGGCACGCCGAAGAACGGCTATCGCACCGAGGCCGAGGCGCGCGGCGCGGCGCAACTCGCGTGGACTCTCAATCGCGCCGAGCTCGACGTCTATCGCTGCGACGTCTGTCACCAGTGGCACATGGGCAAGCGCTTCCGCGAGGACTAGCGCCGTTCTACAAAAGCGGGCAGTATGGAAGGACTCGAAAGGTAGGTTCCCCCATGGCGGTCCAGGCGTACATCCTGATTCAGTCCGAAATCGGCTCGAGCGAGAAGGTCGTACTGGCTACGCGGGCGGTGCCCGGCGTGCTCGAGTCCTTTGAGGTAACCGGACCCTACGACGTCATCGTGCGCTGCGAGGCCGCGAGCGTGGACGACCTGGGCAAGTTCATCGTGGGCGCCATCCAGAAGGTCCCCGGCATCACCCGGACCCTTACCTGCCCCGTCGTCAACATCTAGCCGAAGGCGCCCTGACTGCGAAGTTCCTCGTAGCGGTCGTCAGCGATCCCCCATCGCGCCAGGCCCACTCGCGTACCGGAACCGGCGAGTCGCGGCGCGTCGCCGAGCATTGACGGCGTGGCCCCAAAACGTGGCGCCGGCATCGGTTGGACGGGTCCGTCATCCGTAAAGACGCCGCGCGTCGTGTTGTAAGGATGTTGGGCCGCCTCACTCGGTGAAAGCACCGGCGTGACGCACGCGTCCGTGCCGGCAAAGGTGTCGCTCCACTCGTCGCGGGTTCGCGTTCGAAAGATCGCCGCAAACCGCTCCTTCATCGCGGGCCACGACGCGCGGTCCATCTGGCGCGGTAGTGCCGCGAGGTCGAGGCCGAGTCCGCGAATGAGTTCGTCGAAGAACTTCGACTCGATGGCGCCTACCGCGACGTACCGGTCGTCCCTCGTCTCGTACACCTCGTAGAACGGAGCGCCGGAGTCGAGAATGTTGGCGCCGCGCTCCTCGAGCCAGTGCCCGCTGGTCATGAGTGCGTGGGTGAGGGCCGTAATGGAGGCCGACCCATCGACCATCGCGACGTCGACGACCTGGCCCTCGCCGGTTCGCTGGGCGCGATAGACCGCCGCCAGTACGCCGAAGACGAGGA
This sequence comes from uncultured Acidimicrobiaceae bacterium, assembly GCA_963823815.1. GTDB lineage: Bacteria > Actinomycetota > Acidimicrobiia > Acidimicrobiales > RAAP-2 > RAAP-2. Next base: position 517,096 of record CAWGMU010000001.1, read on the forward strand.
ACATCGCGCCCCCGCCGAAGTCGCCGACGTAGTTGAGGGGAGGGACCGGACGCTCACCGCGGCGACCAACGGGCCAGAGTGCTCCCGAGACCGCGACGTAGTTGATGTCGTGGCCCGCGACCGCGGCTAGTGGTCCCTCCTGGCCGTAGCCGGTCATGCGCGCGTAGACGAGACGGGGATTACGGGCGCGGACGTCCTCGGGTCCCAGGCCCAGCCGCTCGGTCACTCCTGGCCGAAAGGCCTCGACGAGAACGTCCGCCCGCTCGCAGAGTTCGAGCACGAGGTCGCGTCCGGCGACGTTCTTGAGATCAACGGCGACCGAAGGGCGCCCGCGTGCCAGCACGTCGCCGGTCGTCGTAGGCTCGGCGTCGGCGTCGCCGCGTTCGAGTCGCAGCAGGTCGGCGCCCGCGTCGGCGAGGAGCATGCAGGCGAAGGGGCTCGCCCCAATGCCGGCCAGTTCGATCACCTTGAGACCCTCGAGTGGCCCGCTCACCTCGTCAGTGTAGGTTGGCGCGTTTGCGCCGACGGACTAGTCCCACCACAGGTCGTGATCGAGGACGCCCCGCGCGATGAGCCCGAGCTGTATCTGACTCGTCCCCTCGACGATGGTGAGCTGCTTGGCGTCGCGGTAGTACTGCTCGGTCGGGTGGTCTTCCATGTAGCCGGCCGCGCCGAGCAGCTGCAGCGCGAGCCCCGAGGCCCTCACCGCGACCTCGGTGGCGTGGTACTTCGCCATCGAGAGGAACGGCACGTACTCCTTGGTGAACTTCCCCTGGTCGGCGAGCCAGGCAGCGCGATAGGTCAAGAGACGCGCCGCCTCGATGTCGGTGGCGCACTTCGCGATCTCCCACTGGATGCCCTGGAAGTCGGCGACGGTCCGGCCGAAGGCCTCGCGGCCCTTCACGTAGTCCGTCGCGTACATGAGCGCGCCCTCGGCGAGACCGATGCCGCGCGCGGCCACGATCGGACGCATCGCGTTGAGCGACTGCATGGCGAGCGCGAAGCCGCCGCCGATAACCTCGCGGGGACCGACGCGCACGTGGTCGAAGACGATCTCTGCGGTGTCGATGCCCTTCACGCCCATCTTCTTGTCGACGCGTGGGCGGCTCACGCCCGGGGCGTTGGCGTCGACGATGAAGCCCCAGATGTTGCGGTGCTGGCGCAGCGCCGGGTCACCGATCTTCGCGAAGACCACGTACCAGTCGGCCTGCATGCCCCCCGAGATCCAGCACTTGGTTCCGTCGAGAACGAAGCCGCCCGTCTCGTCGGGGTCCTCGCTGGCGCGCGTGCGCATACCCGCGACGTCCGAACCCGCGCCGGGTTCGGAGAGGCAAAAGGCGGCGCGCGTCGTGCCCTCGGCAATGCCGGGGAGGTAGCGCTGTTTCTGCTCGTCGTTGCCGGCGATCATGATCGGGCCCGTCGGTAGGCGCGTCAACAGCAGCATCAGACCGAGGACGTTGGAGTACTTGGTCACCTCCTCGACGGCCAGGGTGAGCCCGAGGATGCCCGCGCCGGAGCCGCCGTACTGGGTTGGGATGCAGAGTCCGAGGAGGTCCGCCTTGCGGAACTCGTCGAAGAGGTCTTGTGGGTACTCGCCGGACGCGTCGATCTCCCGAGCGCGTGGCTTCACCTTCTCCTGGGCGAGGCGTCGCACGCTGCGCTGGAGTTCGGCGAGCTCTTCTGGCAGTTCGAAGTCCATACGCAGCAAGTTAGCCCGAAGCGCACTCGGCTCTACCCGCCCGGGCGAGGTGCAACTGGCTAACCCGACGTCAACGCCGGGTGGGCGTTACTGACGTGGAGCGATCAAGATGTCGCGGGCGACGATGCTCGGACGTACGTGCGTCCCGAGCTCAATCTCCGCGGCCTTGTCGCTGCGGACGTCGACGCGAACGGGATTCTCGCCGACCTGGACGACGAGGCGCGTCATCGCGCCGAGGAAGCTCTTGCGCGTGACGAAGCCGGTGCCCTGGGGATCGACCTCGATGGCGATGTCCTCGGGCCGCAGCAGGGCGTCGACGGCGCCCGTGAGGTCGGCGCCTTCGCCGCTGCGCACGGGACAGCTCTGTCCGAAAACGACGACCGCGTGGTCGGCCGCCTCCACCGGAACCCGACTGGAGATCCCGACGAACTGGGCCACGAAGGCCGTCTTCGGCCGGGCGTAGAGCTCCGCGGGCGTTGCCACCTGTTCGATGTGACCGCGCGACATCACGCAGACCCGATCGGCCATCGAGAGGACTTCCTCTTGGTCGTGGGTCACGAAGACCGTGGTGATCGCGAGCCGCTGCTGGAGCTGACGGATCTGGTCACGCAGCTCGGCGCGCACCATCGCGTCGAGGGCCGACAGTGGTTCGTCGAGCAAGAGGACGCGCGGTTCGATCGCGAGGGCCCGGGCCAGCGCCACGCGCTGTTGCTGCCCACCGGACATCTGGTGCGGGTACTTGTCCGCCTGGTCCGCCAGGCCCACCATTTCGAGGAGCTCGCCGGCCTTCTGGCGGCGCACGACTGCCGCCTGCTTGCGCATCCGTAGCCCGAAGGCCACGTTGTTCAGAGCGTTCATATTGGGAAAGAGCGAGTAGCTCTGGAACACCATGCCCATGTCGCGCTTTCGCGCGTTCACGTCAGAGAGGTCCTCGCCGTCGACGACGACCCGCCCGCTGTCGAGCTGCTCGAACCCCGCGAGGACGCGGAGTGCCGTCGTCTTTCCACAGCCCGAGGGACCGAGCAACGCCATGAACTCGCCGGGCTCGATGGTGAGCGACAGGCCGTCGAGCGCGCGCACCTTGCCGAAGGTGCGCACGAGGTTCTCGAGGCGCACCGAGGCCCCCGCGCCACTCGTGCGCGCCGTCGAATCAGCCATCGGGGTCTCTTTCATCTGAGTCATTACGCGCCCAACCTTCTGCGAGATCGACGGGACTGCGAGCGATCGAGCGATACTACAGCGATGAGCAGGATCCACGTGCCGACGAGTCCCATCATCGACGCCGCCACCTGAATAGGACCGTCCGAGGAGATCGAGAACTGCACGATCCATACCGGGATCGTCTGCCAGAGGTCGAGGCTAGCCATGGTGTACTCGCCGAAGACGAGCGCGAGCGTGAGCACGGTCGCCGAGAGCAGGGCCGGTCGAATGTTTGGCAACACCACGCGCCACATCGTCTTGAGCCAATTGCCCCCGAGGGAGCGCGACGCCTCGGTGAGCGTCTTTAGGTCGATGGCTCCGAGTCCGGCGTCGAGCGAGCGGTAGACGAACGGCATCGCGAGGATGACGTACATGAAGCTGAGGAGATACGGCGAGGACTTCGCCCACAACGGAAAGACTCCGAGCACACCGATGATCAGCACGATGGGCGGGATGACGATAGGCAGGACCGTCACGACGTCCATAACGCGTCGCAGCCGCGGGAGCCGGACGTGGACATAGATGGCGGTGGGCACCATGAGGATCGTCGAGGCGACCATCGTGACCAGAGCGATCCTGAACGACAGGGACAGCGCCGCGGTGAAGCCCGGCGCAGACGGCAGGTTCTTGTACGCCTGAAACGAGAAGTGGCCCTCGACGTTCTGGAGCGAGAACTTGATACCGGCGTAGAGGGGAACGAGAAAGTACACCCCGGCGAGGAAGAGGACAACGACTCGCCACCAACGAAAGCGGAAGCGCCGCCGCGCCTTGCCCGTCGAGAAGTCGGGGACGGTCTCGTTCTCCGCCTCGGCGACCTCGAAAATGGAGCCGGCGCCGCTCAGCGTAGCCATTTCGACGCCCTCTTTCGAACCAAGCTGTAAAAGATCATCGTGACCGCCAGGATGATCAACATCCCAAAAGCGATCGCGTAGCCCACGTGTGTTTCACCCGCGATGACGTTGCCGTTCAAGAAGTTACCGATCTGTATCGGTGAGAGGGCGATCGTCCCGAGGGTCAGTGACTCCGCCGTCGCGTACGCGGCGAAGGCGCTGCCGAAGAGCAGCAACATGCCTCCGAGAATCGACGGCATCAGTACGGGGATCCCCACGTGGAGCCAGTAGCGCCAACTCGAGGCACCCATGTTCTCCGCGGCCTCGCGCCAGGACTGCCGCAGTCCGCCGAGTGCTGGGGTGATGACGAGCACCATGAGCGGGAGTTGGAAGTACATGTAGACGACCAGTACCCCCGAGAACGTGAAGAGGTTGAACCCGATACTGGAGAGCTTGACGCCGATGTCGGAGAGCCAGTACGTCAAGATTCCCGTCGACCCGAGGGTCGCAATGAACATGAAGGTGAGGTTGATGCCGCCAAAGTTGGCGAGGACCCCGGCCGCGGTCGAGGTCATGCGACGCAGCAGCGTGCTGTTGGAAGTTTGGATGGCGTAGGCGAGGAACACCCCGAGCACCCCGGGGATGAGTGACGAGAGCAGACCAAGTTTGATGCTGTTCTCGAAACCGATGAGGAAGATCCCGTGCGTGATGAGGTTCACGTTGCTCATCGTCCAGCCCCCCGAGTCGCCGTGGAACGCCTGCCACACGACGGCGAGCGCGGGAATCCCCAGACCGAGGAACGAATAGATGAGAAACGGGGCGATCGCGAACGCGGGTTCGCTGCGCCGAATGAAGCGCCGAAGAAGGCTGCTGCGATTGACCGTTGCCGCGTCGGTCCCCGGTATATCAGTACCAGGGTCCGACGCGGCAACTTCTTGCGTCGTCATACGTGTACGCCGCCGTCGCTAGTTGCTGAGCTCACCCATCTGTAGGGGCCACTGGGTGTTCACCACTGTCGCCGCCGCGGTGATCTGCGCGGTCGTCGGGAACTGCGGTGTCTGGCCCTTGGGCAGAGCGGGCAGCTTGGCGACTAACGCTTTGTTGGCCGTGTTGTGAGCCTGCATGAACGCGAGCTCCGCGGGGCGTGCTCCGCCAGCGAGCCAGAGGTTCTGGCCGGTCACCGAGTAGAGGTACTCCTCCCAGAGACGAGCTGCTGCGGGGTTCGGTGCGGCAGCATTAATGCCCTGCGTGTAGTACTCGCCGAGCTCAACGTCAGTCGGAATCGTCACCGTCCACCCGGGCACGTCGATGCCGCCGTTCGCCTGGAGGTAGTCCCACCACAGGATGATGTTCGTCGTGCCACTCTGAGCCGTCGTCGCGTCGGCGATGGTGTTCACGAAGGCGCCGTTCTTGTTGAGCGTGGCGAAGAAGCTCACGCCCGGCGCCACGTTGTTGAGGGACCCGCCATTCGCGATGGCCGCCGCCTCTACCGCAGCCAACGCGGAGTTGGACGTCAAGGGACTGTTGTTCAGTCCGATCTTGTAGCCCGCGGCTCCAGTCTCGGTCAACATGTCCTTGAGCGACGTCGGGCACGTGGTGACGGTCTTGGTGTTGCAACCGATCGCGACATAGCCGCCGTAGTCATCGAACCAGTAGCCCTGGGACTGCTTGAGTCCAGTCGGGAATATCAGTCCAGGTCTGCACCTTGTACGGGGTGAGCAGCTTCTCAGACTGAGCGGTCACCGCGTAACTGTTGCCGACGTCGATGACGTCGGGGTCGGTCGCGCGTCCCTTGTCCGACGTGGGTGCCTGAATCTCCTCGGCGCTCGAACCCTCGGGGTTCTCAGAGTTGATCTTGATGCCGTACTTGCGCGAGAAGCCCTTGAGGATGTTGCCGTAGTTGGCCCAGTTGTTCGGCAGAGCAACGACGTTCAACTTGCCTTCCTTCTTGGCGGCCTTCACGAGATTGGCGAACGACGTGGGACCAGTCTTCGTTACGTGTGTCACCTTGGCCCAGTTGACGCTCGAAGCGCCACCCGCCGCCATCGAACTCGCCGACACGCCGACGGCCGCGAGTCCAGCGACGGTCGCTCCGGCGAGTAGTACGGTCCTTAACTTTCTTAGTGCCATAAGCACGCCCTCCCCTAGGGTCTGGATCGCCGTTGCGGCGTTCGGCGAAAGACTATCGGCTCTCAACGTCGCACGGCAATCGGCTCGGCGACACCGCCTCGGGCCGTAGCCGCCGGTGATTCCTTCATCCCCCTGGCTTTTGAGTCGAATGGCGTAGGGAACATCACCCCATGGTCCCAACTTCGTGGCTGAAAGTTCATCTACCGTTCTGTCATTCGCTCATTCCCGAGCCGAGAGGATTCCAAGTCGGTCGCGCTCATCGGTCACTCGCGTCGAGTAACGACCGGCCGATCTCGTGCGCGCTAACCGTGCTAGCACGGCCGGGCGGCGAGACCGTGTGCCAACATTGCGCTGTGACGACATTTCGACGCGCCGACGAGGTGCAAAGGATGTCGACATCGGCCTTCGACGTCGTGGTCATCGGCGCCGGCATGACCGGCGCGGGGGTTGCGGTGGACGCGGCCTCGCGGGGCCTACGCGTGGCGCTCATCGACCGCGCCGATTTCGCGTCGGGCACCAGCTCGAAGTCCTCCAAGATGGTCCACGGCGGGCTCCGCTATCTCCAGCAGCGCGAGTTTCGCCTGGTCTACGAGAACCTCCGTGAGCGACAGCGTCTACTCGCGAACGCCCCCTATCTCGTCCAGCCACTGCCCTTTCTGATACCGCTCTTTGGCGCGAACGGAGTCGCGTCCCGAGCCATCGTGCGGGGCTACGCGACGGCGCTTCGTCTCTACGACCTAAGCGGGGGCTGGCGCATCGGACACCGATACCAGCGAATTAACCGCGACGCGACGCTCGCGCACCTCCCGACGCTACGTGCCGATCGCCTCGTAGCGGGATTCCTCTACTACGACGCTCGGGGCGACGACGCGCGCGTGGCGCTGACCCTCGCGAAGACGGCCGCCTTCAAGTTCCAGGCGAGCGTGGCTAACTATCTGCGAGCCGTCGAGATCACGAAGGATCCATCCGGCCGGGTCGACGGTGTCCGCTGCCACGACCAAATTGCGAACGAAGAGTTCACGATCGCCACGACGTCGGTCGTGAACGCCACCGGAGTCTGGGCCGACGACGTCTTCGCGATGTCCGAACACGAGCCGTCGCGTCGCATCACGCCCGCCAAGGGCGTCCACGTGAGCGTTCCCCGCGAGCGCTTGCCAGCGGACGTAGCGGCAGTCTTGAGCGTTCCGGGCGACCGGCGAAGCGTCTTCGTCGTGCCGTTCGAGGACGCTCCGTTCACTTACGTCGGCACCACTGACACGCTTTATGACGGGCCAATCGATGAACCGACCTCATCGCCCGTGGACGTGGACTATCTCCTCACCGCGGTCAATGCCTCGACCTCGTCGAACCTCACGGTGGAGGACGTGACTGGCGTGTGGGCGGGACTGCGTCCGCTGCTTGCGCCGACCAAGGGGCGAGCGATAAGCGAACGCACGGCCGACCTGTCGAGGCGTCATCGTGTCACCGACTCGGGGGACGGCGTCGTGCACGTGACCGGCGGCAAGTGGACGACCTATCGACAGATGGCCGAGGACGCCGTCGACGCCCTCTCCCCCTACGCCACGCACCTTCCCCGGGTCCGCACGAAGGACCTCGCTCTCTACGGCGTCGATTCGTGGCGTCCGACAAGGGAACTGGAGACCCACCTCTACCGTCGCTTCGGTTCGGACACGCCCACGCTGCTCGCGATGATCGAACGCGAACCCACGCTGGGTGAGACGGCCATCACCGGTCTGCCCTACGTGAACGCCGAGTTCGTCTTCAGCGCGCGCGAGGAGATGTCCACGTCGCTCGTCGACCTCGTAACCCGTCGCACGCGTGCCCACCTCCAAGACGCCCGGGCGACGCTCGCCGCTGCGTCTGATCTCGCACGGCTCGTCGCCGCCGACATGGGCTGGGACGAGCAGGAATCGAAGGTCCAAGTGGCCCGCTACCGCGCACTCGTCGAAGAGGAGTTCTCCGCGGCCGGACTCACCCTCTAGTGCGGATGACGAAGCCGACCATGCCCAACGAGTACCCGGCTGGCGCACTGAGCGCGCCGCCACCCGCGCCGGATTCCCTGCTTGACGCGCTGGCGAGCGCCGGCGTCTCGTTCAGCGTGACGACCGCCGAGCGCGCCGAGCACGCTCGCGACTGGTGGCCGCTCTCGATCCCCGAGGTGGCCCGCGGTCACGTCGCGCGCTGGCCCGGCGTGGTGGTGCGGCCGCGCTCGACGGCGGAGGTCGCCAGCACCCTTCGAGCCGCGAACGACGCGCGGATACCCGTCACCGCCCAGGGTGGCCGTTCGAGCGTCGTCGGAGGAGCCGCGCCGGCGCCAGGTGCGATCGCGCTTGACCTCACGGGACTGAACGCGGTCATCGCGCTCGACGCGATCTCGGGCACCGTGCGCGCCCAGTGCGGCGTCTTTGGACCGTCGCTCGAACACTTCCTTCGCGATCGAGGCTTTACCGCGGGCCACCAGCCCCAGAGTTTCGAGCTCTCGACCGTCGGCGGGTGGATCGCCTGTCGCGGCGCGGGTCAGCTCTCCAACCGTTACGGCAAGGTTGAGGACCTCGTCCGTGCGCTCACCGTGGTGCTGGCGAACGGCGAGGTCATCGCCCTCGGCGGACGAGCACCGCGCGAGGCGTCGGGACCTGATCTCCTGCAGTTGTTCGTCGGCTCGGAGGGGACGCTCGGGATCATCACCGAGGCCACGCTCGTGGTGCGCGCACTGCCCGCCTTCGAGCGTCGCAGGGCCTACGAGTTCTCGAGCTTCGTCGAAGGGATGCGGGCCTGTCGACGCGTCCTCCAGCGCGACGCCCATCCAGCGGTCCTTCGTCTTTACGACGAGACCGAGTCGCGGCGCCATTTCGAGATCGACGGCTGTGCGCTCATCGTGTTGGACGAGGGCGACCCGAGTCTGGTCGCGGCCACCATGGCCATCGTGCACGAGGAGTGCGTCTCGGCGAATGAGCTCGACGTCAGCGTGGTCGAGAGATGGTTGCAACGACGAAACGACGTGAGCGGCCTCGCGGAACTCTGGGCGGGCGGTCTTGTCGTCGACACGATCGAGGTTGCGGGGGCGTGGGCCATCCTCGAGGCGCTGCGCGAACGCGTGAGCGCCTCGCTCAACGCTCACGAGGGCGTGCTCAACGTCTCGGTGCACCAGTCCCACGCCTACCTCGACGGTGCTTGTCTCTACTTCAGCTTCGCGGCACGCGGCGGCGACGACCCCGGGCAGCTCTACCGCGCGGCGTGGGACGGCGCGATGGAAGAGGTGCTCGCCGTCGGCGGCGCGATCAGCCATCACCACGGCGCCGGACGCGCCCGCGCCCGCTTCGTCGCCGACTCGCTCGGCGGCGGCTTCGCGGTGCTTGAGGGACTAAAGGAACAACTCGACCCGAACCACATTCTGAACCCCGGCGTGCTGGGACTGGGCGGACCATCGTGGTGAGGGCGCTCGCCATCGACGTCGGCTCCTCCTCGGTTCGAACCGCCCTCGTCGACGAGCGCGGCGCCGTCACGCACGCTCACCGACACCGACTCACGGTGGCCACGCCGGCACCCGGCGAAGTCGAGCTCGACCCGCTAGAACTCGCCACCACGGCCCGGGCCCTGGCCGAGCGCACGCTCGCCGATGGGGGGCCGTGCGACGCGGTGGGCGTCACGAACCAACGCGCCACGACGATCGTCTTCGATCCGACGACCGGCGTCGCGGTGGGTCCCGCCGTGAGCTGGCAGGACCTGCGAACGGTCGTCGACTGTCTCGTCCTGCAAGGAGAAGGGCTGCGGCTCGCGCCGAACCAAACGGCGACCAAGGCGCGGTGGCTGCTTCAGCGGGCCGCGACGCCCCACGACAAACTTCGCGTCGCCACCATCGACACGTGGATCGCGTGGCACCTCAGCGGCGGTTCGATCTTCGTCACCGACCGCTCGAACGCGAGCGTCACCGGGCTCGTCGAGCGAGACGTTCTCTCGTGGGATCAGTCCGTCTTGGCGAAACTCGGGTTACGCGACTCGATGCTCGCCCGTCTCGTCGACACCATCGGTGACGTCGGCGCGGCGAGAGCACTTAAGGGCTCGCCACCCATCACCGCGCTCGTCGGCGACCAGCCGGCCTCGCTCTTTGGGCAGTCCCGCGTGCACGGTGGCGCCAAGATCACCCTCGGGACCGGGGCCATGCTCGACGTCGTTCACGGTGAAGCTGCGCCGGCGTCGATGAACCGACTCGCGTCCGGCTGCTATCCCACGGTCGTACGGAGTCGCGACAGCGCCGTCACTTGGGGGGTCGAAGGAATCGTCCTTAGTGCGGGATCGTGCGTCGAATGGTTGGTGGACCTCGGCGTCATCGCGACGCCCGGCGAGAGCGAGGCGCTAGCGGCGACAGCTGCGACGAGCGACGGCGTCGTCTTCGTGCCAGCCCTCTTCGGCCTCGGCACGCCGTGGTGGGACTTCGGGGCGCGGGGCGCGTTCTTCGGGCTCACCCGCGGTTCGAACGTGGCCCACTTGGTGCGCGCGGTCCTCGAGGGAGTGGCCCATCGCTGCGCCGACCTCGTCGACGCCGCCGAGCGCGAGGTCGGTTCAGAGTTTGCTGACGTGCGCCTCGACGGGGGGATGAGCGCGAATCGCCTCGTCGCCCAGCGCCTCGCCGACTTCTCCGGTCGAGCGGTGGCGGTCTCGTCCGAGCGAGAGGCGACGACGCGCGGCGCCGGGCTCATGGCGCTCGTCGGCGCCGGTCATCTGCGCCTCGACGACGTGGAGGGACTCTGGAAGCCGGCCGAGGTGATGGAACCCTCACTCGGTGAGGACGAGCGCACCTCGCTGCGCGCGGGGTGGGCAAAGGACGTCGAGCGCGCCGCGCGGACTATTCCGGAGCTGTCAGCGATCTCGTTCTAACTCGACCACGGGGCGTTCTTCAGCGCCTCGCCCAGGGTCGTCGCGTGGTCCACGACGACCTTCGCGAGCATGAGGCCGCGCGGTTGGTTCAGTGCCACGATGCCCGTGACGTTGTCGTCGCGCGTGTAGAGCGCGAGCCAGCGCGCGTCCTCGGGGCTTCCGGCGACGAGCGTCACGTCGTCACTCGGGTCGGGGTGGCCCAGCATCTGGATCTTCTTGCCGTACTGGTCGGACCAGAAGTACGGCACCGTCACCACGCGAGGAGCCTCGGGGTGGGACCAGTGACGGGCGAGCTGGGCGGCGTGGTCGACGGCGATCTGCCAGTGCTCGACTCGCACGAGCTCCTCACCGGCGGCGTTCGAGAACGGAAACCGCGCCACGTCGCCGATCGCGGCCACGTGAGGGGCTGCCTGGAGATCGTGGTCGACGACGATCCCGCGATCGAGGGTCAGTCCCGAGGACGTGAGCCAGTCGAGGTCGAGGGTTGAGCCCACGGCCGCAACGATCGCCCGCGCCCGTAGCGACGCGCCGCCTTCCACCTCGAGCTCCACCCCCGCCGCGTTAGTCACCACGTCGAGCAGGCGCTGATTGGTGCGAACCTCGATGCCAGCGTCGGCGCTGAGGCGGTGGAGCCAGTGCGCGACCTCTGGTCCCACTACGGCGATGAGCGGTCGTTCGGTGACCTCGAACACGATCGGCGCCAGTCCGCGGGTCTTCATTGACGTCGCCACCTCGGCGCCGACGAACCCGCCGCCGATCACGGCGACGACGCTCTCGCTCGGCAGCGAACGGAGCTCACGGTCGAGCCGCTCGGCGTCGTCGCGGCTTCGCAGCGTCGCGAGCGCTCCCGACGACGGAAAGCTCAGCGGCCGGGCTCTGGATCCGATCGCGAGGGCGACGTGGGATCCTTCGAGTGAGGTGCCGTCGTCGAGCTCGACCGTCGTCGCTCCCACGTCCAGACTGACCACCCTCGTGCCGAGGCGCAACGTGACGTCGAGCTCTTGGACTTTCGCTTCCGTCGTGAGGGCGGACCTCTCAAGCGTCCACTTGCCCGCCAGCACCTGCTTGGAGAGCGGCGGTCGATCGTAGGGCAGGTGGTGTTCGTCGCCGACGACGGTGACGGATCCCCGGTAGCCCTCGCGCCGAAGAGACTCGGCGAGACGCCACCCCGCGAGCCCCGCCCCGACGACGATGACGTGATCGCTCGAGCGAAGCTGACTCACGAGCCGAAGACGGCGAGCCAGGCCTCGAGGCTTCGCGGCCAGAGCACCTGGTTGCGAGCTCGCACGGCGCCCATGGCGAGGGACGACTCGGGCGAATAGAGATGCCCCGGGAAGAGGACCGTGTCGTCGGGCACGTTCGCGAGACGCTCTTGCAGCGTCACGTAGAGGTCGCGCGCGTCGCCGCCGGGCAGGTCGGTGCGACCACAGCCGTCGATGAAGAGGGTGTCGCCGCTCACCAGCCGTCCCTCGACGACGAGGCACTGGCTCCCCGGCGTGTGACCCGGCGTATGACGCAGCGTCACTTCGAGCGAGCCGACGGCGAGGACGTCACCGTCCGCGTGGGCAGCCAGTTGATCCCCGCTCACTCCGGCGCGCGCGACGAGCCGCTCGACCTCTGCTCGTTGCGCGTGCACCGGGACGTCGACCAGGTCGAGCAACTCACGCACGCCCTCGACGTGCTGTTGGCCCATGAGCGAACCGCCCACGTGGTCCGGGTGGTAGTGCGTCGCCACGGCGCCCACCAGCGAGAGCCCCTCGGCCGTGAGGAGCTCCAGCAACTCGTCGGGCCGATACGCCGGATCCACGAGGATCGCCTCGCCCGTCTCGCGATCGCCAATCACGTAGGTGAAGTTGCGCATCGCTTTGGCGAGCGGGTCGTCGACGGCGAAGTCGACTCCGGCGAGGAGCTGACGAAAGTAGAGCCGATCGCTCACTCGTCGTCGACGACTTGAGCGATGCGAGGCGTCAGTTCGTCGACCTTGGCCTTGGTGAGCGCGAGACGAGCTTCGAGCGCTTCGATGATCGCCGTGGCGCGCTCCAGCTTCGCGAAGAGGTCGTCAACGGACACCTCACCCTCGTCGAAGGAGGCGACGATGGCGTTGAGTTCGTTCGCCGCCTCGTTCCAGTCGCTGACGTCACTCATGTCCCGCTTCCTCTCACCCGTTGCACCGCCGCGTCAAACGACCCGTCGCTGACTCGAATCTCGAGCTCGTCCCCGGGCGCAACCCCGGTAGTCGCCCGGACGACCTCGCCACGGGCGTTGGTCACGATGGACCAGCCCTGGGCGAGCCGTCGAACGGGATCGTACGCGCCGAGCAGTTGGCGCTGGCTCGAGAGCAGCTGCTCCGCACTCTCGAGCACGTGCCGTCCCTGGACGGCCAGCCGCTCGCGGGTCGTGCGCAGGTGCCGTTCTTCGGCGCGCAATCGATCCCGTACCGCGAAGACCATGGTGCGGCGACGCTCGCCGAGGTAGTCCTCCGCCTCGTCGAGGACGTCGGCGGCGAGATCGAGCAGACGGCGGGACGGTTCGCGGACCGTCTCCTCGTACCAGGTGGCGACGATGGTGGCGAGGAGCTCGCCCAACTTCGTCGGGGTGATCGCGCGGGTGTGCGCGACGAGGTCCGCGACCGACTCGTCACCCGTGTGGCCAATGCCGGTGAAAACGGGCGTCGCCGCGACGGCGATGGCTCTCGCGACGCGCTCGTCGTCGAAGCACGCGAGGTCGCCCTTCGAGCCTCCCCCGCGCACGACGCAGATCACGTCGAGCCCGGCGGCGTCGAGGCGTTCGATCGCGGCGACGATCTGGGGCGGGGCGCCGTCGCCTTGGACGAGGGTCTTCACGAGCGTGATCGCAAAGCCGAAGCCCGAGTTGAGGAGCTGCCCAGTGAAGTCCTGGTAGCCCTCGGTACCGGGGCTCGCCACGAGACCGACCCGCAGGGGCACGGCCGTGAGCACCAGCGACTTATTGCGATCGAGCAGTCCCTCGGCGGCGAGGCGCGCGATCAGTTCCTGGCGGCGCCGCGCGACGTCGCCGAGCAGACCCTCCACGTCAACGTCGCTGATGGAGAAGCCAATGCGCCCCTGGGGCGCGTAGAGATCCACGTAGCCGAAGAAGCTCACGACCATCCCGGCTTGCAGCGTCACGCCTTCGGCGGCCAGGCGGCGCTTGAGCGGCGCCCAGGGCGTCGCCCAGCAGTGGGCGTTGAGGACGGGGCGTTTAGTGTCGGAGGCGGCCGATCCGGCGTCCACCAGGTCGACGTAGACGTGGCCCTTCTCGTAGACCTTCGCGATCTCGCCGCGCACCCAGCGGGGTCGCCGACGGCCGAAGGCCGACTCCAGGTGCGCCGTGAGGAGCTCGTAGAACTCGCCGACGTCGAGGACGCGCTCTTCGACCGACGCCTCGCTCACGTGGCGAGGCTACCGCCCGCACGAATCGCCCGGTCGCCTTGTCGTCGCGCGCGCGCTGTGTCAGACTGGACGCGGATGGTGAGTCGGCCGGGTGGCCGCGCTGCTCGGCAACGGGCGGTGAGGAAAGTCGGGGCTCCGCAGGGCAGGGTGCTCACGAGAGGTGAGTCGCGGTGACGTGCAGGACAGTGCCACAGAGAACAGACCGCCGATGGCTGGGGTAACCGAGCACAGGTAAGGGTGAAACGGTGCGGTAAGAGCGCACCAGCGCCTCGAGTGATCGAGGCGGCTCGGTAAACCCCACTCGGAGCAAGATCAAACACGGGAGGCGGCCCGCACGCTTCCATTGGAAGCACTCCCGAGGTAGATCGCTCAGATGGATGGCCGCCCATCCTTCGTTACGAAGGTGGACAGAACCCCGCTTACAGGTCGACTCACCATCCCTCGACCGCCGAAGACCAGAAAGGATGAGCCGTGCTGCACCTGCCCTACCGCGAGCTGCCCGTGGACGACCCCGGCACGCCCGAGACCGGCTCTCCTCTGCGCTACCTCGTCTGGCTCGCCCGCCATCAGCGCTGGCTGCTGACGCTCAACGCCTTCTTCGGCATCGGCTGGATGGTCGCTCAGGCGCTCGTCTGGGCGGCCGTCGGCGCGGCCATCGACCACGGCGTCGAGCGACACAGCACCGCTGACCTGTTCCGCTGGGTGGCGGTCGTCGTGGCGCTCGGCCTCTTCCAGGCGGGCTGCGGGGCACTGCGTCACCAGCTCGCGGTTACGAACTGGATGAACGCCACCTACCGCACCGTCCAGGTGATCGGTCACCACCTCGCGAGGACCGGGCCAGCCATGACCGACGAGATTCCCTCGGGCGACATCGTGAACACCGTCGCCTCCGACGCCATGCGCATCGGCAGCACCTACGACAGCTTCGCGCGGTTCTCGGGCGCGATCGTCGCGTGGATCGTGGTCTCGTTCATCCTGCTCTCGACGTCGGTGCAACTGGGGCTCATCGTGCTGCTCGGTGTGCCGATCCTCGGCGCCCTCACGACGCCGCTCATGAGACCCCTGCACACGACCCAGGCCGCGCAACGCGAGGCGGCGGGACGCCTGGCGGCCCTCGGATCGGACACCGTGGCGGGACTGCGAATCCTGCGCGGCGTGGGCGGCGAGGAGGTCTTCCTGCGTAACTACCGCGCCCAGAGTCAGAAGGTCCGCGTCGCGGGCACGCGGATCGCGGCGCCCCAGGCCGGCCTCGAGTCCGGGCAGGTGCTGCTGCCGGCGATTCTGACGGGGCTCGTGACGTTCCTCGGCGCGCGCGACGTCATGAACGGTACCCTGCAGCCCGGACAGCTCGTCGCCTTCTTCGGCTACGCGTCGTTCCTCACGACCCCGCTGCGCACGGCGATCGACTACGTGATCATGTCCACCCGGGCCTACGTGGGGGCTGGAAAGGTCCTGCGGATCTTGAGCGTGCAGCCGAATCATCGCCGAACCGACCGAGCCGCACGCGTGGCCCGTCCGTCTCGATCGCCTCGAGGACAAGGTGAGCGCGCTGCGCCTCGAGCGGGGTCAGCTCGCGGCCCTCGTGACCGAGACGCCCGATGAGGCGGCGCTGCAGGTGGATCGCCTCGGGCGCTTCGTCGCCGACGCCGACGGCGTGGTGGTGAACGCGACGCCCATCGAGTGCTTCGCCCTCGCCGACGTCCGAAGCCACGTGGTCGTGAGCGAGATCGAGCCCCGTCTCTTCTCGGGCGAGCTGCGCTATGAGCTCATGCCCCACGGACTCATCGACGATGAACGGATCATGCACGTTCTTCGCGCGACGAGCTCGCTCGACGTGCTCGACGCCCTCGAGGACGGACTCGCGACCGTCGTCGAGGAGCGCGGACGCGGCTTCTCAGGTGGCCAACGCCAGCGTCTCAGCCTCGCCCGCGCCATCCTCACCGACGCCGAGGTCCTGATCCTCGTCGAGCCGACCTCGGCCGTCGATACGCACACCGAGGGCCGCATCGCCCAGCGCCTGCGAGGAGTCCGCGGCGCGCACACGACCCTGGTGGCGACGACCAGTCCGCTGCTGCTCGAGAAGATGGACGTCGTCTTCTTCGAACTCGACGGGCGCGTCGTCGACCAGGGCACCCACGATGAGCTCGTCGCGCGCTCGCCGCGCTATCGCCAGGTCGTCCTGCGAGAGGACACCTAGTGCAGTTACCCGTCGCCAACTCAAAGGTCGTCGTTGCCTACGCGCGACGGCTCATGCGCGAACACCGCGCGCCGCTCGCGCGCATGCTCTCGCTCTACGCGCTCGCCGCGGTCCTCGCCCTCATCCCCGCGTGGGTGATCGGCGAGATCACGAACTTCGCCTCCGATCACGAGCTCACGTCGGGTCGGATCGGGGTCTACGTGACGACGCTCGCCGTCGCCTCGCTCGGCTGCGCGCTCATGACGTACTTCGCGCGCAAGCGCAGCTACGTCTTGGGCGAGACCGTCTTCGCCCAGCTGCGCGAGGAGTTCCTCGAGAGCGTGCTCGCGCTACCACTCGTCGACGTGGAGCGCGCCGGCACGGGCGATCTGCTCAGCCGCACCACCAACGACATGGAGTCGCTCTCGCGCACGGTGCGCTTTGCGATGCCCGAGTGGCTCGTCGCGATCCTCCAGGCGCTGCTCACCCTCGGTGCGATGCTGCTCGTGAGTCCGCTCGCGTCGGTGGCGAGCCTCGTCTCGCTGCCGTTCCTCTTCTTCTCGACGCGCTACTACCTGCGCTACGCGACGCCGGGCTATCGGCGCGAGCGCATCAGCTACGCGACCATGTCCGGCTCGGTCGCCGAGACCGCCGAGGGAGCACGAACCGTCGACGCCTACCGCCTCGGTTCCCGCCAGGCGAGGCGCATCGAGGACAACGTGCGCGAGTCCTTCTACTCAGAGATGTACACCCTGCTCCTACGCATGGTGTGGTTCCCCACGGTCGAGGGCGCCTTCGCCCTCGCGGTCGCCGCGACACTCGCCTGGAGCGGGTGGCTCGCGATCACTGGTCGCGTCTCGATCGGCGCGGCGACGACGGTCACCCTCTACGTGGTCCAGATCAATGATCCCTTGGATCGCATCGTGTCGTGGCTCGACGAACTACAGATCGGCCAGACCTCGCTCGCGCGGTTGGTCGGCGTCTCAGTCGTCCAGGACGATCGCCCGACGACGGGACCCGAGCCCACCAACGAGACGATCACCATGGAGGACGTCCGCTACGCCTACCGCGAGGGCCACGACGTGCTGAACGGCGTGACGCTCACCGTGAAGCCCGGCGAGCGCCTCGCCATCGTCGGACCGTCGGGCGCCGGCAAGTCGACCATCGGGCGACTGCTCGCGGGTATCGACGGCCCGCGCACCGGATCGGTGCGCGTGGGCGAGGTCGAACTCGCCCAGATGCCACTCGCCGATCTTCGTCGTCACGTGGCGCTCGTCACCCAAGAGCATCACATCTTCATCGGCACGGTCCGCGAGAACCTGGCGCTCGCGCGCACCGACGCTTCCGAAGAAGAGATCACGAACGCGCTCGACGCCGTCGACGCACTCGAATGGGTGAGCCACCTGCCCCGCGGTCTCGACACCGAGCTCGGCACGACGGGCTACCCGATCACGCCCGCCCAAGCCCAACAACTGGCCCTCGCCCGGCTCGTGTTGAGCGATCCTCACACGCTCGTGCTCGACGAGGCGACCGCGCTGCTCGATCCACGGGCCGCGCGTCATCTCGAGCGCTCGTTGCACGCCGTCTTGCACGGTCGAACGGTGATCGCCATCGCGCATCGCCTCCACACCGCTCACGACGCCGACCGGGTCTGCGTCGTGGTCGACGGCGCGGTCGCCGAACTCGGGACCCACGACGAGCTCGTCGCGTTGAACGGTGAGTACGCCGCGCTCTGGAGCAGCTGGCGCAACGAGAAACCGGCCGCCTCGTAGGATTTAGCCGTGGCCGAGTATCTCCGCAGTGACGAGATACTCGCGTGCGTCCACCGGATCGCGCTCGCGCGTGGCGCACCGTTCGACTTCGACCCGCCACCCGAGACGCCCGAACTCGGCCGACGTCGTCGCCAGGCGCGCGAGCACCGCGAGGCGACACTCGAGCGCCTACGCGAGCTGCACCCCGACGCCGGCCAGCCGACCGGTCGCGACGAGACGACCGCGTTGCTCGAGGAAGGACGCGAACTCGTCCTGTTGCCGCGACTCGCGTCTGACGACGAGGCGCGACGGTCGGCCGCGGCGCAGGTCCTCGTTCGCGTCGGGCGACTCAACGAGCGCTTCACCTACGCGCCGATCGTGATCAAGAACCACGAGGTCGTCGAGCCCGCCAGCACGCGACGCACGCTCGAGGGATCGCTGGAACGGTTGCGCCCGAGCGCCGCCGACTATCACGACGGCGTGGGCACGCGTTCGTCACTTCCGCTGACGCGAAGCGCGCTCTCTCTCGCCCAGACGACGCGCGTGCTCGGCACGCTCGGCCACGCCGATCCCGCCGCGCGCGTCGGGGTGATCGATCGACACCGCCGCCTCTGGTGGCTCGAACTCGCGGGCCACGCCTACCCGCGCTTCAACCTCGCGATCTACGACCGGCTCCACGCCGAGCGCTTAGAGGTACTGCTCGCCCATCAACGGTGGTTGCGCGACGGCGGGGTCTTTCCAACCGTTCCCTACTGGCACCGAGACTGTCCCGAGTGCCCCTACGCGGAACACTGCCAGGCCCGACTCGACGAGGCCGACGACGTCTCGTTGGTGCGCTTTACGACCCTCGATCAACAGCTCGCGCTGCGCGAACACGGCGTCGAGACCCGCGCGCAGCTCGCCCAGCTCGACCCCGAGCGAGCCCGACGGGCGCGCGCCACCGCACCCATCCCGCTCGTCGGACGCAGCCGCGAGGAGTTGCTCGGGCGATCGATCGACAAGCTCGACGACCTCATCTACCGGGCTCGCGCGCACGAACGGGGGTCGTCGTTGCGCGTGCTTGCCGCCGAGCAGATGGGTTGCGAGGTCGCCGACGTCGAGGTCGACGTCGACATGGAGAGCTACGACGACGCGACGTATTTATGGGGCGCCCACGTGACCCTGAACGCGCCGGTTGCGGGCCTTCAGTCGGGTTACCGCGCCTTCGTCCACTGGGGCGAGCTCACGCACGAGAGCGAAGCCGAGATCTTCCGCGAGTTCTGGTCGTTCCTCAACGACCTTCGCACGAGAGCTGACGCCGAGGGACGCAGCTTCGCCGCCTACTGCTTCTGGGCGCGCGCGGAAGACGGCGCCATGAATCGCGCCGTCGATCCCCCACTCGACGGCGGACCGACGCTCGAAGACCTCATGACGTTTCGTCGGGCGAATCCCGTGCAGTGGATCGATCTGCACGAGCGCGCCAAGCGGCAGATCCAGACCGAAGGACCACTCGGGCTCAAACAGCTCGCGGTCGCCGCCGGGTTCCGTTGGCGCGATCCGAACCCGAGTGGCGAAGCGTCGATTCTCTGGTACGAGGAGGCGACGCGCCCGGACTCGCCCGACGCCGAACTCGCGCGCGAGCGGCTCGTCCAGTACAACGAGGACGACTGTCTCGCGACCAAGGCCCTGCGGGACTGGTTGAACGGCCCCGCGCGAAGTCTCGCGCACCGCGACGACCCCCTGTAAGAATCGCCGCCGTCATTAGCATTGAACGGTGGCCCGCCCGTCGTCCGTGCTCTTGACGCGCGCGCCCTATCAACGAAGCGCCCGAGCGCTCGGGGCGCTCGGGAGCGTCGCCGCACTCGCCACAGCCGTGCTCGCCGCCTGGGCGCTTGATGATCTCGCGCGACACCGGTTCCCCGCAGGACTCGGACTCCTGCTGACAACGGTCCTCGCCCGCTGGATCCTCGCCAGCGCCCTCGACGAGTGGAGCGCCTTCACCGCCCAGCGCCTTCGCGCTCGGTGGCGTCACGCCATCGTCCACCAGCTCGCTGACCCTCGTCGCGAAGGTGAGCGAGCCCGCGGCGACCTCGCGCTCGCCATCGATCAGGCCGCTGACGCTCCCGGCCTCGAACGGCTTCGGGCGAGCGCCGCGAGCTCGCTGCTTGGTCTCGTCATCATCTTTCTTGCGGCCGGTTGGCTGCCGCTCGTCATCACCGTCGCGCTGCTCGGCCTCGCCGCCCCGCTCTACGTTCGCGCCGGCGAGCGCAGCGAGGTCGCGGCCCAGGGTTACCAGGAACGACGCGCCACGTTGGAGTCCCGTCAGCTCGAGATCCTCCAGCACGCGCCCGAACTTCGGGCCCTCGGCGCGGTCAACTTTGGCGCCAACGAGATCGGCGCGATCTCCGATAGTGAGCACACCTTGGCGATGAGGGCGGTTCGTGTTGCCCTCGAATCATCGTTGGTTACCGAATTTCTGAGCGGGGTCAGCATCGGCCTCGTTGCGATGGTCGTCGGCTTCGGCTTGCTCGGCGGTCGGATCTCGCTGCTGCGCGCGCTCGTCGCGGTCCTCATCGTCAGCGAGCTCTTCGTTCAAGTCCGTCGATTCGGGGTCGAGTTCCACCGGCGCGACGACGCGGAGCGCGCGCTCGATGCCCTCGACGTCGGCCACTCGTCACGTTCCTCACTCAGTGGTGACGTCCTGGTGAGCGCGAAAGCATTGGTGACCGAGGCCAACGACGATGAGATAAACCTCGATCTTCGAGCGGGCGATCGGCTCGCGGTGTCGGGGCCGTCGGGCGTCGGCAAGACGACGCTGCTTCACACACTCCTCGGATGGCGCAGCGCCCGAAGCGGCGTGACCGAAAGAACGTCACGTCCCGTCGGCTACGTCAGCGCCGAGAGCGCCCTCTTCTCGGGTTCACTCCGGGAGAATCTCGCCCTCGGTACCGCCATCCCCGACGAGGACCTCGTCTCGTGTCTACGTTCGCTCGGACTCGTCGGCGAGCGGTTCAACGACCTTGACGCCACGCTCTCGGCTGACGGGCGCGGACTGAGCGCGGGCGAACGGGTCCGTCTCGTCCTCGCGCGCTCGTTACTCGCGGGACCGGCCGTTCTGCTCGTCGACGACGTGGCGGGCCTCCTCGATAGTGTCGCGCGGGCGTGCGTGCGCGACGTGCTTCGCGAGATCGACGACGTCGCCGTCATCGAGGCGTCGGTCGACACGTCCCTCCTCAGCGAGGGGATGGCGCACCTGGAGCTGCGACGATGAACGACGACTTCGCACGACTTCGCCGATGGTTGGGCCGCGCCCAGCCGGCGAGGCCCGATCTCGTTCGGGCCCTGCTCGCCGGACTGGTAGCGACCGCGACCAACGTCGCCCTCTTCGTGGGAGCCATTGCCCTACTCGTCGACAGCGCGACGCAGCCCGGCCTGCGCGCTGTCGCTCTGGCGCTAGTGCTCATCGAGTTGCTCGCGTTCTCGCGTTCTCCCCTTCGCTACTACGAACGCCTCAGCGCGCACCGTCTCGGCTTCGCGGCCGTGACTCGATGGCGTCGTTGGTTGGTATCGGTGATCGGCCATCTCGACTACTCGGACTGGCGCACCTACGCCTCGGGCGACCTGCTCGAACGAGCTCTCGCGGATACTGACGAGCTCCAAGACCTCTGGCTTCGCTTCGTGGTGCCCGCCGTTGACACCGTTGCCGTGATGGCGTTGGCCGACGTCGTCGTGGTCGTCCTCGCGCCGCTCGGGCACTGGTGGAGCTTCGCGCTCAACCTCGCCGTGTGCCAGCTGATCGGCGTCGTCGGTCTTGTGTGGCTCGCTCGCGGCGACCTAGCCCACGACCGCGCGGTGCGTTCGGCGCGTGGCGACTACCGCGCGATGGTCGTCGAACTCAGCGCCGTCACGCCCGCGCTGGCCCTACTCGGTCGTGAAGGTATCGCCGCCGAGCGACTCGCCTCTGCAACCGATCGACTCGAGCGCGCCGAAGATCGCCTTCAACGGCACCGCCGGTTCTCGAGCGCGCTCGTCGTGGCGGCGAGTCTCGGGGCGCTGACGGGGCTCGTCGCGCGTCCAACCTCGTCGCGAGAGTGGCTCGTCGTCGCCGCGACGATCGGGCTGTCGACCTACGACGCACTCGGCGCGGTTCGCGCCTCGATGAGTGCAGCGGTCGAGGTGAGTGGAGGTGGTGAACGGCTCGAAGCGTTGGCCCGGGATTCCCGACGCGGCGCGCGAACCTGGCCGGGCGACGCCACGCTTCGCCTCGAACACGTGAGCGTGCGCGAGGACGGCCGCGAACTCGTGAGCGACGTCGACCTCGCCGTCGAACCTGGCTCGCGCGTCGCCCTCGTCGGCGAGTCCGGCGTTGGCAAGTCCACGTTGTTGCGAGCGCTCGCCGCACTCGACCCTCCGGCCGCGGGACGGATCAGCGTTGGCGGGGTGCCGCTCGGTGATATCGACGAGGGCGCCCTCCGATCCCGAGTCGCCTACGTCGCGAGCGAACCGGGCCTCACCCGCGGCTACGTGCTCGACGTCGTGACGCTCGGTCGATCGATCGCACGGGACCCTATCGCCGATCTCGGGAGTCTCGGTCTTGTTGCCGATCGGTCCACTCGCTTCGGGGAGCTCTCGAGGGGCGAGCGAGTTCGCGTGGCGCTCGCTCGCGCGCTCGTCACCAGTCCCGCGATCCTCCTCCTCGACGAGCTCACGGCCGGTCTGGGCGCCGAGGAGACTCGGGCATCCCTCGCGTTACTGGCGGAGACCGGCGCCACGGTCGTCGTGGCGACGCACGACCGTCAGGTCGTCGAATGGTGTGACGTCGTCGTCGAACTTCGCGACGGGGCCCTCGTGCGGGTCAGCCGTTGAGGCGCTTCATGCTCGCGGGGCTGTAGCGCTCACCCACCACGGCGTCGGGCGGTACCGCCGCCTCGAGGGCCGCTATGTCGTCGGGACTTAGAACGACGTCAGTCGCCGCGACGTTCTCACGCAGCCACCGTCGCCGTTTGGTGCCAGGAATCGGCACCACGTCGTCGCCACGGGCGAGCACCCACGCGAGCGAGAGCTGGGCCACCGACACGTGTTTGCCGGCGGCAATGTCCTCGAGGTTCGCGACGAGCGCCAGGTTCCTTTCGAACGCCTCGCCGGTGAACCGCGGGTTGTGCCGGCGAAAGTCGTCCTCGTCGAGTGGACGCGACGCGCTCTCATCCGTGAGAAAGCCGCGCCCCAGCGGGCTGTAGGCGACAAAGCCGATGCCCAGTCGGCGGCACGTCGCGAGCGCCCCGTCCTCTGGTTCTCGCGACCACAGCGAGTATTCGCTCTGCAGCGCGCTGACCGGATGCACCGCGTGCGCGCGCTCGACGGTTGCGGGCGACGCCTCGGAGATGCCGAGATGTCGGACCTTGCCGGCTTCGACGAGCGAACGCATCGCGCCCCACGTCTCCTCGACCGGTACGTCCGGGTCGACGCGGTGCTGATAGTAGAGGTCGATCCACTCGACCCCGAGTCGAGTGAGCGACGCGTCGCACGCGGCGAGCACGTACGCCGGCCGCCCGTTCACGCCGAGGTACGACCCGTCTTCGCCGCGTTCGTTGCCGAATTTCGTCGCGAGCACCACCTCATCGCGTCGTCCGGCGATGGCCCGACCGACGAGCCGTTCGTTGGTGAAGGGGCCGTACATGTCGGCCGTGTCGAGGAAATTAACTCCGAGATCGAGCGCCTCGTGAATCGTGGCGGTCGACTCCGCGTCATCCGTGGCGCCGTAGTACTCGCTCATTCCCATGCAGCCGAGCCCCTCGGCCGAGACCGTAAGACCCTGACCCAACGTGCGTCGCTGCATCATCACCTCCATGTGAAGTTGCTCACAACACCATCAATTAAGGGCGTTACGCTCACAGTACCGTCCGAGCAGGCACTAATTTTTTGGCATTGGCTGGGGGGGCCAAACATCGAAGGCCCGCCTGCCCTGGCGACAGGGTAGGCGGGCTCCGTTGTCCCTGGCGAGTGAACACCACTCTTAAAGTTGTGGCGTGTGCGCTGCGTCCTCGACCACCTCGAGCGCGCTCGAACCACCGCTGCTGCGCGGCTGGCTGCACGTGGCGGGTGCTCTCGTCCTGCCATTTTGCTCGCCCGTGCTGTTTCTTCGCTCGACGTCATGGGCTCAAACCGGCTGGATCCTCTGCTACCTCGTGGGCGTGGAGGTCATGTTCCTCGCGAGCGCGCTCCTTCATCGGGGCCACTGGAGCCCCGACCGCCGCCGGACGCTGCGCCGTCTCGACCACGTCTCGATCTTCGTCGCGATCACGGGGAGCTACCTCGGCGTCGTCGGGCTCACGACCCACGGCACCATTCGACTGGTTGTGCTGCTCGTCGTGGCGACCGGCTCTCTCGTCGGCGCAACGGTTCGCGTCGTCACGATTGACCGCCCCACCTGGGTAAACACCATGTCCTACGGCGTCGTGAGCTGGACGGGGGTCGCGATCCTGCCCCAGCTCTACCGCGGCGGCGGGCCGCTCGGTTTCGGCCTCGTCGTTGGCGCGGGCGTCGCCTACTCGCTCGGGGCCCTCGCCTACGCCGCGAAGTGGCCCCCGCTATGGCCCCGCGTCTTTGGCTATCACGAGCTCTTCCACGTCGGTACCCTGCTCGGCGCCGGCCTCTCGTTCGCCGGGATCGCCGTTGCGCTTCGCTGACTAGGCCGACACCACGTTGAAGCGAATGAGTTGGGGCACACCCGCGCGCACGCCCACGATCGTGAGCGACGCGTTGTCGAGTCGCGTGCGCCACGCCGTTGAACCGGCGACGCCGAGCGCCCACACCGTCGCCGCCTTGATCGGTCCGACGTGACTGACGATCGCGAGGTGGCGGTTCGGTGAGTGCAACAGGCTCGACGGGTCAGCGAGCAGTGCGTCGAGTTCGCGGTGTACGCGACGGTCGACGCTCGCGAGTGACTCGGCGCCGCCGAAGGCGACGGCGTGCCCGAAGTCTGGCGTTCGAGAACGTTCGGCGAGGAGAACGGAGAAGGGTTGGCCCTCGAGGTCCCCGTAGTCCACTTCGACGAAGGCCCCCTTGACCGTCGCGTCGAGCGACGGCAGCGCGAGCGCCGCCGTCTGGCGGGCCCGTTGGAGCGGCGAGACCCACACCTCGGCAACGTCGACGAGGAGCGGCTCGAGGCGACGCGCCTGCGTCTCGCCGTGGGCGCTGAGCGGCGGGTCGCTCCGACCACCGAGCAGACCCTCCGCGTTCATCGTGGACTCGGCGTGACGAACGAAGATGATCACGGAAGCAACAGGCGCCCGCACTCGGGACAGACCATGAAGGTGTCCGGGGGCTGGGCCTTGAAGCGATCGAGATCGAGCGGCGAGAGCGCGAGTCGACACCCGTCACAACGACCTTCGACAACCTGCGCGGCGCCCGAGACGCCCGCGTGAGCGAGCGCGGCCTCGTAGCGAGCGAGCAGCTCTGGATCGAGTGGCGCCGTCGCGTGCGATCGGTCACGACGGAGTGCGACGAGCTCGTCGTCGAGCGAGGCGCGCAGCTGGGCGATGACCTCGAGCAACTCCCCGCGGCGTGCGGCGCTCGGCTGCGCGCGGGCGCGCAGGTCATCGATCTCGCGCTGGAGCGGTTCCAACGCCATCAACAACTCGAGTTCACGATCTTCGCTCACGTCGAGCAGCTCGCGCACGTGGGTCAGTTCGTGCTGCAGCGCGTTGAGCTCTCTCGCGTTGGCCGTTGACGTGGAGAGCGTCCCGTCGAGGTCACTCGCACGGGCGCGTAGCCGCTCGGATTCGCGCGCCGCGTTGTCGTACGCGACCTTGATCGGCTCGAGGCGCGCCTCGGTGCCCTGGAGATCCTTCATCAGCGCACGCAACTCGACCTCGAGGCCCGCTAGTTCGGCACTCTCGGGCAGGTGCGTGCGCTGGGCGTTGACCCGCTCGATCCACCGGTCGGCGTCCATCAGGGCGCGAAGGTGGTCAGTCGCACTCACGGCGTCAGTCTGTCACGCGCCGTGCGGCTATCCACTCGCCCAGCTTCTCGAGAATCGGTGCGAGGTCGGGTTCGGCGCGCTCGCGCGCGGCGTCGAAGTCGAACCAGAACACGTCGGGGCTCTCGCCTCGAGGCGGGCGCGGTTCGAGCGGCTCGCTCTCCAAGACGTAGCGCAGGTCGTAGTGAGTGTGGCCCCGCGGGCCGGGGTGGACGTCCACGTGAAACAGCTCTACGGGATCGAAGTGACGCACCACAAGTCCGGTCTCCTCGAGCGTCTCGCGAAGGGCGGCCGCTTCGGGACCTTCACCGTCGTCGACGTGACCACCCGGTTGCAACCATTTGTCGAGGCGTCGATGGCGATGCAGAATCACGCCACGCGAGGAGACCACGAAGGCCGACGCCGTGACGTGGTGATCGTTCGCGTGCTCGTCGAAGGGATCGCCGGGCCCGTCGAGTCGCTCCAACGTCGCGACGATCGAACGCGCCTCCTTGTCGTCCATCGGCGCCACGCCCCGAATCTGAGCGCGCAGTTCGTCGAGTGTCACGACTCGCGAAGCAGTCGCTGGACTGAGGGCGCGAGGGGCACGTCGCCTGACGCCATTGCGCCGTTGTCGTCGGGTATTGGCTCGTCGAAGACGAGCCGCGCGGGAACGGTTCCCGACCAGATCTCCAGCCGTTGGTCGGCCTCGTCGTCATCGGTCGGTCCCGACGAGAGCTTGGCGGACGCCTCCTCGATGTTCACCTGGACCACGAGGGTCAGGCGAGCCTCTTGGTCGCTCGCGGGTCGAACCTCAGCCAGTCGGCCCGGCAGCACGCGGTCGACAAAGCGCTCGAGGATCCGCGTCTTCTCCGACTCGTCGACGATCTCCACCGCGGGGCCGATCACGACGACCGACCGGTAGGCGATGGAGGACTCGAAGCCACTGCGCGCGAGACGCAGACCGTCAAAGAGGGTCACCGTAACGAACGCCTCGCCCGCGCGAACGAGCGACTTCAGCACCTCGTTGGAGGGGCTCCCGTGCAGGTAGAGCCGTCGGCCCTCGCGGGCGTGCAGCGTCGGCAGCGCCACCGGCTGGCCGCTCACGATCGCCGCGACGTGGCACAGTCGCGCCTCGTCCAGGATGGCGAAGATGACGTCCTCGTCGTAGCTCGCCTTCTTCGCCAAGCGCCGCACGCGCGTGCGCTCGCCGGGGCCGAGGGGCGCACTCAACGGCGGACCTCTCCGCTCAAGAAGGTCCGCACGGCGCCCGCGATCTCGACGTTGTGTTCGAACAGGCGTGCGTAGATCAGTCCGCCGCGCGTGCTGGCCTGTCGCACGACGACGGTCGGGGAGCCGACCTTCTCCACCCACCACGGAGCGACCGCGCACATCGCGCTGCCGGTCACGGGGTCTTCGGCCAACCCGAGCCGCGGCGCGAAGACGCGGATCGATACGTCCACCTCGGGTCCGCCGAAACAGGCCGCGACGACCACCGAGCTCGGCACGACGAACAGTCCGAGCGGATCGACGTTGAGCCCGCACAGCGTGTCGTAGTCCTCCACGACCGCGAGCACGATCGAAGGTCCGGCCTGGTAGCACTCGAGCACCTCGCCAAGCGAGTCGTTGAGCACCGAGGTCTCAAGCGGCACGAGATGGGCTCGGGGCAGGTCGACTCCCACGAGACCCTCGCCCACGGGCCGTCCAATGAGTACCCCGGCCCTGGTCGCGAAGAAGAACTCGTCGCCGGGAGCGTCGAGTTCCTCGAGCACGACGTGCAGGGTGGCGAGCGCCGCGTGACCGAAGAGTTCGACCTCGACGGTGGGCGTGAAGGACCGCAGTGACCACTGGTCACCGACGCGCCGCACGAAGGCCGTCTCGGACACGCCCATCTCGAAGGCGATGGTCTGGAGTTCGTCGTCGGGCAGCGCGTGCTCGAGCAACACCACAACCGCGGGGTTGCCTCGCTCCGTGTCGCCGATGAACGTGTCGACCCACCACAGTCGATGCCCGAAGGTGACGTCGACGGAGTCCACCACAAGAGACTGCCACATCGATACGCAAAGGCCCCCGGTAGTGTTGGTCGGTGCGTGTCGCGACGTTCAACCTTCACGCCGGTGTCGACGGATGGGGTCGACCGACCCGCGTACTCGACGTCGTGAAGGAACTCGACGCCGACGTGTTGATCCTGCCCGAGCTGTGGCGAGCCGACGACGGTCACGACTTCTACGACGACCTCTCGACCAGTCTCTCGATGACGGGCGCGTTCGCTCCCCTCGCCCACGGTGAGCGCGTGACCTCCGGCGAAGGGGGCGCGACCTGGCAGCCCCGTTTGGCGCACGTCTTTGGGGAGCGCGGCCTCTTCTTCACCGAGCACCGCTCGCTCACGGCGCTCCAGCGCGCCCGGCGCGACGAACTCACGCACCTCGAACGCGGCACGTGGGGGCTGGCGCTGCTCACCAGGCTCGAGGTCCTCGACGTGCAAGTCGTCTCGCTCGGTCGCCTGCCGCGAGAGAAGGTCCAGCGCGCCTTCATCGTTGCGCATCTGCGACACAACGACCGGACGTTCTACGCGCTCGCCGTGCACGGCGCACACCTCAGTCACGGCTCCTATCGCCAGTACCACCAGATCAACGCCTACGCCGCGACGCTCGACCCGGCAGCGCCATTGTTGATCGGCGGCGACTTCAACTCGTGGCGTCCGCTGCTGCGCGTCCTCTTACCTGGATGGCAGTCGCTCGCCTCGGGTCGCACGTGGCCCGCCCCGCGCCCTCATTCGCAGATCGATCACGTCTTTGGCCGCGGCCCGTGGCGCGCACTCGACAGCTTCACCCGCGACGGCGGGAGCGACCATCTCGCCCTCGTCGCCGACGTCGAGCTCGATTAGGTCAACTCCATCGCCGCGCTCTCGGGTAGTCGAGTGAGTAGGAGCAGCGCCGGCAGGAGCGGGAGGAAGGTGAGTAGCGCCGGCAGACGGAACGAGCCCGCGCCGGTCACGTGCACGGAGTCACCGATCACGCCGAAGACCAAGAGTCCGACGACCGCCCCGAGGACCCCCGCGACCACGATCCAACCGGCCGCCGTCGCGCGGAACGAATGGGCGAACAGCTCGGTGCTGAGCGCCGCGATCGCCGGTGCCAGGAGACCGCCCGCGGCGACACCACTCATGTAGCCCACGATGAAGGCCGTCTTGCCGCCGCCGTAGGCGACGCACGCCGTCAGCGCCGTCGCGGTGGTGCCGATCGCGACCGTCCAGCGTCGCCCGGCCGCCCTGGCGAGGTAGCGACTGAGGAGCAGTCCAAGGAGACCGGTGAGTCCGCTCAGCGCGACGACGAGTGACACGACGTCCGGGCGGATCTTCAAGACGCCCTCGCCGTAGACGAAGGTGAACCCACCCGCGGGTCCCGTGATGACGCCGATCACGAAGACGAGGACGCCAACGATGATCAGCCGAGGTCGACCCACCCGGGGAACGGCCCCGAGCCGCGCCAGCGGAGCGGCGGCGTTGCGGTACGTCGGTTCGGGTACCCGATCAAACAACCGCCGCAGGAAGAAGACCGGCACGAGCGCGAGTGCGAAGAGCCAGCGAAATGAGTCGGGGCCCCGGATGAGTCCGTGCAACACGGCCGCGAGTCCCGCCCCGATCCCCGCTCCCGCGGCGATCAGGATCAGCCGGTCGATGCGGCCCCGGGTACTCGTGAGCTCGACCGTGACCACGGTGACGAGCGTCGACGTGCTCGAGAGCAAGGGCCGCGCGAGCGCGAAGCAGAGGACGAAGAACCAGAAGGTCGGACTGAGTGCGGCGGCGGCCGTGATCACGAGACCAACGACCAGCGTGCGACGAAGAATCTTCGTTCGGCCCCAGTGGTCGGCGAGCGACGCGAGCGGCATCGCCCCGAGCGAGGCGACGCGAAGGACCGCAAGGCCAATGCCGAGCTCTGAACCCGACAGCCCGACCACGCTCTGGATGGTCTTGGTCGCGGCGTGGTGGCCGAAGTGGCGCGCTACGTCGTCGAGCGAGGCGACCGCCCCGTAGGGCGCGAAGCCGGCGACGAGGGCGAGTAAAAAGAGCGCGATGGTGACGCGCCGCCAGTCCCGTCGCTCCGTGTCGTTCGCGATCTCCTCATCCAAGCCGCACGCTCGAGTCGACCTCGACGAGCGTCTTACCGCTGTTCTCTCCTCGCAGGAGCAGGTTGAGGGCTTCGGGCGCGCGCTCAAGACCCGAGAGCACGTGCTCGCGGTGGCGAAGCTGACCCGAGAGCACCAGCCCCGCCAGCGCCGCCCGCGCCTCATCGAACCGGTCCACGTAGTCGAGCACGATGAAGCCCTCCATGCGGCCGCGGCGCGAGATCAGCAGTGACGAGTTCGTGAGGCCGTGACGAGGGCCAGTCGTCGAGTACTGCGAGATCGCCCCGCAGAGCACGACGCGCGCGCGAAGCGCAATGTTGGCGAGCACCGCGTCGAGCACCTCACCTCCGACATTGTCGAAGTAGAGGTCGACCCCGGTCGGACACGCCGCCCGCACGCGTTCACGCAGACGCGGCTCGCGGTAGTCGAGGCATTCGTCAAAGCCGTAGGTCGCCACGACGTCGGCGCACTTCGCCGCTCCCCCAGCGATGCCGACGACCCGACTCGCGCCGTTCGACTTCGCGAGCTGCCCAACGACCGATCCCGTGGCTCCGGCAGCGGCGGACACGACCACGACGTCGCCGGCCCGCAGTTGGCCCACCTCGAGCAGACCGAAGTACGCGGTAATGCCGGTAACGCCGAGCACGTTCATGACGGTGGCGAGATCCAGTCCGAGTCCGCTCGGTACGACGGCGAAACGGTTCTCCGCGGTGGCGAGCACCCACTCCTGCCAACCGGTCATCCCGAAGACGACGTCGCCGACCTTGAGGTGCGACGTACGCGACTCCACCACGACGCCGGTGCCCGCGCCGCGCACCACTTCGCCGATCTGAATCGGCGGAAGGTAACCGACGACGTCGTCCATCCAGGTGCGTATGGTCGGATCGATCGAGAGCATGGCCACCTTGACGAGCGCTTGGCCGTCGCCGCAGGTGGGCCGAGGCGACGAGGCGAGCGTCGTCGTCGCCTCGCCGAGTGTGCCCTGTGGTCGCTCGGCGAGCACGATCTGTCGATTGTCCACGGCTCTCCTCGATCGGGTCGTGTCCATACTTTCACCGTCGGGGACCAACGGAGGGTTGTTGCGAGCGCGCTCGAGCGACTCGAGGTCGACGCTGCCTGGACCAGGGGCGGCGGCGGCGGCGAGCCTGTTCAGGCGCGTGCGACGCGTACGCGGCGGATCACCTCGTCGACAACCTCGCTCGTCGTGGCGTCGCCGCCGAGGTCGAAGGTGCGAACCCCGTCGGCGGCCGCGCCGAGTGTCGCGTCACGGAGCCGCTGCGCGGCTTTGAAGCAACCTTCGTGGCCGCCGTAGCCCGCTTGCTCGAGCACGGCGGCGCAGGCGAGCAACATGGCCATCGGGTTGGCGACGTTCTTTCCTTCGAGCGAGGGCGCGGTGCCGTGGGGTGCCTCGGCCATCGCGACGGTCGGGTTCAGACCGTCATCGAGTGCGAGCAACACGGACTCGGCGCCGGCGATCGAGCCGAACATCGCGAGCACGAGGTCGCTGAGGCAGTCGCCGTCGCGATTGAGCGCCGGGATCACGACCGGCGTTCGCCAACCCTCGTTCATCAACCCCGCGTACGTCGCGTCGATCAGCATCGGGCGGTAGGGCACCGACGGGTGTCGCTCGGCCGCCGCGTCCATCTCCTCTTTCAGCATGCCCTCGTAGATAGGCGACACGGTCCACTTCGGTCCCCCGTAGACGAGACCGCCGAGCGACGCGGCCGAACGAAACGAGAACTCGGCGACCGAGCGACAAGTGGACCGCTCGACGCGTTCGGTGCGCCACGCCGACTCGTGTGGCGTTCCCGTTGCCCCGTCTCGTCCCTCTGCCGCGCCGTAGGCGTCACCGACGGCCATGCGAACGACGACGACGGGGTGGCTCAGCGCCACGACCGGGGTCACGCCAGGGATGCGGCGCCCGGTACGAACGATGACCGTGCCATCGACGTCCTCGCGCAAGATGCGGTTCGGCGAACCGACGCTTCCAACCTCCGTCGGAGTGATGGTCGCCGCCTTTAGGCCAAGACCGGTCGTCCGCATTGCGGCGGCGGCTTCGTGGACGACGGCGTTATTGGTCTTCTCGCGATTCGCGAGTGATAGGTCGAACGTCGTGAGACCAACGTCGACCCCGATCACCGTCGGCTCGAGCGATCGCAGAGCCTGCTCCAGAAGCTCCTGGCCGGTCTGGTCTCCGTCGCAGACAACAACTTCGGGTCGAGACGGCATTGGTGACTCCTCACTGGTTCACTCTTTGGCACCGGTACCTTAACCACGGACCGCCGGTGGAGGTCCGCCCTCGCCGCAGCGAATGGTCAGTCCCGTGACTCCGACGCCGCCGACGCCGTATCCGATAGACGGCGACGGCGCGTCGCACCGCTCGCGATCGCGTGGCGTAGGAGTAAGTAGATTCGCGTCATGGACTACGTCAACCTCGGCACCACCGGACTGCAGGTTTCTCGGATCTGCCTCGGCTGCATGAGCTACGGCGAACCCGAGCGCGGCCAGCAGCGCTGGACGCTCGATCGGCGCGAGGCCGAGCCGTTCTTTCGTCAGGCGCTCGACGCGGGGATCAACTTCTTCGACACGGCCAACGTCTACTCGGCCGGCAGCAGCGAGGAGATCACCGGTCAGGCGCTGCTCTCGATGTCACCGCGCGAGGAACTGGTCATCGCCACCAAGGTGAACGGTCGAATGCGCGACGACCCCAACGGCCAGGGGCTCTCCCGCAAGGCGATCCTCACGGAGATCGACAACAGCCTGCGTCGCCTCGGGACCGACTACGTCGACCTCTACCAAATCCACCGCTGGGACTACCACACACCGATCGAGGAGACGCTGGAGGCACTCGACGACGTGGTGCGCGCCGGCAAGGCTCGCTACGTGGGGGCCTCCTCGATGTACGCGTGGCAGTTCGCCAAGGCGCTCTTCCTCGCCGACTTGAACGGGTGGAGCCGCTTCGTGAGCATGCAGAACTACTACAACCTCCTCTACCGCGAAGAGGAGCGAGAGATGCTCCCCCTCTGCGTGGACCAGGGCGTCGGCTCCATCCCCTGGAGTCCGCTGGCGCGAGGTCGCCTCACGCGCGCCTGGGACGAGCAGACGCCGAGGTCTGAGGTCGACGAGTTCGGACGCCTGCTCTACAGCGACAAGGATCGACCGATCGTCGACACCGTCATCGACGTCGCTCAGCAGCGGGGCGTTGCCCCAGCGCAAGTCGCCCTGGCCTGGGTGCTTACGAATCCCGCGGTTACGAGCCCGATCGTCGGGGCGACCAAACCACAACATTTGGCCGACGCGATCGCCGCGGTGGATCTCCGTCTCGACGTCTCAGAGATCGAGCGACTCGAGAAGGACTACCGGCCTCACCGTACGACCGGATTTCAGTAGGCGACCCCGCTGAGAAAGTTGACCTAGCCGATGAAGGTCTTCACGTCGGCGATCAACTTGTTCTCGATCTCGAGGTTCCAGAGGGAGTCGGCGACGTCGACGACCAAGAAGAGTTCGGAGATGAGGAGCGTCTCGATGGCCGCTACTCCAAGATGCTCGAGCCACTTGCCGACGCCGAATCGAACCGTGAAGTCATTGGGGGCGCCAGCAATCTTGACGGTGAGCGCGCGGTCCGCCGCGACGATCTCGCTCAGGAACTTGCCCTTCTTCGCCTGGATGACAGTTCCTTGGTCGCTCGGGGCTGAGGTCTGGACCGTGAAGCCGTCCTTCTTCAGGTACTCCTCGATGTGAGCTTGCAGGGCGCTGATGTCGGTGCCCTTTCCTTCAAAATGCTCTTCCTTGTCACCTAACACGCTGTCCTCCTCGTAGACGTCCGCTAGTGCACGATACTGGCCGACGCGCTTCCTCCGATAAGAATTGCGAAAGAATGACCCCTCGCCTTCGGTCGGACACGCTGCACCATCGCGGACGGGAGCGCGGGGCCGCAGGTGGAGCGGCTCCCTATCATGATCGTTGATGACATCATCGTCGCGGGCGACGCACCGCGACGAACAAGGGAGGTTCGAATGGACGCGAAGACGATCCTGAGCAAGGTCGGCGAGAACCTCTCGGTGTCGCGGTCCTTCGGTCCAGCCTACGAAAAAGACGGCCTGCTTATCATTCCGGTGGCGCTCGTCGCGGGTGGTGGCGGTGGTGGTGGTTCCTCGGCGACGTCGTCCGCTGCTGACGATGTCGACGAGGCGCGCGGCGTGGCCTCGTCAGCGGACGGTCCGGCGGGGTCGGGTGGAGGATTCGGCGGCCTCGTCATGCCGGTCGGCACCTACGTGGTGAAGGGTGACGACGTCCGTTGGGTACCCGCCGTCAACGTGACCATGATCGCGATGGCCGCGTTCGCCGTGCTGCGACTTGCGTTACGGTCCAAGTCTCGACGCCGTCGTCGTGGCTAAGTGTCGACTCTGCCGTTCGTCGACGTCACTGAACTATCGACGAGCTCTTCGCCCTCGAGGAGGAGAACAACGTCGATGTTGCCCCTCGTGGCGTTCGAGTACGGACAGACCCGATGGGCTCCGCGGATGAGCTCGCTCGCCGTCGCCCGGTCCAAGTCCGCCAGCGCGCCGACGTTCAGTTCGACCGCCAGCACGTAACCGCCGTCACCCGATGGCTGCAAGCTCACCGCGGCGTCGATGACCACCTCGCCGAGATCGAGCTGGCGTCGTCGCGCGACCGACGCGAGCGCGCTCTCGAAGCACGCCGCGTAGCCAACGGCAAAGAGCTGCTCGGGGTTGGCTCCGTCGCCGTCACCGCCCATCTCCGGGGGGCGCCGTAGGTTCACCCGCAGCGCGCCGTCCTGCGTCTCGCCGTGACCGTCGCGACCTCCGACCACGTGAGCTCGGGCAGTGTAGAGCACCTGGACCATGAACGCTCCCTTCGACGACGGCGTCGCCATGGCGCCACGTCTTGCAGCGTACGGGCGCAGCATCGACCCGCCAACGCCCTTCGCGGATAGGGTCGCCAGGGAACCTGACGTCGAAGGGCAGGTTCGCGAGGGGAGTTGACGTGGCTGAAGATCCCGAACGTGACGCCGACGACGAGATGCTGAAAACCTTTCTGCGCGCCCAGCGCGAATCGGTCTTGGCGATCGTCGAGGGGTTGGACGAGGCGGACTGGCACCGGTCGGTCCTGCCAACCGGCTGGACACCAGCTGGGCTGATCGAGCACCTGGGCGGCGCGGAGTGGCATTGGTTCCAAGGCGTCGTCGCGGGTAAACAGCCCGAGCTCCCCGCCGACGTCGCCGAGGATCAACCGCCGTACGACCCCGCGTCGGTGGTGTTCACCGCCGACGAGCCGTCGGCCGAAGTCATCGCCTTCTACCGCGACCAGTGCGCGCAGTCCGACGCGGTGCTGGCGACAACTTCTCTCTCGGCCGCGCCGTTGGGCAAGCATGGGCGATACGAGCCGCCGAATGTTCGATGGGTCGTCTTGCACATGATTGAAGAAACGGCGCGCCACGCTGGACACTTGGACGCCGCGAGGGAACTACTGGACGGCACCACTCGGCTGGGTGGGCGCTGAGGGACTCGAATCCCCATATCACGATGCTCGTGTTGTGGAGGGTTCCTTCATTTCAATCGGTGCGAACCCACCAGTCTCTTTTAGAGCACGCGTGAAGTTGCCGCGCGTCAGGAACTTTTGCCTCGCTCGATCTTCAAAAATAGCCACGGGTCAGTAGGTGAATTGTTCTACTCGGGCGATGGTGGCGCCTGAGGGTGAATGGTCTCACCTCTGGCCAACATTTCGACAAACTGGCCGATGCGCCGGGAACGGGTTTCGGGTTTCTTGGCGTTGCCGATCCTGTAGAGGATGGCGTACCGATTGGCGCTGGTGAGCGTCGCAAACGTCGCCTTCGCACGAGGATTGGCATTCAGGGCAGCCACAAGATCCTCCGGCACCTCAATAGCGGCTTGCCCGGCGTAGGCGGATTCCCACCGACCGTCCTCTCTCGCCTGCCGCACCTCGACTTCGCCGGATCGATGCATTCGGCCGGCGGCAATCAACCTTTCAGCGATGGCAACGTTCCGTTGTGACCACGGGCTGCGAGTCTTTCGAGGCGTGAAACGTCGTCGAAAGGTTGCAGTGTCACGACGCGCCAATTGACCGTCGATCCAGCCGAAACAGATCGCTTCGTCAAGCGCCTCATCGTAGGAGACTGTCTTTGGATTCGCCGTTCCTTTCTTGGCCAGTATCAGCCAGACACCCGTTGCATCGGAGTGATGGGCGCCCAACCATCTACGCCATTCGTCAGCGTTCTCGACCAGTAGCTCAGGGAGATCCACGTCGCTCACCGTATCCGAGAGGTTCCGGCAGGAGGCGTGTCGCAATCGTGTGCTGGGTTCGAATTAGCCGCCCTTGCTGCCGGCGTTCGAGCCCCCTCACACCCGCGCTCATAACGTGATTCGACGGCGTTCGACTGGGACCCGTTGGGCATACTCGCCCCAAATCGGGCTTTGTGGCCTGCACTCGAATCCCAGTGCTCGCCATAACCTTCAGAGAGAAACGATTGCGAGCTGCCTCCTCGCTCGAATAGTGAGACGTCAGCGTTCAGTCGACATTGCCTGGTTTTTCACAACTTCTGCCAGTCGACAGGATCGGAGGTTGCCAGGCGTGACCGCCACGATGCAGAATTCGAGTCGATGGCCCGCTCGAAGTACACAATCGGTCGACTGGAAGCGAAGACCTGGGACGCCTTCGCCGATCTCGTCGAGCGCAACAATGGGATATACGGAGGGTGCTGGTGCGCCCCGAATCACGTCGAGTATCAGCGCGGTGTCAGCGATCCACGGACACTCAAGGAACAGTTGGTCCGAAGCGGTCGCGCGCACGCGGCTCTCGTGTTCGACGAGATGGGAGATGCACAAGGCTGGTGCCAGTACGGCATCTCGGACACCTTGGACCTCAAGCATGGGCGCGAGTATCGCAAGGAACCGCCTCCGCCCGCGAAGTGGCGAATCGCGTGCATCTTCGTGGACAAGCGTCATCGCGGAGATGGCGTCGCCCGCGCTGCGCTCGAGGGAGCCATCTCCCAGATCATCGCCGCGGGTGGTGGACGCGTCGAGGCGATTTCCGAAACGACTCGGGGACGCGAGGCACAGGATCGCTTCCTCTTCAGCGGGACGGTCGAACTGTTCGAGGACGTCGGGTTCACGCGCGTGCGTCAAGTCGGCAAACACGCCTGGATCGTGAGTCGCACGGTCAGATCAAAAGCAAAGCCGGCAACTCGCTCGTAAGCCAGCTGCCGAGAGTGTGAAGGCTGGATTGAGGAATGCGATGCCATCAGCCGCTGGCGTGCAACGAAGTGGAGGTAACGCGACTATGTTCGAACCCCCTTGCACCCCTCTTCACAAGGTAAGGCAGTTCACCTCAAGTGCC
Source organism: uncultured Acidimicrobiaceae bacterium (assembly GCA_963823815.1). Lineage (GTDB taxonomy): Bacteria > Actinomycetota > Acidimicrobiia > Acidimicrobiales > RAAP-2 > RAAP-2. The sequence goes on from CAWGMU010000001.1 coordinate 554,608, forward strand.
CTACGGACCATCGCGGGCCGGCACTTCGTCCCAAGAGCGTTCTACCCGAACCCTCGGAGCTGCGGGAGCGTTTCCTCACCTTGTACTCCGCGGTACTCCGCGCTAACGATATTGTCAACTGGAAACGGGCTCTTGGACGCCGCAATGCGAAAAGCGATCGCGAAGCTTCCTCGGGACCTCGTTCGCACCATCACCTGGGACCAGGGCAAGGAGATGCACCGCCACGCGAGCTTTACGGTTGACACCGGTGTCCAGATCTACTTTTGTGACCCCCGCAGCCCCTGGCAGCGAGGGTCCAACGAGAACACCAACGGGCTGCTGCGTCAATACATGCCCAAAGGGACCGACCTCTCAACGCTCACCGCGAAAGACCTTGACCGCATCGCCCGAAGTCTCAACGATCGTCCTCGCGAGACCCTCGGATTTATGAAACCATCAGAGAAGCTTGCTGAGCTTCTTGCGCTGACCGATTGAAACCGCCCCCCCAGACGCAGGGCAAGGTGGAGCGCTACCACCTGACCTTAAAGAAGTGGCTGCGCCGACAGCCCGCGGTCTCCTCGATCGAGGAACTGCAAGGTCAGATCGACGGCTTCGTTCGCACCTACAACGAGATCCGCCCGCACCAGGCCCGGGACTGTCCCCCGATGCACGCCTGGCGAGCGCTGGACAAGGCGGTCCCCACGCTCGCCGGTCAGCGTCTACTCGCGAAGACGAGAGTCCGTCACGATCGCGTCGACGACACGGGCTGCGTGACCCTGCGTTACCGCAGGACGCTCCACCACATCAGTCTCGGACGACGCTATCGAGAGCAACGAGTCATCATCTTGATGGCCGATCTCGACGTGCGCGTCATCACCGAAGACGGTGAACTTATTCGCCACTTCACGCTCAACCCGGCCAAGAACTACCAGCCGAGGAAGGACGATTAGTCTCTGGGGGTTCGTTTGTCCCAGAGATTCTGCAACATCACACGAGTGGGCGCTGAGGGACTCGAACCCCCGACCTGCTGAGTGTAAATCAGCTGCTCTAGCCAACTGAGCTAAGCGCCCGAACTGATCAAGCCTAGAGGACCTGGGTGTCCCTGAGAGTCCGCTGCAAGCTCCGCCGTTGCGGCAAAGAGTGGACGACGTCGCACGCGCTCGATTGTCACGAGTTCTTCGCCATCGAGTTCGATCACCACGGCGCCCGCCTCTTTAATGATCAGCAGCCCGGCGAGATAGTCCCAGGGATTGAGCGTGTAGGGACGCACGACACTGAACGCGTCCAGTGAACCGTCCGCGACGAGGCAGATCTCAAGGCTCGCGGCGCCGAGCGAACGGTACTGCGCCCAGCCCAGATGCTGAGAAGGAAGCCCGGAGAAGCTAACAATTGACCCGCCGACATCAGACTGGCCACTCGGGGCAATCACGTCGCCGTCGCGGGTGGCGCCTGCGCCCTTCTCCGCCTCGTAGGTCGTGCCGGTCGCGTGGTTCATGACGAGCCCTGCCACGAGTTCCTCGCCGTGAAGAACGGCGAGGCTCGTCGCGAAGAACGGGACTCCGTGATCGGCGTTCGTGGATCCATCGATCGGATCGACGATGACCGTGTAGTCGCCGCTACCCGACTCCCCCGACTCTTCGCTGACGACTCGAAAGCCAGCGTCGTGCAGCACGCGTTGTGCGACGTCATCGGCGACGCGGTCCAGGTGATATTGCGAGGCGCGAAGTCCCGACATCCCTTCGTGACGTCCCGACATCACGACGTCGCCGATCTCGTGCGCGCACGCACGAAGCGGACCAAAGAGGGCGTCAGTCACGTAGCAACGGTACTGTCCCTCACGGCTAACCTGAGGAGTGATGGCCGCCATTGACGTCGCAGGTTTCGTCGCCGACCTCAAAGACCACGCGGTGACCCACGGCTTCCACGTTCACGACGAGCGACACTTCGTGGAGACGTATTCCTTGCGCCAGGCGTGGGAGGTTGACCTCCATCCCGAGGACGGATGCGGCGGACCGGTCGACCTGCACGTCGAACTCGACGTTGATCCGCGGACACTCCTGGCCTTCGAGGACGCCGTGCTGGGGCTGCCCGACGAGGTCGATCCACCCGACGAGTTCCACTTTCCCCTGGTGCTCACCTGGAGCCTGCCGCCGATGCCCCACGGCCCGGATCTCCTACGTCTCGCGATCGATCTCGCGCCGATCGGCGGCCTCGAGATGCCCCTCGAGGTCACGGCGACCGACGTCTTCGCCTCCCCCACCGAGAGCTCCGAACGGCGGATCTCCATCGTTGCTCGACGGGCCATCTCGCTGAGCCAGGTCGCCAAGGGTGAGGACCCGTTGTGCGACATCTTTGAGCGCGGACGGAGCGTGAGCGACTTCTTGCTCCAATCCGCTGACTCGTGGCTCGGCTAGTCCGGTCCCTCGGCGTCCTGGCAACCCTCACGGTAACGAGCGGTCTTTTGGCGTCGTGTGGGTCGGGCGGCGCCATCGCCGACGCGCGCGCGAGCTGCGCCTACGTGAAGATCGCCCTCACGACGCAGAAAGAAAGCGAGCGACCCGGCCTCAGCGCACACGAGCAGCGCCACCTCGAAGCGAAGGCGCTGAGTCAGCTTCTGAAGGCCACGCCGACGGCCGCCGCCGCGACGTCCATCGACGGCACCTGGAATCCACTCATGACGACCATCAACGAGGCCGAGCGCGTCCCACTCGCGAATCTCGTGCCTTCGCTCACCAGACTTTGCCGGGTGGCCGACTCGGCGACGCCCTACCTCTAGTCGGCTAGGCGTCCTCGGCGTCAGCGGGCAGTCGCTCGTGCAGCCAGGCGAGCGAGTTCTCCTCGAGCATCGCCTCCTCCCAGCCTTCGAGCATGTCCTCGAGCGCGGCCTGGGAGGGAACCTTCGCGATCACGACGACCGTCAGGTCGTTCACCGGTTCGTCGGACACGAGGAAGTCGCCGAACATGTCCTCGGTGACCAGGGCGTCGGGCTCGACCATGAGGTAGAGCTCACCGGTCGCCTCGACCCAAGAGAGCTCGTACTCGTTGTCCGCGGCGTCGGTCCACTCGCTGCCGAACTCGAATTCGGCGCTCTCGCGACGGGCCTCATTCTGGTCGTAGAACGCTTCGATGTCCATCGGCCCAGCCTACGTCGCTGGTATATGCGTCGCCCGGTGCGTGGTCGCGTCCACGCTCGAGTCGTGAGAACTGGTGTGATCGGTGGCGCGCGTTGGGTACCGCGCCAATGCGCGCGACGACGTCAACTCGATGCCATGACACCTCCCGTTGACCTCTTAGGAAACCTCCGTCACGAATGGCGCCGACTCGGGCGAAGTCAGAGCGCGCGCGCCGCGACCCGCCGTCTCGACGAGCGCTATCCGGAGTTGGACCTCGCCGCCCAGGAGGACCTCTGCGACGTGGTGGCACTCCTCGAATCGCGGAGTTCGCGCAAGGTTCTCGAGCGCGCCGCCATCGTGCGCGCGCTCCTCCAGGAGGCGAGCGACCCCGACGTCCACCGGGCGCTCCTGCAGACCCTGCTGCCGGGCGTCGTGAGCGTCTGTCGACAGCTGCGATTCGGTGACGGCATTGTCGACGAGCCCAGCGAGACGGTCGCGATGGCCGTCTCACTGCTGAGCGAGTTGCTCGTCGACTGGGCCGGCCAGTCGCGTCAGTACGCCGCGCCCGATCTCCTCTCGGCGCTGCGCGGGCGACTCCGTCGCTGGTTGTTAAAGGAGAAGGAGGCGATGCGCCAGGTGTCGCAGTTCGAGGCAGTCGAACGAGCGGCCGAGGAGAGCTCCCCGCTCCTCACGCGCCTGCAGAGCCTGCGCGGTGAGCACGACCGCCTCGTGCGCCTCACCTACGCACGGGTCTTCGAGGGACGCTCGCTCCGCGAGCTTGCCGACCATGACCACAGCGCGCCCGTCTCCCTGCAGTCCGAACTCCAGCACTTCGCCGTGCGGTATCTTCTGTGAAATTTTTCCAAAGGTTGTGAATGGACCACGAATTCCCGCGCGTCGAGCCATTACCCTTCTGGGACCAACATGAGACCGCTCCGCTCATTGACGAGCACCCACTGGGTGATCTGGTCGAGTCCGCTCCTTCTACTCGTTCTCGTCTTCACGCTCACCACGTCATCGGGTTCAACCCCCCCACAGCGCGCGTCCTCGCTGGGCTCGACGACCCATCCGGCGGCCCAAGTGGACACCAGTACCTCTTCGACGTCGACGGTGGTGACCACGACCACCGCGCCGAGGACGTCGCGCCACGCGGCGACGAAGCCCACGCGCCGGCCGACGGATCAGACGGAGACGGTGAACCCGACGACGACGTTGACGACGAGCGCGCCGAGCGTCGGAGAATCCTCGAGCGTGACCGCTTCGAACGACAAGTCCATCGCGACCGCCTCCGCCGAGAGCGTGTCAAGCGGCGCGCTGAGCGGTCGGCTCGACCCGGCCCTCGGGGTCGCCGTCGTGCCCCTCGTGGGACCCGGCACGTGGGACGTCGCAACGAGCGTTCCGGCAACGGTGACCCTCGACTGCGGCGGCTCGACCGTAGCGGTGACCAGCCAATTCGTCCTTGGGGCGACGGCGCACTGCGACGTGACGATCGCGCCCGCAACCTCCACGACGACGCTGACGTGGCAGTTGACCCCCGTCTCCTAGAGCGTCGCGTTGCGACGCGCGTCCACGGAGTAGCACTCGTCCTCTACTTCGCGCTCTTGCCCTTCGTCGTCCTTTCCAAGTGGCGAGCGACCTCTAACACCAACCACGAAGCACTCGTCCGCGCACTGCTTGTCGTCCTCGCCCTCTTTTGGATCGGCTTTATGGTGCAGGTGGCACTGAACGTGCTGCGACTGCGCCGAGGTCATCTCGTGAAGTCCGGCGCCAGCGTCTGGCTCGCCGGGCTCGTCGTCGCGATGCTCGCAGTCTTGACGCCCGTCGCGCGCATCGCGCCGCGCGAGCCCACCGCCGTCAGCGCTGCCTACGGCGACGCCGCGACCGAGCGGCCGGTGCCAGCGCGCCCCCGCGCACCAGTTCCCCTGACGTCGCTCGGCGCCGTCCCGATGGCGCTCATTGCCAAACGGCGTAGCGATCTCTTGCGTCAGCGCGTCGACGGCGCCGAGGAACTGGACGTTGAAGAGTCAGTGGCGCTGCTACGAGCTCGCGACCCCGGGGTCATCTCCCGCCTGGCCCAGCTGACCGGCGACGCCCTCGACGGCGTCCTCGAGATTCGCGACGATCTTGCCGCCTCGAGCGACCCGACACCGACGACACCGATCGTTGCCTGCTCGCTCGGCACGAGTCCCGACGGCGCCCTGGTGGGCTTTGCCCGTGAGGGCGGACGGCTCCCGATTCCGCCAGCGTGGAGCGGTGACGACATCGTGGGCAACGTCGTCGCCCTCCACGAGGGAAAGGTGCTCTTCGCACGAAGCGAAGCCGAGTTGCTGCGAGCGCTCGCGACCCGTTCTCTGCGTCACGGCGTGGTCCTCTTCCTCGGCGCCCCCGACGCTCTCGACGACGACCTCGCCGCGTGCGCCATCACCCTGCGGCCGTTTCGCGAGCGACTCGACGCGATGGATGCCGAAGACCGCGTTTCGCCGACCGAGGAGCCACGAGGTAGTGACCTTCGCGTCGAACTCTTGCGCGCCGACCCGCAGGTGATCGGGCTCGTCGAACCCTTCACGCCCACGCTGCGACGCCGGTGTGTCGAGATGGTCGCCTACCTCGCGCTGCACCGGGGCGAGCCGGTCACCGGCGAACGCCTGCGCACGAGAGTTCTCACCCACGCGGACGTCGACGCGTCCCAGCGGACCCTCGCCAACACGGCGAGCGCGGTGCGTCGAAGCCTCGGCGTCGACGTCGCCGGTCCCCGACTCCACCCGGTCACGTCGTCGGGCCTCTACGTGACCCACGGGCTCTCGAGCGACGTCGAGCTCTTCGCTACCCTCGTCGCGCGGGCCCGAGCGCTGTCGGTCGCCGACGCCGCTCCCCTCGCCCACGAGGCGCTGTTACTCATCAAGGGCGAGCCGCTCGCGAGCGCGCTCCGCGGCTTCGAGTGGTTCCTCGCCGAGGGCCACGGTGCGCGACTCGCGCGCGACGGCGAGTGGGCGGCGCTGGCGTTGCACCACACGTCGATGCAGCGGCGCAACTACGAGTTGGCCTTCTGGGCTCTCCAGCAGGGCCTGCTCATCGACCCCTACAGTGACGCGCTGGCCGAGGCGCTGACGCGGGTCCCTCGCCTACGCGAGTTTGGCGGCGATGGAACCCGCCGCGCGCAGAACGCTGCCGTCGGCGCCGGCCGCGCCGTAGCGATGAGCTGGTCGTTCGCGGGCCTCAGCCAGCAGGTCTCGCAGTAGCGCGAGGAACGCGAGGGGCGGGTCGACGAAGAGGTACTTGGCGAGGGATCCGGGAATCGTATTGATCTCGTTCACGTAGAGGTCGGTGTCGTTGGCGAGGAAGTCGAGTCGCGCGACCCCGCGCAGTGCGGCGAGTTCCGCCACCGTTCTCGCGCAGCGCACGAGCGCCTCGTGCTGCCTAGGCGCAAGGCGAGCGGGCAACTCGCGCGGGGCCGAGACCATCCCCTCGCCCCCGACGTACTTGTCGCGGTAGTTGAGGATCTCCGCCTCCGGTGATCGCCGAAGTGGCCGCTCGATCGCCGAGAGCTCGAGCTCGGGATAGGAGCGCAGCGCGATCTGCACGTCGGTGAGGTCGGCGCGGAAGGGCTCGACGACACAGCCGTTCGCCAAGTGCGCGTTGGTCAGGCGCCGCGCCTTCGCCGTGGCGAAATCGGCCACGACCTCGATGCCGATCGACGAGCCTCCAAAGCGCGGCTTCAAGATGTAGGGCCCCTCAAAGGGCAGCGACGCCGTCTCTTCTTCAAGTAGCGCGCGCGGAAGGGTGGGTAGGCCGGCTTCGGCGACGAGCGCACCAAACGTCCACTTGTCCATGCCGAGCGCCGCCCCGGCGAGCGTCGGACCGGTGTAACAGAGACCCGTGAGGTCGAGCGCTCCCTGGATCGTGCCGTCTTCGCCCGGCCCCCCGTGGGTCGCGAGGACGACGGCGTCGAGCTCGAGGCGGCGATCGCGACCGAGACGACCGCCGACGCCGAAGAAGCCGCCGCCCGGTCCGAGGCGCAGCGCCAACTCGCTCGCGCCCTTGGGCACACCGTCGAGGAAGGCTTCGGCTTCGACGTCGGGGTCGACCGAGTAGAACGCGCCGGTCTTGGTCCAGTAGACGCCAACCACGCCGTCACCGGCCCTGCTCAATTCGCGCAGCGCTTGGAGGCCGGTCAGGATCGAGATGTCGTGCTCGGGCGAGGGTCCCCCGAAGAGCACCGCGCTAGTCACCGCTCACCCCGCCTCGATGCCATCAAGACCTCAAGGGTAGTGGTCGGGCAGGTCGTTCAGGTAGAGGACACCGTCCCCGGGAACTAGTGTCGCGCGCACCCACGCAACCGCTTCCTCACGCGTGTCGAATCGTGCGGGTCGCTTCGCGTAGCCGGTCTCGAGGGCGAGCGCGTTCGTCCGACCTACCGCGACGAGTTCGGCGCCCATCGACTCGACGCGTTGGCCGAGTCGAAGGTTCTCCACGAACTGGTCCTCGCCGAGCTCGACGAGACCCGGTGTCACGACGACGCGACGACCCGCGAGCTCGAGTGCGCGCAGCAGGTTCAGCGCGGCGACGCTGCTCGCGGGGTTCGCGTTGAACGAGTCGTCAACGACGATGACCCCCGCGTCCGAAGTCACCACGTTGAGCCGGTGCGCCACCGGCTCGATCAAGTGCACGCGAGCGAGCAACGAGGCGCGATCGACGCCGAGGGCGAGCGCCGCGCCGAGAGCGCACGCCAAGTTCGTCGCCAGCACGCCGACCACCTCGTCGACCGTGGCGAGGTTCTCTCCCTCCACCCAGATTGTCCAGCGACGAGCCTCGAGGACGACGCGGACGTCGATACTCTCACTCGCCGAACCCCCTGCGACGACCGTCTTTCCCTGAGTGCGCAACGACTCGGGCCACTTGGCCAAGCGCAGGTCGTCCACGTTGAGCACCACCGTGTGTGCTCGTTCGGTGATCTCGCGCTTGGACGCCTCGATCACGTCGAGCGTCTTCATCCGTTCGAGGTGCACCGGCCCGATGGCGGTGACGACCGCGATCTCCGGCACGCACCACGACGTGAGGGCTCGTATCTCGCCCGGTCCGTAGGTACCCATCTCGGCGATAAAGATACGTGTGTCGTCCGCCAGGTTCTCGTTGATGGAACGTGAGAGCCCCGCTCGATTGTTGTAGCTGCGCGGCGTCGCGAGCACCCCGGCGTCGGGTCCGAGGAGCGTCACCAGATAGTTCTTCACCGACGTCTTGCCGTACGAGCCGGTGATGGCCACGACACGGGGGTTCACCGCCCTCAGGCGCTCGACTGCCTGCGCGACGAACTCGCGCGCTCGTCGCTCCTCGTGGGGCTTCAAGATTCGTGTCGCGACGTCGAGGACGGGCGGGACGGCGAGCACCATCACGACCGCGCCCAGGTACGGTTCGGCGCTGAAGGCGCCGAGCACCGAGACCACGACGGCGAACACCGCGGCGAGCGTCGCCACGGCGCGCAGTCGCCGCGTCCACTCGAGGGGGCTGGTGCGCCCCCGGATCGACAGTCCCTGGGGACAGAGGATGCCGTAGAGCACGCAGGCGAGTACGAGGACGACCTCGGCGCGAAGGACGATCGCCGCCACCATTGCCACGATGAGCGCGTGGCTCAGCGTGAAGGGACGATGGGGGCGAGCCCGGTGGGGCGCCTTCGCGCGGGCCGTCTGCGGTGACGACCAGCGGCCGAGGAAGCGCAACATGGAGCGTGGTTCGTAGTGCTCGCGCTGCAGGACGCGGAGCCAGCGCGACATTTGCGCGCTGTAAGCGAGCAGCAGCAGCGCGCCGAGAACGATGGCGCCCGCGACTCTCACGTGGTGAGCGCCTTCGCGACGGCGTCGACGAGCTCCTCGGGCGCCTCCTGCGGCACGAAGTGCCCGACGCCGTCGAGTCGTCGCAGCGAGGCACCGTCAAGCAGGTCCGCTGAACGCTCCGCGACGTCAAAGGGCGCCTCGAGGTCGTCGGCTCCCCAGAGCAGGGTCACCGGCACGCGCAGCGCGGCGAGCTCGGACTCGTAGCTCTCGTTCACGCTCGCCACCAGCACCTCGCGCATCACTCCCGCGGCGTTGCGATAGTCCCGCGAACCGTACTTCTGGCGCGACGCCTCGAGTCGAGCCTCGCTGAGCAGCCCTCGTGCTCGCAGCCAGCGCTGGGCCCGGTAGGTCAGCGGCGCCTTGGCGCTCGAGGGCCTGCGAAGCAAGGGCGCGCCCGTGAGGACGAGTGCGCGCACCAAGTCGGGTCGTTTCGCGGCCAGCGCCACGGCGACGGTGCCGCCAAAGGAGTGTCCGACGACGAGGAGGGGTCCCTCGGCGAACTCCGCGATCGCGGGGGCGATCAAATGCGCGTAGTGACGGGCGCCGCCGGCCACCGCGGGCGGCGGCGACGCCCCGAATCCCGGGAGGTCTAGGGCCACCGACGCCACCCCGCGCCGCGCGAGTTCGGAAGCCACCTGCGTGAAGTCGCGCCCGGCGCGCCCCCAGCCGTGAAGCCACAGCACCTTCACCGCTCCTTCACCGATCCGTTCGCCAAAGAGGGTCGCGTCGGCGTAGCTACGGAGCACGAATATCAGGTTAGTGAGGGCTCCGCGACGCCTCGAACCACGTCACGCACGGCCGGTAGCGTCGTAACCACCATGAGCGACGAGACGTCCTTCTCGAATCTGCTACTCGTCGGCCTCACGCCCGAGCAGCGTGAGGCGGTGATGTCCCCCGCGCGTCGCCACCTCGTGCGCGCCACCGCCGGCTCGGGCAAGACGCACGTCCTGACCCTTCGCATCCAGCGGCGTGTCGTCGACGAGGAGGTCGCGCCCGAGCAGATCCTCGCGATGACCTTTACTCGAAAGGCGGGCGACGAGCTGCGCAAACGGCTCTTTCGTGCGGGGGTGCGCGACGTGCGCGCCGGGACCTTTCACCGCGCGGCGCTCAACCTGGTCACGCAGTACCGCGAGGACCACCACCTGCGGCCCCTCACGTTGGAACCGAACCGCCGAAAGCTCGTTACCGCGCTGGCAAAGCAGCTCGCCGAGGACGGTGAGCTCAAGCTCGAGGACTGGCAGCTACCCCGGGTCGAACAGGAGATCGGCTGGGCGCTCAGTCAGGGCCTCACTGGTACCACGTACGCGAAGAGCGCGCGTCGTCTTCGACGCGACGCGCCAATCGCGCCCGCGATGCTCGCCGACGTGCTCGATCGCTACGTCGGGCTCTGCAAGAGCCGCGGCGTGCTGGACTTCGATCTCCTGCTCAGCGAAGCGATCGCGGTACTGCGCGACGAGCCCGACGTGCTCGCCGCGTTTCGGCACCGCAATCGTTCGCTCTACGTCGACGAGGCCCAAGACATGAACCCCCTGCAGTTCCAACTGCTGCGCCAGATTGCGGGCGACGACCCCGACCTGTTCTGCGTCGGCGACCCGAATCAGTCGATCTACGGGTTCAACGGCGCCAACCCGTCGCTCCTCAACGACATCGTGGCCACCTGGCCCGACACGCTCGTGCTCGATCTCACGCGCAACCACCGCTCGACGGCCAACATCATCGCCGTCGCGAACACGTTGATCGAGGAGGGAGCTCGCGGGATCGTTCCCGCCAAGGACGAGGGTGAGGTACCGCTCGTTCGCAGCTACAACACCGACGCGGAAGAGGCCGAGCACGTCGCGACGTGGCTCACCGCGAAGCACCAGCCCGGCAGCCCCTGGCGCTCGATGGCCGTGCTCGCGCGAACCAACGCCCAGCTCGAGCTCGTCGCCGGTTCCCTCGACGCCGCCAACGTGCCCAACGAGCGACGCGGACCCGAACACTCCCCCGCCTCGGACCTCACGGCGCCCGAGCCCGCCGCGCGACGCTTCGACGAGCCCGAGCGCGACGCGGTCGCGTTGTCGACGATCCACCGCGCGAAGGGACTCGAGTTCCAACACGTCGCCGCCATCGGCTGGGCCGAAGGACTCCTGCCCAACTACAACGCCACGACGCCCGAACAGCTGGCCGAGGAGCAGCGACTCGCCTACGTCGCACTGAGCCGAGCCGAGGACTCCCTCCTCATCACGTGGAGCCGCGGTCGCAACGATCCGCGCTATCCCGATCGTGCGCCGTCTCGATTTCTCCTACCCGTCGAGAAGGTCGTCAACGAACTCGAACGGCGCAACGCGCCGCTTCGCGGCGACGCTCGCCGTGCGCGCTTGGCCGAGATCCGAGCGTCACTCGAGCAGAGCTTGGTCGACATGGGCGAATCGACCGACGACCTCAAGGAACGTCCGTCGATCGAGTCGGGCTCGTGAGGATGTCGCGCGGGGGGTCGGGCCGATGAACGGGGCCCACGCGCTGCTCGGGACGCTCATCGAGAATGACGTGTCGGTCTGCTTCGCGAATCCCGGCACGTCCGAGATGCACTTCGTGGCGGCGCTCGATGACGCGCCCGGGATGCGCGCCGTGCTCTGCCTCTTCGAGGGCGTCGCGACCGGCGCCGCCGACGGGTACGCCAGGGTGACGGGCACACCCGCGGCGACGCTGCTGCACCTCGGACCGGGTCTCGCGAACGGCTGGGCCAACTTGCACAACGCGCGGCGCGCGCGGGTCCCGCTCCTCAACGTGGTGGGCGATCACGCCACGTACCACGAGGAGCTCGACGCGCCGCTCCAGAGCAACGTGGAGGCGCTCGCGAGCGCGCTCGAAGGCTGGCACCGGCGAAGTGCCGCGCCCGATCGCCTCGCCGGTGACGCCGCCGAGGCGATCGCGCGCGCGTACGGGCCGCCGGGCGTGATCGCGACGCTCGTCGTGCCGGCCGACGTCTCCTGGGGCGAGCTCACCGAGGTGCCCGCGGCGTGGCCGCGCGCCGCCCGCGCCGCGGCACCAACCTTCGACGACGCCGCCGCCGAGCGGGCGCTCCAGGCGCTGCGCGCTCGACGCTGCACCATCATGCTCGGCGACGGTGCGCTCAATCGGGCGACCATGCTGCTCGCCGAGCGCGTCAGCGCCGCGACGTCCTCGCGCCTGATGATGGAGACCTTCACCACGATGATGGACCGCGGTGCTGGCGTCGTCAGCCCCGAACGGCTGATCTACGTGAGTGAGTTCGCCATCGACCAGCTGAAGGACACCGAGTCGCTGATCCTCGTCGGCGCGCGCGAGCCGGTCGGCTTCTTCGCGTACCCCGACGTGCCGAGTCGGCTCGTCGCTCCAGGAAGTGAGGTCATCGAGCTCTGCCCTCCGGGCGGCGACGCGCGGGGAGCGCTCGAAACACTGGCTGTCGCCTTGAGGGCCCCGAAGGTGGAAGTGCCTTCTGGTCCCCGTGTTGCCGCGCCCGAGGGCGAACTCACGACGCAGACCTTCGCCGCGGCAATCGGCGCCACGCTCCCCGAAGGGGTCATCGTCGCCGACGAGTCCAACACCTCGGGCGTCCATCTCTTCGAGGCGACCCGGTTCGCCCCCGAGCACCGCTGGATGACCTTGACCGGCGGCGCCATCGGTTACGGACTTCCGGTCGCCCTCGGCGCGGCGGTCGCGTCAAGGGGCCGTGTCCTCGCGCTCGAATCAGACGGGTCGATGATGTACACGCTCCAGGCCCTCTGGTCGATGGCGCGAGAGGGTCTCGACGTCACGGTCGTCGGACTGGCCAATCGAAGCTACGCCGTCCTCGAGTGGGAGTTGCGGCGCGTGGGCGCGACGAGCACCGGCGAGGCGAGCGAGCGACTGCTCTCCCTCGAGGACCCGATCATCGATCTCGCGGGGCTGGCGCGGTCCCAGGGCGTCGAGAGCGTTCGCGCGACGACCGCGCGCGAGCTCGTCGTCGCGCTGGAGCGCTCCTACGCGACGCCCGGTCCCACCTTCATCGAGGCGGTGCTACCCGGCGGTCGCACCTAGGTCGAACTCGCCGACAACGGGCGCGTGGTCTGAGGGCTTCTCGCCCTTGCGCGCGTCGCGATCGACGTAGCTCGCCGTCGCGCGCTCAGCCAGCGCCTCGTCGGCCAAGAGCAGGTCGATGCGCAGTCCCCAGCCACGGTGGAAGGCACCGTTTCGGTAGTCCCACCACGAGTAGCTCGGTTCGTCGGGATGGAACCGGCGCGTGAGGTCGACGAGGCCGGTGTCGAGGACGCGACGGAGCGCCGCGCGCTCGGGCTCACTCACGTGCGTCGCGCCGACGAACACACTCGGGTCGTAGACGTCGAGGTCACTCGGCGCGACGTTGAAGTCACCGCCAACGAGCACCGGGACGGCACGATCGCGGCGTTCGAGCAACTCGGCCAGTTGGGCGAGCCAGCGCAGCTTGTACTCGTAGTGGGGATCGTCGAGCGCGCGACCGTTTGGCACGTAGCACGAGTAGACCTGCACGCCGCCACAGCGCGCGCCGACGATGCGGGCCTCGGGGTTGTCGTCGCCGAAACCCTTCACGACCTCGCTCAGGCCCACGCGCGAGAGCACCGCCACGCCGTTCCACTGGCCCTGGCCGTAGTGGGCCGACTCGTAGCCGAGCTCTTCGAATCCGGCGAAGGGGAACTTGGCGTCGTTCTGCTTCGTCTCTTGGATCAAGAGAACGTCAGGCTCGTTTTCGGCGAGCCACGCGGCCACGCGGGGCCAACGCGCCGTCAGCGAGTTGACGTTCCAGGTCGCGAGCTTCACGGCGCGTCGGCGAGCACGAAGAAGAGCTCGGTCTCGGCCGCCACCAGACCCTCGACCGTTGCCCGCCCGAAACCCTTGCCCCCGCGCGCCGAGAGCTTGGTCATCTCGCACTCCAAGAGGACGGTCTCGCCCGGTAGCACCTGGCGGCGGAACCTCGCCTGACCGACGCCGCCAAAGAGCGGGAGCCGACCGACGTAGCGTTCGTCGGCGAGGACGATCACGCAACCGCATTGGGCGATCGACTCGAGCAAGAGGACCCCCGGTGTCGTCGGCCGCCCCGGGAAGTGCCCGGGAAAGAACCACTCGTCACCGCGCGGCGTCCAGCGCGCACTCGCGCGCACGCCCGGCTCAATCGTCACCAACTCGTCGATGAAGAGGAACGGCGGCCGGTGTGGCAGCCAGTCCTTCGGGTCGAGGGAGAGGCCGTTCATAACAGCGCCAACTCCGCGATTCGGCGCTCCCGGTCAACGTTCACCAGTCGAAAGGTGCGCTGATCGCCGCGCGCGAGCACGTCGCGCGCCCGCGCCGGAGCTGGCGTCCCCAGGAGCGTGGTCGGCGCGTAACACTCGACCTGCTTGTCACCCTTTAGCTGGACCTTGATGACCGCGCCGTGGGACGTGAACGCCTTCACCTCGCCGGCGAGGCGTGAACCGACACGGTAGGTGCTCATGAACTGCTCGAAGTCCGCCTCGGCGTTGACCGGCTGGCGCCCGCGACGCAGCGCCACCGCCGGAGCTGGCGACTGAGCGGGCGCTTTCTTCGCGGGCGCCTTTCTTGCTTCAGCAGACTTCGCTACCTTCTTCGTAGCGGGAGCCTTCGCTCCTTCGCTCCCCTTGGCCGCCTTCTTCGCGGTCCCCCGCGGCACTCTCGCCCTCGACTTTTCGGCGACCATCTCGACCTTCTCAGCTTTTTCAGCCTTCGCCTTCGTCACCTTCTTCGCGGGCACCTTCTTCGCGGCCTTGACGGGCGTGAGCGTGGTGCCAATGGTCGGCGCCACGCCACCGGGCAGGGTGAGCGCCAGCTTCTTCGCGCTTCGCGCGGCCTTCACGTTGCGAACGGGAAGCCGCGCGGTGAAGACCCAGCCCACGCCGCGGACCGGCTTGCCCCCGATGAGCCGCCCGACCTCGAAGAGCCACGGGATACTCGTCGTGAAACTCCTGGAACGAGTCGTTGCTGAGGACGATCCCGCCGATTCGGTCGGCGATCTTCAAGATGAACGCGTCACCTCGACCGACGGCGCCGGCCGGCGGGGTCACGATGTCGCCGGCGAGCACCGCGTCGTTGAACCGGTTCCGTTCATCCGGCGCCGCGCGGTGCTCGAAGGTCGCGTCGACGACGACGATGATCTCGGCGTTCGGAATGCTCCTCGCGGAAGGCGCTCACCGCCTCGTCGAGCTGGGCCAGGCTCGGGGTCACGCGGCCCTCGGTCGCGAGGTTCGAGCCGTCGACGACGACGCGCAGTTCGATGTCGCCTTGGCGGAACTCACCCGAGCGCTCGAACCAGGAGGTCGGACTGCTCGGCGGCGTGCACGAGCGCACTGCCCGTCGCCGGGCTCGCCGATTCCGCGCGCGCCACGTGCGCCACCTTGAGGTCGACGAAGTCGATCGTGCATCTGCAGATGCACGAACGGCCACGCGCCCATGTTCTCAGGCTCCTCTTGCAGCCAGACCACCTCGGCGAGCTTGGGATAGCGTGGCGAGCACGCGATCGATCTCGTCGCCCGGCCACGGGTAGAGCTGCTCCACGCGCACGATCGCCACGTGGGTGGCGTTGACCTCGTCGCGGCGAGCGAGCGCTTCGTGGGCGACCTTGCCCGAGGCGAGCACCACGCGCGTGACGGCCCCGGGGTCGCCGACGGCGTCGTCGAGCACCGTTGCGAACGAGCCGTGCTCGAACGCGCCGATCGGCGAGCGCGTCGACGCGGCGCGCAGCAGCGACTTCGGCGTGAAGACGATGAGCGGCGTCGGGCGGGGCCGCAGGACCTGGCTTCGCAGCAGATGGAAGTACTGAGCCGCCGTCGTCGGCTGGGCCACGCGGATGTTGTTGCGCGCACTCAGCGACAAGAAGCGTTCGATGCGACCACTCGAGTGCTCGGGGCCTTGGCCCTCGTAGCCGTGGGGCAACAGCATGGCGAGGGCCGCACACCTGACCCCACTTGTCCTCGGCCGCGACGAGGAAGTTGTCGATGATGATCTCGGCGCCGTTCGCGAAGTCGCCGAACTGCGCCTCCCAGGCGACGAGGGTGTTCGGTCGACTCGACCGAGTAGCCGTACTCAAAGCCGAGCGCCGCGTACTCGCTGAGGAACGAGTCGCGCACGGTGAAGAAGCCCGGCGCGTCCATGCTCGCGAGCGGCACGAACTCGGCGCCGTTGTCGTAGTCGATGAACGCGGCGTGACGATGCGAGAACGTGCCCCGGCGGGTGTCTTGGCCGGTGAGACGCACGTTCGATCCCGCCAGCACGAGTGACCCGAACGGCGAGCGCCTCAGCCGAAGGCCCAGTCGACCTCGCCCGGTCTCGAAGCAGCGCGAGCCGCTGCGCGAACTGGCGCGCCAACTTCGGATGCAGGCTGAATCCGTCGGGCACGCTCACTGACGCGCGGGCTACCCGCTCGAGCAGTGGCCCGTTCGACACCGGTCTCGGGGGCGGGCAGCGTCCTCGGGCACCTCGGCGACCGGCACGCTCGAGCAGCTCGGGCACCGGCACGGTGCGCACCTCTTCGAGCACGCTCTGGAGTCGTGCGTTGAACTCGCTGAGCGCCGCCTCGGCGTCCTCCATCGTGATGTCCCCGCGTCGCACGAGCGTCTCGGTGTAGATCTTGCGCACCGATCGCATCTGATCGATGATCTTGTACATCTGGGGCTGGGTGTAGCTCGGGTCGTCGCCTTCGTTGTGCCCGTAGCGCCGGTAGCACACGATGTCGAGCACGACGTCGCGCTGGAACGTCTCGCGGTAGTCGAAGGCAAGTCGCGCGGCGCGCGCGCAGGCCTCGGGGTCGTCGCCGTTCACGTGAAAGATCGGCGCCTGGATCATCTTGGCGACGTCGGTCGGGTAGAAGCTCGAGCGGGCCGAGCCCGGCGCCGTCGTGAAGCCCAACTGGTTGTTGATGACCAGGTGGATCGTCCCGCCGACGTGATAGCCCGAGAGCTGGGAGAGGTTGAGCGTCTCGGCGACGACGCCCTGTCCCGCGAAGGCCGCGTCACCGTGAATGAGCACCGCGAGGTACGGATGCTCGACGAAGGGCCGAGGAAGGTCGGTCGTCGTCGCCCGGACGGATCACGAGGTCCTGCTTCGCGCGCACGATGCCCTCGACGACGGGGCTCGACCGCTTCGAGGTGCGAGGGGTTCGAGGCCATCGAGACGTCGATCGTGGCGCCGCTCGGGCTCTTGAAGACGCCGCTCGCCCCCTTGTGGTACTTGACGTCGCCGCTGCCCTGCACGCTCTCGGGGTCGAGGTTGCCCTCGAACTCGGAGAAGATGTCGTTGTAGGACTTGCCGACGATGTTCGCGAGCACGTTCAGCCGTCCTCGGTGCGCCATGCCGATGACCGCTTCCTTCACGCCGTGGTCGGCCGCCTCGTCGAGCACGGTCTGCAGCGCCACGATGGTCGACTCGGCGCCCTCGAGCCCGAAGCGCTTCTGGCCGACGTAGCGCGCGTGCAGGAAACGCTCGAAGACCTCGGCCTCGCTGAGCGCACTCGAGGATGCGGCGCTGCTCGTCCTGGCTCATCGCCGACGCTCACGCCCTCGACGCGCTCTTGGATCCAGCGCTTCTGCGCGGGGTCCATGATGTGGCCGTACTCGATGCCGGTCGTGCGACAGTAGGCGTCGCGCAGGATCGGCGAGGATCTTCTCGAGCGTCGCCTCGTGCATCCCGGCGAGACCGTCCACGACGAAGGAGCGTTGCAGGTCCCAGATCGTGAGCCCGTAGGTCGCGAGGTCGAACTCGGGGTGCAGGGGCGGCGGTTCGCTGCTCAAGGGGATCGAGGTGGGCGTTCAGGTGACCGCGGACCCGATACATATTGATTAGAGCCTGGACCCGGATCTGCTTCAGGATCCGCTCCGACTCGGCCTCGGTCGTCGAGGGATTCGAGTCGCTCGCCCAGCGCGCCGGTTCGTAGGGCACGCCAAGGGACGTCGAAGATCTCGTCGTAGAACTCGTGCGACCCGGTCAGGCACTCCGCGACGTACTTCAAGAACAGCCCCGACTCGGCGCCCTGGATGATTCGGTGGTCGTAGGTCGAGGTCAGGGTCATCACCTTGCCGACGCCGAGCTCGGCGAGCGCGCGGGGATCGGCCGCCTCGAACCCGGCGGGCCAGGCGAGCGCCCCGACGCCGAAGATCGCACCCTGGCCCGGCATCAGCCGCGGCACGGACTGCACGGTGCCGAGCGTGCCCGGATTGGTGATCGAGACGGTGGCGCCCGACGAAGTCGTCGGCGCCGAAGGTGCCCGCGTGCACCGGCGCACGAGGTCCTCGTAGCCGAGCAGAAACGAACGAAAGTCCAGCGTGTCGGCGTCATGGATGACCGGCACGAGCAGGTTGCGCGAACCGTCCTTCTTCACACGTCGACGGCGAGGCCGAGGCCCACGTGCTCGTGATGGCGCACGCCGGGCGTGCCCTTCTCGTCGACCGCATCGACGAACGTCGAGTTGAGTCGACGGTATCGCGCGCAGTCCCTTCAAGATGGCGAAGGCGATGAGGTGGGTGAAGGAGACCTTGGCGCCGCTCGAACGCGCGAGCGACTCATTCAGCGCCGCTCGGTTGATCTCGAGGAGACGAGCCGCCACGGTCCGGACGCTGGTCGCCGTCGGCACCTCGAGGCTGGCGTTCATGTTCGTCGACGATCCGCGCCGCCGCCCCGCGCAACGGCGTCGCCTTGACGTCGCTCACCGGCGTGGGGGTGTCAGAGGGCGGCGCGGCGGCGCCACGTCGTGACCGTCGGCAGCGTCGAGCGTTGATAGTCGGCGAAGAACTCGCGCCAACTCTCGGCGACGGAATTGGGATCGGTCAGATAGCGGTCGTACATGTCGTCGACCAGCCACGCGTTCGGTCCGAATGAGCCCGGCGCTCGCCCGGGAATTGACGATTCTGGGGGTAATGCCACCCCGATAGCCTAGGGGCCGCCATTGACCGGTCGATGAGTTCGTCCGCTCGCCACCAGTAAGTTCGGCTCGTGCCCGACCCCTCCGCACGAGTCTCGCGGCTCCGTTTCGTCGAGGACTCGCCGGTCCCAGGACTCGCTGTCGCTCGGCGCCGCGTTGAGGACCCTAGGGCCACGGTCATCTGCGTCCACGGCGCCCTCGATCGTGGCGGTTCGTTCGCTCGCGTCGTTCGACGCCTCGATGGCTTCGACGCGGTGATCTACGACCGGCGCGGCTACCAGGGCTCACGGGCCCTCACGCCCGTCGACTTCGAACACCACGTGGACGATCTGGGCGCGCTCATCGAGGACGAGGCAATGCGTAATCGCGTCATCCTCTTCGGTCATAGCTTCGGTGGTGTCGTCACGTTCGCCGCCGCGTTGCGCATGCCCGAGCGCGTCGACCTCGTCGTGAACTATGAGTCCCCGCTTCCCTGGATCCTCCGTCGGGACGTGACTCGTCCACCACTTAGCGACGACGCCAAGGTCGAGGCCGAACGTTTCTTTCGCCGCGTGATGTCCGACACCGCCTGGGAGCAAGCTCAGCGACGTCCAGCGCGAGTCTCGCCGCCTCGACGGACCGGCGCTCCTCGTCGACCTCGCGACCGTGCAAAGCGCGACGGCACCGTTCGACCTCTCTCTGCTGAGGGTGCCAGCGACCTACGCCCACGGCGACCTTCCCGCTCCCGAGTACTATCGAGCGCTGAGCGCGGCCATCGAAGAGGTGAACCCATCGATCGACACGATCGAGCTGCGCCACGCCACGCACGCCGCGCACCTGCGCAACGCCGAGCAACTGGCTTCGCTCATCAAACGACGGTGGGACGAAACGTGCGCGTCGGGATAACCGGCGCGTCGGGGTTCATCGGCCGGTCACTCGTGACCGCGCTGCAGGACCGCGGCGACACCGTCGTCACCTTCGTCCGGACCTCGAGCCCTCGACTCGGCGACCGGTCGGTCCGCTGGGATCCCTAGCGTGGGCTCGTCGACGACGGCGACCTACGAGCGATCGGTGGTCTCGACGCCGCCGTCAACTTGGCGGGCGCGGGCATTGGCGATCGTCGGTGGTCACCGTCGTACAAGGAGCGCATCCTTCGATCACGAGTCGAGTCGACGTCATTGTTGGTCAGAGTCCTCAATGAGCTTCCCGGCGGCGTTGGCGTCCTAGCGAGCGCGTCAGCCGTCGGGTTCTACGGCTCGCGCGGCGACGAGGTTCTCGACGAGGAGTCGGTCCGGGGCGAAGGGTTTCTCGCCGGCGTGTGCGCCGAGTGGGAAGGCGTTGCCAGAAACCTGAAGAGTGGCGCGGTGGCCCTTCTTCGAACCGGCGCGGTCCTCGGCCGCGGCGGTGCCCTCGCGAAGGAGCTCCCTCTGTTTCGAGCCGGCGTTGGAGGCCCGTTCGGCAGTGGGTGCCAGTGGATGAGTCCGATCTCACTTCTCGACGAGGTGCGGGCGGTCCTCTGGATCCTGGATCAGCGCCAAGACGGCCCAGTGAATATCGTCAGCCCCTCGCCAACAACCAATCGTGAGTTCACGCAGGCGCTCGCGAGCACGCTGCGGCGGCCGGCCGTGCTTCGGATTCCGACCGTCGCGTTCGACGTGCTTTTCGGAAAAGAGATGGCGCACGAACTGATTCTCGCGAGTCAACGTGCGACACCAGGCGTGCTTGGAGCCTCTGACTTCCGCTTTGAGCACCCCGACGCGGCCTCGGCACTGCGTTGGGCGCTCTCGACGCCAGGCCTCTCAAAGTGAAGAAAAATAAGGGCTTTCGTCGACGCTAAGTCGTTTGGACCCAAACTCAACGACGGATTACTCAAAATTTCGGCCAGGGGTGATCTTGTTGGGACCTATACCCTCCATTACAGTTGCGCTGAGTCCATCAGTGATGGGTAAGCAAAATAATTGTGTTCGCTTAGGGGACACTGGGAGGCAATTCAATATGCAATTTGGGCGCAAACTTCGACTTGCGATGACCATTGGCGCCGTAGCCAGTGCGGCGTCGCTAGGTCTCATTGCACCGACAGTTAGCAGCGCTGCCGCGCCGTCGGGAACCGTCAGCTTTGCGGAAGGACCGGGCGCTAACCCGAACTACATCTTTCCGTATATGGGCTGTCAATTCTTTTCCGTTGACAACATCAACCAGTTCCAACAGTTGATGTACCGTCCGGCGTACTTCTTCGGCCTGGGTGGTTCCAGCGCCGTTCAGTACCCGCTCTCGCTGGCGAAGGCACCGGTGTTCAGCAACGGAAACAAGACCATCACCATGAACATGAAGGGCTGGAAGTTCGCTGACGGCCAGACGGTAGACGCTGAGTCGGTCATGTTCTTCTTGAACATGTACAAGGCCGACCCCACGGCCTACTGTGGCTACAACGGCGGCTTCGGAATCCCGGACCAGGTAAGTAGCGCATCGGGTCACGGCAATACGGTGGTCCTGCACTTCACCACCGCGGTGAACCCGGGCTGGATCCTTTACAACTACCTGTCGGAGATCACCCCGTTCCCCAACACGTGGGACGTGACTGGTCCCGGCGCCAAGTCGACCTGCGCGACGGGCGCTTACGGCGCCAAGTCAACCGACACGGCGTGCAAGGCGGTTGAGGCCTACCTCGACGCGCAGTCCTCCAAGACGAGCACCTACACCGACAAGTTGTGGCAGAGCGGTGCCGACGGTCCGTACAAGTTGACCTCCTTCGACAGCCTCGGCAACGCGACGTTCCAGCCGAACTCGCACTACTCGGGTCCCCAGAAGTCCATGGTCAAGGTCGTAAAGGAAGTCGCCTACACCTCGACACAGGCTGAAGAGAACGACCTCCAGGCTGGCAAGATCGACTTGGGCTTCGTTGACCCGACCGTCCTGACCTCGCCGGCACCCTCGCCGGGTGTGGCGGGACCGAACTGGGGAGACGTTGGCCAACCGGTACAACTTGGTCACCGGTTCGGCGTGGGACTTCAACTACGCGCCGTTCAACTTCAGTTCGAACGACCCGAAGGTCGCGGCGGTTGACCAGCTCTACATCCGTCAGGCGCTGCAGACGGCCGTTGACCAGACTCGGCATCATCACCAACGTCGACAAGGGTTACGGCTTCCCGATCTACAGCCCGTTGCCTCCCAACACGCCTTCGTCGCATCAGTCGGTGCGGTCCCGAACCCCTATCCGTTCAGCCTCACGGCCGCGAAGGCGCTGTTGACCTCGCACGGCTGGACCGATGGAGAGCGGCGTCATGACCTGCACGTCGCCCGGGCACCGGCGCGAGCGAGTGCGGCGCGGCATCGCCCATGGGCTACACGTTGAACTTCAAGCATCGTCTGGGCCAGCGGTTCGCCGGCGCTCGACGACACGTTCAACGCTGAGGTCGCCGACTGGGCGCAGATCGGCATCCAGTTCACGACCACCGAGGACACGTTCAACAACGTGATCTCGGACTGCAGCAGTGGCGCTGGTTACGAGATCTGCTCGTGGGGCGGTGGCTGGATCTACGCACCGGACTACTACCCGTCGGGCGAGACGCTGTTCACGCCAGCCGGTGGCTTCAACGTCGGTGACTACAACGACCCGACGATGACGACGCTGATCAACGGGACGACCTTCGGGACGGCCAAGTTGACGGCTTACGCCACCTACGCGGCGAAGAACCTGCCGGTGCTCTACCAGCCGCAGGCGGTGAGTGCCGGGGAGGTAATCAAGACCTTGCACAGCAAGATCGGCTTCAAGCCGAACCCGCTTGAGAACTTCCATGCCGGAGTACCTGTACTACTAAGGCGGTCAACTGAAAGCGAGCAATCGCAATAACACGGCCCCCCGAATAGGGGGGCCGTGTTGTTGCTTGGTGGCGTCGGCGCGCGCCAAAAATCGCCATTTGTCGCTGCTACACTTTGGGCGTGTTCGCGTACATAGTTCGACGAATCGTCGCAGTCGATCATCGTGTTGCTCATCGTCATGTTGGTGACGTTTACGCTCCCCTACTTCCAGAATCACGGAATCTTGGCTCCCGCGTACACCGTGCTTGGAACGCACGCCACGCCGTGCGAACGTGCGACTCTGGGGCCTTCAAAACGGCATGGACCACTCCTACGTCGTGCGGTTTCTGGACGTACGTGAAGCAGGTCTTCTTCCACTTCAACCTGGGGCACTCCTACAAGCAGAACATGTCGGTGTGGCAGATCATTTCGCTCTACGTCCCACGCACCATCTGGCTCGCCGCGACGTCGCTCCTGCTCACGGCGGTCATCGCCATCCCGCTCGGCATCTCCCAGGCCTCAAAGCGCAACACCGAGTTCGACTACACCGCCACGGGCGTCGCCTTCATTCTCTACGGCGTACCGGCGTTCCTGCTCTGCCAGTTGGCCCTGGATCTCTTCAGCTTCCACTGGCCCCACCTGCCGAGCTCGCCCCCCTCGGGCGTGGCACCGTGGGCCATCTTCACCAACCCCATTGGATTCCTGCTCCCGGTCGCCTGCCTGACGCTGCTCTCGCTCGCCTGTCCTCAGCCGTTTCATGCGCGGCGCCGTTCTCGAAGTCCTCGTCCAGGACTACATGCGCACCGCCAAGGCCAAAGGTTGCTCGGCGCGTCGTACGCTCGTCCGCCACGCGTTTCGAAACGCCTTGGGACCGATCATCGTCATCCTCGGTCTCTCGATCCCCGGTCTGCTCGGCGGGGCGCTCATCATCGAAGAGGTCTTCAACTACGGCGGTCTCGGCATCCAGACCGTCGCCGCAGCGACGAACCTCGACATACCCGTGATTCTGGGCATCACGCTGTTGATCTCGATCCTGACGCTCGCCGGCAACCTGATCGCCGACATAATGCTCGGGATCGTGAACCCCCGCATCCGGGTTGAAGGTACGGGCCGATGACCCTCACCGTCAGCCACCAATCGCGACGACGACTCTCGAGGCGCCGCCGGTCGTCGAAGCCGCTCACCTGACGCCCGTCTGGCGGCAGCGACTTCGGATCTTCCGCCACAACAAGCTCGCCGTCGTGTCAGTGGGCTACCTCGCCGTGGTCACGCTGGCGTGCTACCTGATTCCCCACATCGACCCCGGCAACCAGACGAATCAGGCCGCGACCTTCGGCACCGTCTGGAACGCCCACCCCTCGGCGCACCATTGGCTCGGGACCGACAGCTCGGGCTTCGACGAGCTGGGCCGCATCTGGTACGGCGGCCAGTACTCGATGACGCTGGGCTTCCTCGCGGGCTTTATCACCATCGTCGTCGGCACCGTGTACGGCATGGTCTCGGGGTTCTTCGGGGGCGTCGTTGACACGGTCTTGATGCGCATCATCGACGCCATGCTGTCGATCCCCTTCTACTTCCTGCTCATCACCCTGATCACGATCTTCGGGCGCAGCACGACGTTCCTCATCATCATCATCGGCGTGACCGGATGGTTCGGGAACGCCCGCATCATCCGCGGTGACGCGTTGTTGATACGAAAACTCGAGTACTCCCAGGCAGCGACCTCCATGGGCGCCAGCAAGTGGCACATCATCCGTCAGCCACGTCTTTCCCAACTCGATCAGCAACATCGTCACGGTCGCTACGTTCTCGGTCGCCGACGCGATCCTCGCGCTCTCCGCCCTGGGCTTCCTCGGACTCGGCATTCGCGCGCCCCAGACGGACTGGGGCACCATGCTCCAGTTCGGCGCCACGCAGCTCCAAAACGGCTACTGGTGGGAGGTCTACCCCCTCGGCGCGATCTTCATCCTCGTCATCGTCTCGATCAACTACATCGGTGACGCGCTGCGCGACGCCTTCGAGGTTCGACTGCTCGAGCGCTAGGAGCCGTCGGCGACGGGCCCGTTGTGGCCGAGCGACGACGTGTACGTCGCGCCGATCGTCACCGGGGTTTGCAGCGGGAAGTGGCAAGCGGCGACGTGGTCGCCCCCGAAGTCCGTGAAGAGCGGCTCCTCGTTCGCGCAGATCTCTTGAGCCCGGGGACAGCGCGTGCGGAATCGGCAGCCCGACGGCGGGTGCACGGGTGAGGGCAGCTCGCCGCGAACCTGTCGCCCGCGGCGGGATCGCGCTTCGACTGGATTGGGCACCGGCACCGCGTCGAGCAGGCCCTGGGTGTAGGGGTGGGCGGGGTGGCGAAACACCAGACTCGGCGTCGCCCATCTCGACGATCTTGCCGAGGTACATGACCGCGATGGTGTCAGCCATGTAGTACACGACGGCGAGGTCGTGGCTCACAAAGACGTAGGTGAGGTTGTGCTGCTTCTGGAGCCCCTTCATCAGATTGAGGATCTGGGCCTGAATGGACACGTCGAGCGCCGAGACCGGTTCGTCAGCGACGATGAGGCGAGGGTGCAGGGCGAGGGCCCGGGCGAAGCCGATGCGCTGTCGTTGACCACCCGAGAACTCGTGGGGATAGCGCTCGGCGGCGAGCGGCTCGAGTCCGACCTGAAGCAAGAGCTCATCGACGCGGATCTCGCGCTGGGCCCGATTGCCGTCGCCTTGGACGACGAGCGGCTCGGCGAGGATCTCGGCGACCTTCATGCGGGGGTCGAGTGACGAGTAGGGGTCCTGGAACATCATCTGGCGCTGGCGCAGGTCGGAGCGCTTCGGCCGATACCGCTTCGCCGAGACCAGGTTGCCGTCGAAGGTGATCTGCCCGTTGGTCGGACGCTCAAGTCCGACGACCATTCGCCCGATGGTCGTCTTGCCGCAGCCCGACTCGCCCACGAGCCCGAAGGTTTCGCCCTCGCGGATCGTGAACGTCACGTCCGAGACGGCGTGAATGGCGCCGACCTTGTGACGAACGAGTCCCGCCTTGATGGGGAACTCCTTCACGAGTCCCTTCACTTCGACGAGGTTGTCGCCGATCGCTCGACTCCTCGCGGCCGCGATCGCGGAGGGGATGACAATCGGCAGCGGTCCGTTCGTCGGATGGAAGCAGGCGTAGGCCCGCGCGCCGTCCACCGTCAGCGGTGGGTCGACGTCGCGGCACTCCTGCGTGGCGTAGGCGCAACGAGGCGCGAAGCGGCATCCGATGATGACCTTCGTAAGGTCCGGTGGCAGACCCGAGATCGAGGCGAGCTCGTGCTTCGCCGTGTTCTCCATGTTCGGCATCGACGCGAGCAGCGCCTGCGTGTAGGGGTGGTGCATGGTGGCAAAGAGATCGATCGTCGGCGCCTCTTCGGCCTTCTTGCCGCCGTACATGACCACGACACGGTCCGTGCGCCCCGCGATGACGCCCATGTCGTGGGTGATGAGCAGCAGGCCCATATTGAGCTCCGAGCGCAGCTTGTCGATGATGTCGAGGATCTGGGCCTGGATCGTCACGTCGAGTGCCGTGGTTGGTTCGTCCGCGATAAGCAGCTTGGGCTCGCAGACGAGCCCCATGGCGATGATGACGCGCTGACGAAGTCCACCCGAGAGTTCGAACGGGTACTGGTCCAGTCGCTCGGCCGGCCGTGGCATCTCGACCATCTCGAGTACCTCGAGGGCGCGCTTGCGGGCCTCGGCGTCGGTCGCGCCCGAGTGGATCCGGAGACCCTCGCCGATCTGGCGACCAATCTTCGTCGTCGGATTGAGCGAGCTCATCGGATCCTGCGGGATCAGGGCCACCGCCTTGCCCCGGTACTGCTGCATCTCCTTTTCGGGCAACGTCGCCAGATCAACCCCCTCGAGGACGATGTTGCCCCCGGCGATCCGTCCATTGCCGGGCAGGAGCCGCATGATGGCGAGGCCCGTGGTCGTCTTTCCGCAGCCCGACTCCCCGACCAGCCCCACGCTCTCGCCAGCATTAATCGTCAGGGAAAAGTCGTCGACAGCGGTGGCGAACGTATTTTGAGTGGTGAATTGGACCTTCAGATTATTGACGGAGAGCAGCGAGGCCATAACTGCACAATCCTAGTCAGCGGGTACCAATTGGTCACTGCACGAGCCGACACCGCCCGAGGGGTCACGCCCTTACGAGGCCTCACGCTCGGGCAGGCGCCAACTTCGGCGGTGGTGCTCGTTCGGACCGATCCGCCGGATCGCCTCGAGGTGCCCGGGAACGCCGTAGCCCTTGTTGCTCGCCCACTGGTACTCGTCGTACTGCTGCCCGAGGCCGACCATGAGCGCGTCGCGGTGCACCTTGGCGAGCACCGAGGCGGCCGCGATTGAGGCGCAACAGCGATCGCCCTTCACGATCGCCGTAACGGGTAGAAACCGGTAGCGCAGCGGCGGCGGCGCCTGCGCACCGAGCGCCACGTCAAGGGGCGAGCGCAACAAGTTGAGCGGTCCGTCAACGAGGGCGTGGGTCGGCGCGAGCTCGAGTCGGTCAAGGGCGCGCGTCGCCGCGACGGCGAGCGCGAGTCGAAGTCCCCACGCGTCAATCTCAGCGGCGCTCGCCGAGCCGATCGACCAGGCGGCCGCCCATCTCTCCAACGGTTCGACGAGCGAAGTCCGTCGAGCAGGGCTCAAGAGCTTCGAGTCGTTCAGCCCCACCGGCGGCGCTTCACAGCAGCGAAGGGCGACGGCGCCAACGATGAGCGGGCCCGCGAGTGCGCCGCGTCCAACCTCGTCGAGCCCGACGACCGTTTCGCCACGAGCGATGAGTGCCCGCTCGAACTCCAGCAGGTCGTCTTCGCTCACCTCCAAAGGGTACCGAAGCCCTCGGGCCGTAGCATGCACCACTGTGAACGATGCCGTCGTGGTCCCCTTGAAGCCTTTCGACGTCGCGAAGGATCGACTGCGCCGCGGCGGCGTGCGTGACGTCGCCGCCATCGCGGAGGGACTCGCGCGCGGCGTCATCGCCGCGTCCTCCCCTCGGACAGTCATCGTGCTGAGCGAGGACCCCCGGGTGACCGCCTTCGCCGAGTCGCTCGGCGTCGAGGTGCGAGAGTCTCGCGCCACCGGTCTCAACGACGCGGTGCAGAGCGCGTACGGCGAGCTCACTGAGCGGTTCGATCGTCTCATCGTGGTGCACGGTGACCTGCGCTACCCGCAAGGAATCGGGGAGCTCGATCCCGCTCCCGGCGTCACGCTCTACGCCGATCACCTCGGCGTCGGCACGAACGTGCTCGTGTTACCCACGGGATTGGACTTTCACTTCGCCTACGGACCCGGGTCGCTGCAGCGACACCTGGACGAGGCCCAGCGACTCGGGGTCGACTGCCGCGTCGAGTGGACGAGTCCGTGGCGATTCGACGTTGACCAGTTGAACGACCTGGAAGACCCTTAGAAACGCACCGAGGGGGCCTTTCGGCCCCCTCGGCAACAAACTCTCCTAGAAGAGTCTGGTTAGGCCTTCTTCGCAGCCGGACGCCTCTTGGCGGCCTTCTTCGCTGGGGCGCGCTTCTTAGCGGCCTTCTTCGCAGCCGGACGCTTCTTCGCGGCCTTCTTCGCAGCTGGACGCCTCTTGGCGGCCTTCTTGGCGGCGGGACGCTTCTTCGCGGCCTTCTTCGCCGCTGGACGCTTCTTCGCTGCCTTCTTGGCTGGGGCGCGCTTCTTAGCGGCCTTCCTCGCTGGAGCCTTCTTGGCTGCAGCCTTCTTCTTCGCGGCTGGTGCCACTTTCCCTCCTTGGGACTCAACGTTGAATCAATTTGGGACCCTGAGGCACCACACGGGTGGTCTCACTGCAGGTACCGCCTTGATATCTCATGAACTCGCTCATGTGTCACCCAGCCTCACGGCCGTGTGGCGACTGAACGCAGTGCACGGTCCCTTCGCGAACGAGCACGTCGCGCGACGTTGCAAGCAACGTCGAGTACGACGTAAACCTCCTCCGCAGAAGGACAACTAAAAGTTCAGTCGTTATTAACACCAATGTCAAGCATTTCGAGAATTATTCCGACCGATGGTGTGACGTGCTCTCCGACGACGGTGTCTACTTAGGACGAGGTGCACACGGTGACGCGATGAGCGGACGCGAACGTTCCGCGCTCGTTCTCGGTCCAACACGAAGTGGCAAGACGTCGTCGATCATCGTGCCGAATCTCCTGATGACAACCGATTCATGCGTAGTGACGTCAACGAAGAATGATGTCGTGACGTTGATGGCAACGTCACGTCGCGACGGCGCGATGTTGCTCTTCGATCCGTCGGGAACGGTGACGACACCACCTGGCGTGCGTCGAATCGGTTATTCACCTTTAAGACAATCTTTAAGTTGGGATGGCGCTGTTCTCGCGTCGAGGAGCCTTTTGGACGTTGCGCGGCGAGGTCGAGGCGATCGCAGCGACGACCACTGGAGTGAACGCGCCGGCGCTCTCGTGGCTCCGATGCTGCACGCGAGCGCGCTTCGTCACGAAACGCTCGGCCAGCTCGCGTCGCGCGTCGACGAGCGACGCTGCGACGACCTCGCCGACGAGCTCAACGAACGTCACGGCGAACACCACCCGTCCGCGACGCTGCTGCGCGGTGTCCTCGCCACCGAAGAGCGCGAGCGATCGAGCATCTGGTCGACGGCGGCCGGTCTCTTCGCGGGGGTGCGTACCGAGGCGGCTCGCGCCTCGGCCCGCGAAGCGCCACTCGACCTCGACGAGTTCCTGCGCGGCCCCCACCAGCTGCACGTCGTCGCGCCGAGTCGCCACCAAGCCGTCACCGCCCCTCTGGTCGTGGGTCTGATCGAAGAGATCGTCCACGCGACCTACGACCGCCACGGCGAAGGAGCGCGGCTACTGCTCGCCCTCGACGAGCTGGCGAACGTCGCGCCGCTGCCACGGCTCGCGAGCATCGTCTCCGAGGGCGGAGGTCAAGGGGTCCTGACGCTCGCCTGCCTGCAGGATCTCAGCCAGGCCCGCGGGCGCTGGGGCGCCTCGGCGGAGGGTTTTCTCTCCCTCTTTCCGACGACACTCGTCCTGCCGGGGATCGCCGACCGAGCGACCCTGGAGACGCTCCACCACCTGGCGGGCCGGCACCTTGTTTCCAACCCCAGCGTCCAGCGCGACCGGCGCGGGCGGGTCGTTGGCCACTCCACGAGCTGGGTCGAGCGAGACCGACTCTCCTTCGGAGACCTGGCGCGAGGCCGCCCGGGTCACGCGCTCGGCCTCGACGCGGCCAACCAGCTCCGCTGGGTCGAGCTCACTCCAGCTCACCGCGACGCCCGCTTTCGCCCCTATCTAGAACGTCCCTCGATCGAGCGTGAGCGCTCGCGCGAGCGTTGACGCCACTCGTGGAAACGCTCGGGCTCCAGCGGACGCGGTCCCAATTCGTGAACGACACTCAACATCCGTGCGTCGCGCACCGGGATCGTCGACTCGGTGACGCCACGCCCGCGACGCAGGTCCGGGTAGAGCTCATCGAGGTCACGAACCAGGTCGGTCGGGTCCTGGCCGAAGGACGCCGCGTCGGCCCAGGCGGCGACGACGTGGCGGCGAGCGACGTCGTATCGACCCTCAAAGGCACCAGCGAATCGGTGTTCATCGAGGACGCGCGTGTTGTTCGGCGCGCCCAGCACGCCGACTGATTCGAATCGCTCGACGTCGCGCGCCCACGACGCGCGCGTCTCTTCACGCGTCCAACTGAGCTTCTCGCCACGGTCGGCGTGGTGCCCGCCCCAGAGCACGCGGTAACCCTCGTCGAGTCCGGCGACGTGCTCGACGCCCGCGAACGATCGCCAGACGTGCCAGTCGGTCCGTTCGCTGAGTTCGTGCCGCAGCGACGCGCGATAGAGCGAGTCGGCCGCAGCGGCGTGTGCGTACAGACCGCGCGAGTCGAGCACGTTACGACGTCCCTCGGGGCGCGCGCCGACGAGGACGTGGTCGTGCAGATGCGGTTCACCGTGACGATTGAGTCCGTGGGTGAAGCCAACAACCTTCGACCACCTCGCCGCGTCGTCGATATTCGCGCCCGCGCTCTCGCACGACGAGGGCCCGCTCCTCGAGGTAGTTCACGGCGGCGCGCACGGAGCGTCGGTGTGCCGTGATGACGTCCGGGGCCTGTTCGGGATCGAGGGCGAGCAAGACCGAGATCGCCCGAGGCGCCGCGACGACGACGTCGTAACCCTGAATCGCGGAACGGTTGCTCGTCGTGAGGACCGTTGCAACGACCGACGGGTCGCTCGCGTCGCCGCGCCCGCGGAGCCACCAACCCGGACCGCCGTCGCGAAGACCATCTATCTCGAGCGCCTGGTCCTTCGTGAAGTAGGTCACGTCGCGGGATCGACGCGGGAGCAGACGGATCACGGGCACCTCGCTTTGGTGCCCAACGGTCGCTTAGAGCTGCGCGGTCATCCTCTTCGCGAGTGCGTGCCCGGCGTTCGCGTAGCGCGGGGTGACGACGACGGCACCTGGTCCAGCGCGCACCATCAAGTGGTCGACGAAGTTCTCGTCGGCCACGCGGAACGTCACCGCGTGACGGCCGTCGGACACACGCGCCCAGCGAGCACCGGGGAGGGGTTCGAAGAGCCAGCGCAGCGGCGGCTCCATCACGACGATGATCTCATCGCCCTCCTCCCCCACGTGAGTCAGCCAGTTGGGCACGTCGTCATCGGGACGGCCGACGAGGGCCGGTGAGGTGGCGAGCACCGCGCTGATGCGGTCCACTCGGTAGGTGCGCCACGCCTCTCGCGTCGTGCAGTAGGCACGGACGTAGGTGTGACCGTTTAAGACCTTGATTTCGCGCGGTTCGATCGCGCGGGCGTGGGTCTCCTCGCTGACGCCGCGGGGTGTACTCGATCTTGATCTGCGCGTGGCTCTCGATGGCGCTCTCGACCTGGGCGAGCAGCGCCTCACTGGTCGGTGCGTCGACCTGCACCGGCGCGCGCGTGGCCTGTTCGATCTTCTCGATCGCGGAGAAGATCGCCGGATCTCGATAGACCCGGGAGGCTTCGCGCAGAGCGATGTTCAGCTCGAAGAGGTCGCGCCACATGAGCGGCGACGGGTCCGTCGGCGCCGATTGGCAGGTCGGAGAAGTCGGCGCGGTAGACCGAGTCGTCGTTGGCCTCGTCGTCCCAGTCGTCGCACTCCTTGAGCACGTGGGCCGGGAAGTTGTTCGTCCCGTCGGTGGAGTTCGCCATGGGTTCGAGGGAGACCAACCGGTCCATGATGAGCCGCACGTGCTCGGCGGAGAGCGAGAACCGCCGAGCCAGCTCGCTCACTCGCAGGCCGTCGTCGCTCACGTAGACCGCGTGGAGGAGCTGCAACGTCTGGCCGAGGACGTCGTTACCCGGCGCGGCGTCAAAGGTCAGCGTCGAGGGATCCGGCACCGGACCCTTGTTCACCTCCGCGAGCCACTCGGCGAGATCGGCCTTCAACGTCTTGGGCGACTGGAGGCGCACGCGGTCAGCGCCTTCGAGCACGAAGCGCAGCGCGGCGCGAGGGCTGTCGAAGCGCACGGCGACCTCGACGCGACCGTTGCTCTTCGGCGTCGCCACCGCTTCGGGGTACTGGCGCTCCAACAACTTGGCGTAGTGCTCATTGGTCGTCACGACCACGTCGATCGGCCGCGGCGACTTGGCGTACTCGGGACGCCAGGCGCGCGCGATTGCCGTGGTCGCCTCGTCGACCTCGAACGTGTCGGCCAGGACCTCGGGCATCGAGGTGATACGAGTGAAGCGGTAGCCCTTGATCTCGCGGCTGTCCCTCGAGCGCGCGACGAGGTAGCTCGCGCCGTTCACCACGTCGATGACGAGCGGCTCGACAACGCGCGTCTTGTTGGTCGCCGTCAGGTAGTCGAAGGCGAGCGCGCGGTGCAGGTTCAAGGCGCGCAGCACCGGCGTGTAGTAGTTGGACGCTTCGAGACCCCCGTCGCTCGCCGGCAGGTCGCTAAAGACGCTGAAGGCGCCCGTCCGTCCGAAACCGCAGAAGGCGAGTGCCAGACGAACGACGCGCTCCTCCTCGTCGGTGAAGTGGATGGTCGGCGCGTAGCCGCTCGAGGGGTCGATCCGATAGCCCACCGACCCGTCGTCCTTGGCGATGGTCTCGATCTCGAAGCCGAGGTCACGGATTCGCGCCTTGTCGCGCTCGAACTTCTGGCGCACCGTGCTATCGGTGCCCTCGTAGGCGAGGACCTTGCGGGGTCCCTTGGCCGCAACGGGGAACTCGTCAATCTTCAGTTCGCGCAGGATCTCCTCTTGGGTGAGAGCCCCGTACTCGTAGGCGCGCTGGAGCAGCAGCACGAGCGCGACGAGGCGCTCGCGACTCTGCTCGACTCCCCCGCGAATGGCGCTCGACCGGGCTTCAGGCATGTCTCGAGGGTAGCGGCCGGAGCACGCTTAACGCTCGAGTTAGACCTCGTCGACTCCCGTCGCGGGTCCTTCGCGACGCCACGTGCCCGAACGTCCCCCCGACTTCTCCCACAGCGCCACGTGCTCGATCGTCATGGTGCGATCGCTCGACTTGCACATGTCGTAGATGGTGAGCGCCGCCGCGGTCACCGCGGTGAGTGCTTCCATCTCCACGCCGGTGCGGTCCACCGTGTCGACCTCGGCCTCCACGTCGATGTGGGTGTCGGCGATCGTGAAGTTCACGTAGACGTTGCCGACGAGCACGGGGTGCGACATGGGCAGGAGCGATGCCGCGCTCTTGGCAGCCTGGATGCCAGCCACCCGAGCGGTCGCCAGGACGTCACCCTTGTTGAGCGTGTTTGCGGCGACGGCCTCGGTCGTTTCGGCGAGCATCGTCACGCGACAGCGCGCGAGTGCCCGCCGGGCGCTGACCTCGCTCGGCCCGACGTCACGGGGAAAGGCCGCGCCCGAGGCGCCTCGACGCAGCTGATGGAAGTCGTCCATCGCGACATGTTAGGTCACGGTCGGCGCGGAACCCCTTGCCGGTAGACTGCACTAGTTGTGTTGTCCTGTTGGAGTCGTTGATGCCCACCTACGAATACGAGTGCCACGCGTGCCACCAGCGCGTCGAGGCTGTCCAGAAGTTCTCCGAGCCCGCGCTGACGGTCTGCCCGCTGTGCGGCGGCGAACTGCGCAAGGTCTTCTCCTCGGTGGGCATCGTCTTCAAGGGCAGTGGCTTCTACAAGAACGACAGCCGCACGACGAAGTCGACGGCCACGTCGGCGACGAGCACGTCTGACGCGTCGGCCACCCCGGCGCCCGCCGCCGCCGTAACCCCGAGTTCTACCTCGAGCGACTCCTCGGCGTCGACGTCGGACTAGGCGCCCGAGAGCGCGACCTCGTCGATCGCGATGGTCTGACCGGCGGCGGTTCCCGGCAGCCACTCAACGTCATTGCCAACGTGGGTAACCCCGAGCAGCATGCGCTGGAGCGTCGAAGCAACGGTCGCCTCACGAATCGGCTCGGCCAGCGCGCCGTCGCGAATCATGAAACCGGTCAACCCGACCGAGAAGTCGCCCGAGACAGGATTGACACCCGAGTGCACGCCCATGATCGATTCGACGTAGACGCCGTGCTGGACGCGCTCGATGATCGCCGCTTGGTCGACGTCGCCGGGCGCCAGTTGCAGCGCCCGACAGCCCGCCCACGGTGAACCGGCTACACCGCCGCGCAGCGCGCTTCCGGTCGACTGGGTGCCCGCACGGCGCGCCGCGTAGGTGTCGTACACGAAGCCAAGTAACTGTCCGTCGCGAATGAGTGCGTTGCGTCGACAGGCCAGACCCTCGCCGTCGTGCGTGCTCGCAGCGAAGTGACGCGGGTCCGTCGGGTCGTCGAACAGGCTGACGAGCGCCGACGCGACGGTCTCGCCGATCCGGTTGGCGAAGAATGACCGTCCGCGAACGACCGCGTCGCCGCTCAACGCGCCACCGATGATCGCTAGCAGCGTCGCGGTGGTTCGCGGATTGAAGACGGCCGCGCACTTGGCCGAGGCGGGCTTCACCGCGCCGAGGAGGCGCGTCGCTCGGCTCACCGCGTCGTTGGCCGCGAGTTCGAGATCGAGATCGCCGGGCGCGCGGGCCGCGCTCAGTCCCCAGCCCGTCTGGTCGTCGCCACCGTCGTTCGCGATCGCCTCCACCGAGAGGTAAGCGCCGGACCTCGCGTAGTCAGCGCGCACGCCGGTCGTCGACGCGATGGCCGCCTCGGCCACGTAGTCCGAGTACGTCGCCGAATCGACTTGACGAATGCGCGTATCAGCGTCACGAACGCGGCGCTCGAGGGCGATCGCGAAGGCGATCTTCTCGTCGACGCTGGTGGTGAGTACTGACTCGTCGCGCAGCAGCAACTCGACGGGCTCGACCCCGTCCGGACGCGCGAAATCGAGGTACTCGTCCGGCGACGAAAAGCGCGCGTTGTCCCGTGCCGCCGCCAACGCGCCGAGGACGGCGTCCTCACTCAGCGATCCCGCCCAGGCGGTACCGACGCGGGCGCCGCCCGGTGAGTTGAGGAGCACCCGGATCCCAACGCCCGAGGACGTCGCACTCGAGAGATCCTCGATCGCTCCCTCGTAGGCCCGGACCTCGGTCTCCGCGCCGCTCGAGAAGTAGACCTCGAGCTCCTCGTCACCTTGCACCGACTCGAGGAGGCGATCGGCCCGTTCGAGCAGATCGCTCACGCCGCGGCCCCGCCAATGGTCATCGAGGTGAGCCGCATCGTGGCTTGGCCGCAGCCGACGGGAACCTGCTGGCCGTCCTTGCCGCAGGTCCCGGGCGTCATCGAGAAGTCTTTCGCGACCGCGTCGACGCGGCCAAGAATCTCCGGCCCGTTGCCAATGAGGTTGCAGTCGCGCAACGGGGCGGTGATCTTGCCGCCCTCGATGAGGAACGCCGCCGTCATGCCGAAGACGAAGTCGCCGGTCGCCGTGTTCACCTGGCCGCCGCCGAGTTGGGCGACGTAGACGCCGTAGGGCGTCTGAGCGACGATCTCGTCGGCGTCGGAGTCGCCCTCGAGGAGGTACGTGTTGGTCATGCGCACCATCGGCAGGTACTGGTAGCTCTGACGGCGCCCATTGGCCGACACGCGGCGACCGTCCTTGCGCGCGCGAAGATAGTCCCACATGTAGTCGGTCAGCACGCCGTCTTCGATAAGAACGTTACGCGAGGACTCGTGGCCCTCATCGTCGATGGCGAGGTAGCCCCACTCGCCCGCCACCGTGCCGTCGTCGACGAGCGTGACAAGGGGACTCGCGACACGCTCGCCCACTCGACCGGCGTAGACCGAGGCCCTCTTCATGATCGCGTCGGCCTCGAGGCCGTGGCCGCACGCCTCGTGAAAGAGAATGCCGCCCGAACCGCTCGCGAGGACGACCGGCAGGTCGCCCGACGGCGCGGGCCGCGCCTCGAGTTTGGTGATGGCTTGGTGGGCCGCACCGCGTGCGGCCGACTCGACGACCTCAGGTCCGAGCAACTCGAAGCCGACCGTGCCGGCAATCGGCCGATACCCCGTCTGCATGCCCGTGTCGCCCGTCGCCACGCAGGACACGTTGAAGCGCGTGCGAACCTGGTGATCCGTCGCGAAGAGTCCCTCGGAGTTCACGACCGTGAATCGACGGGTCGAGTCGCCAAGGGCGACCTGCACCTGCGTGATCGCCGAGCCCTCGGCCCGAGCCGACTCGTCCGCTCGATGAAGTAGTTCGATCTTCTTCGCCTTCTCGACGTCGCCGGGCTCGACGCGCGCCCGTGACGGGTGCCGACGCGGCGTCTCGAGCGCCACCTCGCGCACGCCGCCGCCGCCCTCGCGCGCGACGCTCGCGGCCGCACGTGCCGCGTCGCGGAGACCCGATTCGCTGAGGTCAGCCGTGTGCGCGAAGCCCGTCGTCTCGCCGATCACGACGCGTATCCCGGCTCCTCGATCGTGGCCCGATCCGAGCTCTTCTACTCGCTGCTGGTCGAGCATTGCCGAGGACGTCGCTCGATCTTCGACGAAGACTTCGGCAAACTCGCCGCCGCGAGCCAACGCTTCGCCGAGGGTTCGTTCGAGCACGTCACTCTCCACCAAGTCCACGTCAAGGGCCATCGGCTCAGGCTACCGGTCGCGTTACGATCACCCGACCCACTTATCCGCTCCCGATAGGCTGTCCGTCGTGCTGCTGCCGTCGATCGAGACGCCCACCGATCTCCTGCCCCTCTCCTACGAACAGCTCGACGAACTCAGCGCGGAGATCCGCGAGTTCATCATCTCGAACGTCACCAAGACCGGGCGGACACCTCGGTTCGAACCTCGGCGTCGTCGAACTCACGCTCGCCCTGCACCGGGTCTTCGAGTCGCCGAAGGACATCCTGCTGTGGGACACCGGCCACCAGGCCTACGTCCACAAACTGCTCACCGGTCGACGCTACGGCTTCAAGAACCTGCGCCAGCGCGGCGGACTCTCGGGCTATCCGAATCGTGCGGAGAGCCAGCACGACTGGATCGAGTCAAGCCACGCCTCGACGGCACTCTCCTACGCCCACGGCCTCTCCGTCGCGCTGCAGCAGCGCGGCGAACTCATCGGTCACGGCGGCAAGCGCCACGTCGTCGCGGTCGTCGGTGACGGCTCGTTGACCGGAGGCATGGCCTACGAGGCGCTCAACAACCTCGGTCACTCGAACCAGCGCGTCGTCATCGTGCTCAACGACAACGGGCGCAGCTACGCGCCCACCGTCTCCAAACTCTCGGAGTCGCTGACCGCCCTGCGGCTCAACCGCACGTACCTCACGGTCCGCGAGGGTGTACGACGGTCACGTGCCCCGCGTGCCGCGTGTCGGGAAGGCCGCCTACCTCGGCATCACGGCGTCACGTCGGTGGCGCGAGAGATGGTGACGCCCCACACCTTCTTCGAGAACCTCGGCGTGCGCTACGTCGGCCCGATCGACGGCCACAACATCGAGGCGCTCGAGTCCGCCCTCAAGAGCGCCGCCGAGTGGGACGGGCCGATCGTGGTCCACGTGCTGACCCAAAAGGGCCGCGGCTATCGAGCCCGCGATCGACGACGACCTCAAGATGCACGACTACAAGCTGCCGCCGAAGCAGACCGACGAGGTGAAGAGCGCAACGTCGTTCTCCCAGGCGTTCTCCGACGCGCTGATCGCGGCGGCGCGAGCGCCGACGAGCGAATCGTGGCGATCACCGCGGCGATGGCCGGACCGACCGGACTGCTCGACTTCCAGGCGCAATTCCCCGAGCGGTTCTTCGACGTCGGCATCGCCGAGCAGCACGCCGTCACCGCGGCGGCGGGCATGGCGATGGGCGGACTCAAACCCGTCGTCGCGATCTACTCCACGTTCTTCTCGCGGGCCTTCGACCAGGCCCACCTCGACGTCGGCCTCTTGAACCTGCCCGTCGTCTTCGTCTTCGACCGCGCCGGGCATCACCGGCGACGACGGACCGAGCCACCACGGACTCCTCGACATCGTGCTCTGCCTCGCGATCCCGAACATGACGATCTTCGCGCCCTCGACCGCCGAGGAGGTGCCCGGCATGCTCGAGACGGCGCTGTCGATGTCGAGCCCGACGGCGATTCGCTATCCCGAAGACGCTGCCCAAGCCCTTCGACGGCAAGGTCGGCGAAGGACTCGACGCGCGCCACGTCTCGCGAGGGGACGGGTCACTCTGCGTGCTGGCGCGTCGGCAAGATGGCGCCCGCCGCCTACCGGGCGCTCGAACTGATGGGCGACGAGGCCGCGCAAGGTCACGCTCTACGACGTGCGCGTGCTGCCCCCGGACCCCGCGATGATCGACGACGCGCTCTCGCACGAGCGCGTCATCACCGTCGAAGACGGTACGCGCCACGGCGGCGCGGGCACGCTGATGGTCTCCGCCGTTCGCTAGCGGGCCCAGGAACTCGAACTGCCGCATCCCGACGACGCGTATCCTCGGCGTGCCCCGCGCGCCTACCTCGAGCACCACCAGCCCGACGAACTGCTCGCCGAGCTCGGACTCGACCCCGAGGGTCTGGCGCGCAGGCCTTCGCGCGACTCCTCAGTGACGAACCGGAGTTCCCGCCGGTCGCTGCACGAGTCACCTCGACCGATCTACTCCTGAGCCGCGCCCGCCGTCGCGCCGCTACGTTGACGGCGTGACGTGGCGAGATCGAAAAGTCCGACGCGCAGTGGCGCGAGCAGCTCTCGCCCGATCGCTACGCCGTGTTGCGCAAGGCGTCGACCGAGGCGCCGTTCAGCGGTTCACTGCTGCACGTCAGACACCGACGGCGTCTTCACGCTGCGGCGGCTGCGGTCAGACGCTCTTCACGAGCGCCCAGAAGTTCGACTCGGGCTGCGGGTGGCCGAGTTTCGACGCGTGCGAGCCGGGCACCGATCGTCGAGCGGGCCGATCGACTCGTTGTTCGCGTCGGCGAACCGAGATCCTCTGCTCGAGGTGCGGGGGGCACCTGGGCCACGTCTTCAACGATGGTCCGACACCCACGGGGCTGCGCTACTGCGTGAACTCGCTCGCCGCTCGACTTCGACGAGGCGACGACTAGACGTCGAGGAAGCGGCGGATCGCGATCGCCGAGCCGACCGAGCCGATCACGACGCCGACGATCGAGCACGACCAGGTTGGTCCCGAGCAGCGCCGAGGTGTCAGTTGAAACTCGTTGTGCAGCGGGTACCAGATGTGCAACGCGGTGACCGCGAGGATCGCGACCAGCCGAGCCGAGCAGGCCCTGGATGAAGCCCTCGGTGATGTAGGGGACGCGGATGAACCAGTTCGTCGCGCCCACGAGCTTCATCACCGAGACCTCCCGTCGCCGGGCGAAGATGGCCATGCGGATCGTGTTGAGGATGAGCACCGTCGCCGAGAGCAACAGCACGAGCGCGAGCGCCAGGAAGACGATCTGCGAGACCTCGAATCGCGTGGTTCATCTGACGGATCTGCTGCTCGGGCGCGGTCACCGAGGTAGACGCCCGGCTGGTCGTGAACGTCGCTCTCGACGGTGAAGGCGTCCGAGGGCACCGTCGGGATGCAGCTGAAACGACGACGGGCATCGCCGAGACGGTGAGGACCTGCCACTCGTCGGGTTGGAGCAGCTGCTTCGCCTGTCGGTAGTCCTGCGGCCTGGGAGTAGTAGACGCAGCTCTTCACGATCGGCAGACTGGCGAGTTGGCGTCTTGACGCTCGCGATCTCCCGATGAGGACGCCGTGGGCTCCATCCAGACGGTGACCCGCGTGCCCTGCTGCCACTGCGCCGAGGCCTGGGCGGCGCTCTGCTTGAGCAGCAGCGCCGAGCCGACCAGCGAGAGCGAGACCGCGACCGTGAGCACCGCGGCGATCGGTCATCATCCGGTTGCGCCAGAGGTTTGAGAAGCGTCTCCTTGAACGGCGTAGCGAAAGTAGACGCGCATCAGATGGCGACGCCCTCGTCGATGCCGTAGACGCCGCGCACCTGGTCGCGAATCATCTCACCGCGGTCGAGTTCGATCGACGCGCCGACGCATCCGGTCGACCAGCGCCTTGTCGTGCGTGGCCATGACGACCGTCGTGCCGGTGCGATTGATGCGCTCGAGCAGCGCCATGATCGACTCGGAGTTCGCCGGGTCGAGGTTGCCGGTCGGCTCGTCGGCGAGCAGGATGAGCGGCCGATTGACGAAGGCGCGCGCGACGGCGACGCGCTGCTGCTCGCCGCCGGAGAGCTCGTGCGGGCAGGTTCTTGGACTTGTCCGAGAGTCCGACGAGCTCGAGGATCTGAGGAACCTGGGACTCGACCGTCGAGCGCGGACGACCGATGACCTCGAGGGCGAACGCCACGTTCTCGAAGACGGTCTTGTTCGGCAGGAGACGGAAGTCCTGGAAGACGCAGCCGATGTTGCGTCGCAGGTACGGCACGCGCCACTTCGGCAACTCGCCGATGTCGCGACCCGCTTCGAGGATGCGGCCCTTGTCGGGATGCTCCTCGCGCAGCAGCAAGCGCAAGAAAGGTCGTCTTGCCCGAACCCGACGCGCCGACCAAGAAGACGAACTCGCCCTTTTCGATGTCGAGGGAGATGTCCTTTAGCGCCGGCGTGCCGTTCTTGTAGGTCTTGGAGACGTTCTCGAATCGAATCACGGCATCACCCCCTCGGGTATTGGTGGTCGTCGCGCGACGTTCGGGCGGAGCACGACCATTCTAGTTTGGCGAACTTGCGGTTCTGAGCCACGAAAGCCTCGGCGATTTGACGGCTCTCAGATTGCTTACGACGCGGAGCGCTGACGGCGCAGTTCAGCTTCCATGAAGCCGTCGAGATCGCCGTCGAGCACCGCGTCGACGTTGCCCGTCTCGTAGTCGCGTGCGGTGGTCTTTCACGAGCTGGTAGGGCGCGTGCACGTAACTGCGGATCTGTGAGCCCCAGGCGTTGTCGCCGCGTTCGCCGCTGAGCGCGTTCATCTCGGCTTGGCGCTGCGCGCGGGCGCGCTCGGCGAGCTTCGCCTCGAGGATCTGCATCGCGCGTGCGCGGTTCTGATGCTGGGACTCGCTCGTTCTGACAACTCACCACGATGCCGGTCGGCAGGTGCGTGATGCGGATCGCCGAGTCGGTCTTGTTGACGTGCTGACCGCCCGCTCCCGAGGAGCGGTAGGTGTCGACGCGCAGGTCCTTCTCGTCGATCTCCACCTCGGCCGCGTCGTCGTCGAGCAGCGGCGTCACGTCGAGACTCGGCGAAGCTCGTCTGGCGCCGTGCCTGTGAGTCGAAGGGACTCATGCGCACGAGTCGGTGCACGCCACGTTCGGCCGAGAGCCAGCCGTAGGCGAAGCGGCCCTTCACGATGAACGTCGCCGACAAGCAGACCGGCCTCTTGTCCCTCGGTCGCCTCGTCGATCTCGACGCCGAAGCCCCGTCGCTCGGCCCAGCGCGAGTACATGCGCAACAGCATCTCGGTCCAGTCCTGGGCGTCGGTGCCGCCGGCGCCCGCGTGCAGTTCGACGATGGCGTCGTTCTCGTCGTAGGGACCGCTGAAGAGGCTCTGGGTCTCGAGGGCGGCGATCTCGCGCCCGAGGTCGTCGACGGCGACCGCGAGCTCGCTCAAAGACCGGCCAGTCGGCCTCGCCGCGTCTCGAGCGACTCGCGCGGCAAACTCAGCGAGCACCGGTCGAGTCGTCGAGCGTGCGCGCGAAGAGCGTCGAAGGACTCGAGGTCACTCGAGAGACGGCCGAGCTCCGTCGTGACCTCGCGAGCGTGGTCCTGGTCGTCCCAGAGGTTCGGATCGGCGGCGAGTTCGCTCGAGCAACGCGTGGCGCGCGCGGCTCGCGTCGATTTCAGGTAGTCGCGCGCCGCGTCCCATCGCGCCTCGAGGTCCTCGAGGGCAGCCGGGGCGAGACGAAGCGCGTTCTCGGCCTTAGGGTCGGCCATGGCACTGCTTGAATTTGCGCTTCGAGCCGCACCAGCAGGGGTCGTTCCGACCGATCTTCTCGTGCGCCTTCGTGGCGCGCGGCATCTGCCGTCGTGCGCGGGTAGTTCGGCCGCGCCCGGAGCAACCAGCGCGGCGTTCGTCAGGGCGCCCTCGAGACCTTCGTCCTCGTCGGCGTCTTCGGG
Organism: uncultured Acidimicrobiaceae bacterium; assembly: GCA_963823815.1. Lineage (GTDB taxonomy): Bacteria > Actinomycetota > Acidimicrobiia > Acidimicrobiales > RAAP-2 > RAAP-2. The sequence goes on from CAWGMU010000001.1 coordinate 596,728, forward strand.
CTGTTCGATCGTCGCTTCGACGTGCGTGATGTAGCGCACGTAGTCGGTGTCGACGGCTTCGAGGAGGTGCTCAAACATCAAGTACCCCTCCTTCTGCCACGCGGTGAGGGGGTCCTGCTGGGCGACCTGGCGTAGGTGGATGCCGTCGCGTAGGTAGTCCATCTCCGAGAGGTGGTCCCGCCAGCGCTGGTCGAGGATCTGGAGCATCACGTCGCGCTCGATCGTCCTTCGCGGTGTCGAGTCCGCCCGGGAAGTTCTCGGACTTCTTCTCGTAGAGCTGGACCGCCTCGTCGACGACGAGGGCGACGAGATCGTCGACGTCGTCGTAGGCCGTCAGCGTGTCGAGGTCGAGTTCGGTCGGGTAGTACGACTGGAGATCGAGGAGCAGCGCGTTGAGGTCCCACTCCTCGGAGAAGCCGGTGCCGACGTGCTGGTCGACGACGTTGGTCAGTTGCTCTTCGATCAGCTCGATCGTCGCGTCGTGGATGTCTTCGCCGTCGATCACCTGTTGGCGGCGCTTGTAGATGACCTTGCGCTGCTCGTTCATCACTTCGTCGTACTTGAGAACGTCCTTGCGGATCTCGGCGTTGCGCGCCTCGACGGTGTTCTGCGCGCGCTCGATCGCGCGCGAGACCATCTTCGCTTCGATCGGCTCGTTCTCGGGCATCGTGCGGTCCATCACCCACGAGACGGCGCCCGTGGCGAAGATCCGCAACAGCTCGTCCTCGAGCGACAGGTAGAAGCGGCTCTCCCCCGGGTCGCCCTGACGTCCGGATCGGCCCCGCAGCTGGTTGTCGATGCGCCGCGAGTCGTGGCGTTCGGTGCCGAGCACGTAGAGCCCCCCGGCCGCACGGACCTCGTTGCCGTCGGCTCTCGGTGACCGGGCGCCACTTGGCGACCGCCTTCTCATAGGCCGCGTCGTACTCCTCGGTGCCCGGCGTGAAACCCTGCCCAACGGCATCGCGCGCGGCGAGACCCTCAAAGTTGCCGCCGAGGATGACGTCGACGCCACGGCCGGCCATGTTGGTCGCGACCGTCACCGCACCCTTGCGACCGGCCTGGGCCACGATCTCGGCCTCGCGGAAGTGCTGCTTCGCGTTCAACACTTCGTGGGCGAGACCGGCCTTCGAGAGCTCGCGCGAGAGCAGTTCGGACTTCTCGACCGAGGCGGTGCCGAGCAGGATCGGCTGACCCATGTCCGACCGCTCCCGCACGTCATCGACGATCGCCGCGAACTTTGCGGTCTCGGTCTTGTAGATGAGGTCCGGCTGGTCGAGGCGGACGTTCGGCTCGTTGGTCGGGATGGGGACGACCGAGAGGCCGTAGGTGTTGCCGAACTCGGCGGCCTCGGTCTCGGCGGTGCCGGTCATGCCCGCGAGCTTTTCGTAGAGGCGGAAGTAGTTCTGCAGGGTCACCGTCGCCCAGGTGTGGTTCTCCTCTTGGATGCGAACGCGCTCCTTCGCCTCGACGGCCTGGTGCAGGCCGTCGCTCCAGCGGCGACCCTCGAGGGTGCGACCGGTGAACTCGTCGACGATCTTCACCTCGCCGGCGTCGACCAGGTAGTCCTTGTCGCGGTGGAAGAGCTCCTTGGCGCGCAGCGCCTGACCCATCTGGTGGACGTAGTTGGTCGCGACCGCGTCGTACAGGTTCGTGACGCCAAGCTGCTCGCTCGACCTTCTCAATGCCCGCCTCGGTTGGCACCACCGTCTTCTTCTCCTCGTCAACCTCGTAGTCGACGTCGCGAGTGAGCGCCCGGGCGATGGAGGCGAACTGGTAGTAGAGCTTCGTCACGTCGTCGGCGGGTCCCGAAATAATCAGTGGCGTACGCGCCTCGTCGATCAGGATCGAGTCGACCTCGTCGACGATGGCGTAGTGATGGCCCCGCTGGACCATGTGCTCGCGACGTCGCGCCATGTTGTCGCGCAAGTAGTCAAAGCCGAACTCGGTGTTGGTCCCGTAGGTGATGTCGGCGGCGTAAGCGGCGCGCTTGTCCTCGAACTCCTGGAGGTCGGGTCCGACGCGTCCGACGGTGAGGCCGAGGAAGCGGTGGAGCTCGCCCATCCAGCCGGCGTCACGGGTGGCGAGGTAGTCGTTCACCGTGACGACGTGCACGCCCTGGCCGGCCAGCGCGTTCAGGTACACCGGCATGGTCGAGACGAGCGTCTTTCCCTCACCGGTCTTCATTTCAGCGATCCACCCGAAGTGCAGGGCCATCCCGCCCATCAGCTGCACGTCGTAGGGGCGCTGGCCGAGCACGCGCGTCGAGCCCTCGCGCACCACCGCGAAGGCCTCGAGCAGGAGGTCGTCGAGGTCCTCGCCGTCGGCGAGGCGCTGGCGGAAGGCGTCGGTCTTGGCGCGCAGTTCGGCGTCGGTCAGCGCCGCCATCTCGTCGGAGAGGTCGTTGATCGGGGGAACCAGCTCGGCGAGCTGACGCACGCGCTTGCCCTCGCCGGCCTTCAAAATCTTCTGAAAAACGCTCATATCGTGCTTTACCCTACCGGTACGTCTGGTCTGTTAAGAGGGCTGCGAGTGCTGACCTGGTCTTTGACCCCACACCTGCCTGCAGCGGTGTCCGTGCGTTGCGCGGGCAGCTCTCGCTCTCCCGCGGTGAACTCGCGTGCTTCACCGGCTCCCCCGGCGACCAGGGTGGCCGCTTGAGGGCAGGACTTACTTCTAAACCGCGCCATGCTCAGCGTCGTTGAGACGCCTTACGTGGGTCGTTTCGCCCGCGACTGGCATCGACTTGCAACCACAGACCACCCGCAGCCCAGCGTCCAGTCTAGGTGCTTTGCCCTAGGGCTTCGGTGGCGTGACGATCACCAACACGAGCCGCAGTCCGAGCACCAGCGCCGCAATCGGGAGGAGCGCGCGGCGCCATCCTCGAGCCGTCTGGGCCTCGAACCGTAGCGCACTGCGGTGGTGCGCGATGAGCATCTGGCGAGGGAGTCGCGCGCGCGACACGCCTTCGAGGTGCGTGACCACCGCGTCGTTCGACGCGGCCACCTTGAAGCCGTGCTCTCGCAGTTGCCAACACAGTGCCATCTCCTCGGCGAACATGAAGTATCGCTCGTCGAAGCCGCCGACCTGTTCAAAGGCGGCGCGACGAACGAGGAAGCACGCCCCCGACACCCAGTCCACCGTGCCGTCGGCCCGAGGGGACCGGTAACGCCTGGTCGCCGGGTTGCTCGGCCACCATGGCGCGAGCACGGCGTGGAGTCCCGCGAGCCAGACGTTCGGAAAGACCCTCACCGAGGGGTAGCGCGTGCCGTCGGGTCGAAGGATCGTCGGTCCGACGAGCGCCACCTCCTCGTGCGTCTCGAAGTAGTCGACCAGCGCCGCGACGGCGCCCTCGTGGACCAGGACGTCGGGGTTGGAGACGAGCACGTAGGGCGCCGACGGCGCGAGCGCGACGCCCCGATTGACGCCACGGCCGTAGCCGAGGTTCACCCCCGGCGAGACGACCGTGACGCCCTCGCCCAGTCCCGTCGGCACCGATCCGACGTCGCCGTTCTCGACGACGACGAACTGTTCGACTCCGTTGGCGCGCATCGCGCGCACGCACTCGACCAGTACCTCGTCGGTGTGGTAGTCGACGATGACGGCCACGGCGCTCGTGGCGACGTCGCTCACGAAGAACCCGTCGTCGCTCGGCCCTCAACGAGGCGCTCGAGGGCGCGACGCCACGGCGGCAGGCTCGTGAAGGCCGAGGCGAACTTCGTCGTGTCGAGGTCGCTGCGCGCGGGTCGACGCGCCACGCTGAAGCCGGCCAGCTCGTCGGTGGTGATCGGGAACGCGAAGTCGCTGCCGCGACCGAGCAACGTCCCGACGTACTCGGCGACGTCGAACCACGTGGTGTCGCCCCGGTCCGCGACGTGCCAGACGCCCCCCGGCCGTTCGCGCGCCAGGCTCGCGAGCGACCGCGCGAGATCGCTCGCTGCGGTGACGGTGCCGCGTTGGTCGTCGACGAACCTGACGTTGGCGCCCGAGCTCGCGCGATCGGCGATCGTGTGCACCACGTTGCGTCCGCGCACGCCCATCACCCACGACGTGCGAACGACGGTGTCCCCGACTTGGCAACGCAACTCGCCCGCGCGCTTGGAGGAACCGTAGACGTTGAGTGGTCGGGTCTCGTCGTCCTCGACGTACGCGGAGCCCTTCGTCCCGTCGAACACGTAGTCAGTCGACACGGTGATCAGATGCGCTCCGACGTCGCCGGCGCCGCGCGACATCAACTCGGTTCCGTAGTCGTTTACGCGGTAACACGCGTCGGCGTCGTCCTCGGCGCGGTCGACCGCCGTGTAGGCGGCCAGGTGGACCACGACGTCGGGCCGCACGGACCGGAGGGTCCGGGTGACGGCGTCGGGGTCGGTCACGTCCAGGTCGCCGTGGCCGAAGCCACGCACCTCGAACTCATCCCCGGCGATCGGGCGGCCGTCGGGTTGGAAGTGTGGGTCGCCACCAGGTGGTATCGCTCCTCGTAACACGTCGAGCAAGTCGAGGCCAACCTGACCGTTCGCGCCCGTCACGAGAACACGCGTCGCACGACTCATGGGCGTGCGGACTCGCCCGCGCGAAGGTGCACCACGTCGCCCGCCGACACGCTCGTGAGCGTGCCGTCGACTTCGACGAGCAGACGGCCGGCGTCGTCAACCCCACGCGCGCGACCAACCAATGAACCCCGCGGCAGGTCGACCCGCACGTCTTCGCCGATGGTCGCGAGTGCGCGCACGTACTCGCTCCGCAACAAAGCCCGACCCTCGACACTCGCCAGCCGCTCCACCCTCGCGTCAATCTCCTCGAGCACCAGATCGAGTAGCGCTATCGGCTCGATAGTGAGCCCGGTCTCGGCGCGGACCGAGGTGGCAGCGACGTCCTCGGGACCCTCGTGCGTGAGGTTTACGCCCAGACCGACGACGACCGCCGTGCCGCTCGTCGTTACGACGACCTCGGCAAGCAGACCGGCGAGCTTGTTCGACCCAACGACCAGGTCGTTCGGCCACTTGAGCGCCGCGCGAAGTCCGCTGAGCCGCTCGAGCGCGGTCCGCGTCGATAGGGCCACCAGGGCGACGACGAGCTGGAACTCGTCAGGCGTGATCGGCGGATAGAGCAACATCGAACAGAGCAGCGACGCCCGGGCCGGCGAGTCCCACCGTCGATCGAGACGCCCGCGACCAGCGCGTTGGTAGTTGGCGATCGCGACGTATCCCTCGCTCAGTCCTTCGTCGACTCGCGCGCGCACTGAAGCGTTGGTCGAATCCACCTCGGTGAAGTGCTCGACGCGCCAAACGATTGAACTCACGTTCAAAGATTAGGGTTTGAAGGGCGAGTGCTAGAAAATGACAGGTTCGCAACGGAGGTTCGCGTGTTAGGGAAAGTCCTCATCGCCAATCGTGGCGAAATCGCCGTTCGGGTGATCAGGACCTGTCGCGAACTGGGCGTAACCACGGTCGCCGTGTACTCCGAACTCGACCGCAACGCGCTTGCACGTACGCCTGGCCGACGAGGCGTACGCGCTCGGGGGTCAGAGCGCCGCCGAGAGCTACCTCAACACCGAGGCCATCCTCGACGTCGTCGAGCGCTCGAACGCCGACGCCGTGCACCCGGGCTACGGCTTCTTCTCCGAGAACACGGACTTCGCCCGCGCCATCACCGAGCGGGGCGTCGTCTTCATCGGTCCCCCGCCCGAGGCCATCGAGATCATGGGCGACAAGATCTCCTCACGTCGAGCCGCGGAGGCGGCGGGCGTCGCCGGGGTGCCCGGCCGCAGCGACGTGCTGCGGAGCGCCGAGGAGGTCGTCGCCTTCGGCGAGGAGTTCGGCTGGCCCGTCGCGATCAAGGCCGCCTACGGCGGCGGCGGCCGCGGGATGAAGGTCGTCAACGAGCCGGACGAGGCGGCGGCGGCGCTCGAGAGCGCGCGACGCGAGGCACTCAGCTCATTCGGCCGCGACGAGTGCTACCTCGAGCGCTACCTGACCTGGCCCCGTCACGTCGAGATGCAAGTGCTCGCCGATACCCACGGCACGACTCTGTGGCTCGGGGAACGTGACTGCTCGTCCCAGCGACGGCACCAGAAGTTGATCGAGGAGTCCCCGGCGCCGAACTTCCCCGACGGAACGCGACGGGCGATGGGCGAGGCCGCCGTCAAGGTCTCGAGGGCTTGCGGGTACGTCAACGCGGGCACCGTCGAGTTCCTCTTTCAGGACGGGGAGTTCTTCTTCTTGGAGATGAACACACGCCTGCAAGTCGAGCACCCGGTGACCGAACTCGTGACGGGACTCGACCTCGTGGAGTGGCAACTGCGCGTCGCCGCCGGCGAGGCGCTCGACTTCACGCAGGACCAGATCGCTCCTCGCGGACACGCCATCGAGGTGCGCGTGAACGCCGAGGACCCCACGGGCGGCCGCTTCATGCCGTCACCAGGCACGATCACTCGCTTCGACCCGCCGGCGGGACCCGGCGTTCGCTTGGACGCCGGTTACGGGGTCAACGACACCGTCTCGCAGTACTACGACAACCTCATCGGCAAGATCATCGTCTGGGCGCCTGATCGCGAGCGAGCGCGCCGACGGATGCTTCGAGCGATCGAAGAGACGGTCATCGAAGGCGTGGCGACGACTTTGCCCGCCGACGTGGCGATCCTCACGAGCGAGGAGTTCGTTAACGGTACGCACTCGACGAGATGGGTCGAGACCATGGTCGACTTCTCCGAGCTCCCGGCGCAGGCGCCACCGGCGGTCTCGATCGGCGAGGGTCGAGTGCGCAAGGACGTCACGGCCGAAGTCAACGGACGTCGCGTCACGGTGGCCCTCTGGGTTCCCGACGCCGACGACGAGTTGCCAACACGCCCGCAGAGCACCGCGCTCAAGCCCCGTCGCCAGCATCACACGGGCGTCCTCGGCAGCGGTTCGGGCAAGGTCGTCGTGCCGATGCAGGGCACGATCGTGAAGGTCAACGTCGAGGTCGGCCAAGCCGTCGAGGCCGGCGAGACCGTCGTCATCCTCGAGGCCATGAAGATGGAGAACACGGTGAACGCCGAGCGTTCGGGCGTCGTGAAATCGATCAACGTCGCGACCGGCGACGCGGTAAGCGCCGGCGACGTCGTCCTGGTCATCGGATGACGCGTTCGGCAACGGCCGTCGCAACCATCGAAGCGGCCCGCGGTGACCTCGTCGCGCTCAGCCACTTCATTCACGCCCACCCCGAGTTGGGCTACGTCGAGTTCGAGTCCTCGGCCGCCGTCGCCGCGTTGGCTGAGGCCCACGGTCTCGAGGTCGAGCGCGGGATCGCTGGTCTCGAGACCGCGTTTCGAGCGACGAAGGGCTCCGGCGACCTGCACGTCGTGTACTGCGCCGAGTTCGACGCTCTCCCCGACGTGGGCCACGCCTGCGGGCACAACATCATCGCGAGCGCGTCGCTCGGCGCGGCCCTCGGCCTCGCCTCGGTGGCCGACGAACTCGGCGTGCGCGTAAGCCTCTTCGGCACGCCGTCGGAGGAGGGTGGCGGTGGCAAGATCGACCTCTTGAACGCCGGCTACTTCGGCGACGTCCACCTCGCGCTCATGGTCCACCCATTCTCCGAGGAGCGCCTCGACGCGAACTGTCTCGCCGTCGATCACTTCGACGTGACCTTCGTCGGCAAGGAGGCGCACGCCTCGGCCGCGCCGTGGGAGGGACGCAACGCCCTCGACGCGCTCACCATCTCCCAGGTGGCCCTCGGACTACTGCGCCAGCAGCTGCGCCCCGGTGACCAGTTCCACGGCGTCGTCCTCGAAGGGGGATCGGCGGCCAACGTCATCGTCAGTAGGGCCGTCGGAAGGTTCATGGCTCGCTCGGTAAACGTCGAGCGCCTGGCTGAGCTGCGTGTCCGCGTCAACGCCTGCTTTCACGCGGGCGCGCTCGCCACGGGCACCGCGCTCACGATTGAGGAACTTGGGCACCCCTTCTCACAGATGGAGACCGACCCGGACCTGCTCGCCCACTACCGACGCGCTGCCGAAGCCCTCGGACGCCGATTCGCCCTCGACGACGAGGGCGCACCGAAGCCAACGATCTCGACGGACATGGCGAACGTCTCACTGGTCGTGCCGTCGATCCATCCGCTGCTCATGATCCCGAGTAACGGCGCGATCATCCATCAGCCTGCCTTTTCCGCCGTGTGCGTCACGCCGGCGGCGGACCAGGCCATCATCGACGGCGCCATCGCGCTCGCCAACACCGCGATCGCCGCCAGCGAGGATACGTCGCTGCGAGAACGACTGCTCGCTCGCGCGTGATCCTCGAGCACGCTCTCTTACACGTCACCGCGGGCGAAGAATCACGCTTCGACGCGGCGCTGGGCGAAGCGCTCGCGGTCATCGAATCGGCTGATGAGTGCTTCGGCGCCGAAGTGCGGCGTCAGGTCGAGGATCCTTCGACGTACCTGTTGCTCGTGCGCTGGGGGTCTCTGGACGCGCACCAGCGCTTCCGCGAGAGCCCACGCTTCATCGAGTGGCGTGCGTTGACGGTCCCCTACTACGTGGAACTACCGAGCGTCACCCACTACGAGGAGCCCGTCGAGCGCTAGCCGGCCAGGTACAGACCGAACTCGGCGCGCAGCACGTCGGCGACCTCGCCGAGCGTCGCCATGGACGACAGGGCCGCCTTCATGGGATAGAGCAGATTGGCCGTGCCGCGCGCGGCCTCGGCCAGATCGCTCAGCGCTGCGCTGACTGCCGCGTTGTCGCGCGACGCTTTGAGGTGGCGAAGGCCATCGACCTGGGCGCGCTGTTGGGCCTCGTCGATCGGGAAGACCTCGGAAGCCGAGCTCTCGCCTTCCACGAAGCGGTTCACGCCCACGACCACCTTCTCGCCTCGCTCGACGCGCCGAGCGAACTCGTAGGCGGCGGCGTCGATCTCGTCTTGGAGGTAGTGGGCCTCGATCGCGGCGACCGATCCACCCATCTCGTCGATCGTCTCAAGGTAGCGTCGCGCGAGCTGCTCGACCTCGTTAGTCAGCGATTCGACGAAGTACGAACCGGCGAGCGGGTCAACCGTGTCGGCGATCCCCGATTCGAAGCCGATGACCTGCTGGGTGCGTAGCGCGAGGCGCGCGGCCCGCTCGGTCGGCAGGCCGAGCGCCTCGTCGAAGCTGTTCGTGTGCAGGCTCTGTGTGCCGCCGAGGGCCGCGGCGAGCGCCTGGATGGTCACGCGCACGATGTTGTTCTCGGGCTGTTGGGCAGTGAGCGTCGACCCGCCGGTCTGGGTATGGAAACGCAGGGACGTGGACTTTGCGTCGGCGGCGCCGAAGCGATCGCGCATGATCGAGGCCCAGAGTCGTCGCGCCGCTCGGTACTTGGCCACCTCCTCAAAGAGGTTGTTGTGCGCGTTGAAGAAGAAACTCAGTCGCGGCGCGAACTCCTCAAGTGTCAGCCCAGCCGCGAGCGCCGCCTCCACGTAGGCGACGCCGTTGGCCAGGGTGAAGGCGACCTCTTGGACCGCGGTCGAACCGGCTTCGCGGATGTGATAGCCCGAGATGGAGATGGTGTTCCAGTTGGGCATCTCCTTCGCGCAGTAGGCGAAGGTGTCCACCACGAGGCGCATCGACGGACGCGGTGGGTAGATGTAGGTGCCGCGCGCGATGTACTCCTTCAAGATGTCGTTCTGAATGGTGCCGCGCAGTTGCGCGGGAGCGACGCCCTGCTCCTCGGCGACCAGCTGGTAGAGCAACAGCAGCGTTGCCGCGGTGGCGTTGATGGTCATCGAGGTGGTGACCTCGCCGAGGGGAAGATCCTTTAGGAGCGCGCGCATGTCCTCGAGCGAGGAGATGGCCACGCCAACCTTGCCGACCTCACCCTCGGCGCGCACGTGGTCGGCGTCGTAGCCCATCTGGGTCGGCAGATCGAAGGCGCACGAGAGACCGGTCTGACCGGCAGCGAGGAGGAACTTGAACCGCTGGTTGGTCGCCTCCGCGGTGCCGAAGCCCGCGTACTGGCGCATGGTCCAGAGCTTGCCCCGGTACATCGTCTCTTGAACCCCGCGAGTGAAGGGAAACGATCCGGGCTCACCGAGCTCGCTGGCCTCGTCGAAGTCCTTGAGGTCCGCGCCCCGGTAGACGGTCTTTATCTCGATGCCCGAGTCAGTGAATCGCTCGTCGCCGCCCACGCACTAGAGGTTAGGCGTTGACCCCAAACGAGGAGGTTGCCGACAACGGTGTCGTAACCTGCGCCAACCACGCGGGCACCATCGTGTCGATGACTTAGACCCCGACGGGGTGGGGCATGCAGAGATCGTCGTATTCGGCGATGACGATCTGCTCTACGCCGTCACCACAGGCTGGGCACTCCGGGTCCCGACGGACGCGGAAGGAGCGGAACGTCTCCTCGAGCGCGTCGTAGGTGAGGAGGCGCCCGACCAGCGGGTCACCGAGGCCGAGCAGCACCTTGATCGTCTCGACCGCCTGGATCGACCCGATGATCCCGGGCAGCACGCCGAGCACCCCCGCCTCGGCGCAGCTCGGGGCCAGTTCCGCGGGCGGTGGCTCGGGGATCATGCAGCGGTAGCACGGTCCGACGTAGGGGTGGAACACCGTGGCCTGACCTTCGAAACGGAAGATCGATCCGTGCACGACCGGGATGCGCTTGACGAGCGACGCGTCGTTCACCAGGTAGCGCGTTGGAAAGTTGTCGGTGCCATCAACAATGACGTCGTAACCGTCGATGATGTCGAGGATGTTGTCGGCGCCGAGTCGCGTGTCGTACGTGAGGACCTTCACGTCGGGGTTTATCGCGGTGAGAGCGGCCTTGGCGCTATCGACCTTGCGCATGCCGAGGCGGTCACGCGTATGGAGAATCTGGCGCTGCAGGTTCGACTCGTCCACCACGTCCATGTCGATGACGCCGATTGTGCCCACACCGGCCGCCGCGAGGTAGATGGCGGCGGGCGAGCCGAGCCCGCCCGCTCCGAGTACGAGAACCTTCGAGTTCAGCAGCTTCAGCTGACCCTTCTCGCCGACCTCGGGCAGGAGCAGATGACGCTGGTAGCGCAGGCGCTGGCCACTCGTCAACGTGGCCGGAGTGCTCCAGGCCAGGCCCTCATCCTTCCAGCGGTTGAACCCGCCGATGATCGACACGACGTCCTTGTACCCGAGGTCCTGGAGGGTCTTCGCGGCGAACGCACTGCGGGTGCCGCCGGCGCAGTAAACCGCGACGGGCACGTCCTTATCCGTGAGTCGTCCTTCGACAGAGAACTCCAACTGCCCACGCGGAACGTGCACGGCGCCGGGCAGCGCGCCTTGCTCGTACTCGTCGGGCTCGCGCACGTCGAGCACGGCGTAGTCCTCGAGGTGTTCGGCAACGTCGCGCGGTTCGACCTCGCGAATCTCGGCCTTCGCGGCGTTGAGTAGGTCTCGTGGTGAGGGCACGGCGCTCCTTTTCGGTGGTTAAACCCTACTCGCTCGGTCATGTTTCTACGTCGGCTCGCCTGCTAGACCCGTCGCGTGGAGCTTCGCGAACTACTCGCGCGACGTCGCATGACGCGCTCGTTCGACGGCACGCCCGTCGATGAGGTGTGGCTCGACGACCTCTGCGCACAGGCGCTCTGGGCACCGACGGCGGGCAACAGCGCGGGCGTGCGTCTCTACACACTCGGCGCCGCTCTCGTTCATCCCTACCTCCTCGTCGCTACCGACGAGGAGTGGCGGGCTCGATCGCGACGCTACGCGGGACTCGCGCGCGCCGGAGGAATCGTGCTCGTGACGACCCGACCGCAGGACTACCTCGCGCGTTACGGCGAGACCGACAAGACCGGCTCGGGTCTCGATCGTGTGGAGGGGTGGACGGTCCCGTACTGGCACACCGACGCCGCCATGGCGACCATGGCGCTACTGCTGCTCGTCGAAGAGGCGGGCTGGCAGGCGACGATGTGGGGCAGCTTTCGAGACGCTGCCGCGGTCCTCGAGTGGGCGGGCGCTCTCGACGAGGAGCTCTTCGCGAGCATCTTCGTCGGTCACGCTGACGGGCAGGACGAGCCCTCCGGCTCACTCAGTCGCGACGTCCCGTCGCGACACGAGCGGGTGAAGCGCCTCCAGCCCTAATCGCGAGCGACCGATAGCGCGCTCAGGTACTCGACGAGCGTCCGCGCCGAGAACGCCGTGGCACCCTTCGTCGAGTAGCCGCGCGCCGTGTCCGCGCGAGCGGGGCCCGCGACGTCGAGGTGAGCCCAAGCCCGATTGTCGGTGAAACGGCGTAGCAGCAGCGAGGCGATAATGGCACCCGCCTTGGGCGGCTTACCCATGTTCTTCATGTCCGCAACGTCGGATTCAATGTGCGACTCGTAGCTGTCGACGATCGGCATGCGCCAGAACGGTTCGCCCGCGCGTTCGCTCGCGACGCTGAGACGGGCCGCGAGCTCGTCATTCGAGGCGAACAGCGCCCCGACTTCGTCACCCAGCGCGACGTTCTGGGCGCCGGTCAAGGTCGCCACGTCAATGAGAGCGTCAGGCTCCGTTTCGGCCGCGAGGCTGAGCCCGTCGGCGAGGACGAGTCGGCCCTCGGCGTCGGTGTTTAAGACTTCGATCGTCATCCCGTTGCGGATGGTGAGGACGTCGCCGGGCTTCGTCGCCTTGTCGCCGAGCAGGTTCTCCGCCAGTGGCGCGATGGCGGTCACCTTCACGCGCAGATCCAAGCGGCTCGCGATGGAGAGTGCCGCCATCACTACGGCCGCCCCGGTCATGTCCGTCTTCATGGTCATCATGCCCTCTTGGGTCTTGATGGAGAGCCCCCCTGAGTCGAACGTGATGCCCTTTCCGACGAGGGCGACGTGCGGCAGCTTTGCGTCGGGTGCGGGGTCGTAGGTCGCGTAGACGAGGCGCGTCGGTTGCGCGGAGCCCTGCCCGACGCCGAGCAGGCCGCCGAGGCGCTCCTCCTTGATGCGCGACTCCGTCCAGACCTCGACGCGCACGTGCTGATCCTGGTTGAGACGTTGGTCGATCTCGTTGGCGAGCGCCTTCGGCGGCAGGTAACCGGCCGGCGAGTCAACGAGGTACTTCGCCCAGTTGACGCCCTCGGCGACGAGTGCGCCGCGGCGAACGCCCCCGACTACCGCGTCGTGCACCGCGACGGTCGGCAGCGGGGTGCCGATTGGCACGACGTCGAAGGAGCCGTCCTCCTCTGGGCTCTTGTAGCTGTAGGACGCGAGCAGTGCGCCCTCGGTCAGCGCCTGGGCGATCCACGCGGGGTCTTCGAGACCCTCGGTCGGCAGGAAGAACGCGAGCGCGCCGTCACCCGCTGCACGCGTTGCACCCGCTCCGGCGAGGCGATAGACGTCGGCGGACGCTCCGCTGCCGAGCGACACGAGAACCACGTTGGGCCCATCGAACGAGCGGAGCACCGCAACGTTGCCCGCCGGCTCCTTCAGGCCCTGGCGAGCGGACCACTCCGCAGTGAGTGCCTTCGGGAGCTCGAGCGAACCAATCGTCGAGGGAACGCTGTCGTCGAGCGTCCCAACGCCGTCACGAAAGATCACCGGCACCGCGATCGTTGGCTGGGTCAACGCGTCACTCATCGACGTGACTCGTGCACTGCGGGCCATGGCGTCCTCTCTTAACTCGAATCCCGGGCGATCCGGTGTTCCGATCCCTCGGCCCAGCGGGCCATGATCCAGACGAGGTCGCTCAGCCGGTTGAGGTACGTCGTGACCAGCGAGTCCTCGAGGTGGTAACCCACCGCCACGCGCTCGGCGCGACGAACGACGGTTCGCGCAACGTCGAGGGCGGCGGAGAGTTGCGTCTCACCGGTGACGACGAAGTCATGGGGGATCTCGACCTCTGCGGCGAAGCTGTCGATCTCGTCTTCCAGCCGCTCGACCATGGCGCCGGTCACGAGTGACTTCTCCGCCACGAGCTTGCGACGATTCTCGGGCAGCGTCGCCACCTCGGCCATCAAGACCCACAGATCGCGCTCAAGAGTGATCAACAGGTCGTTGATCCGCGAACCGACGTCGCTGAGCGACCTAGCCCAGCCGAGAGCGGCCTGTGATTCGTCGACGGCTCCGTTGACCTCGATTGGTTCGGACGTTTTCGCGACGCGACCGCCGAACAACAGACCCGTCGTGCCGTCGTCACCGGCACGGGTATAGATCTTCACGTCGTCAGCGTAGTGAAAAGGGGTGGTCCAAGTAACCTGGTGAACCAATGGAGTCGACATCGCGCCCGCCGTTTGATCGACCGGACGCTGACGACCCGTACCTGAGCGCACTGGCCCAGCGCGTCCTCATCTTCGACGGCGCCACCGGCACCAACCTCCAGCTCCAGCATCTCGGGCCCGACGACTTCGGCGGCGCCACCCTTGAGGGTTGCAACGAGATCTTGAACGTCACCAAGCCCGACGTGGTCGACGCGTTGCACCGCTCGTTCCTCGACCTCGGGGTCGACGCCATCGAGACCAACACTTTCGGCGCGTTCTCGGTCGTGCTCGCCGAGTACGGCGTGGCCGACCGGGCCGAGGAGCTGGCGTTCGCCTCGGCGAGCATCGCGCGGCGTGCCGCCGACGCCTACGCCAGTCCCGGAGAACCACGCTTCGTCGCCGGGGCGATGGGCCCGGGCACGAAGTTCCCCACGCTCGGCCAGATCACTTACGACGACCTCTCAGCCAGCTACGAGGCGCTGGCCTTCGGTCTCTTGGAGGGAGGGGTCGACCTCCTGCTCGTCGAGACAATGTTCGACCTCCTCTCGGGCAAGGCCGCCGTCGCGGCCTGCCATCGCGCGATGGCCCGCCACGGACGGGTGGTGCCGATCCAGGCTCAGGTCACGATCGAGCTCACCGGGCGAATGCTCCCGGGCACCGAGATCGGCGCCGCCATCACCTCGCTCTCGCCCCTCGGGGTTGACGTGCTCGGGCTCAACTGCGCGACCGGTCCAGTCGAGATGTACGAGCCCCTGCGCACGCTCTCTGACAGCGCCGTCACGCCGGTGTCGTGCCTGCCCAACGCGGGTCTTCCGAGCGTCGTTGACGGCAAGATGCACTACGACCTCAGCCCCGACGACCTGGCTGAGCACCTGGCTAAGTTCGTCACCGAGTACGGCGTGCAGATCGTCGGCGGGTGTTGCGGGACGACTCCGGAGCACCTGCGTCGCGTCATCGAGGCGGTGCGACCGCTCAGCGCCGCCAAGCGCTCCCCCGTCGCCGACTACGCCGTCAGTTCGATCTACTCGCCCGTCAGCTACCAGCAGGACCGCTCGGTGCTCCTCGTGGGCGAACGGACGAACGCGAACGGTTCGAAGCGCTTCCGTGAGGCGATGCTCGAGGGTGACTGGGACACCTGCGTCGCGATCGGCCGCGAGCAGATCAAAGAGGGCGCGCACGTGCTCGACGTCTGCGTCGACTACACCGGCGCCGACGGCGTGGGCGACATGAACGAACTGATGGGGCGGCTCGCGACGCAGTCGTCGGTCCCCATCATGATCGACACCACCGAAGCGCCCGTCGCTCGCCAGGCCCTCACCTGGCTCGGGGGCAAAGCCCTGCTCAACTCGGTCAACCTCGAGGAGGGCGACGGACCGGGCACACGGCTCGATCGATTCCTGTCGCTCGCCGCCGAGTTCGGCGCCGCGGTAGTGGCGACCTGCATCGATGAGGAGGGCCAGGCGCGCACGGCCGAGTGGAAGGTCCGCGCCGCGCGGGCGATCACTGATCTCGCGGTCTCGCGCTACGGCCTCGATCCCCACGACGTCTTCATCGACACGCTGGCGCTACCGCTTTCGACCGGCATGGCCGAGTCGCGCCGCGACGGCATCGAGACGCTCGAAGCAATCGCGCGCGTGAAGGCCGAGCTCCCGGGCGTGCGCACCATTCTCGGACTCTCCAACATCTCCTTCGGACTCAACCCGGCTGCGCGCCAGGTGCTCAACAGCGTCTTTCTCCACGAAGCGGCCGAGGCCGGTCTCGACGCCGCTATCGTCCACGCCTCGAAGATCCTCCCCCTGCACCGGATCGAGGAGGAGGCGCGACAGGTCTGTCTCGACCTCATCTACGACCGGCGACGCGACGACTACGACCCACTCGCCGAGCTCCTGCGGCTCTTTGAGGGCGCGACGACCTCGACGAATGACGGACCGTCGCTTGACGACCTCCCACTCAATGAGCGTCTGAAGCGCCGCATCATCGACGGGGCGCGCGTCGGCTTGGTGGAGGACCTCGACGAGGCCATGGCCGAAGGAGCGGCGCCGCTCGACATCGTCAACGAGATCTTGCTGGACGGCATGCGCGTCGTTGGCGACCTCTTCGCGAGCGGCGAGATGCAGCTGCCCTTCGTGCTGCAGAGCGCCGAGACCATGAAGTCCGCGGTGTCGCACCTCGAGCCGCTCATGGAAAAGAGCGACCAGGGCGGGCGTGGACGGGTGGTCCTCGCGACGGTGAAGGGTGACGTCCACGACATCGGAAAGAACCTGGTGGACATCATCTTGACCAACAACGGCTACGAAGTCATCAACCTCGGCATCAAGGTCGGCGTGAACGAGATGCTGAGCGCCGTCGAGGAGCACCACGCCGACGCGTTGGGCATGAGTGGGTTGCTGGTGAAGTCGACCCTCATCATGCGCGAGAACCTCGAGATCATGAACGAGCGGTCCCTCTCGTCGGTCCCGGTCCTGCTCGGCGGCGCGGCACTGACGCGCACGTACGTCGAGCGGGACCTGCGCGAGATCTACGCGGGCCGTCTCTTCTATGGCAAAGACGCCTTCGAGGGACTGCGGGTGCTCGACCAACTCGGCGAGATGCGCCGCGGCGGCACCGACGACCCCACTTTCGGTCGCGAGGTCTCCCAGAAGCGGGTCCAGCGGCGCTTCCGCGAGGCGCCCGAGCCCGACGCCACCCCGGCGCGACGCAGCCCCGAGGTCGAGTCCGACAATCCCCTGTTCGTCCCGCCGTTCCTCGGGACCCGCGTTGCCAAGGGCATGTCGCTCGACGACATCAGCGAGTATCTCAACCTGACCGCGCTATTTCGCAATCAGTGGGGCTACCGGCCCGAGGGCGGCGAGGACGACCGGGCCTTCAAGGAGCGCGTCAGCGCGACGCTGCGCGAGCAGTTGAGCGTCGCCAAGGCCGAGGACCTGCTCGTGCCCCAGGTCGTGTGGGGACACTTCGCCGTCGCGAGTGACGGCAACGAGCTCATCGTCTACGTCGACGACGCGCGCGACGACGAGCTGACCCGCTTCGTGTTCCCGCGCCAAGCCGAGGCACCGAACCTCTGCATCGCCGACTTCTTCCGCCCACTCGAGAGCCCCGAGCACGACTACGCGAGTTTCATGCTGGTCACGATGGGATCGCGAATCTCCGAGCGCACGCATCAACTCTTCAGCGAGAACCGCTACAACGACTACCTCTTGTTGCACGGCCTCGGGGTCGAGATGGCCGAGGCGCTCGCCGAGCTCTGGCACCGGCGCATCCGCGAGGAGCTGGGCTTTGCTAACGAGGACGGCCCAACGTTGACGGGACTCTTTCGCCAGCAGTACCGCGGTGGACGCTACTCGTGGGGCTACCCCGCCTGTCCCGACCTCACCGACAACGCGAAGGTCGCGACGCTCCTCGAGTCCGAGCGCGTCGGCGTCTCGGTCTCCGAAGGCTTTCAGCTGCACCCGGAGCAGACGACCGACGCGATCATCTGCCACCACCCCAAGGCCAAGTACTTCGTTGCCTAGTGGCGTCCCGCGACCCTCGCGCGCGAGGCGAGATGGTACCCACCACAATCTGACGCGCGACCCGGATGTCTTCGGCCGCGCGCTCTGGGAGTGGGCTCACGGGAGCCCGACGCCCGAGATCATCGAGCGCGACGACGGCTTCACCCAAGAGGGTGCCGGCCCCGAGGTCTACCTCGCCGACGTCAGCGGTTGGCCGAGCGCGGAACGTCAAGCCCTTCGCTACGTGCGCGGTCAGGTGCTGGACGTCGGTTGCGGCGCTGGGCGGACCGCAGTGGAGCTGCAACGACGCGGCGTTGACGTGGTAGGTCTCGACGCGTCGCCACTGGCGGCCGCCGCGGCTCGCGTTCGCGGGGTCAACGAGGTCTGGGTCGAACGCCTCGAAGACCTCAACGAGCGGCTCGTGGACTTCGACTCCCTCGTCCTTTTCGGCAACAACTTCGGACTCTTCGAAACACCTCCGCGAGCCCGTCGCGCTCTTAGGCGCCTCGCGCGCGTCACGTCACCGCGAGCGCGAGTCCTCGTCGAGAGCACGAGCCCCTACTTCGGCGGTGCGCCAGCACTCGACCGCACCTACTACCGGCGCAACAAGATTCGCGGCGTGGCGCCGGGGCAGGTACGTCTGCGCTATCACTTCGAGGGACTCACCGGCCCCTGGTTCCAGTGGATCTACGTGTCGCCCCGAGAGATGCGAGAGGTCCTAGTTGGCACCGGTTGGCGCCAAGCGCGGGTCATCGGGTCGACTCGAGGCGAGCCGTACGTCGCCATCCTGACGAAGAACTGACGCGCCCGTCCGTAACGTGCCGCGTGGAGCCCGCGCCAGAACGGCCCTTGTTACGATCTGGCGTGCTCGAACTGGCCCGCGGGCTCTCCCCCGAGGCGCTTTCGCAGATCGCTGTCTTGGAGAGCGACTCGGTAGCAGCTGATGGCGGGCGCCTCAAATTGGAGCGGAGCGTGCTCGAAACGCGCTCCAGCGACGCCGTTGAAGACCTCCTCTGGTGGGAGGACGGCCGTCTCGTCGGTTTCCTCGGTCTCTACGCCTTCGGCGGTCCGTCCGTGGAGCTAGCCGGAATGGTCCATCCGGAGTATCGACGACGGGGTATTGGATCGAGACTGTTCGACCAAGCGATGGAGTTGTGCCGCGAGAGAGGTTGCCAAAGGGTGTTGCTTGTCGTGCCGAGAACCTCTCCGGGTGGTCGTGCCTTGGCCGAATCGCGCCGGGGAACACTCGATCACTCGGAACACGCGCTGGACCTGAATGGCGCCGTGGCCGACGGCCCATCGGATCCATCCCTGGTCTTGCGTCCCGCTACCAGTGACGACGTCGTCGAAGAGGCAAGGATTCTCGCGGAGGCATTCGGCGAACCGGCCGGGCCTCTGAGCGTCGACCCCCTGGATGAATCGAGGCTCGTCGCCGAACGGGACGGCAGCGTCATCGCTACGCTCCGGGTGCACCGGGCACCAGACGTGTGGGGCATCTACGGACTGGCTGTCGAGGCTCAGCACCGAGGCGTGGGTGTCGGACGCGATCTCCTACGTCGAGTCTGTCGCGAGGCCGCTGCGTCCGGAGTGCCTCGATTGCATCTCGAAGTCGAGGTCAATAATGATCGGGCACTGGGTCTCTACACGTCGTTGGGCTTTCGGCAGACTTCAACCGAGGACTACTTCGACGTCCCGCTGTGAGATCGCGACCTCGCACGTGGGCACTCGGCTGAATCGCCAAGACCCGTTGGCGTAGGGTGGTGGCATGACAACGTTCACGATGGTCTGCCGTGTCCGAGAAGCGGACACGCTGGGGATGGCACCGACTCGACAGTAAGTGGGCCGAACGGCTCGTTGACAACGCCCACGTCACTCGTGACGATCTCGTTCTCGACGTCGGCGCCGGGAGTGGCGCGATCACGCGCCACTTGGTTCGACGCGGCGCACGAGTCATCGCCTTCGAACTCCACCCACTTCGAGCGGAAGACCTCCGACGCCGATTCGCCCGGGACCGCGTTACGGTCGTGCGGGCCGACGGTGCTGACGTTCGTTTGCCGCGCCAACCATTTCGGGTCGTTGCCAATCCGCCGTTCACCATTTCGGTGGCGCTGTTGCGACGTCTCACCGCCCCCGGCAGTCAACTCATCCGTGCCGACTTGATCGTGCCGTGGCACGTGGCGGATCGTTGGGTCTGGGGGGCGCCTCCAGGAGCGGGGCGATGGCGCGAGGAGTTTGCGTGTTCTCTCGGGCGGCCGATACCGCGCTCGGCGTTCACGCCGCCTCCCCCGAGTGGTGTCTCCGTCTTGATAGTCCAACGGAGACGTGGGCGTCGTCGCATGAGAAGCGACCGAAACGACTGAGGCCAGTCGGTAGACCAACGGGGACCGTCAATCTGATCTGTCCTCTCGTCTGCCTCCGAGCACGGTCTGAATCGAAAGAGCCGCCCGAAGGTATCCTGCAAAAATGGAGCCCGCGCCTGAATTGGCGTCCTTTGTGGAGTTGATGCTGAGGAACTGGGCAGGGATTGACGCCGACGCCTTGGTCGACACGCTCTCTCACCATCCCGGATTCTTAGCAATCGGTACGGACCCCGACGAGTGGTGGGAGGGGTACGACACCGTTGCCGGCGTCTGGCGCGTGCAGATGCAAGAGTTCGCTGACATAGGCGCCACTCACTTCGACGTCAAGAAGATTGTCGCGTGGAAAGAAGGGACGGTTGGTTGGGTTACGGCAAGCCTCCAGTTGACCGTAGGCGAAACGGTTGATTTTGCATTGAGGTTCACCGTTGTCGTGCACGAAGAAGGCGCGTACTGGCGCATTGTCAATTGGCACCTGTCCGTACCCGTCGCCAACGAGGAGGTTTTTGGCACCCCACTCACGACGGCGGTCGACGAAATCCTCACGATGGTTCAAGGCGACGCTCCACCGATCTCGGCTATGGCGAACGATGGTTCGATCACCATCGTGTTCACGGACATCGAAGACTCAGTTGCCCTTATGGAGTCGCTCGGCGAACAGAGATGGCTCGAACTCCTCAGCTGGCATAACGGCGTCGTTCAGCAGCAGATCTCGGTCTTTGGCGGAAGTGTCGTGAAGACCCAGGGCGACGGGTTCATGCTCGCCTTTCCCGCCGTTGGTTCGGCCGCGGCGAGCGCGGTATCGATCCAGCGCGCCCTCACTAGTGGTTGGGAGGGCGTCCCCGTCTCCGTGCGCATGGGCATGCATCACGGCAACGCCAGAGCTGAGGGCGGAGATTTTTTCGGTCGCACCGTCGTCGTCGCGGCGAGGATTGCGAACGCGGCTGGCGGCGGCGAAGTCCTCGTTTCGCAGGCCGTCCAGGAGGTCCTTGGTGGCGCGTTTCTCGTTGGTGGTGCGCGGTCGCTCTCACTCAAGGGCCTGGCGGGCAATCACTATGCGTTCCCGTTGATCTGGCGCTAAAGGTCATCTCTGTCAGTGGGCATGGACGTCGCAAAGTGCGAATTTGGCTCGGCGAATCGGGTCTCGGCGGCCGACGTCAGGCTTCTCATGAGCAACGGACCACTGGGACTCGGGGACTCAACGCATCGTGTTCGCGACGTCCAGTGGTCGGCTCAGATTCACCCTGCCACCGCCACGGTCCAAAGTGGCACTAGCCGAGCGTCGAGAGTGCGGCTTTAATTACTCGTACGGTTCAACTTCAAGCCAAGGAAGGTCACAATGCCCAACGACTTCGCCCTCGATATTGCCCGCATTCGAGACGAGGCACGCGAGCATCTCAAGCAAGGAGCGCTCACCCCGTCCGACACCACGAACGTCGATCGGGTCATCACGGTGCTAAACCAGGTTGTCGCGAGCGAGATGGTGTGCTACCTGCGCTACACGCAGAACGCGATCGTTTGCCAAGGCATCAACCGAGAGCAGGTTTCCGCGATGTTCGTGGACCACGCGTCCGAGGAGCTCGGGCACTTCCAACGGGTCTGTGACCGCATCAACCAGCTCGGCGGATCGCCCGATTTGAACCCCGCCACCATGAAAGAGCGCGCCATCACTACCTACACCGAGCCCGACGACGAGACCGACCTACAGGGCATGATCCGCGAAAACCTCCTCGGCGAGCGCATCGTGATTGAGGTCTACACGGAGATCATTCGTTGGCTCGGGGACGGTGACATAACCTCGCGTCGGATGATGGAGTCCCTCCTCAAGGACGAGGAGGACCACGCGGACGAGCTCAACGATCTTTTTGAAGGCTGAATCGAGATCGGTAACTCTTCCGAGAGTGCCTCGACGAATCAAATCGCCCAATGGATGACCTCACAGTGGAGCGAATTAAAGACGCGGCCGGCGCGGAGCGATGGTTTGCCCTCGCTTCGAAGTGCGTTCCCATCGATCACCCGGGACTCGTTGCGGGCTCGCTCGACGAGGTCCTCCATCAGCTCCGCGGCGAGCAGCGTTCCGCACGCTACGCCCACTTCGTCGCCGTCCAAGATCGCACCGACGTCGCCTATGGGACAGTGCGTCTGCCCTTGCGAGACAACCTTTCCAACGCCACCGTCTCAATCTCGGTACTCCCGTCAAGAAGAAGTCAAGGCCTCGGTACTGCGTTCGTAACGGAGATTCTCGCCTTCCTTCGGAGTGAGGGCCGGACGAGCGCAGTGTGGACGGTGGGGTCTCGCGTGAATGAAGAGTCGCAAGGTTGTGCTTTTTCACGCGCGTTGGGCGCGAGGAAGGTGCTTTCGAGGCTGCGTCGCGAACTCGACCTGACAATGGTCAACGAGAGAGAACTCGAGAACCTTGTGGGGGCCAATATTGGCGAACGCGACGGCGACTACGAGATAGTGACCTGGATTGACCGAGCTCCTGACCGCCTCGTTGAAGCAGTCGCACGGCTCGTGGGTCGCATGTCAACCGACACGCCGCACGGTGAGCTCTCGTGGGAGTCGGAAGTGTGGGATGTCTCGCGCTGGCGTGAGAAGGAAGACGATGCCCTCCACTCGGGACGCGGACGCGTCGCTGCGGGAGCCGTGGATCGAAGTGGCGACCTCGTCGCCTTTACCGACATCGGTGTCTGGAAGCAAGAACGGAGCGTGGCCGAGCAGTGGAACACAATCGTCGAACCGGAATATCGCGGCCACCGACTTGGCCTCGCCGTGAAGATCGCCAATCTCCGCCAAATACGTAGGGAAGTTCCGGAAGCTCTTCGACTCCAGACTTGGAACGCGGACGAGAACACTCGAATGATTGCGATCAACGAACTTCTTGGTTTTCAGGTCGTCGAGCGGGTCGATGAGTTTCAGTTGAGTTTCAGTTGACACATTGAACCTCTGCGTGGGTATTCACTGCCGCACGTGAGTAGCATTGAAAATATCGTGCGGGGCCATCAACTTTTTGATTCGAAGCATTGCCCGTCAGTCCAGTGAAAGGGACCTGAACAGAGGCCCAACGGGAAAGCTCTGCGTCCAGCCATTGACGATGGTATCGGAGGCCCGACGCAACGAGTCTGCTACCAGCCACTGGCGACTCGGATGAGCCGCGCCGATTCGTGCCGGAGGACCGACTCCCGCACTCTCCCCCTGGAGAGTCGGGCTGTGGGCCCGACGCCATTGGCTCATATTGAGTGCGAGCTCCACGTGCGCGACACCTGAGCGCGGTTATCCATGCTACGAACGCAGAGAAGTCGGCGATCAACGCAAGGAGCTTGTGACACGTGTGCAGGAAACTGGAACCACCATGGTTGATTCAGATGGGCGAGGCAAATCTTGATGTTCAACTCAATTCGATGATCTCACACTGGGCGGAGTGGCAATCCCGAGCACCCGGTGTCGGAGGGCCGACGTCAACATTCTCCGGCTGGCGAATATCACCTGGGTCTGACCAGTGACTCGATAGAAGATCTGTCATACTCTGGGACCAACTACGTATGCGTGTGAACGGAGGACCTTGCACGTCATAGCCTTCTTGGTCTTCTTTCCAGGCGTTCCACTCCTGACGACTTTGGTAGCAATTTTTCTTTGGAAGAGAACGCAGCCTCTGTTCCGGAATCTCGGATTATGTAATCATCTACTTACTTCCGAAACTTGTATCGATACTTGGGTGCTTTTCCTTCGATCGCAGCAATGTTCTGGTTCGCACTGCCGGCGTTATTGACATCTCATTACAGCGGGATTGAGGTCAACAAGCCATTGAAAGTCACGTTTGAAATTGTCCAGTGGCCACTCTTCGCGGGGTTCTTGGCGTCCTTTTTGTGCGCACTCTCAATATCGGTAAATGGGCGTCCGAGGATGATGGTGCCGCCTATGTTGCGGTAAATCCCTTAGCGGTCATCGGGCCGACATCAACAATCTCCGAGTGGCGTCATAATAGTTGGAATCGGTGATTCCGAGTTAGAGCGATCCCAATTATTGCCGTGCAGCAACTCGTCGGCCTTGAAAGAATCGGCGCAATGAGATTGACAGAGTAACGACAGCAACCAGATAGAGCGCCGAACGGACGATCAGTAGCGATGCCGAGTTGTTTTCGACGAGGGCGAGAAGGCTTGCCGCGATGAGTGCCGTTCCCAGAAAAGTCCCCAATAGTACGCGAGCATGAGATAGGCGGCCGATACCAAGCCATTCGATTCAACTTTCTTGTTGAATAGGGGCATGTTGCCTTGCAGGTATTGTTCGACCCGTCGAACCGCCACCTTCTTCTCAAATGGCAATAGTTTCTTGAGTTGGGAAACGGTCAAGACAGCCTCGTCACTCATGGCAAACGGTAACATTTCGAGTTGTCCCGCCCTCATTTCAATTGGCAGTCAATGGCCCGACGTGATCTCGCACGCGTGGCCTGGTCCTCTTGAGTCGAGTTGCCGAGATCAGCGTCGGGAGTTGCCCAGTATCAGAGCCGAATTGAGGGAGCAGCCACCAATGTCGCCTCGTTGAGTGCGTCACGCGCGTGGTAGCTCGACCGCGTGAGTGGAGACGCCTGCACGTGAGCGAGACCGAGTCGACGCCCGCGTTCGGCGAGATCGTCGAACTCCTCGGGCGCCCAAAAACGGGCTATTGGCAGGTGGCGCTCCGTCGGACGCAAGTACTGACCGATGGTGGCGATCTGCACGCCGACCGCCGCCAGGTCCGCCAATGTCTCTTCCACCTCGTCGGCGGTCTCGCCGAGGCCAACCATGAGTCCGGATTTCGTCACAAGACCCGCCTGCGCGCCACGCGCCAGGACCGTGAGTGACCGGAGGTACCCGGCGCTCGGGCGCACCGCACGCTGCAACCGCGCGACCGTCTCGACGTTGTGGTTGAGCACGTCCGGTTTGACATCGATGAGGAGCTGGAGCGACGCGGCGTCACCCTTCAGGTCGCTCGTGAGGACCTCGACGTCGGTACCCGGTGACCGTTCGCGTATGGCGCGCACGCAATTCGCGATCGCCGCCGCTCCCCCGTCGGCCAAGTCGTCGCGCGCCACACAGGTGATCACGGCGTGGGCGAGGTTGAGCCGCGCGACCGCCTCGGCAACGCGCTCGGGTTCGGTCGGATCGAGCGGCAGTGGCTTACTCGTGTCGACGAGGCAGAATCCGCAGGCCCGGGTGCACCGCTCCCCGTTCACCATGAACGTCGCTGTCCCGGCGGCCCAGCACTCGAAGATGTTCGGACAGCCCGCCTCCTCGCATACGGTGACGAGACGCAGGTCCTCGGTGAGGTGGCGAAGCGATCGGTACTCGGGACCCATGTGCGCCTCGACGCGCAGCCACTCTGGCTTGCGCGCCGAGAGCGCAAGACCTCCGTCGGGATCCACCCCAGCCCGACGCAGCCGGCGAAGCAGCGGTCGCTCGCTTGAGAGGGCAGCGGTCGATTGGTCCACTCGGGCCACGCGCGCCTCGCTCCCCAGTCGGCGCTCCAGCTCTTCGCCGAGGAGGTTCTCCACTTCGAGCGTCGTCACCTCGAGCCCGAGGGAGCGAAGTGACGCGACGGGCTTGTCGGGGATCCCACACGGCACGATCGCGCGGAAGCCCGCCAAGTCGATCTCGACGTTGAGTGCGACGCCGTGGAGCGTGCGGCGGCGCCCGAGTTCGTTGCGCTCGGTCCGCACGCCCACCGCCGCGATCTTCGACGGGGTTCCTAAAAGGTCGGCCCACACGCCCGGGTACCCATCGAGGCGACCGACCTCACCGAGGCGGCCCTCCGGGTCGGCACGACACACCGCGGTGATGACCGCGTCCTCTAGTCGGCTGACGTGCGCCTTGCCGGCGGCCGGGCTGTCGTCGACGTCGACGATGGCCCAGGCGACCACTTGTCCGGGCGCGTGGTAGGTCACGTCCCCGCCCCGATCCGCGTCGACGACCACAGCGTCGAGCGACTCCGGGGGCACGAGAAAGTGCTCCTCGAGCGTGCGCACCCCGCGCGTGTACGTCGGCGGGTGCTCGAACAGCAGCACGTAGTCGTCCTGCGCTTGCAACAAGGAACGCTGGAGGTCGTTCGCCTCGAGGAACGAGACGCGACCGAGGTGACGTCGCCGCAGCACCTAGCGCTCGCTCTCGAGGTCCATGCCCGCGAGCAGTTCACCCACTCGCTCAAGGTAGCGTGCCGCGCTCACTGGCTCGCAGACCCGGTGATCGAACGAGAGCCCGAGCACGAGCCGCCAGCCGACGTCAACGGTCGGCGGATCGGTTGTGGCATTAACGACCGGCACCTGGCGAGCGGCGCCCGCCGAGAGGATTGCCACCTCGGGTTGGATGATGATCGGCGTGGTCCACAAGGCGTGAGCACTCGGCGCGCCCTGAACCGTGAACGTGCCGCCCAGTAGGTCGTCAGTGGTCAGTTGGCGTGACGCCACGCGCTTATCGAGGTCGTTCACACGACGGGCCAACGCCCGAAGCGTGAGCCCCGCCGCCGCGTGCACGACCGGCACGAGCATGCCGTCATCGGCGACCGCTCGCACGAGGCCGAGGTTGACGCTTGGGTAGATCACGAGCGCATCGTCCGCGTACGTCGCGTTGAGGAAGTCGAATTCGGCGAGGGCGCGAACGGCGGCGAGGCTGACGACCATCTCGTCACTGATGGGTTCGCCGTCGCGGGTTTTCCGGCCGAGGCGCTCGAGCTCCCCGAAGACCCCGCCGTCCACTTCGAGGGCGACGAAACCGTGCGGCGCGCTCTGGCTGGACATCGACATGTGATGTCCCATCCGGCGCTGTCCGTGACTCAACGTGACCGGGGTCTCGTCGTTCGTCCCACCGATGACGGCGCGCTCGGCGTCGCGGCGGGTGATCGAGCCCCCCGGTCCCGTCCCGCGGACGCTCGACGCCTCGACGCCACCGTCGTTCAGGATTCGACGCACGACCGGCGAGACCACGACGGCCCCGGTCGGCTCTGGCGAAGCAGCTACGGAAGGGATCTGCGCCAGCGATGGTATCGCCTGGGGCGCGGATGGAGGAGTTGGCGGCGGCGGCGGGGGCTCGGGCGCCGAACTGGAGGTCGGTACCTCGGTCAGCGTGCCGGGAGTCTCATCGATGACGGCGACGCGCGATCCCGTCTCGACGGTGTCGCCTTCAGCGGCGAGGATCTCGACGAGGACCCCAGCGGCGGGCGAGGGCATCTCGGAGTCGACCTTGTCGGTCGAGACCTCAAAGAGCGGTTCGTCACGTGCGACGACGTCGCCTACCTTCTTGAACCACTTGGTGATGATCCCTTCGGTGACTGACTCCCCGAGTGACGGCAGCGTGACGTCTGTCATGCCGTCAACTGTACCGGCGCCAAAGTCGGGTTCATCACGACGAAAGGTGTCGCGCCTGACTCTCTTTAGAGGCAGAGCGCCTCGAAAAACTCACTCGCGTCCCGCCGCGAGCGCAGCACGTGCACGGACGTGTGAGACCCATGCCGCACGATCTCGGAGCGTACGTATTCAGGTTCTGAACGGCGGTTGCGCCAAATCCTTCCAACGCCTCCCCACTCGTCCCGCAATCGTCGGTTGACGGAGTCTTGGCATCCCTCGGGCATCTCACCAACTGGTTTGCGAGTCCCTCGCACAATCGCGCGACTCGCGCACACCCACCAAGGAGTATCGAGAAAGACGAGGGTTTCCGCACGTTCAAGCCGTAGGGACAATGTCTCGTTGTAGTTGCCGTCGATGATCCAAGCGTCGCCAGCGAGCAGCGCGCGTTGCCGCTCTCGCCACTCGTCGTCCGACGGTCGCACCCAACCCGGCTTCCAGTAGTGGACGTCGAGGTGAATCACTGGCAGACCGGTCCTTGCTCCGAGCGTGCGTGCAAAAGTGCTCTTCCCGGAACCCATCATCCCGTCGACGAGGACCCGGTGGCCGATCTCAGACGTCTCACGCATGACGCAGTTTCTCTAGGGACATTGGTAACGCGTGACGTCAGCCAACGTGGAGTCCCCGGCCGGCCAGCGCGAGGAGTGTCTCGCCGAAGGTCTCCGAGAGCGACGGGTGCGGTTGGATCAGTGCCGCGGCCTCCTCGGCCGTCGCCTCCCAGTTCACCGCGAAGTAGCCCGCACCGAGCTGTTCGGTGACCCAGGGTCCCGCCATGTGCACCCCGAGGATCTGCCCACCGCTGCCGTCGGCGCGCTTCTCGGCGATGATCTTGACGACGCCCTCGGTCTCGCCAATGATCTGCGCGCGCGAGTTTCCGCCGAAGGGGTCCTTCTTCACCACGACGTCGTAGCCCTTCTCCTTCGCTGCCGCCTCGGTGAGGCCACAGAAGGCGACTTCGGGATTCGAGTAGATGGCCCAGGGCACTCGGTCGTAGTCGACGGGCACGACCGGCTCGCCGAGAATCGTTTTGATGGTGACGATCGCCTCCGCGAAGCCCACGTGGGCAAGTTGGGGCGTGTTGGCGACCACGTCCCCGACCGCGAACACGTGGGGTGCGCTCGTTCGCATGTAGGCGTCGGCCACGACGAAGCCCCGCTCGTCGATCGTCACGCCAGTGCCCTCGGCGACGAGGTCCTCCGTTCGCGGACGGCGCCCCACCGACATCACGACGAGGTCGGCTGGGACGCCTTCGGCGCCCTCGACGTCAATGGTCGTCGAGCTCTTCGCGGGGTTGTGGCCGGTGATCTTCACACCGGTTTGGATCTCGATGCCGCGCTTCTTGAACGAACGTTGCACGACGTTCGCGACCTCGACGTCACAACCGGTGAGAATCGCGGGCAGCGCCTCGAGAATCGTGACTTTGGTGCCGAGGTCAGACAGCAGGGATGCGAACTCGCAGCCGATCGCTCCGCCCCCGACGACGACCGCCCGTTCGGGCAGCGCGCTCAGGTCCAGGAACTCGTCCGAGGTGACGACGATCTCGCCGTCCACCTCGAAGCCTGGCAGGGTGCGCGGCACGGAGCCGGCCGCCAGGATCACGTCGGTGGCTTTGGCGACGACACCCGCGTCCGCGCCGTCGGTCACGCTCACCGTGAGGTCACGCTCAAGGCGCCCGGTCCCCTCGAAGATCGTCACCTTACGACCCTTCAACAGGCCCGACAGACCTTTGTAGAGCCGGTCAACGACCTCGTTCTTGCGGTTTTGGGAGACCGCGAAGTCGAGGGAGACGTCCTTCGCGTTCACGCCAAAGGACGAAGCGTGCTCCAAGGTCCGACGGACGTGCGCCGTTTCGAGGAACTCCTTGGCGGGCACGCAGCCGCGGTGTAGGCAGGTGCCGCCCACCTTGTCCCGCTCGACGAGGGCGATGTTGAGGCCCGCCGCGGCACCGTAGAGGGCCGCTCCGTAGCCGCCGGGCCCTCCGCCGATGATGACGATATCGAACTGCTGGACCTCACTCGCCACGATATTCCCTTCGTTTAACCGAATCCCCCGCGGGGCATCCTAATGTTTCGACGGTCTGCGCTCGGCGTTACGAGTGGCGTCCGCGCTGGGTGTCGGCGGCCGACGTGGCGAGCTGGTCGACGAAGTCGTTCATGCGATCACCGGAGTGACCCTTCACCCACGAGAACGTGACGTCGCGTCCGCTTTCGAGCGCGAGGGGCAACAACCGGTCCCAGAGGTCACGGTTCGCGACCGGCTGGCCCTTCGTGTTCTTCCAGTTCCGCCGCTGCCAGCCGAGGTACCACCGGTCGTGGAAGCACTTGACGACGTAGTTCGAGTCGCTGACGATCTCGATCGCGCCGTCGGGGTGTTCGCTGAGGGCCTCGATGACCGCTTCGATCTCCATGCGCTGATTCGTCGTGTGCGCCACGGCGCCGCTCGCGAACTCGTCGGGGCCGCTCGCCCACGCCCAGCCCCCCGGCCCGGGATTACCGCGGCAGGCGCCGTCGGTATAGAGGCGCGTCATATGACGCGGGTGATCCAGGCGTCAGGGTCGTTGGTGAATCGGGTGACGGCCATCGGAAGATCGCCGCGAAGCACCTGGCCGAGGGTGACGTGCTCGAGAACCTCGCGCAGAGTCCCTCTGACGGCGACCCATACGTCGCGCAGGTGTTTCGCCTCCCCGTCGTAGATCAGGGTCTCGGGACGCATGCCGCGCACACCCGCCATTGGCCCACTCACGACACGCAGGATGTCGGCGATCATGATCTGATCGGGGTCCTTCGCGAGTTTGAAGCCGCCTTCTGGTCCTCGCTGGCTGGTCACGAGACCGCCGCGTCGCAGGTCGCTCAAGATCGCGCCCAAGAACTTCGCCGGGAGGTCCTGCTCCTGGGCCAGGTGCTCGGCGCTCACCGAGACGTCGCTCGCCGCGAGCGTCAGCAGCGCTCGAATGGCGTAGTCGGCCTTGGCGGGAATCTGCACCTGACCATTCTGCCGCACCGCTAGGTCACACGTGTCGCGTGGCGGCGACTCATAGGGTGGGTCCCGTGTTCGTCCTCGCAACGCGCCGTCTCTACCTGTGCGTTCCCGCGCGCGAGGACATGTCGACGTTCCTGCGGGCAGTGTTGCGCGGAGGGGTCGACGTCGTCCAACTGCGCGACAAGGAGCTCCCCCAAGCCGACCAGCTCCGCTGGTGCGAGCTGATGCGGCCGATCTGTACGGACTATGGCGTACCCTTCATCGTGAACGACTCCCCCGAACTCGCCGCCGACGCTGGCGCCGACGGCGTTCACGTCGGCCAGGAAGACGTCTCCGTCGCGCGGTGTCGAGAACTGCTCGGACCCGACGCGATCGTCGGCCTTTCGACGCACTCGACGGACGAGTTCGACCGCGCCCTCGAAGAGGACGCAAGCTATTTCAGCGCCGGACCCATCGAACCAACACCGACCAAAGTCGGTCGAGCCGGCACGGGCGTCGGCTACGCCGTCGCCAGCCAGGCCCGCAGTCGCCGCCCCGTGTTCGTGACGGGCGGCGTCAACGCAGAGAACGTAGCCTCGCTCGTCGCCGCGGGCCTTCGCCACTTCGTCGTCGTGCGAGCGCTCACCGAGTCGCAGAGCCCCGAGGAGTCCGCGCGAGCCCTGCGTTTCGCCCTCGATGAGGCACTCTCAACGGTGACGGTCGAGCCAACCTAAGAGAGTCGCCACCATTCGCGGATCGGCGCGCAACTGGTGACCCGCTCCTTGGATGAGACGGAGTTCGGCGCGTCCGTCCGCTGCCGCCACAAGGTCTCGAGCATCCGACGCCGGCACCTCGGGGTCGTCGGTGCCGTGTCCGATCAGTAGTCGCCTCGGGGGAATCTTCCCGATAGCCTTCATCGGATCAATCGCGAGCAGGTCCTTGAAGAGCCTGTTCGCCTCGAGCAACTCGCGCTCGTCGCCGACAACCCCGGCAACTTGCACGGCACGGTGGATCTCCTCGGGCGACCCGGCCCAGGCGCGCAGGTGAGCCGGTGCGGCGAAGGTCGCGACGCCCCTTACCCGACGGTCCTTCGCCGCGACGGCGAGGGCGAGCGCGCCCCCGAATCCGAATCCGGCGAGGGAGACTCGCTCATCGCCATCAGCGACTCGGTCGAGGATGCGCGCGAGGTCCGCCCGCCACTGCGTGGCCGAGAACGTGCCCGTGCTCGCCCCGACGCCCGAGAGCGTTCCCGTCGCGACGAGCCAACCGGATTCGGTCGCGACGTGTTCAGCGAGTTCGGGCAGCAGTCCCGCCGCTTGGCGACCCATCCCAGCGAGGCGCGGCAGACCGTGCACCAAAACAAGGACGTGGCCAATCTCGGGCTGGCCACTCGCGGTGGCAACGCGAAGGTCGAGGATCGACTTGCCGCTGCTGAGTTGCTCGCGGGCGAGCACGAACGTTTAGATGCCCAGGCGCTGGGCCAGCAGCTCGCGATGGTACGCGGGGTCTCCGAGGAACAGCTCCGAACTCTTGGCGCGCTTGAAGTAGAGGTGCGCGGGGTGCTCCCACGTGAAGCCGATGCCGCCGTGGATCTGGATGTTCTCGGCCGCGCAGTGGAAGTAGGCCTCCGAGCAGAACGATTTGGCGAGACTCGCCGCGATGGGCAACTCGTCGTTGCGCTCCTGGGCCGCCCACGCCGCGTAGTAGGCGGCGGACTTGGCCGATTCGACGTCGAGCAACATGTCCGCGCACTTGTGCTTGATCGCCTGGAACGAGCCGATCGGACGGCCGAACTGCACCCGGTTCTTCGCGTACTCGACCGAGCTATCAAGCACGCGCTGGGCCCCGCCCACCTGCTCGGCCGCGAGGGCCGCCTCGGCGATCTGGACCGTCGTCTCGAGGCCCTCGAGCGCCGCGCCCTCTTCTCCCACGAGGGCTGCGGGCGCCCCGTCGAATTCGATCCGGGCCTGCTTGCGCGTCTGGTCCATTGTCGAGAGCGACACACGCGACACGCCACTCGCGTCGCCACGTACCGCGAAGAGCGACAGACCGCGCTCGGTCATTGCGGGCACCAACAAAAGTGAGGCGCTCACCCCGTCGGTCACGAAGCTGCGCACGCCGCTGAGGACGAAGCCGTCGCCCTCTCGTCGGGCGGACGTCGAGGTCGTCGTGAGATCCCACAGCCCCGCGTCATCGGTGAGCGCGAGCGTCGCGATTGTCTCGCCCGAAGCGATGCCCGGGAGGTAGGCGGCCCTGTCCTGGTCGGTGCCCACCAAGAGAACCGCGTTCGCCGACAGAGCGACGGTAGAGAAATATGGTGCGCACAGCAGTGCGGCGCCCATCTCCTCGAAGACGACGTAGAGCTCGACCGGGCCGTAGCCCTGGCCCCCGAACTCCTCGGGAATCCCGAGTCCTTGGAGGGCGAGTTCATTAGCCATCTGGTGCCAGACCGCGGGGTCGTAGCCCTCAGCCGTAGCCATAAGGCGGCGCACCTCGCTCTCGGGGGACTTCTCTTCGAGAAAACGGCGCACCATCTTTCGAAGTTCGTCCTGCTCTTCGCTAAAGCCAAAGTTCATCCAGAGCCCTCGTCCCCGTCGCCACCGCGCCAAGGTCGAGATTAGTCAATCCACCCGGGCACTAGTTCGTGCCAATCTGGTGGCGTGGACAACGTAGAGCTCGTCTGGTCCGACGCCGCCGCCGAGGTCCACCGCTTCGTCGTCGGTCCCATCGCGAACAACGTCTACGTCGTGCGCTGCCGACGCACCGGCGAGGCGACGCTGCTCGACGCGGCCAACGAACACGATCGACTGCTCAGCGTCGCACGTCGTCTCGGCGTCACCTCAGTACTCGAGACCCACGGCCACTGGGACCACGTCGGCGCGGTCGAAGCGGTGCGCGAAGCCGGCATCGACGTGTGGGTTCGCGAGGAGGACGCCGGAATGCTCCCCGGTTACGACCACTACCTCGATGACGACACCGTGCACACAGTCGGTCACCTGCGCCTGCGCACGGTGCACACGCCCGGCCACACGCCCGGCAGCATCTGTTTCGTGCTCGAGAACACGCCACTGCTCTTCACGGGCGACACGCTCTTTCCAGGCGGACCCGGCAACACGTCCTTCGCCGGCGGCGACTTCGCGACGATCATCGCCTCGATCGAGCAGCGACTCTTTCGCGTCTTCGACGAGGCGACGACCATTTGGCCCGGCCACGGCGCGCCCTCGTCGATCGGTGTCGAGCGTCCTCACCTCGACGAGTGGGTCGAACGCGGCTGGTGATCGACGGTCGTGCCAATGAGGTGCACCAGTAGGCTCACCTCGTGCCACAGCCACTGCTCGAGCTACGCGATCTTCACGTGGAGGCCGAGGGTTCGGTGATCCTGCGCGGCGTCGATCTCGTCGTCAACGAGGGCGAGGTGCACGCGCTCATGGGTCCAAACGGCGCGGGCAAGTCGACGCTCGCGAGCGTCATCATGGGCAATCCCGGCTACCGGGTCACCGCCGGAGAGATCATCTTCCTCGGTCAGAACATCGGTTCGTGGAGTCCCGACGCGCGCGCGAGGGCCGGGCTGTTTCTCGCCTTTCAGTACCCCGAAGCGATCAGTGGCGTGTCGGTCATCCAGTTCCTGCGTCAGGCGATCGCCGCGCGAAAGGGGCTCGAGGAGCTGAGCGTCCTCGAGGTGCGACTCGACCTCGCGGAGTGGATGGACCGACTCGGGATCGACGCCGCTTTCGCCGAACGGCATCTCAATGACGGCTTCTCGGGCGGCGAACGAAAGCGCAACGAGGTCCTCCAGATGGCGCTGCTCGACCCGGTCGTTGCGCTGCTCGACGAAACCGACTCGGGACTCGACATCGACGCGCTGCGCACCGTCGCGAAGGGCGTGCGCACCGTGCGTGAGCAACACCCCTCGATGGGCGCCGTCGTCGTGACCCACTACGTCAAGCTCCTCGACGAGATCCGCCCCGACTTCGTCCACGTGCTCTTCGACGGGCGGATCGTGCACTCGGGTGGACCCGAGCTCGCCACGTTGATCGACCACGAGGGCTACGACGCGTGGCGACCGGTGAGCGCGTGACGAGCTTCAGCGCCCGGCGGGTCCGCGCCGACATTCCCCTGCTCCAGCGCGTCGTCAACGACCGCCCGATCACCTACCTCGACTCGGGCGCGAGTTCGCTCCAGCCGCACGCGGTCATCGACGCCATGAGCCGCTACTACGAACTTCGCCACGCCAACGTTCACCGCGGCGTCTACCAGACGGCGAACGAGGCGACCGAGGCCTACGAGGGCTCGCGCGCGGCCGTCGCGGGGTTCATCAACGCGCCCGGCGGGGCCAGTGAAGTCGTCTTCACGAAGAACACCACCGAGTCTCTCAACCTGGTCGCCAAGTCCTGGGGCGTCACGCACCTGCGCCGGGGGACGTCGTGCTCGCCACCGAAATGGAGCACCACGCCAACATCGTGCCGTGGCTCCAGCTGCGCGAGAGTCGCGGCGTCGACGTCCGCTTCATACCCGTCGGTGACGACTTTCGCCTGGACCTCTCAACCCTCGACGAACTGCTCGACGGCGCGAAGCTCCTCGCCGTCACGTCGATGTCGAACGTCCTCGGCACCCAGAACCCGATCAAGGAACTCGCCACGCGCGCCCACCGCGCCGGGGCGCTCGTCGCCGTCGACGGCGCACAGGGCATCATCCACGGCCCGACCGACGTCGCGGACCTCGAGGTCGACTTCTTCGCGTTCTCCGGGCACAAGATGCTCGGCCCGACCGGCATCGGCGTGCTGTGGACTCGCCAGGAGGTCCTCGACACGATGCCGCCGTTCCTGGGCGGCGGCGGCATGATCGCCGACGTGCGACTCGACGGGTTCACGCCCGCCAAGGGCGTCGCGCGCTTCGAGGCCGGGACGCCACCCATCGCCGAGACCGTGGGCCTGCACGCCGCCGTGCGCTACCTCGAGGGACTCGGCATGGACAACGTCGCCGCGCACGACACCCTCCTCACCGCCGACGCGCTCGAACGGCTCGCGCTCGCCTTCGACGGGCGCGTCCGCGTGATCGGACCCGCCACCACCGAGCTACGGGGCGGCGTCATCAGCCTCGACGTCGAGGGCGTGCACCCCCACGACGTGGCCCAGGTGCTCGACCAGTTCGGCGTCTGCGTGCGGCCCGGACACCACTGCGCCAAGCCGCTCATGCGTCGCTTCTCTCTCCCGGCGACGGCGCGCGCGTCCTTCGGTCCGTACTCGATGCGCGTCGACACCGACGTGCTTATCGAGGGGCTCGAGCACGCCCTTAAAATGTTCGGGTAGATGACCTCCAACCTCGAAGACCTGTACCGCGAGATAATCCTCGATCACTACCGCTCCCCACGTAACCGCGGGGAACTGCCCTCCCCGCCCGCGCACCGGGTCGAGGGGTTCAACCCGCTCTGCGGCGACGAGGTCGTCGCCTACCTCGAGGTGCGCGACGGGGTCCTCGTCGATCTCAAACACACGGGCCACGGCTGTTCGATCTCCCAGTCGTCGGCGTCGCTCATGAGCGCCGCGGTGAAGGGCCAGCCGCTCGACGACGTCGACGCCACGATCGCGCGCTTCAAGGAACTCATGACGGCGCGCGAGTCGGACCTCGCGAGCGCCGACGACGCGACCGACGCGGACTTGCGCCGATTGGGAGAGCTCGCCGCCCTCCAGGGCGTCGTGAAGTTCCCGGTGCGGATCAAGTGCGCGACGCTCGCCTGGAACACGCTTCGACAGGGCCTCGACGAACTCACCGCGTCGGCTTAGGGCGTACAGGGCCTCGGGTCGTAAGAGGGCACGGCGAGCGTCGGGTTCGTCGTCGTCGTGGTGGTCGATGACGTGCCGGTTTTCTTCGTCGTCACGGTCGTCGCCAGCGTCGTGGTCGTCGTGACGACCGGTGGCGGCGGGGTCTGGAGCGCGGTGTTCGGTGGAGGGTTGGTCGGCGCCTCGAGCTGGCCGCCAAAGATGTTGACGAGCAGTTGCTGGGTGGCGGGCTGGTCGACGTAGAGGACGTCGCCGAGGTTGGTGTTGTTCTCCGCGAGCGTCGGCAGCGTGTAGGTCTGAATCGCGTTGGCACTGAGGTTATGGAAACGTACGGCGAGCCCGATCAGCTCACGCAGCGAGAAGTTCTTGTCCAAGGTGATCCCCTGGGGCAGCTGCGAGAGGAAGTTGTTGATCGTCAGGGGGTTATAGAGCTTGCGCGCCTGGTCGACCATGGCGCGCAGGAAGGCGTTCTGACGGTCGATGCGACCGAAGTCGCTCGTCGGGTCGTACATCCAGCCGAGGTTGTAGAGCTCGTCATAGGAGTCGTTGAGGTCTGGGAACTTCGTGGCGTGTTTGACGTTGTAGTAAAAGTGCCGGCTGCGGTCGACCGCGAGGGCCTGGAAGCCCTGGATGAGCTGACAGCCCGGATGCAGGACCCGCAGCCCCGAATCGGGGTCCCACGAGGGATAGGGAAAGTCGAGGTAGATCCCGCCCAGGGCGTCGGCGGCGTTAATCAGTCCGGCGAAGCTCACGACGATCGTCTGATGGATCGGGATGCCGAAGTTGGCGGTGATCGTCTGGGCCAGCAGCGACGGTCCGTTCCCGAAGTTGACGTTGATCCGGTTGAACTGGCCGTAGAGCGACTGATTGGCGAGGAGGGTCACCATCGTGTCGCGCGGGATCGAGATCATCGAGATCGTGCCCGCGTTCGGGTCGACGTGGACGATCTTGATCACGTCGCTTCGCTGTCCGCCGACCGTGCCGGTGTTCGCGCCGGTCTGGCGCGCGAGGAGGCCGGAGAGTCCGGCCCGCGAGTCCGAGCCGATCATGAGGATGTTGAAGGGTTGACCCGAGATCGGCATCGCCGCCTCGCCCGCCACCGTGACGCGAGGAATCTTGTCGAACCGCCAGTTCAGATAGAGGTAGCCGCCACCCAAGACGGCCACAATCACCAAAACCACGGCGAGACTCGCGATGGCCACTCGACGTCGGACGCGGTGGTCGCGACGCCGCGGGCGCCGCCGCTTTATCCCATTTTTCTCGTCGACGGCGTTACCGAGGGCCATCAGCCGTTGCTGATTAGCGAGGTCGCGGCGCTGGCGTCGACTGCCCGTGGGCTCGCCCGGGTAGTAATCACGTCCGTCGGGCATCGAGCAAGTTTATCGCCGGGTTTGCGAAATATAGGGCTAGGCCGTGGCGCCTCGGAACACCTCGTAGCCGTCTCGCTCGAGCGTCACGGCGAGTTCCGGCCCCCCGGTGGCGACGACTCTTCCGTCGCTCATCACGTGAATTCGGGTCGGCGGAAGTTCGACGAGCAGCCGTCGAAAGTGCGTGATCGCGAGCACGCCGCAGTTCCACTCGGTGGTCGCCGCGACCAGACGGCGGGCGACGGCGTCGAGCGCGTCGACGTCGAGACCGGAGTCGATCTCGTCGAGCAGGGCGAAGGTCGGACGCAACACGCCGAGCTGGACCATCTCGGCACGCTTTCGTTCACCCCCGGAGAGATCGACGTTCACGAACCGGTCAAGGACCTCAGCGGGCAACTCGATCTGGCGGGCCTCGTCAAGCATGCGCGCGCGCAGCGTCGACGCGTCGGCCCCGGCCGCCTTCAGCAAGTCGAATGGTCGAACGCCGGGGATCTCGAAAGGCTGTTGCAGGACGAGCAGCAGTCCCGCGCGGGCCCGGTCGGTCGGCGACAACGTCAACAGCTCGACGTCGTCAATGCGCACCGAACCCTCAAGCACCCGATAGCCGGGGTGGCCGGTCAGCGCGTAGGCCAACGTCGACTTGCCCGAGCCGTTCGGCCCCATGATCGCGTGCACCTCCCCGGATCGCATGGTCAGGTTGAAACCTTTGACGACCTCACGGTCTCCGACGGCGACTCGCAGCCCCTCAATGACGAGCGTCGAACTCACGGCAGCAGCACCACCAATCGGCCGTCGCGGCTCTCCACGTCGTAGTGAGCGACCGGCCTCGTGGCGGGCAGCGAGGTCGGCGTGCCGTCTTCGAGGCGAAACATCGATCCGTGGCGCCCGCACTCGATCTCGGCGCTCTCGAGGTCAACCTCCCCGTCGGCGAGGCTGTACTCCTCGTGGCTGCACCGATCGTCGAGCACGTAGAGCGTCTCATCAACCCGCACGGCGACGAGGGTCTTACCCTCGACGTGCAGTTGACGAGGCACGCCGACCTCAAACTCCGCGAGCGTACCGATGTCGACGGCGCTCACGAGATCGACCCCGCGACGTTCGCGAGGACCGCCGCGACGTCGCGCTCGACCAGCTCGGCGAGTTCGCTCGGCAGCGCCGAGAGCATCTCGTAGAAGAAGCCCTGGATCAACAGGCGCTGCGCGTCGTCGCGACTCACGCCGCGCGACTCGAGGTACCAACGCTGGAGCTCGTCGAGCGGACCCACGCTCGAGGCGTGCGCGCACATGACGTCATTCTCTCGAATGTCGAGATTCGGCACGCTGTCGGCGTGCGCGTGGGGCGAGAGCAGGAGGTTGTGATTGGTCTGACGGGCGTCGGTACGCTTGGCGCCCTTTTCGATCTCGATCAGCCCGGTGTAGACCGACCGCGAGCGATCAGCGACCGCGCCCTTGGAGAGCAGCGTCGACGTCGTGCGTGGCGCTTCGTGGAACTGCCGGGTGCGAAAGTCGTGCACCTGGTCGCCCGAGCCGAGAAAGGTGGTGCGCAGCTCGTTGCTGGCGCCCGCACCCTCAAGTTCGGCGTCGTTGCGCGAACGGTCATAGTGCGCGCCGAAGCCGACGACCGCCTGGTGGAGCCGGGCGTCGCGCGACAAGAAGCCCGGTCGTTCTGGCGACGTGCCACGCCGTGGCGTCGAGACGCTGATAGGTGATGAGCCGAAGCGACGCGTTGTCACCTAAGCGGTACTCGCTCACCGGTACCACCAGGGCGTCCTCACCCCCTTCGAAGTACTCGACGACCGTCACGCTCGATCCGCGACCGAGGACGATCTGGGTGCGCGGGAACGAAGCCCCCCGCGTCGACTCGTTGAGCACGACGATCGGCTCGGCGACGGCAACGCCCGCGTCGACGCTGATCAGCGTGGTGCCCGGCGCCAGGGCCGCGTTAAGGAGGGCGAAGGTGTCGCTCTCGTAGCGGCGCAAAAGAGACTCCCCCGCGAGGGAGTCGTTGGACTGGTCGACCTCGATCCTGACCCCCGCCGGCGGGCTTCCCGCGTCGACGCAGAACCCGTCGATGACCCGAACAACCAGACCCGCTCGCTGGCCCAGCTGGGTAGCGAACTCCGAGTCCGGACGCGGCGCCGGACCGCTCGGCACGCTGAAATGCTCGAGTCCGAATTCGCCAAGGGGCGCGTAGCGCCACACCTCGTCACTTACCGTGGGCAGGCCGAGCGCTTCGAAGACCGACCAGGCCTCGCGCCGTTCCTTGGCGTCGGGACGGCTGTCGATGAACGTGGCGGCGGAGTCGGCGAAGGTATTCATAGGGAGAAGGACTCAGGCAGTGTACCGGGCAGGGTCGGGCTCACCGCAGGACGCGACGTAGGCTGAGCCTTCGTCAGGGGGTGCTCTTGTGTTCGATT
Source organism: uncultured Acidimicrobiaceae bacterium (assembly GCA_963823815.1). Classification (GTDB taxonomy): domain Bacteria; phylum Actinomycetota; class Acidimicrobiia; order Acidimicrobiales; family RAAP-2; genus RAAP-2. The sequence continues at coordinate 636,627 of CAWGMU010000001.1, forward strand.
CCGACGTGTTGTCGCTCGACGTCACTGACCACGTCGCCACGCTCTGGCTCGATCGCGCCGAAGCGCGCAACGCTCTCGGCCGGGCGTTTTGGCACGACCTCCCGCTCGCGGCGGCGGCGATCGCGGGTGACACGACGATTCGAGTTCTCGTCATCGCGGCCCGCGGCCCACACTTCAGCGTGGGACTCGACCTAAAGGAGTTCGGCGCCGGATTTCTCAGCGAGGAATCCGACTCGTCGGCCACGGCGAACGTCCGCGCGTTTTCGGCAGTTCGTGAGATGCAAGCTTCGATCACGGCCGTCGCCGAGCTCGAGGTCCCCGTGATCGCGGCCGTGCACGGCTACTGCATCGGCGGTGGAGTCGACCTCATGACGGCGTGCGACCTGCGCCTCGCCGCCGGCGACGCGACGTTCTCGGTCCGCGAGACAAAGATCGCGATCGTCGCCGATCTCGGGACGTTGCAGCGGCTTCCGAGAATCGTTGGCGCCGGCCACGCCGCCGAATTGGCGCTCACGGGCAAGGACGTCGGCGCCACTGAGGCAGAGCGGATCGGCCTCGTCAACCGGGTCTACGGCACCGGGGCGAACGACGTGCTCGACGGCGCGTACGCACTCGCCCACGAGATCGCCGCCAACTCACCGCTCGCCGTGCGCGGCACCAAGGCGGTCTTGGCGGCGAATGACGGGCGCACGGTGGCTGAAGGACTCGACTTCGTGGCTCGGTGGAGCACGATGTACCTGCGCAGCAACGACCTGCGCGAGGCGATGAGCGCCTTTAGGGAACGGCGCCCGCCAGACTTCTCGGGTACCTAGCGCTGCCAGAACTTCCAGGGACGCCGGTCGCGTCGACGCTGCTCCTCGACCTCGCGACGGCGCTCCTCGATGAGTTCGGGCGCCACGGCGTTGACGATCTCACTCGCCGAGTCGAGCAGTTGGCGACGGTCCTCGATGGGCACGTCGGGCGGGGCAACCTCGACCGCACGGTCGACCAGTGAGCCGTGCGACCAGCCGATGTCGACGAAGCGCCGCTCGTAGGTGAGACAGTTCTCCGGGCACGACCACGGCTGGTCCGGCGCGTTGCCGAGCACGCAGAATCGCGCCACCTCGCCGGACTTGTAGGTACGGCTCTGGAAGTGTTTGCACTCTTCTCGCATGCCCATCCAACAATTATTTCACGTCGGGCCAGGTCGTAGGCTTCGTCGGATGCCTGGCACCCTTCGACTCGACGACTCCAGACTTGAGAAGGCCGAACTTGTCGAGGCCGCGACCGTCGCGAGCCGGGCCTTCGTCGACGACGCGTACTTTCGCTATCTCCTGCCCGACGACCGCACGCGCGCCCGCAGTCTCACGATCCTCTTTCGCGGCCAGATCGCGCACCTCGGTGACGGCGGTCGCCTCGTCACCGTGCGCGGCGACCACAACGAGATCCTCGGCGTCTCGGCCTGGCTGACGACCGGGCACTACCCCTTGAGCCTCGCGAACCAACTCGCCCAGTTGCCGAGCTCGCTGCGCGCGCTCGCGCGCCGACCGCGCTCGCTGCAGATCGGCGGTGTGTACATGAAGACGATCCAGAAGGTCCACCCGAAGGATCCCCACTGGTACTTGCTGCTGCTGGTCGCTGACCCCGCGTCGCAGCGAGTGGGCGTGGGCACGCTGTTGATGGAGGACGGGCTCGCGCGCGCCGACGCCGAACACGTCGCCAGCTACCTCGAGACGCAGAAGGTGGACAATCACGCGTACTACCGGCGCTTCGGCTATGAACTTCGCGACACCGTCAATCCGGTGGCGGGTGGGCCGCCGTACTACACGATGTGGCGAGCGCCTCGCTAACCGATCGAGCCTTCCATCTGCAGCTCAATGAGACGCGACCACTCAACGGCGTACTCCATCGGTAGCGTCCGGGTCACCGGCTCGATGAAGCCGTTCACGATCATGCCCATCGCCTGCGCCTCCGTGAGACCCCGGCTCATCAGATAGAACAGCTGGTCGTCGCCGATCTTCGACACCGTCGCCTCGTGACCGATCGAGGCGTCCTGTTCGCCGACCTCCATGTAGGGCCGGGTCTCTGAGGTCGACATCTCGTCGAGGATGAGCGCGTCACAGCGCACGAAGCTCTTGGCGCCGGTGGCGCCCTCTTCGACCTTCACGAGACCGCGGTAGGCGGTGAGGCCACCGTCCTTCGAGATGGACTTCGAGACGATCGTCGAGGTGGTTTCGGGCGCGCAGTGGATCATCTTGGCGCCGGCGTCTTGGACCTGGCCGGGGCCGGCGTAGGCGACCGAGAGCACTTCGCCCGACGCCTTCGGACCCATCAGGTAGACCGACGGGTACTTCATCGTGAGTCGCGAACCGATGTTGCCGTCGATCCACTCGACGTGCGCCTCGGCCTCCGCGCGGGCGCGCTTGGTCACCAGGTTGTAGACGTTGTTCGACCAGTTCTGGATGGTCGTGTAGGTGATGCGTGCGCCTTGCAGGGCGACGAGCTCCACGACCGCGGAGTGCAGCGAGTCGGTCGAGTACACCGGCGCCGAGCAGCCCTCGACGTAGTGGACCTGGGATCCCTCGTCGGCGATGATCAGTGTGCGCTCGAACTGACCCATGTTCTCGGTGTTGATGCGGAAGTAGGCCTGCAGGGGCGACTCGACCTTCACTCCTGGCGGCACGTAGATGAACGAGCCGCCACTCCACACCGCGGAGTTGAGGGCGGCGAACTTGTTGTCGTTCGGCGGGATGATGGTGCCGAAGTACTTGCGCACGATCTCGGGGTACTCGCGTACTGCGGTGTCCATGTCGCAGAACAGCACGCCGAGGCGCGCGAGGTCCTCGCGGTTGCGGTGAAAGACCACCTCGGACTCGTACTGGGCCGTCACGCCGGCCAGGTACTTGCGCTCAGCTTCGGGGATGCCCAACTTCTCGTAGGTGTCCTTGATCGCGTCGGGAAGGTCCTCCCAGGCGTTCACCTGGTGGTCGGTCGGCTTCACGTAGTAGTAGATGTCGTCGAAGTCGAGGTCGGGCATGCGCTCGGCGAACCAGGGCATCATGGGCTTTCTCTCGAAGCGCTTCAGGGCGTCGAGGCGGAACTTGAGCATCCAGGGCTCTTCGCCCTTCATGGCCGACATCTCACGCACGATCGCCTCGTTGAGGCCTTTCTTCGGTTTGAAGATGGGAAGCTGGTCGTCCGACCAGCCCAGCTGGTACCGGCTGAAGTCCAGATTCTCAATCGCCATTGCGCTCCTCCGGGATAATCCCTATGTCCATAGTACTAACCCCACGGAGGAGCCTGACCCCTTTTAACTGCAAGTGTGGAGGAGTGCTGAACCCCCCCACCACCGCTCGCCGACCCCATTCCATCACTCGCCACGGCGATACCCGCGTCGACCCCTACTACTGGCTGATGGATCGCGACAACGAGGAGGTCCTTTCGCACCTCCGAGAGGAGAACGCCTACCACGCCGCCGTCCTCGAGCCCCTCAAGGCGCTCGAGGACCAGCTCTACCTCGAGATCAAGGACCGCGTCGACGAGACCGACATCTCGGTGCCGGTGCGTAAGGGCGCGTGGTGGTACTTCGAGCGCACACGCGAAGGACTGAACTACCCCATCAGCGCGCGCGTACCCACGCGCGGTGATGACCTCACGCCACCCGTGATCGATCCTGAGACGACCTTTGAGGGAGAGCAGGTGATCCTCGACGAGAACCTCGAGGCCGCCGATCACGAGTTCCTCTCGGTGGGTGTGCTCGCACTAAGTCCGGACGAAACGTGGGTCGCCGTCGGCACCGACTTCGACGGCAACGAACGTCACCACTTGAGCGTCCGACCGCTCGCCGGCCAAGAGCCGATCGCTGACACCGTCGAGGACGTGTACTACGGCTTCGCCTGGGCGAACGATAGCCGGCACTTCCTCTACACCCGCGTCGACGAGGCGAACCGACCGTGGCAGGTCTGGCGCCACGAACTCGGTACTTCGAGCGACGACGACGTCCTCGTCTACCAAGAGGACGACGCCCAGTACCTGGTGTCGGTCGGCCGCAGTCGAGACGACCGAATGATCATCGTCTCGACGAGCTCATCGATGACGACCGAGGTCCGCTTCGTCTCGGCCGACGAGCCCACGGGACAACTGTCGGTCCTTGAGGAGCGGCGATTAGGCGTCGAGTACGGCGTCGAACACTTCAGTAACGCCGGTGGAGACGGTTGGTGGCTCAAGATCACCAACGAGGGCGCTACCGACTTTCGCCTGCTCGCCCGACCAGTAGGCGGGGATGAGTGGCGCGAGATCGTACCGGAGCGCCCCGGCTGCCGGCTCGACGGCGTTGACGCCTTCGACTCGTTCCTCGCGCTCAGCGAGCGCGAGAACGGCTGCGCCGCGCTCCGACTCATCCCCCTGCTCGCCGATGTGGACCCCTTCGGTGAAACGCTGCTCGAGCGCTCCGCGCTGGTCGAGGGTGGGGCGTTCCCGAACACCGTCGTCCTCTCGTCGAACCCCAACTTCGTGACCTCCCAACTGCGCGTGCTGATCACGTCGCTCACGACGCCGCGGCTCGTCGCCGACGTCATCGTGGAGACGGGCGAACGCATCGTGCGAAAGCAGCAGCGCGTCGTCGGCGGCTACGACGAGGCCGCCTACGCCACCGGCCGACTCTGGGTCCGCGCCAGTGACGGGGTGAGCGTGCCGGTGTCGGTCGTCGTTCGTCGCGACCTTGTCGACGAAGACCCCGACGGGACCCTCCACCCCCGCCAACCGGTCCCCGTCTTGCTCTACGGTTACGGCAGCTACGAGATCTCCGCCGACCCGACGTTCTCCTCGATTCGTCTCTCCTGGCTCGAACGCGGCGCGGCCTTCGTTATCGCCCACGTGCGCGGTGGCGGCGAGATGGGTCGTTCGTGGTACGAGATGGGTCGCCTCGCCCAGAAGCCCTCGACCTTCAGCGACTTCTTGTCGGTGGCGAGGTGGTTGGTTGCAACGGGCTGGACCACGCCGGAGCAGCTGGCCGCCCGGGGCGCTTCGGCCGGAGGGCTCCTCATGGGCGCGTGCATCAACGCGGCGCCGGAGCTGTTCCACGCGATCGTCGCCGAAGTTCCCTTCGTCGACGTCGTGACGACGATGCTCGACGAGAGCCTCCCGCTCACCGTTGGCGAATGGGAGGAGTGGGGCAACCCCGGCGCCAGCGCCACGAGCTACCGCACGATGACTGGCTACTCCCCCTACGACAACGTGCGCGAACAAGATGACGACGCGTCGCCCGTTCTCTATCCCCACCTCTACGTGACGGCGGGCCTGAACGATACGCGCGTCGGCTTCTGGGAGCCGGCGAAGTGGGTGCTCAAGCTACGCGACGCCAATCCCTCGAACCAAGTAGTGCTGAAGACCGAGCTCGGGGCCGGCCACGGTGGCGTCTCGGGCCGTTACGACGCCTGGCGCGACGAGGCCCAGATCGTGGCGTGGCTCCTCAACGAGATCGGCCCATCACCGAGCCACGCCGAGCCTTAAGTGACCCACGTCGGCGACGACGTGCTCGACACGCGCACCGCGTAGCTCGTCATTAGCGGACGCGACACCGCGTTGTCCGCGGCGGCCGACCACGCCGAGACTGTGACGGAGCGCGTGAATGCCCCCGACGCACTCGGTGGTGCGCTCGTCGTGGTGGTCGTGGTACCCGGGGACGACGGCGATCGGTGGTCGAGGTAGTAGGTCACGACGACGGCCACGACCAGGGCCACGAGCAAGGTCACGGCGGCGCGCCGCAACATGATCGACGAAGTCGACCGATGGGACGAACGTGAGAGAAACCAGTCGTCGTTGTGTCGGCGATGCGCGGCAACGACGTCCTCCGCCCCCGTCGTCGATTCACTGAAGACGTAGTGGCGCTCGGGGTCGAGGCGCGGTCGCTCGACCGGGGGCCGGTGCAGCGGTTCACCGTCGTCGTCGATCAGTCGGAACCCCTTCGACGGCGCGTAAGGCGAGGGCGGCGGAGAGATCAGCCGACGCTCCACCGGCCGTGAGAGCTCGCGCATCTCGTCGCGGCGAAGCTTTCGGACTCGCAGTACCGTCGCGACGAGGGCGAGGGCGACCACGACGACGGCGGCGATCTCAATGGCCAGGATCACGCTCGTACTCGAGTGAGGCACTTGGCCCCGTGCACGTCCGCCACAAGCGAAGCGTAGTGAACGCGCTCGAATCAGGAAAGTTGTCGGTACCCGCCCCGGTAGTAGACGAGCGGCTCGCCGGGCTCGGTCGTGGCGAAGTCGATCTCGGCGACGGCGATGTCGTGATCGCCGTGGTTGACGACCTCGCGCAGCGTCCCTTCCAGGTAGGCCAGCGAACCGTCGAGAAACGGTGACCCGTTCGGCGCCCGAAACCACGATACGTTGGCGAACTTGTCGGAGCCCGTCACGGCGAACACTCGCGCGAGGGCCTCCTGGTCGTCCTTCAAGATGTTCACACCGAGCACGCCGACTTGGCGGATCCGCCCCCACGACACGGAGGTGCTCGTGGCGGCGAAGAAGACGAGGGCCGCGTCCACCGACAGCGAACCGAACGTCTGGCACGTAAAGCCGGCCGGTCCTTCGGGCGAAAGGGCGGTGATCACGACGATGCCAGTGGCGTAGTGGCCGAGAACCTCCTTGCAGTGGGCGTTATCGAAGGAGGCCACGGCGCCCAGACTACCGTTCGATCTTGTCAGCGACGATGAGCCGACGCGACGATTTCCAACCGCAACAGTTCGCGAAGTGTTCGCGATCGTCCGAACGTTGGCGGAGTGAAGAGACCGCTTAGTTCACCGACAACGAATACGCAATACCGTCTCGCGCAATGAGTCCGTCGCTCAGAAGGCCGGTGAGGATTTCGTCGCGTCGCGAAATCGTTAGTCCTTCGATGCTCGCCGACAGTTCGCGTCGCGACCTAGGTCCCCGGCGGAGCGCGTCGAGGACGCGCCCTCGAACTTGGCGCGTCGAACCCTCGAAACGCGGTTGTGCTCGCGAGACCGCGGCGCTCGTCGGTGCGGGATCCTCGCCGCCTTCGAGACGCCACGCACATCGTCGAATGAGCGGACACTCGTCACATCGAGGCTTCGCGCGACAGTGCTGCGCACCAAGGTCGATCATCGCCTGGTTGAAGCGGGCTGATGGGGAACGTCCGAGCAATCTCGTGGAGAGATCCTTCGCCTGGCTTCGCGAGAGCGTCTGATTGGCCACGGCTCGCGCGAGGACGCGCCCAACGTTGGTGTCGAGCACGGCGACCCGTTCGCCATAGGCGAAACTGGCGACCGCGTTCGCCGTGTACTCCCCGACCCCGGGCAACGTCGCGAGTTCGCCGACGGTGCGAGGCACTGTGCCCCCGAAACGCTCGCACAGGATCCTTGCGGTGTCGTGGAGCGCCTTCGCTCGCCGGTGATATCCGAGCCCGCGCCACGCGACGAGCACGTCGGCGAGTGGCGCCTCCGCGCAGTCTTGCGGTGTCGGAAACTGCTCCATGAACCGACGCCACGGCTCGACGACGCGCCTCGCCTGGGTCTGTTGGAGCATTATCTCGCTCACCAGGACCGCCCAGGGACGACCATCGTTGAGCCACGGGAGGTCGCGCGCGAGGCGCGGAGCGGCGCGCAGCAGTGACCGACGATAACTCGTCAGGTCGCTAGGACCAGACGTCGTCACCGTTGGGTCGGCGTCGCGCCGGTGCCGCCTCGCGGCGCCAGACCATCACCTTGCGTCGGAAGTAGCAGACCTCGAGTCCGTCTTGGTTGAAGCCCTTGGTTTCGACGGTGACGACACCTCGATCGGGCTTCGAGGCTGACGGCGCCACCTCGAGCACTCGCGACTCGGCGTAGATGGTGTCACCGTGGAAGGTGGGGTTGCGATGAATGAGGGACTCCACCTCGAGGTTCGCGATCGCCGAGCCGGAGACGTCGGGCACGCTCATCCCGAGGACCACCGAGTACACCAGGTTGCCGACGACCACGTTCTTTCCGAAGGTCGTTTCGTGCTCCGCGTACCAGGCGTTCGTGTGCAGGGGGTGATGGTTCATCGTGATCATGGAGAACAGGTGATCGTCGGCCTCGGTGATGGTCTTGCCGGGCCAGTGCCGATAGACGTCGCCGATCTCGAACTCCTCGAAATAGCGACCGAAGGGGCGATCGTAGGTCGTCACGATATCTTCTTGCCCCTACGACGCTTACTCTTCGAGGACCGGTTCGCGAACCGGTCGCGTCGTGAACGAGACGAGCCCGCCGGGCAACGTCTCGCCGTCGATGACCATGCGCCAGGTGTAGCGGGAGCCGGCCAAGAGCGGGATTGGGCCGAAGTTCACGGCGATCGGTACGTCAACCGGCGTCCCGACGGGAACGTCTTCGGGACTCGTCGCGGCGAAGTCGCCCCGCACTTCAATGATCTGTGATCCTTCTGGCGTTTCGAAGCGGACCTGCTGTCCGTCGGCGTCCTCGAGGAAGAGCTCCCAGTGGTGCGACGCGTTGAACTCGTGGGAGTCAACGCCCACCTTGATCGCGACCGCCGACGGCGTGGGCTCGGGCCCGGTGACCGACCACCCGCCGCCGAGGACGTAGAGCTTTCCGTCGGCCACCTGGGCGGAGTCGGCGAGCAGCATCGTCACGTTCACGGGGCCAGCCTACGCCGGGGCCCAAACGCTCAACCTGTAGGTTTCACGTATGACCGCGCTCGCGCCCGATCTCGACGTCGCTACTGGTCTGCTGGGAGAAGCCGGGCGGGTCGTTGACGGCGCGCTGGTCGAACTCGCTGCCCGCGGCGGTGTCGAGAAGAACGAGGCCTTCGCCTACGACGTCGCGCACGCCGCGAGTGCCCTCGCCACCGCGCGCGCCTCACTCGACTACGGCCGACGCGGCGACGGAGAGGCCCGTCTCGTCCTGGCGTTCGTTGCGCTCGCCCTCAGGGAACTTGCCGCGAGCGTCGTTGGTCGCGAACGCGACTGGCGCGTCGAAGCCGCCTGGTTCGAACCTTTTCATGGCTTCGTCGCTCGCTTCGGGGACGCGGCGTATCTGAGCGAGCTCGCCGATTCGCCCGGGGATCGCCACCTCGGCGACGACTTCACCCTGGTCGCGGACACCTTTCACCGCTTCGCCGAGGAGCAGGTACTTCCCCACGCCGAGAAGGTTCATCGGACCAACGCCGACATCCCCGAATCGGTCATCGCCGGTCTCGCCGAACTCGGTGGCTTCGGTCTCTCGATCCCCGAGGCGTTCGGCGGCTTCTCCGAGGGCGGCGAGTCCGAGTACGTGGGTATGGTCGTCGCCACCGAGGAACTCTCGTGGGCGTCACTGGGCATCGGCGGCTCGCTCATCACTCGTCCCGAGATTCTGACGCGCGCCCTACTTCGTGGGGGCACCGACGAGCAGCGCGCCGAATGGTTGCCGCGTCTCGCGAGTGCCGAGACGCTCTGTGCGATCGCGGTCACCGAGCCAGACTTTGGTTCCGACGTCGCCAACTTGACGACGAGCGCGACAAAGACCGAGGGTGGCTGGCTCATCAACGGGACGAAGACCTGGTGCACCTTCGCCGCACGGGCCGAGCTGCTCGTCGTGCTCGCTCGAACCGATCCCGATCGCGCGCTCGCGCATCGCGGCCTCTCGCTCTTTCTCGTCGAGAAGCCACGAGGGGAGGCGCGTGGCTTTCTCTTTCGCCAAGACGCGGCCGAGGAAGGCCGCAGTGACGCCAGCGGGCGTCTCGAGGGACGTCCGATCGACACCATTGGCTATCGAGGGATGCACTCGTACGAACTGAGCTTCGAGAACTGGTTCGTCCCACTGGCCAATCTCATCGGCGGGGACGCGGGCGTCGGCCAGGGCTTCTACTTCCAGATGGCCGGCTTCGAGAACGGTCGACTCCAGACGGCGGCGCGGGCGGTCGGCGTCATGCAGGCGGCCTACGAGGCGGCCCTCGACTACGCCCGTTCGCGCGTCGTCTTCGGCCGGGCGCTCATCGACGTCGAGCTCACCCGCGTGAAGCTCGCCACCATGGCCGCGATCATCCAGTGCGCCCGCCAGTTCTCGCTCGAGGTCGCGCGCCTCATGGCTCGCGGCGACGGCACCCTCGAGGCCTCGATGGCGAAGGCGTACGTCTGTCGGGCCGCGGAGTGGGTCACGCGCGAGGCGATGCAGATCCACGGCGGCATGGGCTACGCCGAGGAGTACCCGGTGAGCCGCTACTTCGTCGACGCGCGTGTGCTCTCGATCTTCGAGGGGGCCGACGAGACGCTCTGTCTGAAGGTGATCGCCCGGCGACTACTCGAGGACGCGTCGCCCTCGCGGTAGCGGTCGGCGTCGCGTTACTTCGGCGTGCGCGTGCGGCCCGAACGCAGACCGCGTGCGACGAACGAACGAGCGATCTTCGCCGACGCCTCGTCGATCATCTCGTCGCCGAACATGACGGCGCCGGTGCGGCGCTGGTCGGTCGCCTCCTCGTAGGCGTCGAGAATGTCGAAGGACTTGTCGAAGAGCTCTTGATCGGGTGAGTAGACCTCGTTCAAGACGAGCGCCTGATCCGGCGTCAACGCCCACTTCCCGTCAAAGCCGTAGGAGGCGCTGATGCCGGCGGCGAAGCGCAGCGCGTCGAGGTCGCGGACCTTAAGGAAGGGCCCGTCGATGACGTGCAGTCCGTTAGCCCGGCCCGCGACCAGGATCTTCGCGAAGACGTAGCTGAAGGGGTTCGAGGGCCCGAGGTGGATGGCCTCATCGATGGTCGTCACTGGCATCCCGATCGACGCGGCGAAGTCGGCCGGACCGAAGACGATGGACTCGAGGCGCGCCGAGGCCGCGCAGATCTCCTCGACGTTGATGAGTCCTTCGGCCGTCTCGATCTGGGCTTCGATGCCGACGTGACCGGCCGGTAGTCCGGCGTTGACCTCGACCTGGCTCAATAAGAGGTCGAGGGCGACGACGTCGGACGCGCGCCGGACCTTTGGCAGCATGACCTCGTCCAAACGCTCGCCCGCCTGGCCCACGACGTCGATCACGTCGCCGTACGTCCAGGGTGTGTCCCAGGCGTTGACGCGCACGCAGAGCACCCGCTCGTCCCAGTCGAGGTCGCGGATCGCCGCCACCACCTTCGCGCGGGCAGCGACCTTCTCCTTCGGCGCGACCGAGTCCTCGAGGTCGAGGAAGGAGAAGTCGGCGACTGCGCTCGGCGCCTTCGCGAGGAACCGATCAGAGGAGCCCGGCGTCGAGAGACACGAGCGCCGCGGAAGGTCTCGGGAGCGCTGCGACATGCCGGAGAGCCTACGCGCGAGGTTCGAATGGACTTGGAATAAACGGCAACGGTGACTGCTCGGTCGAGAGACGGGGCGGGTGTGACGAGGGACTTTGTTCGAGCTTCGACCACTCCCCCTGCTCGGCGCGCGACCGACGAACTAGCCTGGTCGGGTGACTGACGCGGGGCACGACGTGCCGTCAACACCTCGGCCATCACCGGCCCGAGCGACGCGGCGGCCTCCTTACTCTCTGGTAGCGGTGGTCGCGGTTGCCCTGTCGCTGACCGGGCTCACCCACCCGGCAGGTGCCTCCAACCTCTCGAACGACCGCGCCAAGGCCGCAACCCTCCTGAACCAGATCAACCGCATCAATGGCGAGGTCGACGGGCTCGGTCAACGCTACGACGCGGCGCTGATCAAGCTCCACCAGTACACGAACCAGATCAAGAACACGAAGGCGATGGTGAGGACCATTGAGTCCAACATTGCCAAGGGCAACGTCCAGCTACGCTCCGACGTCATCTTCGCCTACGTGACCAACGGCGCCGTCGAGGGCAATAACCCGCTCTTCTCGAAGAACGCCTCCAAGGTCGGTGCGACCCAGGTCTACTCCCAGCTCGCCGAGGGCAACATCAACGCGACCATCGCCAGCCTGAAGACCGACCGGATCAAGTTGACCGAGGATCGGAGTCTCCTTAGGGCCGAGGACCGTCACGCGCGCGCCGTGGCGCAGGACGCGGCGAGGTCCTTTCACAAGGGCAAGATCCTCCAAGCCTCACTCAGGAACACGCTGGCCCAGGTGAAGGGACAGATCGCGACCTTCGTCGACCAGGCCGAGGCGGCGGCGAACGCGGCGTCGGCGGCGGACCTCGCGAACGCCCAGCCCTACGCGAACTTCCCCGCCCCGCCGCCGGACTCGCGGGCCGACATCGCGATCCGTGCCGCGGAGGAGCTACCTCGGCGTTCCCTACGTCTGGGGCGGCGCGAGTCGTGCGGGTGTCGACTGCTCGGGGCTCATCATGCTCGCCTACGACGCTGCCGGCATCTACCTGCCCCACTACTCCGGCGCACAGTACGACGACACGACCCGGGTGCCGCTCATCGACATTCAGCCGGGCGACCTCCTCTTCTACGGCTACGACGGCGACCAGCACGTCGCCATGTACATCGGCCACGGCCTGATGATTGAGGCGCCCGAGACCGGCGAAGTGGTGCACATCACGCCAGTGCGCTTGGGCTACGGCTTCGCCGGACTCGGCCGCCCCCGGGCGTAGGGTGTCGGGCTTCCCGACCTCGTTTCACCTCGGTCCTCTCGTCTTTCACACCTACGGCTTCGGCCTGGCGATCGCCGCCTACGTCACCTACCTCTACGCCCGGCGCCGGATCGCGCGCGCCCGACTGAGCGTCGAACCCTTCGCGAGGTTCGCCGTCGTGCTCATCGTCGCCGGTCTCATCGGCGCCCGCGTGGCGAACATCGCCACCAACTGGAGCTACTACCGCGGGCACCCGGGTCGTTGGATTGCCGTCTGGCAGGGCGGCATCGCGAGCTTCGGCGGCATCGCTCTCGCCGCGGCCGTGGGTCTTCTCCTGCAGCGACGGTGGTGGCCCGGCACGCCACTCACCGCCTTTACCGATGCCCTTGTGCCGGCGCTCGTCGCGGGCTGGGCGCTCGGGCGAGTGCTCGGACCGCAGTTCATGGCCGACGGCGGCGGACACCTCACCCACCAATGGTTCGGACTCCACTACGTGGGACAAGCCGGAAAACGCGTACCCGTGCCCCTCATCCAAGGCGCCGAGGACGGTCTGCTCTGGCTCGCCCTGCTCGCGCTCGAGCGCACGCGTCTCAAAAAGACCGCTGGCGTCATCACCGCCGTGGCGATGATCGTTTGGGGATTGGTGCGCTCGTTGGACGAGCGGTTCTTGCTCGGTCAGATGTCGCATTCGGGCTCAATCGGCGTGCAGATCGCGGGCTTGGTCCTCGCCGCGGCGGGACTCGTGACGTTGGTCGTGCATTGGCCAAAGCGCGCCCCTTTAGGTGAGTCCCCGTCAGACGTCCGCGACGAGACGACCTCCGGTCACTCGCCTCCGGTTTAGCTCAGCGCGTTCCACTCCTCGACGTTGATCGCGCCAAGGCGCTGCAGCGCGAGCCCGGGGTTCGCGACCGCCGTTCGAATGTCCTCGACGTAGGAAGGGTGGTCGAGTCCCAGACGGCGCCACGGCGAAAAGACCCGCCGCGTCGGCGAAGGGTTTGAGAAGATCCCGCGCACCAGTAGTTCCTCGTCATTCGCGGCAACAATGAGAACCGGTCGCGTCTTCGACGTGGTGTCAGGTGCCAACTCGTCCGGTTCACTAAAGGGCACTTCGGCGACGGCGACCGTGCCTACAAGTAAGTGCGACCGGTCAAAGCGGGTTACTTCGAGGGGGGTCAACATGAGTGGTCGGCGCTCCTCTTGTGGCGCGATCGCCCGTGGAGGCGGCGTGACTCGTTGCGGCGCCGTCGGACCTTTGGTCTTGGCTCTGACCGCGCGCGTTGGACGCGCTGGCGACGCGGGCTTCTTTCGGCGACGTTCCTCCTCGCGACGGGCTCGTCGCTGTTCGCGCACTTCGGGGCGCACTTCCCTCAAGGGGCCGGCCACGCTCGATGAGGTGGTGTCGGGCACGTCCGGCAACGCGAGCTCTGGTCGTTCTTCGAACAGCTGTCGGCAGTGCGCCGCGGCGGGGAACGACTCAGCGACGGCGTAGGCGAGGACCACCACCACGTCGTCGACGGTGCCACCGGTTGCGAGCAACTCGTCAATCGACGCCTCGAGCTGCTCGAACGTTGGACTCGTCGCGTGGTCGCCGAGGAGCGAGATCACCCGCTCGAGGGGCGCGACGGCGAGGATCTCGACGAGTGCCTTCACGGCCGCCAGTGGCGCCGTGGTCGCGAAGCTGGCGACATCGCGACGCTGCTGGAGCTGGCGCAGCGGGACGCCAATGACCGGGCTGACCTTGGCCCGCGCACCAAGGTCGATGGTGTCAAGTGCGCGCAACGCCCACGCGGCGTCGATCTTGAGCAGCGAGCCACGCACGAGCGTGGCGGTGGCGCGCGACGAGTCGGTCACCGACCTCTGCCCTTCGCCGGAGACCGAACGGCGGTTCCTCCACACTCGCTGGTGCCCTCGCCGACCCCGTCCATGCCAAAGTCGCCTGCTCGCTGCGCTCGGCCCATTCGGTTGAGGCTAGTTGGAGCGAACCGTTGGCCTGATCGAACGGGCCAGTCGTCGAGCTCGCTCGCGGCTATCCCGTCCGTGCGATGGAGTGTCGCGCTACTACTGGTCTTGAATCAATCCGAGCACGTTGCCGTCAGGGTCGGTGAACGTTGCCACCAATCGGCCGTTGCTCACGTCGCGAGGCGCCTCCTTGAGAACGGCGCCCGCGGCGGTCACCTCAGCCAGCTTCGCTTCAATGTCCGCCACGTGCCAGTAGGCGATCGGCGACGTCATCCCTTGGGCACCAGCGTTGGGAACGAGTCCGATCTGCTGGCCGTCGACTTCATAGCCGACGTAGTACGGAGCGTCCGACTGCGGCTCAATACCGAGTAGTGCGGTGTACACCGGCTTCGACTTCTCGAGGTCAGACACCGGGTGCAAGATGGTCTTCACGCCCTGGTTGGAAGTTTCGGTCATGGTTGCTCCTTGGTCGCGATGGTCAGGCCTTTCGCGGCCACCTTAACGGCGCGCCGGGCGAGCGCGCTTCTCGATTCCTGATTACTTTGATGACTCGATTCGCCCACCGCCGAGACGGGAGGCGGCATCGGCTCGCACGCGCTACTTGAGCATGTGACTCACGATGAAAATAAACCCAGCTGGATTCGCGGATCTCGGAGGTTCGACGTGAGCCGTTATGCCAGTGGTGAAACCAGCCATAGGCGATTGACATTCGTGGGAAAGTAAACGAACATCGATTGGTGACTGCGCCCATTATCGTGCTGAATGGAGCGAGCAGCAGCGGGAAGACCACGATAGCGAGAGCGCTTCAGGACCTCTGGCCGAGCCCGTTGCTCCTCACAGGTATCGATGCGTTTATTTTCGGTTGGCCGGATAGGTACGCGACGTATCAGGACGATGACGGCTCACCCGCGGCGCCGAACCCGGGCGTTCGCATTGTGCCCGGCCTCGGTCCCGACCCATCGTGGATTCCAGAGTTTGGCGATGACTTCCACTCGATGATGGGACTCGTGAATACGTCGTGGGTCCTGATCAGCAACGGTGGCTTCAACTTGGTTATCGACCACGTTCTCATTGACCCAACCTTGCGCAAACAGGCTAGGGACACCTTGGTAGACGCGTTCTGGGTTGGGGTGATGTGTGATGTCGATGAGTTGGTCAGACGCGAGGCGGCTCGCGGCGATCGCCACGTCGGTTTCGCGTCCGGGACGTCAGCCGTGGTTCACCGGGAGATGAACTACGACTTGGTCGTCGACTCGACTGCAACATCGTCTGAGCAGTTGGCGCGCGATATCTACGATGCGGTGATGGCGAGTTAGAGACACCTCGCTCTCAAGCAGAAAGAGATGGCACAGATGGAGAACCCGCCGGGCAACGGATCAGCGGCTTAACCCCGCGGCTTCTCCCCCGGTGGCAGCGCCCAAGTGGTGGTGCACCCGACCCCAAGGCACTTCCAATGAACGAGGCTGTCCGACGTGCGATTTGCCTCACTGGTGTCGGCCGCGTAATCGTGCACCGGCGCGTGGTGGTGAGCAAGTCCCTGTCCCGTTTCTCGCTGTACGATGCCCACTTCGCTCCAATCGCCGAGATGATCTAACTGACACCCTATGGTGGCCCACGGAGACGAGGTGGAGGCGAACTCAAAGCGAGATCCCATCACGAGCTCATGACAATGCCGGACATGCCACTTCATCAAGTGCTTAGCGACGACAATGCACTGAACCTCGTTCGTTCATTCGTAGATCTGGGTGTTCGGACTCAAGCGTCCGCGTCGTCTGCTTAGACCGCAGTCATCCCTTAAATCGTCCGTGAAGTCGACTGGCTTTGGGGCAGTTGGCAGAAATTGTAGGGAGGAAGGGGCCGAGAGTGTGGGTTCATGTCGGAGACCCGACGTGACAGATTTGCAACCCTTCACTGGCGTCTAACGAGCTTCGGTCTGCTGCCTTCGCGCTAGTTCTTCTAGGTCTGATCCGTTCATGAGCTGTACGTCATGCAGATGTGCCCGCGCCCGGGCTTGGTCGGTGTACCCCGAAGTCGTGATGAACAGCTTTAGATCTGAGTGGTGGCGTAAGTGAGCCATGCCAACGAATTTTTCGATTTCCGGAGAACCAATCTTCTTGACCGTCGCGCGCCTCTTGCACTGGACCAGCACGGTGCGGCCCGAAGCATCTCGGGCAGTGATATCGACACCGAGATGACCTCCGCCGCGCACTCGTTGGATTTTGGTCATCCCGAGCATCTGTAGGATGGCGGCCATCGTGTACTCGAATTGTGTGGGTGGGAGGGCAAGAATTATCTCAAGGTCCCCTGACAGCGCAGCACGGCGTCCGGCCTCCTGCAAATCTTCGGTCTCCCGTGCTTCGTTTTCGACACGGTGTCTCTCTTCTTCGGTCTCACGATCGTTGACTGACGCAATCGCGTCCGAAAAGAAGTAGTACATCATGTAACTGCCGCTCATCGGAAGTCCTTCCCGAAGCGAACAAACGAATCCTAACTACGGGGCCCAGGACATCGACGGGGTTACGGAAGTCCTGGAATGTCACGACTCTGACGCGATCTGGGCTCACGCGACCGCGGAGTAACGATGACTCGTCGACGATGCCGTCGATTCGGCGAAGATCTTTTCTGGCGATAGAGGCGTCTCGATCGTGATGTCTGGCTTTAGCTAGTTCCGGACTTGCTATTTGAGCAGATGCCTCGCCACAACGATCCGCTGTACCTGATTGGTGCCCTCGTAGATCTGGGTGATCTTGGCGTCGCGCATGAAACGCTCAACTGGGAAGTCCTTCGTGTAGCCGTATCCGCCGAGCAACTGCACCGCGTCGGTCGTGACGCTCATCGCGATGTCTGACGCGAAGGCCTTCGCGGCCGCTCCAAAATACGAGAGGTCGCCGTCGGGGTCGCCCGCGTCGACCGTGGCGCAGGCCCGGTAGACCAGCGCGCGCGCCGCTTCGGTTCGCATCGCCATGTCGGCGATCATGAACCGGAGGCCCTGGAGGTCGCTGATCGGCGCCCCGAAGGCCTTTCTTCCCTTCATGTACTGCGCGGCGTAGTCAATCGCGCCCTGGGCGATGCCGACGGCCTGGGCGCCGATCGTCGGCCTGGAGCGATCCAGCGTGTGCATGGCGATCCTGAAACCTTCGCCCTCCTCGCCAACGCGGTGGCTGGCGGGCACGCGCACGTCGTTCAAGACCACCTCACCGGTCGGCGAGGCACGCAACCCCATCTTGTCCTCATGCTTCGGGAACTCGAGCCCCCACTCCTTTTCGACGAGGAAACAGGTGATGCCCCGGCCGCCGGCGGACGGATCGGTCTTCGCAAAGACGGTGTAGACGTCCGAGATGCCGGCGTTCGTAATCCAGAACTTCGAGCCGTTCAAGACATAGTCGTCGCCGTCGCGCTCGGCGCGACAGCTCATCGAAGCAACGTCCGAGCCGGCGTTCGTCTCCGAGAGGCAGTAGCTCGCCTGGATCTCGCCCTTGGCAACACGCGGCAGATAGGCGTGCTTGATCTCTTCTGAGGCGAAATTCATGATCGGCAGCATCCCGAGCTTCGAGATGAGGATCGTGACCGAGGTCGACGCGCAGCCGCGCGCCAACTCCTCGATCATCATCGCCTGGGTAACCAGATCCGCCCCGGCGCCGCCGTAGGCCTCCGGTACGCCGAGCGAGGGCAGCTCCATCTCCACGCACGCGTCGAAACTCTCCTGGGGAAACGTCTGGTCGCGATCGTGTTCAGCCGCGTAGGGCGCCACGCGTTCATCGACGAAGGCGTGCAGCACGTCACGGAAACTCCGCTGCTCTGGCGTGAGGCTGAAACTCATAGGGCTCCCTTGCGACCTCGGCGCTACGGCCGCTCGGTCGCGCCCGTCAACTGGTCGGGGGTGACGGCGTCGACGAAGCGACGCTGAGCCGGGTAACTGTGCGAGAGGCCGCGAAAGCGCCTCGACGTTCCGCTCGGCACCGGCGAGTCCGTGCGCAACCCGAAGAGATCCATCGCCACGTGGACGTCGCCGAGCGTCGGACCGCGACTGATGATGCTCGCACGCTTGGCCGCGACCAGGGCGACACCGACGGTCACGTCGTGACGGTCCTGGGGGCGCTCGAGGTCGAGCTTCTCGCACTCGCGGTCGGCGATGGTGAGCGCGTAGCCCTCTCCTGGCGCCGGTGTCCCGTAGCTGGGGCCGCTCGGGCGATGGGCCGAGCGCTCGAGTCCCGGCTTCGGGCGCCGACCGATCTCGGGTGTCGGGGTCGTCATGCTCGGGCGAACCTCGCCCGCGAGGGGAACGGGTGTGAAGGTCGGTTGCGCCACGGGTCGAGGTTACCCCCGCCCGGCGCCTAGACCCTCGCTAGCCAGTCCTCGTACTGGGGACGCTCGCCGCGCACCGCTTGGTGATACGTCGTCTTGATGACGTTCGTGATCGGTCCGGGCTTCCCGTCACCGACCAGTCGGTCGTCGACCGAGGCGAGCGGCACAACCTCCACCGCGGTGCCCGTCAGGAACGCCTCGTCGGCGAGGTAGAGGTCGTCGCGGCGCAGGGCCTCGAAGCTCACCTCATAACCCAGGTCCCTCGCGATCTTCACGATGCTCGACTGGGTGATCCCACGCAGCGCGCCGGCCTCTGAGGGCGGTGGCGTGATCAGGCGACCGTCCTTCACGAGGAACAGGTTCTCGCCGGTGCCCTCGCTGACACGGCCGTCGGGACCGAGCATGATCGCCTCGTCGTAGCCGGCCATCACCGCCTCGACCTTGGCGAGGCTCGCGTTCACGTAGCCCCCCACCGTCTTCGAGGCGGTGGGCATGGAGTTGGGGTGGTGGCGGGCCCACGAGGAGATCTTCATTCGCGCGCCGTTCTCCACCGCGTCGTCCCCGAGGTACGGGCCCCACGGCCACGCGGCGATCGCGGTGTTGACGGGCGCGCCGATCGGGTTCACGCCGAGCTCGCCGTAGCCGAGGTAGACGAGCGGGCGCAGGTAGCACCCGTCGTTGAGCTCGTTCACGCGAACCAGCTCCTTGGCGACCTCGCAGAGCTGGTTGAGGCCGTAGGGCACGTCGATCATCAAGATCCGACAGCTCCGCAGCAGGCGCTCCATGTGGTCCTTCAGCCGAAAGATCGCGACGCCGTTTGGCGTCTTGTACGCGCGAATCCCCTCGAAGGCCCCCGTGCCGTAGTGCAGCGTGTGGCTCAGCACGTGCACCGTTGCGTCCTTCCAGTCGATGAACTCGCCGTCCATCCAGATCTTCTCGGTCGGGGTAATGGGCATCTACAACCTCTCTCGCAACTGCTCGACGACGCCGCGCGTGCCAAGAATGGCGGCGTCACCCTCAAAGTCTGCCACCGCGCGCGAGATCGCTGACGCGGCCCCGTTTTCGCCCAGGTGCTCGAGCATGAGCGCTGCCGAAGAGACCGCGGCCAACGGGTTGGCCCGACCAGTGCCGACAAGGTCGTGCGCGGCGCCGTGGACGGGCTCGAACATCGAGGCACCGGTGCGATGGGGATTGAGGTTCGCGCTGGCGGCGAAGCCGATGCCGCCGGTGACCGCCCCCGCGAGGTCCGAGAGGATGTCGCCGAAGAGATTGTCGGTGACGATGACGCCGTAGCGCTGGGGGCTCTCGACAAGGTAGATGCAGGACGCGTCGACGTGCTGGTAGTCGACCTCGACGTCGGGATAGTCGGCGCCGACCTCGTCGACCACGCGCCGCCAGAGATCGCCCGCGTACGTGAGGACGTTGATCTTGTGCACGAGGGTCAGACGCTTCCGCGCGAGGACGTTGGCGCGCGAAAACGCGTAGCGCACGCAGCGCTCGACGCCAAAACGCGTGTTGACCGAGCCCTGGGTTGCAACCTCGTTAGTCGTGTCGTAGCGAAGCACGCCACCTTCGCCAGCGTAGGGACCCTCGGTGTTCTCGCGGACGATCGCGAACTCGATCCCTTCGGCGAGCGAACCCTTCACGCCCCGAAAGGGCCGATAGTTGACGTAGAGGTCGAGTTCGAAGCGAAGCCGTAGGAGCAGCCCGCGCTCGAGCACGCCGCTCGGGACCCGAGTGTCGCCGATCGGCGGACCGATCGCGCCGAGCAGTATGGCGTCGAAGCTCCGTAGTTGCTCGAGCATCGCGTCATCGAGCACGAAACCGTCGCGCAGGTAGCGCGCCGCGCCCAGGTCGAAGTGAGCGGTCTCGAGTTGGACGCCGGTCGCGGCGACGACGTCCAGCGCGGCAGCCGTCACCTCCGGGCCAATGCCGTCGCCGCCGATGACGGCGACGCGATGGCTTTGGCGCTCGGTCATCGCTCTCTCTCCCTCTCTATTCCATTGTGGTCGCTCGATCCAACGAGGGGCAAACCCGCGAAGGGTTCATGGGGCCCAACAGTAGAATTGAGACTCTTAAGGAGTTGAGGTCACCCGTGCCCGAAGAGATTCATCGCATCACCAAAGAGACGTTGGAGAAGCTCCAGGAGGAGTACGTCTACCTCACGACGATCGGGCGTACCGAGATAGCGCGCGTCATCGAGTCCGCTCGACTGCTGGGCGATCTCTCTGAGAACGGCGACTATCAAGCCGCCAAGGACGAGCAGGGCAAGATGGAGTCCCGCATCCGACAGATCGACCAGGTGATTCGCAATCACGAGATCGTCGAGCGCGACGAGAACGCGGGCACCGTCCAACACGCCTCCATCGTCCAGGTCGTCTACGAGGGTGACGACGCGAGTGACGCCCAGGAGTACTTCATCGGTTCGATCGAAGAACGGCCCGAGGGGGTCCTCGTCGCTTCCCCGACGTCGCCGCTCGGCGAGGCGCTCCTCGGACGCAGCGTCGGTGACGTCGTTGAGTACCACGCGCCCTCGGGCGTGTTGAAGGTCACCATCGTCGGACAGCGGTAAGCGTGCCGGGCCGGACGCTGTACCAGAAGATCTGGGACGAGCACGTCATCCCCGCGCCCGAGGGTGACTCGACGTTGCTCTACGTCGATCTGCACCTCGTCCATGAGGTAACGAGCCCGCAGGCCTTCGAGGGACTTCGGATGAACGGAAGAGGGGTTCGGCGCCCCGACCGCACCCTCGCGACGGCCGACCACAATGTTCCGACCGACCCGCCCTCAACGCCCGTCGCCGATCCCATCTCGCGTCGCCAGCTCGAGGTGCTCGACGAGAACTGTCGGGAGTTCGGCATCACGCTGTTCCCGCGCGGACACGAGAACCAGGGCATCGTCCACGTGATCGGCCCCGAGCTCGGCGTCACCCAGCCGGGCATGACGATCGTCTGCGGTGATTCGCACACCTCAACGCACGGCGCCTTCGGCTGCCTCGCCTTTGGCATCGGCACGAGCGAGGTCGAGCACGTTCTCGCCACCCAGACTCTTCCCCA
Organism: uncultured Acidimicrobiaceae bacterium; assembly: GCA_963823815.1. Lineage (GTDB taxonomy): Bacteria > Actinomycetota > Acidimicrobiia > Acidimicrobiales > RAAP-2 > RAAP-2. Next base: position 658,414 of record CAWGMU010000001.1, read on the forward strand.
GCAGCGCGCGAAGACCATGTCGGTGCGCGTCGAGGGATCGCCGCCGCCCGGCGTGAGCGCGAAGGACGTCGTGCTCGCGATCGTTGGCCGTCTCGGCACGGGCGGTGGGATGGGCCACGTGATCGAGTACCGCGGCGAGGCCATTCGCGCGCTCTCGATGGAGGGCCGCATGACCGTCTGCAACATGAGCATCGAGGCGGGCGCCCGCGCCGGCCTCGTCGCCGTGGACGACACGACGATCGACTACCTGCGCGGACGTCCCGGCGTTCCCTCGGGCGACGCGTTCGAGACGGCGGCGGCGCGCTGGCGCACGTTCGTCTCCGATGACGAGGCTTCCTTCGATCGAGAGGTCGTGCTCGACGCGAGTGACTTCGTCCCCTACGTGACCTGGGGCACGAATCCCGCACAGGTTGTCGCCCTCGACGGCGTCGTGCCCTCCCCCGAGGACGCCGGCTCGGCCGACGAACGCGAGTCCGTCGAGCGCGCCCTTGAGTACATGGACCTCACGCCGGGCATGGCGCTGCGCTCGATTCCCGTCGACGTCGTCTTCATCGGATCGTGCACGAACTCGCGCGTCGAGGACCTGCGGGTTGCCGCCAGCGTCGTCAAGGGCCATCGGGTCAGCGAGGGCGTCCGTGCGCTCGTCGTGCCCGGCTCGCGCCGGGTGAAGGACGAGGCTGAACGCGAGGGGCTCGACCAAGTCTTCGTGGGCGCGGGCTTCGAGTGGCGCGAGCCCGGCTGCTCGATGTGCCTCGGGATGAATCCCGACGTCTTGCGCCCGGGACAGCGCTGCGCGTCGACGTCGAATCGAAACTTCGAAGGTCGCCAGGGCCGGGGCGGTCGGACCCACTTGGTCTCACCCGCCGTCGCCGCGGCGACGGCCGTGCTCGGTCGGCTCGGCTCGCCCGACGAGGTCCCCGCGTGAAACCCGTGCGAGTCGTCGAAGGTCGGGCGCTACCGCTCGGGCGCTCCGACGTCGACACGGACCAGATCATCCCGTCGGACTGGCTGAAGCGCGTCGAGCGCACGGGCTTCGGGCGCGGGCTCTTTGGCGAGTGGCGTGACGAGCCGGGCTTCGTGCTCAACCAACCCCAGTACGCCGGCGCGACGATCCTGGTCGCCGGAGCGCGCTTTGGCATCGGTTCCTCGCGCGAGCACGCCGTGTGGGCGCTGATGGACTACGGCTTCGAGGCCGTCATCGCGTCCTCCTTCGGTGACATCTTCGCGAACAATTCGTCGAAGCAGGGACTCGTCACCGTCGGGCTGGAGGCGAGCGACGTCGACGAGCTCAACGCGCTCGTTCGCGACGACCCGTCGACGCTGCTCGTCGTCGACGTCACCGCGCTCGTTGTCGAAGTCCCCGCGACGGGCTGGCACCGCGCCTTCGAGCTCGATCCGATGACCCAGGAGCGCCTCGTCGAAGGGTGGGACGACGTCGCACTGAGTCTTCGCCGCGCCGAGGCGATCTCGGCGTACGAGGGGACGAGCACCGCCCCGACCCTCGCTGGGATCTTCGACGACGAGGGCCACGTCCGCTAGAGCGCGTCGAAGGGCCGAGGTCGCTTAGCGCCGGCGATTCGCCGCTGAGACCACCGCCTCTAGGGAGGCGTCGAGGATCGAGGAGCTGATCCCGACACCCCACCACGTCGTCGCGTCCTCACCCTCGGCCTCGACGTAGGCAACCGCCGACGCCTCGGAGCCCGCGGTGAGGGCGTGCTCGTGGTAGTCGCGCACCTTGAAGGTAACCCCAAGTTCGTCGATGAGCGCGTTCATCATCGCGTCGATCGGACCGTTTCCTTCTCCGCTCACCGTCACGTGCTTCGCGTCGACCACCAGTTGGGCGACAAGATGGGTCAGATGCTGATCGGCGGTGACCTCGCTCGCGAGCAGCTGTATGGACGGGTTCTCGGGTTGGTAGGTCGTCGTGAAGACCTCCCATATCTCGGCCGGCGAGATCTCGGTGCCGGTCGCTTCGGTCCGTTCCTGGACCCGCTTGGAGAACTCCACCTGCATCGCTCGCGGCAGATCCAGCCCGTGCTCGGCGCTCAGGAGATACGCGACGCCGCCTTTGCCCGATTGAGAGTTCACGCGAATGATCGCCTCGTAGGTGCGCCCGGTGTGCTTGGGGTCGATCGGGAGGTACGGCACCTCCCAGACGTCGTAGGTCTCGCCGATGGCGGTCATGCCCTTTTTGATGGCGTCCTGGTGGGAGCCGGAGAACGCCGTGTAGACGAGCTCGCCCACGTAGGGATGGCGTACGTGGACGGGCAGGCGGTTGGCGTACTCCGCCACGTGGCGCGTCTTGTCGATGTCGCGCAGGTCGAGCTCGGGGTCGACGCCCTGGGAGAACAGGTTGAGCGCGACGGTGACGAGGTCCACGTTGCCGGTACGCTCGCCGTTGCCAAAGAGGGTCCCCTCGACCCGGTCCGCACCGGCGAGCACCCCGAGCTCGGCGGCGGCGACGGCGGTGCCGCGGTCGTTGTGAGGGTGCAACGACAACACGATCGAGTCGCGGCGCTCGACGTGGGTCGAGAACCACTCAACGGCGTCGGCGTAGAGGTTCGGCGTGTACATCTCGACCGTCGAGGGCAGGTTGATGATCATCGGTCGACCCGGGGTCGGATCGATCACCGCAACGACCTCGTTGCAGACCTCGATTGCGTAGTCGAGCTCGGTGCCGGTGAAGCTCTCGGGCGAGTACTCGTAGAGGAACGTGGTCGAGGGCGACGTGGACTCGAGCGATCTGCACAGCGCGGCCGCGTCGGTCGCGATCTTCTTCACGCCAGAGCGATCGAGATCGAAGACGACGCGACGCTGCAGCGTCGAGGTCGAGTTGTAGAAGTGGACGATGGCTCGCTTCGATCCCGCGAGGGACTCGAACGTTCGCCGGATCAGATCGTCGCGACACTGGGTCAACACCTGGATCGTCACGCCCTCCGGCACCGAACCCTCGTCGATGATCTGGCGCACGAAGTCGAAGTCCGGCTGGGAGGCCGCCGGAAAGCCGATCTCGATCTCCTTGAAACCCATCTCGACCAGGTGCGCGAACATCACGCCCTTGCGCTCGAGGTCCATCGGGTCGATGAGCGCCTGGTTCCCGTCGCGCAAGTCGACACTGCACCAGCGGGGTGCCTTGGTGAGTCGCCGGTCGGGCCAGGCGCGCTCGCGCAGGTCGAGCGGCACCGTCGCGCGGTACTTCGCAAAGGCCATCGGACTCGACTCCTGGGGGTTGACCGGCACGTCCATCCTTTCGTCGGGCAGAGAGAAACAAAAATGCCCCCGCGTTCGCGGGGGCGCGGGCGAGCATTCGCTCGCCCTACAGCAGCAGCTCGCTCTGGCCAAGTGTCATCGGGTCATTGTACCGCTCGAGGCCGTCGTGTCCAGTGGGAAGTCCTACTAACGTGTGGCCTCGTGGGCCAACTCATCAAGACGTTGATCAAGTTGTCGATCGTGCTCGTGATCGCCAGCGCTATCGCCGGCGTCATCTTCGTGTTGAAGCAGCCCAAGGACTCGTCGCCGATCTCCTTCGAGGAGTGGCCGAGCGTCCCTCGCAATCCCGCGGTCTAGCGAACCCCGACGAAGGAGACAGTGATGGCAGAGATGGAGTATCGCCGACTCGGCCGGTCCGGACTGAAGGTCAGCATCCTGTCCTTTGGCAGTTGGGTGACCTTCGGCAACGCCAACCAGATCGAGACGGCCCACCAGGCCGCCGAGTGCCTCGCCGCCGCCCACGACGCCGGGGTCAACTTCTACGACAACGCCGAGTCGTACTCCGGTGGGGAGTCCGAGCGGGTCATGGGCGCCGCGTTCAAGGAGCTCGGCTGGAAGCGGTACGAGTACGTGGTCTCGACCAAGCTGTTCTGGGGACTCCACGACAATCCCAACATGCGCAATACCCTGAATCGTAAGTACCTGAGCCAGGCGATCGAGGGTTCGCTCGAGCGCCTGGGCCTCGACTTCGTGGATCTGGTCTTTTGCCATCGCGCCGATCCGAACACGCCCATCGAGGAGACCGTCTGGGCGATGAGCGACATGATCGAGCGGGGCCAGGCCCTCTACTGGGGCACCTCGGAGTGGGCCGCCGACGAGATCCGCGCCGCGTGGGACATCGCCGATCGCCACAACCTGCACAAGCCGGTCATGGAGCAGCCCCAGTACAACATCCTCTGGCGCGACCGAGTGGAGAAGGAGTACGCGCGTCTTTATCAGGACATCGGGCTGGGCACGACCATCTGGTCACCGCTCGCTTCAGGACTGCTCACCGGCAAGTACCTGAACGGTGTGCCCGAAGGTTCGCGCGCGACGTTGCCCGGCTACGAGTGGTTGCGCAGTTCGCTGACGAATCCAGAGAGCAACAAGAAGGTCGCCGAGGTGAAGAAGATCTCCGACGATCTCGGCGTCACCATGGCGCAGTTCTCACTCGCCTGGTGCACGCGCAACCCGCACGTCTCAACGGTCATCACCGGCGCGTCCACGCCCGAGCAGGTCCGCGAGAACATGACGGCCCTCGACGTCATTCCGCTCATGACCGACGACGTGATGCAGCGCGTCGACCTGATCAGCCTGATGTGACCGTTACCGCAGGGTGATCAGGTGGATGTCCTGGATCCCCTCGGTGTCGCGAAGCTGTTCGACGACGTCAGCCGGCGTCGGCGCCGCCGTGGACAGCACCATGAGCGCCTGCTGGGAGTCGGGATCGGGTCCCACGGCCATTGAGACGATCGACACGTCGGCGTCGCCGAGCGCGGTGCCGACGCGACCGATCATGCCGGGGCGGTCGTCGTTGTGCACGACGAGCATCGACGCGGTGGGCGGGATCTCGACGGCGTGGCCGTCCACGCTCACGATTCGTGTCTCGACGCGGGTGCCGACCGTCATGAGGGTGCCCGCGACCTCGTGCCCGTCCGATCGAACCGTGATGAGGTTCACGTACTCGGCGGTCTCAAAGGAGGCGACCTCGCTGAAGGTGAGTTCGTGCTCCTCGGCCAGCTGTGGCGCGTTCACGAAGGAGACCCCGTCGTGGCCCGTCGAGCTGAGCAGCCCCTTCAGGGCACAGAGCGTGAGGATCTTCGTGCCCGCGCCGGCCAGTTCACCCTGGTAGACAACCTCCATGTCAGCGGGCTTGCCGTCGAGCAACCCCCCGATGAATCGGCCGAGCACCTCGGCGAGGCTCATGAAGGGACTGACCGAGTTGGACACGTCGCCCGCGGACACGTTGACCGCGTAGGGCACGAAGTCTCCGTCCAGTGCCAGCTCGACCTGCTCGGCGATGGTGACGCCCGCGCGATCCTGGGCCTCGACGGTCGAGGCGCCGAGGTGTGGCACGACGACGACCGATGAGAGGTCGAAGAGGGGCGACTCAGTGGTCGGCTCCTTTTCGAAGACGTCGATCGCGGCGCCCTGGACGCGGCCGCTGCGGATCGCGTCGGCGAGGTCGGCTTCGTTGACGATGCCCCCACGCGCGACGTTGATCAGTCGCACGCCGGGCTTCACCTTCTGGAAGGACGACGCGTTCAACAGATTGGTTGTGTCGTGATTCTTGGGCAGGTGAATCGTGATGAAGTCGCTCTCGGCGAGCAACGTGTCGAGGTCCACGAGCTCGACGCCCATGTGTCGGGCGCGCTCCTCGGTGATGAAGGGGTCGTAGGCGATGAGCCGCATGCCAAAAGCGAGTGCCCGCTGAGCGACGAGCGCCCCGATCTTGCCGAGACCGATCACGCCGAGGGTCTTTCCGTGCAGCTCGACGCCCTCCCACTTGCTGCGCTCCCACTTGCCCGCCTTCAGCGCGGCGTGGGCTTGGGGGATGTTGCGCGCCTGGGCGAGCAGGAGCGCCAGTGTCTGCTCGGCCGCGGAGAGGATGTTCGAGACCGGAGCGTTCACGACCATCACGCCGAGCTCGGTCGCTCTCGCGACGTCGACGTTGTCGAGGCCGATGCCGGCGCGTCCGACCACCACGAGGTCGCCCGCGGCGTCCAGCGTCGCGGCGTCGACGTTGGTGGCCGAGCGAATGATCAACGCGTGCGCGCCGGGTACCGCCTCGAGGAGCTCGGCCGGCGACAGGCCCAGTCGGACGTCGACCTCGTGACCGGCGTTGCGCAACTTCTGGAGTCCGGAGTCAGCGATCTCTTCGGTAACTAGTACTCGAGCCACGGGTCACCTTTCAGTCGTGGGTTGCAGCCTACGGGACCGCTCCCGAGGCTCAGCCCGACGCGACGAGCGCGGCGAGTCGGCTGAGTCCCTCGGCGAGGTCCTCGTCGCTGAGCGCGTAGCTCAGGCGAAAGAAGCCCGCCATCCCGAAGGCCTCGCCCGGCACGACGGCGATCTGGATGGTCTCGAGCAGCGCGTTCGCCAACTCGCTCGACGTCGTCGACACGCGTCCGGCGAGCGGCCGACCGAGCAGACCGGTCACGTCGGGGAAGCAGTAGAACGCACCCTCGGGCACGGCGCAGCGCACGCCGTCAATGGCGTTCAGCATGGAGGTCATGACGCGGCGGCGGCGATCGAAGGCGACACGCATCTCGGCGACGGCGTCGAGGTCACCGGTGAGCGCCTCAATCGCGGCGCGCTGGGAGATGTTCGAGATGTTCGAGGTCGTCTGACTCTGGTAGTTGACGGCCGCCTCGGTGACGTCGGGCGCGGCGATCATCCAGCCCACACGCCAGCCGGTCATGGCGTAGGTCTTCGCGACGCCGTTGACGACGATCCATCGATCGCCGAGCTCGGGCGCCACGACCGGCAGGGAGACGTGGTGGGCGTCGCCGTAGACGAGGTGCTCGTAGATCTCGTCGCAGAGCACCCAGACGTCGTGCTCGGCGGCCCACCGGCCGATCGCCGCGACGTCATCGGGCCGCACGACGGCCCCCGAAGGGTTCGAGGGCGACACGAAGACGAGCAACTTCGTCTTCTTGGTGCGCGCGCGCTCGAGCTCCTCGACACTCACGCGGAATCCGTTGGCCTCACTCGTCATCACCGGGATGGCCCGCGCGCCGCTCAAGTAGACCGATTCGGGGTAGGTCGTCCAGTAGGGCGCGGGGAGGAGCACCTCGTCACCGGGGTTGAGCACGCTCATGAAGGCGGTGGCGACGGCGTGCTTGCCGCCGTTGGTGACGAGCACCTGATTCGCGCCGACGGCGAGGCCGCTGTCGCGGCGCGACTTCGCGACGATCGCCTCGCGAAGTTCGCCGAGTCCCGCGGTGGGCGTGTACTTGTAGTTCACCGGGTCGTAGCAGGCCTTGGCGGCGGCCTCGACGATGTGCACGGGCGTCGGGAAGTCGGGCTCGCCCGCGCCGAAGCCGATCACCGGCTCGCCCGCGGCCTTTAGTGCCTTCGCCTTCGCGTCCACCGCGAGGGTGGCGCTGGGGGCGAGCCCGCCCAGGAGGTCACTCACTCTGGCGCGCACTGATCGAACTCCCTCCGCTTTCCGTAAGAATGATTCTATGAGTTCCCTCCAGACGCTCACGATTCCGACGGACCTGTTACCGCGCGACGGACGGTTTGGTTCGGGCCCGTCCAAGGTGCGTTTGGAGCAGTTGCGCGCGCTCGCCGATAGCGGCACGACGTTCCTCGGCACCTCGCACCGTCAGGCGACGGTGCGCGACAAGGTGCGCGAGATTCGCGACGGACTCCGCCAACTGTTCGAACTCCCCGACGGCTACGAGGTCCTCCTCGGCAACGGTGGCACGACGTGCTTCTGGGACGCCGCCACCTTCCAACTCATCGACGCTCACTCCCAACACCTCAGCTTCGGCGAGTTCTCTTCCAAGTTCGCGGCCGCCGCGAACGCGGCGCCACACCTGAGCGAGCCGACCATCATCACGAGTGCCGTGGGCACACACCCGGTTCCCGTGGCCGATGAGAGCGTCGACCTCTACGCGCTGACCCACAACGAGACCTCAACCGGCGTCATGATGCCGATCGTGCGGCCGAAGGACGCTTCTGGCCTGGTCGCGGTCGACGCGACGTCGGGTGCCGGCGGGTTACTCGTTGATCCGACGCAGTTCGACTGCTACTACTTCGCGCCACAGAAGTCCTTCGCCTCGGACGGCGGACTCTGGCTCGCGCTCTGCTCGCCGGCGGCGATCGAGCGCGTCGAGCGCCTGGCCGGGTCTGGTCGCTGGACGCCGGCGTTCTTGGACCTGAAGATCGCCCTCGACAACTCCCGACTCAACCAGACCTACAACACGCCGGCCCTCGCGACGATCCACCTCCTGGCGTCGCAGATCGCCTGGATGAACGACCACGGTGGTCTCGCCTTCGCGGCGGGTCGCTCGCGTCAGTCCGCCGAGATCCTCTACACCTGGGCCGAGGCCTCGGACTTCGCGACGCCCTTCGTCACCAACCCCGCCCAGCGCAGCACCGTCGTCGGTACGATCGACTTCCGCGACGACGTCGACGCCAACGAGGTCGCGGCGATCCTTCGCGCGAACGGGATCGTCGACACCGACCCGTACCGCAAGCTCGGACGCAACCAGTTGCGCGTCGCGATGTTTCCGAGCATCGATCCAGAGGACGTCGCGTCGCTGCTCGCCTGCGTCAACTACGTAGTGGGCAACCTCTAGGACTGATCAGTGTCGCCGCCGGAGACTTCGGCGACCTTCTGCTTGCCCGCCGAGACGAAGGGCATCATCGCGCGTAGCTTGGCGCCGATCTCCTCGATGGGGTGCTTCTTGCCGGCCTCGCGCAGCTCGCGGTAGCGCGGGCGGCCGATCTCGTTCTCCAAGATCCACTCCGCGGCGAAGGAGCCGTCTTGGATCTCGCCGAGGATGGTCTTCATCTCGGCCTTCACGGCCTGGTTGATCACGCGCGAGCCGCGCGTCAGGTCGCCGTACTCGGCCGTGTCCGAGACCGAGAAGCGCATGCCGGTGATGCCCTCTTCGTACATCAAGTCGACGATGAGCTTCAGCTCGTGGAGGCACTCGAAGTACGCGCTCTCGGGCTGGTAGCCGGCCTCGACCAGGGTCTCGTAGCCGGCGCGCACGAGGGCGGTCACCCCACCACAGAGCACGACCTGCTCGCCGAAGAGGTCGGTCTCGGTCTCCTCGGCGAAGGTCGTCTCTAGGACGCCGGCGCGTGTCGCGCCAATCGCGTGGGCGTAGGCCAACGCGATCTCGTGCGCGTGACCCGTCGCGTCCTGGTGCACGGCCACGAGCGAGGGCACGCCACCACCCTCGACGAACGTGCGCCGCACGAGGTGACCGGGACCCTTGGGCGCGACCATGGCGACGTCGACGTCCTCGGGCGGGTTGATCAAACCGAAGCGAATGTTGAAGCCGTGCGCGAAGAGGAGGCACTTCCCCGGCGCGAGGTTCGGCGCGATGGCGCCGTCGTAGGCGCGCTTCTGCTCGGTGTCCGGAAGGAGGACCATGATCACGTCCGCCTCGGCGCAGGCGTCGGCGATCGAGAGCACGCGCAGCCCGGCCTCCTCGGCCTTGTGGACCGAGGACGACTCCCCACGTAGCCCGACGCGCACGTCGTAGCCGCCGTCGTGAAGATTCAGCGCGTGCGCGTGGCCCTGAGAGCCGTAGCCGAGGATCGCGATGCGCTTCGTGCGCAAGAGCTCGGGGTTCGCGTCCTTCTCGTAGTACATCGTCGTCATCGAGGTCTCTTTCGCTCTGTCTAGGCGTTCGCCGTCTCGGAGAGTCTAGGGAGCGCCACACGACCGGTTCGCTGCAGTTCGACGTCGGTGAAGCTCTCGAGGGCGCGCTCGAAGAGGTCGCACGCCCTCGGCGTTCCCGCCAGCATCACCGTCACCGATGACGCGTTCACGTCGACGATCGACGCGCCGGTGTTGGCCGCCACGTCGAGGACCGCGCGCCGGTTGGACTCGTCCACGTTGAGCGTCGCGAGCAAGAGCTCGCGCTCGAGCGCGTCGCGCGGCGCTAGATCCTTGATGGCGACGACGTTGATCAGCTTGTCCAGCTGACCGACGATCTGTTCGAGCGGCGCGGACTCGGCGTCGACGACGATCGTGACCCGCGAGAATCGGGCGTTGCCCTCCGAGGGCGCGACGGCGAGCGAGTAGATGTTGAATCCCCGACGGGCAAAGAGTCCGGCGATACGCGCGAGCACGCCCGCCTTGTTCTCCACCAGCACCGACAAGATGTGGTGGCGCACCGGCGCGTCGCTGGACTCGCCGAGGAAGGGTTCGGGACTCACGGTCCGCCCCGCAGTCGGGGGTGGACGATGATGTCGTCGTTGCTCGCCCCCGAGGCGACCATCGGGAAGACTTTCTCCGTGGCGTCGGTGCGAAAGTCGATGACGACCGGGACGTCGTTGATCTCGTTGGCCCGTGCGATGACCTCGTGCATCTCCGCGACGTTGTGCGCGCGCAGGCCCACGCAGCCCATGGCCTCTGCCCACTTCACGTAGTCGGGTAGGTCGGCACTGAGGTAGACCTCGCTGTAGCGCTCCTCGTAGAACATCTCCTGCCACTGGCGGACCATGCCGAGGTAGGCGTTGTTGAGGATCGCAACCTTGATCGGGATCCGCTCGGAGCTCGCCGTCACGAGCTCCTGGGCCGTCATCTGGAAGCACCCGTCACCGTCGATGCACCACACCGTGCGCTCGGGACGCCCGACCTTGGCCCCGATGGCGGCCGGCACCCCAAAGCCCATGGTCCCCGCTCCCCCGGAGTTGATCCAGGTGCCCGGCTCGTCGAAGGCCCAGTACTGCGACGCCCACATCTGGTGCTGACCGACGCCCGACGACACGATGGTGCCCGGCGCGGAGGCGCCAGCGATCGCCTCGATCACCTGCTGAGGACGGAGTGGACCCTCCGTCGCGCCCTCGTCATAGACGAGCGGGAAGCGCTCCTGCCACGTGCGGATCTCCTTCCACCACACGTCGAGGTTGAGGGGATGGGCCTGCGCGTCCTCGAGCGCGCGCAGCGCCGTGGCGACGTTGGTCTGGAGGGTGACGTCGGCGCGACGGACCTTGTGGAACTCCGCCCGGTCGATGTCGACGTGGATGATCTTCGCTCCGGCGGCGAAGGTTGAGAGTTGTCCGGTCACCCGGTCGTCGAAGCGCGCGCCGAGCGAGATCAACAGGTCGGCCTTCTGCAGGGCTGTCACCGCGGGGTACGTCCCGTGCATGCCGGGCATCCCCAGGTGCTGGTCGTGCGAGTCTGGGAACGCGCCGCGGGCCATCAGCGTCGTGACGACCGGTATCTTCGTGCGCTCGGCGAAGGCGAGCAGTTCGGCGTTGGCGCGCGACTTCAGTGCTCCCCCGCCGACGTAGAGCACCGGTCGCTCGCTCAGGGCGATCAACTCGCACGCGAGCGCGACGGCCCGCTCGTCGATCTCGATCTCGGGACGGTAGCCCGGCAGGTCGAGCTCCTCGACGCTTTCGGGGTACCACCACTCCATCGACGCCTGGGCGATGTCCTTCGGCAGGTCGATGAGCACCGGTCCGGGCCGGCCGGTCGTCGCGAGGTAGAACGCCGCCGCGACCGCGCGGGGTATCTCGTGGCCCGATTGGATGAGGAAGTTGTGCTTCGTGATACCCATCGTGATGCCGGTGATGTCGCACTCCTGGAAGGCGTCTGAGCCGATGGCCTTCGTCGCGACTTGACCCGTGATCACGACGAGTGGCGTGGAGTCCATGTGCGCGTTGGCGATCGGCGTCACGATGTTCGTCGCCCCCGGACCGCTCGTGACCATCGCGACGCCAGCCCGGCCGGTCGCGAGGGCGTAGCCCTCGGCCATGTGGCCGGCGCCCTGCTCGTGACGCACGAGCACGTGACGGATCGAGGAGTCGAGGATTGGGTCGTAGACGGGAAGAATCGCCCCACCGGGCAGCCCGAAGATGGTGTCCACCCCTTCGCGCTCCAGGCTCTTGATCAGTGCTTGCGCTCCCGTGAGTTGCACAAAGCTCCTTTATCTCCGGTAAACAAAAAGGCCTCCCTTATTTGGGAGGCCTCCGGTGTACGTGAACGCGTGACTACCGGCGCCAGACGCCTACTTCAATCAGAATCTCGACCCACGCGCTCACGATTCAAGTCTACGCACGTGAACGAGGGGCACACAAGGGGTCGCTACGCCAGCACCGATCACGTAGAGCCTTCATCGACGTCGAAGGCGTCCTTTTGACGTGCGACTGACTTACCGACAAGTACGCGCGGACCGCCTCGAGCGGCGAACGCCTCCCGAGTCCTAGCGGGTCGTGACGGCACCCTTCTCCGCCCCTTGCGCGAGTCGGGCGAACTTCTCGAGCGCGCCAGAGGCGTAGCGCGGGGTGAACGGCGCGACGTGCTTTGCGCGCTCGTCCAGTTCCGCCGTGTCGACGTGCAGGTCGATGGAGAGACTCTCGACGTCAATGACGATCCGGTCGCCGTCTCGCACCAGCCCAATCGGTCCACCATCGAGAGCTTCTGGCGCGACGTGGCCGACACAGAATCCGTGCGTACCCCCGCTAAAGCGACCGTCGGTCACGAGAGCGCAGTCCGCGCCGCGTCCGACACCCTTCATCGCGCCCGTCACCGCGAGCATCTCGCGCATGCCGGGGCCGCCCTTCGGGCCCTCATAGCGAATCACCACGACCGTGCCCGGCTCGATCTCGTTCGCCATGATCGAGAGCATCGCCTGGTCCTCACCGTCAAAGACCCTCGCCGTACCGTCAAAGTGCAACTCGTCCATGCCCGCGACCTTGACGACGGCGCCCTTGGGCGCGAGCGAGCCGCGCAACACGGCGATGCCGCCCTGGGCGTGTATCGGGTGGGAGAGTTCGTGGACCACGTCGTTATCCGGGCGTCGCGCGTGGTACCGCTCGAGGTTCTCGGCCATCGTTGCGCCGCTCACGGTCATCACGTCGCCGTTGAGTCGATCGTTCTCCAAGAGGTGCGCGAGCACCACCGGCAACCCACCGACACGGTCGAGGTCGCTCATGTGGTACTTGCCGTGCGGCTTCGTGTCGGCGATGTGGGGCACGCGCTTCGCGATCCGGTTGAAGTCGTCGAGCTCGAGCTCGACGCGCGCTTCGTGGGCGATAGCGAGCAGGTGCAAGACGGCGTTCGTCGAACCCCCGAGGGCCATCACGACGGCGATCGCGTTCTCGAAGGCCGGCTTGGTCATGATCTGTCGCGCCGTGATGCCCTGGTCGAGCAGGTTCACGACCGCGAGGCCCGAGTCGTAGGCGTACTGGTCGCGCCGCGGATCGATCGAAGGCACCGAGGCGCTGCCGAGCAGTGACATCCCGAGGGCCTCACCGACGCTCGCCATGGTGTTGGCGGTGAACATGCCCGCGCAACTCCCCTCGCCCGGGCAGGCCGCGCACTCGATCGCCGTCAGCTCCTCGTCACTGATCTCTCCGACGGCGTTGGCGCCGACCGCCTCGAAGACCGACACGATGTCGAGCGCGACGCCGTTCAGGTGACCGGGCAGGATGGTGCCGCCGTAGAGGAAGACGCTCGGCACATCGAGTCGCGCCGCCGCCATCAACATGCCCGGTAGCGACTTGTCGCAGCCGGCAAAGGTCACGAGTGCGTCGAAGCGCTCGGCGTGCATCACGACCTCGACCGAGTCGGCAATGATCTCGCGCGAGACGAGTGAGGCGTGCATGCCCTCGTGGCCCATGGAGATCCCATCGGAGACGGCGATGGTGACGAACTCGAAGGGCAGGGCGCCCGCGTCGCGCACCGCGACCTTGGCGCGCTGGGCCAAGCGCTCGAGCGGCAGATTGCAAGGGGTTACCTCGTTCCAGCTGGAAGCGACGCCGATCTGGGCCTTGGTCATGTCCTCGTCGCCCAGTCCCATCGCGCGAAGCATCGAGCGGGCCGGGGCTCGGCTCTTGCCGAGTGTGACGTCGGAGCTTCGCGGGGTCGGGTGGCTGGTCATGAAGGGAGTCTAGAAAACGCCCGCGACGGGAGATCCCCGTTAACGGCGCGCTTGCAGCTCGGCGATCACGTCCCTGCCGTTCGCCTGGCCATTGGTCGCGCGCATCACTTGGCCAATGAAGAACTGCGCGAGCTTGTCGTCACCCGCACGGTAGCGCGCCCACTCCTCGGGGTTTTGCTCGATGAGATCGGCAACGGTAGTTGCGAGCGTGTTCGACGAGAGCCGCTCGAACCCGTGCGCGCTCGCGATGGCGCGCGGACTGCCGCCGCTGGCGAGCAGTTCGGCGAGCACCGCCTTTGCTTGCGTCGCCGAAAGGTCACCGCGCTGTTCCATGAGGAGCGTCTCTTCGAACGCCTCGGACGAGAGATCGGCGACGTGACCCGGGTCCGCGGCGAGTTCGTTCGCGGCGCGAGCCAGAGCGAGCGCGGGATCGACGCCGGCGACGATCGCCGCCACCACCAAATCGTCGAATCCGAGGGCGACGACGACGTCGAGCGCGCTCAGTTGGGCGTCGCTCGGATCACTGAGATGTGCCAGCAGTGCCGCACGGCGCTCGGCGGGCATGACCCCGAGGCCAGCGCGCACTCGCTCTTGCCACTCGACGTCGGGATCGAGATCGACGAGATCGGGCTCGCGGAAGTACCGGTAGTCCTCAGCCTCTTCTTTGGTGCGCATGGTCGACGTGGTCCCGCTGTCCTCATCCCAGTGCCGCGTCTCCTGGCGCACCGTGCCCCCGGACTCGATGAGCTCGATCTGACGACGTGCCTCGTAGTCGATGGCGCGCTGGAGGCTGCGCAGCGAGTTGAGGTTCTTGATCTCGCAGCGCGTCCCGAACGGTTCGCCGGGATGGTGCACCGAGACGTTCGCGTCGATGCGAACGGAACCCTCCTCGAGACGCCCGTCGGAGGCGCCCGTGGCGATCAAGATTCCGCGCAGCTCGCTCACGTAGGCGCGAGCCTGGGCGGCGCTTCGGATGTCGGGACCCGAGACGATCTCGACGAGGGGCACGCCGGAGCGGTTGTAGTCGACGAGGGATCGGTCGGCCCCGTGGAGCCGTCCACTTCCCCCAAGGTGGGTGGACTTGCCGGTGTCCTCTTCCAGGTGGGCCCGCTCGATGGAGACCCGCGAGCCGTCGGGAAGGTCGAGGTACCCGCCCTTGTTGATGGGCAGGTCGTACTGACTGATCTGGTAGTCCTTCGGCATGTCGGGGTAGAAGTAGTTCTTGCGGTGGAAGGTCGAAGACGCGATCACACTATGGAGCGCGAGGCCGATCGCCATCGCGAGCTCGACGGCCCGAGCGTTCAGCACCGGCAACGAGCCGGGCAGTCCGAGGCAGACCGGACAGACGTGGGTGTTGGGTGGTGCGCCGAACTCGTTGGCGCAGGCGCAGAACAACTTCGATGCCGTCTTGAGTTCAGTGTGGACCTCGAGTCCGATCACCATCTCCCACTCGTTAGAAAGACTCACGGCGCTCCGTTCGCCACTTCCAGCACGCGAGCGGCGGCGAAGAGCCGGGCCTCGCCGCGGCCCGGCGCGAGCAACTGCACACCGACCGGCAGGCCCGCCTCGCCGGTGCCGAAGGGTACCGAGATGGCCGACTCGCCAGCGAGATTCGTCGGAATCGTGAACACGTCCGAGAGGTACATTGCGATCGGATCGGCTGTCTTCGCGCCGAAGGCGAAGGCAACTGACGGCGTCGTCGCGCCGAGCAGGAGGTCGGCCTCGAGGTACGCGCGGCGAAACGCCGCGATCATCTGGGTGCGCACCTTGAGCGCCTGGCCGTAGTACGCGTCGTAGTAGCCGGCCGAGAGCGCGTACGTGCCGAGCATGATCCGGCGCTTCACCTCGGCGCCGAAGCCGGCGGTGCGGGTGGCCTCGTTCATCGCGGCGACGTCGTCGGCGTCGACGCGAAGTCCGTAGCGCACGCCGTCGTAGCGCGCGAGGTTGCTCGACGCCTCGGCGGGCGCGATGAGGTAGTAGGCGCTCAGTCCGAGACGAAACTCCGGAACCGAGAGCTCCACGACCGTCGCCCCCGCTTCGCGCAGCGCGTTCGCGGCGCGCTCGACCGAGGCGACGACGTCCTCGTCGGCGCCCTCGACGAGCTCGCGCACCAGTCCGACCCGCTGGCCCGCGACGCCGTCTTCGACGTGGTCGAGCAGCGAGGGCGCCGGCTCGGGCAGCGAGGTCGAGTCCATCGGGTCGTGGCCGGCAATGACCTCGAGCACCAGGGCCGCGTCGGCGACGTTCGTCGTCAGGGGGCCGATCTGGTCGAGCGAACTGGCGAAGGCGATCAGCCCGTATCGCGAGACCATGCCGTAGGTCGGCTTCACCCCGACGATGCCGCACAACGCCGCTGGCTGGCGGATCGAACCGCCCGTGTCCGAGCCCAGCGCGACCGGGGTCATCGTCGCCGCGACGGCCGCCGCCGAACCACCCGAGGAGCCGCCGGGCACCCGCGTCGGATCGAGTGGGTTGCGCGTCGGGCCGTAGGCGGAGGTCTCGGTCGAAGATCCCATCGCGAACTCGTCCATGTTGGTCTTGCCCACGGGCACCGCGCCCGCGGCGAGCAGGCGCTCGACGACGGTTGCGTTGTAGGGCGGTACCCAACCCTCGAGGATGCGCGAGCCCGCCGTCGTTGCGACACCGACCTGGCAGAGGTTGTCCTTCAGCGCGATCGGCACACCCGCCAGCGCACCGGGCGACTCACCTCGAGCGACTTGCTCGTCGACGTGTCGCGCCGCCTCGAGAGCGCCACTCTCGTCGACCAGCACGAAGACGTTCAAGTCGTCGTTGCGCGCCCGAATCGTCTCAAGCGATTGCGTCACCTCGGAGACAGCACTGCTCGCGCCGCTGCGGACGTCGGAGGCGATGTCGATCGCGGTTCTCACGGCGCCTCGCCCATGATCCTCGGAACGGCGAACTGGCCGTCCTCGGCGTCGGGGGCCATCGCGAGCACGACGTCGCGATCAAGGCACGGTCGAGTGACGTCGTCGCGGACCACGTTGATGAGGCCAAAGGGGTGAGCGGTTGCCACGACACCCTCTAGGTCAAGCGCCGCGATGTCCTCGGCGTGCTCGAGGACGCGGCCGAGCTGCTCGGTGAACAGATCGAGTTCCTCCTCGCTCAGACGGAGCCGGGCCAGCCTCGCGACCTTCGCGACGTCGTCGCGACCGAGCGGCGAAGCCATCAGGCGAGGACTCGCGCGAGAAAGCCCGCGACCATCGTTTCGAGGAGCTCGCGATCGTTGTCGATCGTGGCGACGTGGTAGGAGTTCTCCAACCACGCTCGCTCGAACGGTCCACGTACGCGAGCCTCAAGGTCGGTCCCGTTGTCCCAGGTCACCACGTGGTCCTCGCGGCTCGTGACCAAGAGCACGGGAGCCGTGATCAGCGAGAGGTTCTCGTAGAGCCCACCGATGCCCGCGAACAGGCTAAGCAGTGGCGCGAGGGGCGTCGCGTCGTAGGAGCTCTCCGCGACGCCCTCCTTCTTCACGTCCGAGCCGATCGACTCGACCGTCTCGACGCCCGCCTCGAGGAGCTGGCGCACACCGTCGGCGAGCTCGAACGGCGGGGGTGTGACGATCGGGTTGATGAGGACGCCACCGACCACGGCAGGCCGCACCTCGGCGACGTGCGCCGCCAGACCCGCACCCATCGAGAGTCCGACGACCGCGACGCGAGAACACCGCGCGCTCAGTGCGTCAAAGGCCCCTTCGGCCGTCTTGGTCCAGTCGTCCCACGTCGCCGTGGCGAGGTCCTCGACACTGGTGCCGTGGCCGGGCAAGCGCGGCAACTCGACGCTGTAGCCCTCGGCCACGGCGAGCTCGGCGATCGAGCGCATCGAGGCGGGGTTACTCGTGAAGCCGTGCAGCACGAGTACGCCCGAGTGTCCGCCGTCGTGCGAGAGAGGCTCGGCGCCGGGCAGGAGGACGTCACTCACCGCCCCAGACTACCGGCACGATTCCGTCGACTCGAAGTGGCGTGCGCTGTCGCGACCATCTTTGCGCCGACGCCGGGCGTGCCGGCAACGTCGCGTCAGTCGAGCAGCTCGGGCAGCTTCGCCGCGAGCTCGGCGACCGACCAGCGGTCCTCGCGCTCAAGCGTGTCGGTCATCGTCCAGTTCTGGAACTTGCGTACGGTACCGCCCTGCACGAAGAACACCTGACCGGTCGCCGCACAGTCCTCGGTCGCGAGCACGGCGACGAGGGGCGAGACGTTCGCGGGATCCCACACGTCAAAGACCGACGCGTCGGCCGGCTTCACCACGTAGTCCGACAGCCCCGGGGTCGACTCGGTCATCCGGGTTCGCGCCGCGGGCGCGATCGCGTTCACCCGCACGCCGTAGCGCCCGAGCTCTTCCGCCGCAATCACCGTGAGGGCCGCGACGCCGGCCTTTGCGGCGCCGTAGTTCGATTGGCCGACGTTGCCGAGCAGACCGGAGGTCGACGAGGTGTTGATGACCGACGCGCGCACGGTCTCGCCGGCCTTCGCCCGCTCGCGCCAGTAGCTGGCCGCGTGATGCAAGGGCACGAAGTGTCCCTTCAGGTGGACCGTGATCACCGCGTCCCAATCCTCCTCACTCAGATTGACGATGACCCGATCCCGAAGGATCCCGGCGTTGTTCACGAGGACGTGCAGGTCCCCAAAGGACGTGAGTGCGCTCTCGACCAGTCGCCGACCGCCCTCCCAGGTGGCGACGTTGTCGTGATTGGCCACCGCCTGGCCCCCGAAGGACGTGATCTCGGCGACGACTTCCTCCGCGGGCGTCGCCTCGCTCGCGGAGCCGTCGAGGCCCCCGCCGAGGTCGTTGACGACGACCTTCGCACCCTCGGCGGCGAAGAGCAGCGCGTGCTCGCGGCCGATGCCCCGTCCCGCGCCGGTGATGATCGCGACGCGACCGTCGAGTGCTCCCATGAGGCCTCCTGCAGAGTGAACGGGTGAGCCGATTGTACCGAGCGAGAACGGCTAGCGCCGGTGACGCCGCCAGAAGTACGGCGGTCGCGCGTGCGCGTGGTAGTGGTCCGGGATGTTGCGCATGTGATCGTCGATCGTCCAAGGCGTGGTCTCAAACTCCAGATCGGCGACGGCGCCGAGCACCTCGTAGAGGTGGCGCTTCACCTCCTCGGGCGGCGCGGGGTCGTGCTCGCGCCACACGACCATCGGCACGAGGCAGATCTCGCAGTCACCGACCCAGCACGTCTCGTCCTCGAAGTAGCGCTTCGTGACGATGGCCGCCTCGCACAGCTCGCAGGCGTCGCTCATTTCACCGTCAGCGTGACCGTCGACTTCCAGGCGACCATCGTGCCCGCCTTCGGATTCTCGGCGATGACGGTCGTCCACTTGTTGGTACCCGCGTTCGTGCCGGTCGTCGTGTAGTAGAGGACGGCCTTCTTCATCGCGGCGTTGACTTCGGCGGGGTTGTCGCCGATGACGTTCGGCACCGCCCGCGCGCCCTCACCCGCGAGCGTCGTGGTCGTGGTCGTGGTCGTCGTCCCCGTCCCCGTACCCTTGGAGAGCGAGAGAATGACCTTCGCGCGCAGTGGCACGGCGAGCGGGTTGACGCCTTTGTGGTAAAGCACGCGCGCGACGTCGCCGCTCGAGACGGTGGTGGAGAAGATCGCGTACGCGATCGGGCAGTTCGCCACCACGTGCAACTTCGCCAGCGCGGCGGTCGCGGCCGCGCACGTCTCGCCGACGAGGTTGGTCGGCATGGTGACGAGCACCGGACCCTTCGACACGCTGACGTCGATCGTCTGACCGGACTTCTCCTTCGTGCCCGCGACGGGGGTCTGGGCGACGACGTCGTTCACGGGCACGGTCGCCGAGAAGACACGACTCGTGACGCTCAGCGTGTAGCCGTCGCCGGTGAGCTTCGCCGAGGCCTGTTGCTGGGTGAGGCCCTTCAGGTCCGGGACGATATGGCTCTTGCCGAAGACACCTTCTTTCCACATCACGCCCGCCGCGATCACCACCACCACGAGAATGACCGCCGCGACAAGAAAGCCCTGTCGGCGGCCGGGGTTTCGCGGAAGGTCGTAGGCGCTGGCGTCAAAGCGCGGGGCCCGCCCGGCGGGGCCCCGCGGCGGACCGCTCGCGTGCGCTCCCTCGGGCACGCGGCCACGGGGCGAGTGGGCGAAGCCGGGTGTTGACGTGCTCACGATCTGGTCGGCCGACGGCGCGCGAAAGCCGATCGAGCTGCGCGGCTCGAGCGGAGCGAACTGCGCGAGCAGCGGTAGCTCAGCCGAGCCGGGACGCACCGTCAGGGGCGCGCTGTCGCTCACGACCGCTCCGAGGCGTGACGAGAACTGCTCCGCGTCGAGACGCAGTCGCGGATCGGGCAACGCCGCCTGAGCGAGCACCATGTCGAGCGTGCCGAGCTCGAGGCGCACCGGCAGCGGCGCGTTGAGTCGCGCTCGAAGGATCGTCTCGGCCGTCGTGCCCTCGAAGGCGGCACTGCCGGTCAGGGCTTCGAAGAGGATGAGGGCGAGTGCGTAGACGTCACTCTTCGCGCCGGCCGGTTCGCCGATGGCCTGTTCGGGTGAGAGGTACCGCGCGTCGTCGAGGGTCATGCGATCGCGGTACGGGCTCGCGAGTCCCGCGAGGGCGACGTCGCTCACGTGCACGCGCCCCTCCTCGTCAAAGAGCAGCTTCGAGGGCGAGAGGCGCCCAAAGACGAAGCCGTTCTCGTGGGCGTAGGCGAGCGCGCTCGCGACGTCGCGTCCAAGCCGCGCGCCGTCGTCGACGCTCAGTCGACGGCCGGCCGCGAGCACGTCCTCGAGCGACCCGCCGGGCAGGTACTCGCTGATCATGAAGATCGCCCCGTGCTCCTGGCCCCCGTCGAAGACGCGCGCGAGGTGGGGATGGCTGAGTGTGGAGGCGCGAATGATGTGGTCGCGAAAGGCTCGGCGCACCTCCTCGTGGGCGGCGAGGTCCGCGAGCAGCACCTTCACCGCCACGCGTCGTTGCAGGGAGCGGTCCTCGGCGAGGTAGACCTCGGCGGTCTGGCCCGCGCCGAGCTGTTGGAGTATCCGATATCGTCCGGCGAGCAGGTGATCGGGTGCGAACGCGGGCGCCATCGGCTAAACCCTAGTAAGGACCGGCTGTCCGAGTCGCCCTAGGCCAACGCGTTCTTCCACGTGCCCGTTTCGAGCAGCGTCGCGAACTCCCCCGCCGCAATTCGCGGGATGCCCAACGCCTCAGCCTTGGTGACCTTCGCTGCCCCGGGCGCCTCGCCGACGACGACGCAGTACGTCTTCTTCGAGACCGAACCCGGTGAGGTGCCGCCGCGCGCGATGATCGCCGCCTCCGCCGACTCGCGGGTGTAGCCCTCGACCGCACCGGTGACGACGACGGCCCGGCCCTCGAGGGTCCGCTCGATCGCCACGTCACCCGGCTCCTCCAGGGTGAAGCCCGCCGCGGCCAGTCGGACCATGCGCTCACGGTTTTCGTCCTCGCGACAGTACTGGTACATCGATTGGGCGATGATCGGACCGATGCCCTCGACCGCCTCGAGCTCCTCGAGCGGCGCGTTCGCGAGCGGGCCGTAGCGGCGAAAGCGCTGGGCGAGCACGCGCGCCGCGACCGGCCCGACGTGGCGCACGCCGAGAGCGACGAGGACACGACTGAGCGGCGCCGTCTTCGCTCGCTCGATCGCCTCAATCAACGATCGCGCCGAGAGAGCGCCGAAACCCTCGAGGACTTCGAGATCCTCCTGTCGAAGTCCGAACAGGTCGGCGACGTCGGTCACGAGACCGGCCTCGAGCAACTGCGCCACGCGCTGCTCGCCGAGTCCCTCGATGTCGAGCGCGCCGCGCGAGGCGAAGTGCACGATCTGCTCGAGCTGCTGGGCGGGACACGTCGGGTTGACGCAGTAGGTATCGCTCTCGTCCCCGCGGCGCACGAGGGGCTGGCCGCACTCGGGGCAGTTGAGGGGAAAGGACCACTTCTTCGCGCGACGGCGACCGGGCTCGGGAACGGCCGAGACGACCTCGGGGATCACGTCGCCGGCCTTGCGCACGATGACGAGATCGCCGGGCCGCACGTCCTTTACCGCCACCTGGTCCTCGTTGTGCAAGGTGGCGAGCGACACGGTCGAACCCGCGACGACCACCGGCTCCAGCACCGCGAAGGGCGTCGCGCGACCGGTGCGACCAATCGAGACCTCGATAGCGCGCAGGCGGGTGGTGCGCTCCTCGGGTGGAAACTTGCGCGCGATGGCCCATCGCGGGGCGCGGCTCGTGACGCCGAGACGGACGCGCTCGGCGAGGTCGTCGACCTTGATGACGGCACCGTCGATGTCGTAGGGAAGGTCGTGACGGTGCTCCTCGAACCAGTTGCTGCGAGCGATCGTCGCGTCGGCACCGACCTCGAGCGACGCCTTGGTCGGCGTGACGAACCCCCAGTCGGCGAGTTGGCGGATGGTCTCGTTGTAGGAAGTAAACGTCAGCGTGACGTCGTGATCGACGAGCTGGTACCCGAGGAACGAGAGGGGGCGCTTCGCGGTGGCCCTCGGGTCCTTTTGACGCAAGCTCCCCGCGGCGGCGTTGCGCGGGTTAGCGAACGTACGAAGACCCTGGTCCACCTGCTGGCGGTTCATCTCGTTGAAGTCGTCGCGCGCGAGGAACACCTCACCTCGCACCTCGAGGCGGCCGCGACGAACTCCCTTCAGCGACGGGGGCACCGTCTTGATCGTGCGCACGTTCTCGGTCACGTCCTCACCGGTGCGTCCGTCGCCGCGCGTTGCCGCCTGGATCATCGAGCCGTCGACGTACGTGATCGCGAGGGCTAATCCGTCGATCTTGGGTTCGACGGCGTAGCTGATCGACTGAGGGTCCACGCCGAGCGATCGAGCGACCCGGTCGCACCACTGGCGTAGCTCGTCGGCGCCAAAGACGTTGTCGAGGCTCAACATGGCCTCGGCGTGCACGACCGGTTGGAAGACCGTCGAGATGGGCGCCCCCACCCGCGCGCTCACCGAGGAGGCGTCGCGCAGTTCGGGATGCTCGTCCTCGAGATGGCGAAGCTCGCGGGCCAGCGCGTCGTAGTCGGCGTCGGGAATCGTCGGCGCGTCGTGGACGAAGTAAGCCTCGTTGTGGCGCGCGATCTCGGCGCGCAACCACGCGACGCGTTCGGCCGGTGTCACGGCGACGAAACGATCCCCGCGCCTTCGACGACGGAGGGTTCGTCCGCTCGGTACAGCACGACCGACTGTCCGGCCGCGACCGGTCGCGTCGGCGCGTGGAGGTCGAGTCGCCAGTGGCCGTCGTGACGCAACGTCGCGAGTTGCGCGCGACCGTGCGCGCTGCACTGGGCGAGGACGCTCGCGCCGTCGCGCAGGGGCTCGCGAGCGAAGCTCACCGACGCGCTCTCGAGCGCAAGTGTCGAGACGAGGATCTCTTCCAGCCGACCCACCTCCACGCGCCTCGCGACGAGGTCCACGCGCTTCACGAAGCGGCGCTCGCCGTCGCGCGCCGGCAGTACGCCGCGACGCTGGCCGACCGTCATGAGTTCGGCGGCGGAGCTTTGGCCGAGCTCTTCACCCGTCGCGGTATCGACGATCGCCGCGCTGGTGAGCGTGGCGCGCTCGCCGAGGAAGACCTCGCGACCCTTCGCGGCTTCAATGAAGCACACGTCTTGACTGTCGGGCTTGTCCCACGTGCGAAGGCCGAGGCGTCGGGCCTCCTCGCGAACCTCACCCTTGGTGAGGTGCCCGATTGGCAGGAGCAATCGAGCGAGCTGGTCTTCGCGCAGGTAACCGAGCACGTAGCTCTGGTCCTTCTGCTCGTCGGCGCCTCGAACCAGGAGGTGGGCGCCCTCACGCTCGACTATCTGGGCGTGGTGGCCGGTCGCCACCACGTCAAAGCCCAGCCGTGACGCCCGTTGGAAGAGCAGGTCGAACTTGATGTGCCGGTTGCAGTCGATGCACGGGTTCGGTGAACGACCGGCGACGTAGCCATCAACGAAGGGTTGCACCACGTGGCGCTCGAACTCTTCGGTGTAGTTGAAGACGTGATGGTCGACACCGAGTATCTGCGCCACGCGGCGAGCGTCGTCGACGTCGCCCACCGAGCAGCAGCCCGAGTCCGAGACGCCGCCCCAGAGCTTGAGTGTCGCGCCCACGACCTCGTGTCCGGTCTCCTTCAAGAGGCCAGCCGCGACCGACGAATCGACGCCGCCGCTCATCGCAACCAGGACCTTCACGCCCCCAGTCTGCCAGGCCCCTGTCGCTAGCCCTCAGCGCGAAGTCGGTGGACGACCGACGAGAGAATGGCGATGAGCGCGTCGACGTCGCCCTCCGTCGTTTCGGCGCCCATCGACAGCCGCAACGAGCCGCGCGCTCGGTCGGGCGCAACACCCATGGCCGCGAGCACGTGGCTGTGCGTCGCGGCGCCACTCGAACAGCTCGCCGCCGCCGAGGCACACACGCCCTCTTGATCCAACAGGAAGAGGATCTCGTCGCTGGCGAGACCGTCGAAGGTCGCGTGCACGGTGCCCGGCACCTTCGCGGCCCCCGCCGCCGTGATCGAACATCCCGGGAGAAGACGGAGTGCGGCCGTGAGTTGGTGCTGGAACTCACCCACCCGTTCGTTCACCTTCTCGAGGTCCCGGGCGCAGAGGCGAAGCGCTGTCGCGAGACCCACGGCGGCGGCGACGTCAACCGTCCCTCCGCGCTGGCCGCGCTCCTGTCCCCCGCCCGGCGTGACCGCGTCGAGGGCGACGCCGTTTCGCACGACGAGCGCACCGCTGTTGACTGGCCCGCCGAGCTTGTGCGCGCAGATCGACACGAGGTCCGCCGACGACGTCACCACGGGCAGGCTCAACCACGGCGCCGCCGCGACTGCGTCGGTGTGGGTCGGGACGACTCGGTTTGCGCGACCCTTCGCGAGGGCGTTCACGCCGTCGAGCGGCTGACGAACGCCGGTCTCGTTGTTCACCGTCATCACGCTCACGATGGCGGTGCGCTCGCACAGCAGCTCCTCGAGCGCCTCTAAGTCGACGATCCCCTCGGCGTCGACCTCGACGTAGCGCACGCGCACGTCCTCGAAGTCCTTCGCCATCATCTCGGCGGCGTCGGTCACGGCGTGGTGCTCGACCCTCGAGATGACGATCTCCGCGTCGCCGCGGGTGCGGCGGTGATGCTTGGTCACGCCGACGATCGCTAGCTGGCACGACTCGGTGCCGCCACCGGTGAAGATCACCCCAGCCGGCTTCGCGCCGACGAGCACCGCGACCTCGTCGCGCGCCTCCTCAACGGCCCGCCGCGCCTCGCGCGCCGCCCGGTGGCTGCCCGACGGGTTGCCGACGACGCCGTGCAACCACGGGCTCATCGCCTCGGTGACCTCGTCGCGACGCGGCGCGGAGGCTGCGTGATCGAAGTAGTACTGGGGGCTCATGCCACGAAGAACGACTTCACGTTGGTGAACTCGCGCGCGCCGAGCGCCGAGAGCTCCCTACCGAAGCCCGAGTTCTTCGTCCCTCCGAAGGGCAGCTCGTTCATCGAGGCCACGACGGCGTTGGCGAAGACCATCCCCACGTCCATTCCGGCGATGGCCTGGTCGATCTCCGCGTCGTCCTCGGCCCAGATTGACCCGCCGAGGCCCCAGGGCGTGTCGTTCGCGATGCGTATCGCGTCGGCGAGGTCCTGGGCGACGACGACGACGGCCACCGGTCCGAAGAGCTCCTCGCATCCGGCCGGCGAGTTCGCCGGCACGTCGGTGAGCACCGTCGCCGGGTAGTAGTAGCCGGTGCGCTCGGGCACCGAACCGCCCGTGAGCGCGACGGCGCCGGCTTCGAGCGAGGTCGCCACCTGCTTCGCCAGTTGGTCGCGCTGGGACGCCGAGACGAGCGGTCCCAGTTCGGTCTCGGGATCCATCGGATCGCCGAGGCGCACCGCGGCCATCGCCGTGGCGTAGCGCTCGCGGAACTCGTCGGCGCGTTCGCGCACGACGATGAACCGCTTCGAGGCGATGCACGCCTGTCCGTTGTTCTGGATCCGCGCGGTCACGGCTGCCGGCACCGCCTTGTCGAGGTCGGCCGAGGCGGCGACGACGAAGGGGTCCGAACCGCCGAGCTCGAGCACGACCTTCTTCAGGTGCTCGCCGGCCGCTGCGGCCACCGAGCGACCGGCCTGCTCCGAACCGGTGAGGGTCACCCCGACGATTCGGGGATCGCCGATCACCTTGGGCACCTGGTCGTGTCCGAGGAAGAGGGTGGTGAGCACGCCCACGGGGAATCCGGCGCGCTCGAAGAGGTCCTCGAGGTACTTGGCACAGCCCGGCACGTTGGAGGCGTGCTTGAAGACCACCACGTTGCCGGCCATGATCGTCGGGACCGCCATGCGAACGACCTGCCAAAACGGGAAGTTCCAGGGCATCACGGCGAAGATCGGGCCAACCGGATCGAAGCGCACGCCGCTGCGCGATCCCTTCGTCTCGATGTGCTCCTCGGCGAGCATCGACGCCGCGTGTTCGGCGAAGTAGCGCATGGTCATCGCGCACTTCTGGGCCTCGCCCTTGGCGGCGGCGAAGGTCTTGCCCATCTCGCTCGTCATGAGCTCAGCGGCGACCGGAATCTCGCTCTCGAGCAGCTCGGCGGCGCGAACCATGAACCGGCCGCGCTCGTCAAAGGACGCGAGCTTCCAAGCGTGAAAGGCCTCGGAGGCGCCCTTCAGGGCCTGTTCGACCTCCTCGGGAGTGTGCAGTGGGTAGGTCGCGACGATCTTTTCGTTGGCGGGGTTGGTGGCGGTGAAGGTCATGGCTCTAGTCTGCCAGCAAAATCGGCGCGTCGACCGGGGCTGGACCCATTGCCGACCAGTACGCCGGCGCGGCGACGCGCACGACGAGCAGCGCCGCGCCGAGCGTCGCCGCCGCCACGATCGTGACGGGCCGGACGCCGAAGACGCGCGCGAGGTCGGCCTGGACGAGCGCGCCGAGTGGGTAGAACATCGACAACGAGAGCGTGTAGAGAGCGAGGATCCGCGAGCGTTCGGCGCGAGGGGCGTGGAGCTGCACCGACGTGTTGAGGCCCGTCAGGGTTCCGACGTAGGCGCCGCCGAGCACCGTCAGCGCGACGAGCGTGGACCAGAGATCCGGCGCGAGTCCGTAGGCGAAGAGCGCCACGGCGAGGGTCGCGACGGAACCGCGCAACACCGCGAGCCGCGACGTCCGTTTCGCGATCGCCGGCAAGATGAGCGCCCCGAGCACCGCGCCCACGCCCTGGGCGGTGATGAGCCACGCGGCGTCGGCGTGCAGCACGATGATCGCCATGGCCGGCACGAGCGCGATGAAGGGGCTCGCGACGAGGGCGACGGCGCCGATCGCGACGATGGGGTTGCGACATCCCGGCACCGACCACGCGCGCCGCGCGCCGGCGGCGACCTCGGCGAAGAACCGCACCCGCGTCGTGGGCGCGGCGCGCGGCGCGGTCCGCACGAAGGAGAAGACGACGAGCACGAAGACGAACGACGCGGCGTTGAGCGCGAAGCACAGTCCGACCGAGCCGAGCGCCAACGCGATCGCCGCGAAGACCGGACCGATGACGCGACCGAGGTTGAACTGAGCCGAGGAGAGTGAGACCGCGGCGAGCACCTCATCGGGCTCGACGAGGTCGGGAAGGAGCGACTGCCACGCCGCCCACGACGCCGAGGAACACAGCCCTTCGGCGATCGCCAGGTAGCAAGCGAGCGGGGGTGAGAGGTGATGCGTCACCGCGGCAACGGCCAGTCCGCTCGCGGTCGCCGCCATGACGAGGTTATTCAGCTGGATCCAGCGCTGTCGACTCCAGCGGTCGGCCACGACACCGCCAATGGGCGCGCCGATGATGGCTGGGGTCCACGCCGAGACCGTGAGCAGTCCGAGCCACAGCGGATTGCGCGTGGTCTCGGTGAGATAGATCCCGAGGGCGACGCTCTGCATCCAGGTCCCAATGGACGAGACGAACGACGAGGTCATCGCCAGGGCGAAGCTCCGGTGTCGCAGTGGAGCCAACGAAGCCAACGCCATCACGTCCAACCTACCGGCGCCACGCCGCGCAACCAGTGCGCGTTGGTCTAGAGCTGGTCCTTCTTTCGACGTGGTCGCAGGGCGAACCACCACACGGAGATGATGGTGGCGAGTGCGCCGAGCACGCCGATGCTCGACCTCACGCGATTGGGCTTTTTACTCTCGCTCACCGGACCATCGTAGTGAAGGCGCCGGAGTTACCCCCGGCGCCTTCAGCTGCTTTTGCTTCCTGACGGCTTAGCTAGCCGCGGCCATCTCGTTCTGCACCGACGCCTCGACGGCGAGTTCAATGACGATTTTGTTGCTAACGACCAAGCTGCCGTTCTCGAGGGCTCCGTCGAAGTTGACGTTGAAGTCACGCCGATCGATCTCGGCGCTGGCCTCGAATCCCGCGACCACGACGCCGGGCTGGAACGACGGACCCGAACCCAGGTACTCGACCTCGAAGGTCACGGACTTGGTGACGTCCTTGATGGAGAGGTCGGCCACCATCTCGTACTTGTCGCCGCCCTTCGCGGTGAACTTCGTGGACTTGAGGGTGATCGTCGGGTACTTCTCCTGCTCGAGGAAGTCAGCGCTCCGCAGGTGGTTGTCGCGCATCTCGTTGCCCGTGGTGATGCTGGCCGCCTGGGCGGTCACCTCGACCGAGGAGGTCTCGGGGGTCTCGCCAACGGTGATGGTCCCGGCAAACTCCTTGAAGCCCCCGCGGACCTTCGACGCCACGAGGTGTCGGGCGATGAAGTCCACGTTGGTGTGGACGGGGTCGATGCTGTAAACGCCAGGAGTGGGAAGGTTGCTCATGGTGGTTCTCCTTTTGGATCAAGACAGGTATTTGTCTTCCTGTATTATAGTTGCTGCAGCAATCTCTTGTCAAGCAGAAGCATAAGAGGCAATTAAATGCTATATTGGATGTCAACATGGTGATTTCAGCAAGTGCGTGCCCCTCGGGAGACGAGAGGCTGGTTCTATTCGGCCTTCTGCTCGAGACGAACGCTCGGCTCGAGCACGACCTCGAGGCGGCCCTCGAGGAGAACTGCCAGTTGCCCCTCGCCTGGTTCGAGGTCCTCTTGCAGCTACGCCACTCGAGCGACGGACGACTCAAGATGAGCCAGATGGCCAACGCGATCTTCCACTCGACCGGTGGCACGACGCGCCTCGTCGACCGACTCGAAGAAGCGGGCCTCGTGCGGCGCGAACACTGTCCGAGCGACCGGCGCTCGATCTACGTCGCGATCACCGACGCCGGGGGCCTTCGACTCGACGAGGCGCTCTTGGTCCATATGGACTTCCTCGACGACCTCTTTGCGACCCGCCTCGGACCCGAGGACCGCGCGACGCTCTCGGCACTGCTCACTCGCCTCGGCGCTTCGGCCTAAGCCCTTCTCACCCAGGCGAAGGCCGCTCGCCCGTCGTCGAGTTCGAGCACCGATCCGGGACCCGACCCCTCGGTCGTGAGTACGTCGAGCGCGAGTACCTCGCTCGCGAGAGCGGCGAAGCCCTCGGCCAGGTCGTCGAGGCCGGTCACGTTCAGCACGATGCGATCGGCGACGTCCAACCCCGAGCTTTTGCGAAGGTCCTGCACCTGTCGCACGACGTCACGCAGGTAGCCGCGTTGGCGAAGTTCGTCGTTGAGCGTGAGATCGAGCGCCACCACTTCGGCGCTGTCGCGCGAGACTGCGAAGCCCTCCTGGCTCTGCACGCGCAGGTCCAGGTCCTCGGCGCTCAGCGCCACCTCGCCGGTGGACAACGTGACGCGCACTACCCCGCCCGACTCGATCGTCGCCGCCGCTTCGATGGGATCGAGCGCGGCGAGCGCCGGTTTGAGCTCCTTGGTCGCCTCGCCGAGGCGGGGACCGACGACGCGGAAGTTGGGCACCAGTTCGAAGGTCAACACGTCAGCGAGCTCGCGCCCGTACTCGAGGTGATCGACGTTGAGCTCGTCCTCGACGACGCCCGCCGGGGGCAGCGGGGAGCTCGCCGCGAGGAACACCAGCGCCCGCGAGAGGGGCTGACGGACCTTGAGTCCGGCCTCGGCGCGGGCCGCTCGCCCGAGTGAGGTCAGCCGACGCGCGACGGCCATCGAGGTCTCGAGCGCCTCGTTGCGACGCGAGAGGTCGGCGCTCGGCCAGTCCTCGAGGTGGACCGAGTCGAAGTCGCTCACGTCGTTGAGCTCCTGGTAGAGCCGCTCGGTGAGCAGCGGACAGAAGGGCGCGAAGAGGAGCGTGACGCGCTGGAGAACCTCCAGCAAGGTCGCTTGAGCGGCGAGCGAGTCAGCCGGCGGGGCCTTCGGGTCGGTGCGCCAGAATCGGCGACGGCTGCGACGCACGTACCAGTTCGACAGGTCGTCGACCAGATCGACGAGCGCGTCGGTCCCCCCGAGCGGCTCGTAACCCTCAAGGGCACGGGTCACCGCTTGGGTGACGCCCTCGGTGCGCGACAGGATCCACTGGTCAATCGCGCTGCGATCCGCGAAGGCGGGGATCGCGGGATCGTTGGGGTCAAAGCCGTTCAGCGAGGCGTACGTCGTGAAGAAGCTGACGGTGTTCCAGAGCGTCGCCAACGTTTCGCGCATGGAAGCGTCGATCGCCCCGAGGCTCGCGCGCGTCGACGTCCACGGCGAACCCTGGGAGAACATCCACCAGCGCAGTGCGTCCGCGCCGCGGGTGTTGAGGACCTCCCACGGCTCGATGACGTTGCCGAGTGACTTACTCATCTTCCTGCCGTTCTCGTCGACGATGAGCCCGAGACAGAGCACGTTCTCGTACGGCGTGGCACCAAAGACGAGGGTGTTCACCGCGAGCAGCGAGTAGAACCATCCGCGCGTCTGGTCGATCGCCTCCGCGATGAACTGCGCGGGGAACTGGCGCGCCTCGGCGCTGCCCGCCACGTGGGGGTAGCCGACCTGCGCGGCGGGCATCGAGCCCGAGTCGAACCACGCGTCGATGACCGGCTCCACGCGGCGAGCCGGCTTCGCGCACGTCGGACAGGCAATGACGACTCCGTCGATCTCCGGACGGTGCGGCTCGAGATCACTCAGATCGCGGCCGGCGAGTGCCGAGAGCTCTTCGCGCGAGGCGACGCAGACGAGGTGCGCGTCCTCACAGCGCCAGATCGGCAGCGGCGTCCCCCAGTAGCGGTCGCGCGAGAGTGCCCAGTCCACGTTGTTGGCGAGCCACTCCCCCATTCGACCGTCGCGAATGTGCGACGGGTGCCAGCCGACCCTCGCGTTCTCGGACATGAGCTGCTCCTTGAAGCGGCTCGTCGCCACGTACCAGCTGGGCTTCGACCAGTAGATGAGCACCGTCTCGCAGCGCCAACAGTGCGGCAGCGAGTGGGTGTAGTTGAAGCGTCGCAGGAGCATTCCTCGACGATCGAGCTCGTCGTTGATCTCGTGGTTCGTGTCACGCACGTGACGGCCCTCGAGCCACGGCACCTGTGGACCGAACGTGCCGTCAGCGCGCACCGGATTGAGCGTCGGCAGTCCGTGCTCTCGGGCAATCTGACGGTCGATCTCACCGAAGCCCGGCGCCTGGTGCACGAGACCGGTGCCGTCCTCGATCGTGACGTAGTCCGCCGCGACGACGTAGGTGGCGTCAACGCCCTCCGGGAGCGCGACGTCACTGAAGGGCCGCTCGTAGTGCGCGCCCACGAGCGCCGAGCCGAGAAAGGTGGCGCTCGCGACGGCTCCCTCGCCAAAGACCTTCGTGACGAGGTCCGCGGCGACGATGACGCCATCGACGACGCCGTAGCGCACCTCGGGGTTGACGGCGACCGCCACGTTCGACAGCAGCGTCCAGGGCGTCGTCGTCCAGACGGCGAGGTGCGTCGCGCCCCCGAGATCGCTCCGTCCGGCCGCGTCGGTGAGGGCGAGCTTCACGTACGCGCTCTCGTCGGTCTCGTCGGTGTAGACGCCGGGCTGGCCAAGCTCGTGGGACGACAGGCCGGTCTCACAGCGCGGGCAGTAGGGAATAACCTTCAGGTCCTCGTAGAGGAGTCCGTTCTCGAAGAGCTGCTTCAGGTGCCACCAGACGGACTCCACGTAGGAAGGGTGGAACGTGTAGTAGGCGTGCTGCATGTCGATCCAGTAGCCGATGCGCTCGGTGAGCCGTTCGAACTCGTCGACGTAGAGGAGCACCGACTCGCGGCAGAGCCGGGTGAACTCGTCGATGCCGATCTTCTCCTCGATCTCCTTCTTCCCCGAGATGCCGAGTTGCTTTTCGACCTGGACCTCGACCGGCAGGCCGTGCGTGTCCCAGCCGGCGCGGCGCGCCACGAAGCGACCCCGCATCGTCTGGTACCGACAGAAGAGGTCCTTATAGACGCGCGCCCACACGTGGTGCAGGCCTGGTTGGCCGTTCGCCGTCGGCGGACCCTCGTAGAACACCCAGGGCTCGGCGTCCTCTCGCAGTCGCAGCGAGCGCTCGAAGACGTTGTTCGCCTTCCACCGGGCGAGTTCGGCTTCCTCGATGGCCACGAATTCAAGTTCGGCGCTAACCGGGCGAAACATTGCTCTCCTCTGCGTGTCCGACCATCGTAGTGAACCTGATGACGGCCTCTATCGTGCCTCTACTGTGTTCGAGTGGGCGGACTCGTGATCGATGAAGAGTCCATCACCTCGAGCGGGGCACTCAGCGTCTATCACGCCGCGATCGACGAGCTCGCTCGACGCTACGGATCGCTCGAAGACTCCGAGCACCTCAGTGCGGACGAAATGATTCCTCCGAACGGCACGTTTCTCGTTGCGCGTCGCGACGGGCACCTCGTCGGTGGCGTCGGTTTGCGGGCGATCGCCGATCCCGGGCTGCGGCTCGGCGAGGTGAAGCGCCTCTGGGTGCGGCCCGACCAGCGCCGCGAAGGCGCGGGCATCGCCTTGATGGGGGCGCTAGAGGATCGAGCTCGCTCGATGGGCTTCGTGCGCCTCTATCTCGAGACCGGACCGAGACAGCCCGAGGCGCTCGCCCTCTACGAGCGCGGTGGGTGGATCCCCGTCGAGGCGTTTCCCGACGGCGCGTTCTCCTACCCGAGCGCGCATCGCTTCACGAAGTTGCTCTAGTCGAATCGCTCGTCCAGCCAGGACGGTGACAGCTCCTCTAGGGAGTCGAGCAAGAGGTCGGCGAGGTAAAACTCAACCCGGGAGCGGTCGTCCGGCGTGGGCACGGCAACGACCGTCATGCGCGCTGCCTTCGCGGCGACGACCCCGGCAACCGAGTCCTCGAGCACCAAGCAGTCGCCAGGCGACACCGACAGCGAGGCCGCAGCGGAGAGGAAGACGCCGGGATGGGGCTTGCCGTACTCCTCGAACTCGGCC
The DNA here is from genome assembly GCA_963823815.1 of uncultured Acidimicrobiaceae bacterium. Classification (GTDB taxonomy): domain Bacteria; phylum Actinomycetota; class Acidimicrobiia; order Acidimicrobiales; family RAAP-2; genus RAAP-2. Next base: position 691,550 of record CAWGMU010000001.1, read on the forward strand.
GAGTGAATCGAAACGAAGCGGTCGAGCAGGTCGAAGTGCTTCAGGCAGCGAACGATGAGCGCCAACGGCGTGGAGCTCGCGATAGCGAGCGGTCCGTGGTCGCCCGTGAGGTCAAGCGAACGTCGCGCCCCGGGCATCAGTCGACCCTCCGTCTCGACCAGTTCGCCGACGCGCGCGATGAGAAGTTCGATGACCTGGTCGGGCGTCGGACCGGTCCACGGATGCACGCCGTACCAGTAGTGGACGACATCGTTGACGTACATCCCCTTCGTCGAGCGCTCGTCGTCGGCCGACAGCGGCACGCCGAGCTCGCCGAAGATCGCGACCTCCGCCTCGTGCCAGAGGATCTCCGAATCTAACAAGAGCCCGTCCATGTCGAAGAGCGTCGCGCGCAACGTCACCCGTCAACCCTTGCACAGGCGGCACTACCGTGGTCCAATGATCGTGCGTCGGCTCGAGTCTCGCGACCTCGAGTCGGTGGTGGCGCGGGTGCACGCGCGCCTGGCACGCGATGCTCGCCGCAACGAACTGCTCAACCCGAACCTCGCCGAGCGCGACTTCACCCGAGCTCTCCGTGACGCGATCGACCAGACCTGGGTTGCCGACGAGGCCGGTCGCGTCGTTGGTCACCTCTACGGCGCCGTGCTCGAGAGCCCGGAGTACGGCCGGGGCGTCTGGGTCGGACCCGACGGCGTCTCCTTCGACGACGCGGACACCTTGGCCGCCCTCTACGCCGAAGGCGGTGCCGCGTGGATCGAGCAAGGAGCGCTCGAGCACTACGCCTGGGTCTTCGACGACGCCGAAGACACCAAGCCGTGGTTCGAGTTGGGCTTCGCGCGCATGCACGAGCGTGGCGTGCTCGCCCTCGGCGAGCGGCGTACACGTCAGCCCCCGCCGGGCTACCTCATTCGGCGAGGCGACGCGAGCGATCTCGATCTCGCTCTTGAGCTCGACGAGGTCCTCGACACTGCGCAGAGCCGTGGCCCGAGTTTCTCGATTGTCCGTCACGCCTCACGACCCGAGGACCTCCTCGATGCGCTCTCCGACGATGAGGTCCACTACTACGTCGTCGAGTGCCTGGGTCAGGGCGTCGCACAGTGCCTCACCTTTGCGCTCGATGAGCGGCGCGGTTCCTTCGAGCACACCGTGCATTTGAGCGCGGTATCGGTCCGCCCGGGCCACGAGCACCGCGGCGTGGCGCGCGCGCTCGTCGACCACGCGCTCAGCGACGCGACGGAAGCCGGTTTCGACTACGCCGAGACCAACTGGCGCGTCACGAACCGACGGGCGGCCCAATTCTGGATGCGCTACGGCTTCGTGCCCAGCTACGTGCGGCTGCACCGCACGATCGGGTCGGGTTAGCTGAGCGCCGTCTCGATAGCGACGAGCAGGGCGGGATCCTCGGGCGTCACCTGTGGGGCGAAGCGCATGATGGTCCCACCGCCGTGGCTGACGAGGAACTTCTCGAAGTTCCATCGCACGTCGCCCACGTAGCCGGTGCCGTCGGGAACCTTCTCGAGCTCGGCGTACACGGGGCTCTGGTGCTCGCCGTTGACGTCGATCTTCTCGAAGAGCGGGAAGTCGACGCCGTAGGTCGTCGAGCAGAAGGTCTGGATCTCCTCGGCCGAGCCGGGCTCCTGCTCGCCGAACTGGTTGCACGGAAAGCCCACCACGCTGAAGCCTTGAGGTCCGTACTTCTTCTGCAACGACTCGAGTCCCTCGTACTGCGGAGTGAGCCCGCACTTCGACGCGACGTTCACGATGAGAATGGTCTCGTCGCGAAACGACGCCAGAGAGCTCGGCTCACCCGAGAGGGTAGTTAGGGGGATGTCGTAGATGCTCATGCCCTGACCCTAACGGGAAGCCCGTCGCGCGTGGCCGTAGGCTCGAGGCATGTTGGCCCTGACCATCGCGGATAACTCTCTGCGACTGGAGGAGCGCCCTACGCCGACGCCCGGTCCACACGATGTCGTTGTCGAGGTACGCGCGGCCGGGATCAACGCGGCCGATTTAATGCAGCGGGACGGCTTCTACCCCGCGCCGCCCGGCGTGCCGGCGGATATCCCGGGCATGGAGCTCGCGGGCGTCGTCGCAGCGGTCGGTGACCGCGTCATCGAACCCGTGCTCGGACGCCGGGTCTGCGCGCTCGTGGGCGGTGGCGCCCAATCGACGCACTGTGTCGTCCCAGCCGAGCATCTGCTCTTCGTCCCCGACGGCGTCAACTTCGACCAGGCCGGTGGATTCCCCGAGGCGTTCGCGACCGCACACGACGCGTTGGTCACCCAAGCGCACCTCCAATCCGGGGAGCGCGTTCTCGTCTCGGGCGCGGCGGGCGGCGTCGGCGTTGCCGCCGTGCAGATCGCCCACGCGCTCGGCGCGGAGGTCTGCGCCGTGACGCGAAACACCGAGCACGCGTCCCGACTCCAGGCCCTCGGCGCCCGCGACGTCGTCACCGTTGAGGAGGTCGAAGGGCTACTACCGGTCGACGTGGTGCTCGAACTCGTCGGCGCGGTACATCTCAGTCGCGCCCAGCACGTGCTCGCGCCGAATGCTCGCGTCGTCGTGATCGGCGTCGGTTCGGGCGCCCGCGTGGAACTAGATCTGCTCAGCGTCATGCGACGACGCGCTTCCCTTACCGGATCCACCCTTCGCGGGCGCTCGCGCGAGGAGAAGGCCGACGTGACCAGACGCGTCGCCGACACACTCGTGCCGCGATGGACGCGCGGCGAGTTCGTGGTGCCCCTGTCGGGCGTGTTCGACCTGCACGACGCCGACGCCGCCTACGCGTCGTTCGCCCAGCCCGGCAAGCTCGGGAAGATCGTGCTGATGGTCGACGAAGGCCGCGCAGTAGTTTGACGCCGTGCCCGTACCAGCTCCCCATCCTTCTCGGTGCGACCCGGCGCGACCCGACTACGGGGCGATCCTCGCCGCGCACGAGGCGGCCGTCGCTGGCGGAGAGCCGACGTACCTGGATCCCTCGACCGGTCTCACCGTGCTCACCGTCGCGACACATCTCGCGCGGGGCTCGTGCTGTCACAGCGGCTGTCGCCACTGCCCGTATCTAGAGGAGTGAGCGCAGCGGGGTGTGGGCGAGACCGAGTGACTCGGCCACTGGGCCGTAGGTGATCTTGCCGTTCACCACGTTGACACCCTCAGCGAGCGAGTCGTCGGCGAGCACGGCCTCGCGCCAACCGAGGTGCGCCAGTTCGACCACGTAGGGCAGCGTGGCATTCGAGAGCGCCTTGGTCGACGTGGCGGGGAAAGCGCCGGGCATGTTCGCCACGCAGTAGAAGATCGAGCCGTTGACCTCGAAGGTCGGGTTCGAGTGGGTGGTCGGCCGCGTCGCCTCGAAGCACCCGCCCTGGTCCACGGAGATGTCGACGAGCACCGAGCCCTGGCGCATCCGCGAAACGAGCTCGTTGCTCACCAGTTTCGGGGCCTTCGCGCCGACGACGAGGACCGCCCCGATCACGATGTCCGCGTCGAGGCAGGCCTCCTCGATGGCGTGCGCCGAGGAGGCGATCGTCTCCGCCCTCCCGTCGAAGAGGATGTCCACCTGACGGAGCCGTTCGAGGTTGCGGTCGAGGATCTTCACGTTGGCGTGCAGTCCGGCGGCCATGGTCGCCGCGGCGAGTCCCGAGACTCCGGCGCCGATGACGACGACGTTGGCCGGCGCGACCCCGGGCACCCCCGCGATCAAGGTCCCGTGGCCGCCGGCCAGTCTCATCTGGTGGTACGCACCCATGAGCGGCGCCATGCGGCCGGCGACCTCACTCATCGGGGTGAGCAGCGGCAGCGAGTTGTCGCGAAGTCGAACCGTCTCGTAGGCGATGGCGACGTTGCCCGCCGCGACGAGCGCGTCGGTGCACTCGCGCGAAGCGGCCAGGTGCAGATAGGTGAAGAGGACCTGGTCAGCCCGGGCGCCCAAACGGTGGTACTCGTCAGCGATTGGCTCTTTCACCTTCAACAACAACTCGCTCTCGGCCCAGAGGTCGTCGACGTCGTTGACGATGGTGGCGCCGTTGGCGACGTAGTCGACGTCAGCGATCGAAGAGCCGACTCCGGCGTCTTTTTCGATGAGCACGCGGTGACCGGCGTCGCTCAGCTCGCGCGCACCCGCGGGCGTCAGCGCGACCCGGTACTCGTCGGTCTTGATCTCCTTGGCTACGCCGATGATCATCGTTGACCACTCTTTCTCTCGCGGCCACCACGCTACCCATTAGCGACGTCAGCGGCGTTGGCGACGACCTAGAAGTCGACGTTGTGCATCACGTGCTTGACGCGCGTGTAGTCCTCGAAGCCGTAGACCGAGAGGTCCTTGCCGTAGCCCGACTTCTTGAACCCGCCGTGGGGCATCTCCGCGACGAGTGGGATGTGGGTGTTGATCCACACGCAACCGAAGTCGAGGTCGCGGGCGAAGCGCATGGCCCGCCCGTGGTCCCTCGTCCACACGGACGACGCGAGTCCGTACTCGACGCCATTGGCCCAGGCGAGGGCCTCGGCCTCGTCGGAGAACTGCTGAACCGTGATCACCGGACCGAACACCTCGCTCTGGATCATCTCGTCGTCCTGGTGGAGACCCGCGACGACAGTCGGCTGGATGAAGAAGCCCTCCGTGCCGATTCGCTCGCCACCGGCCGCGACGGTCGCGTACGCGGGCTTGCGTTCGAGGAATCCGGTGACGCGTTCGAACTGGTTCTTGTTGTTCACCGGCCCAAAGAGCGCTTCGTCGTTGTCGGGTGCGCCGACGACGGCGCCGTTCGCCTGCTCGGCGAGGGCGTCGACGAAGTCGCCGTAGACCCTCGGTCCGGCGAGCACTCGCGTCGCCGCGGTGCAGTCCTGGCCGGCGTTGAAGTAGCCGGCTATCGCGATCGCTTCGGCGGCCGCGGCGAGGTCCACGTCGTCAAAGACGACGACCGGTGCCTTGCCGCCGAGTTCGAGGTGGACACGCTTGAGGTCGTGGGCGGCGCTGCCGGCCACCTCCATCCCCGCGCGTACCGATCCGGTGATCGAGACCATCGCGGGCACGGGGTGCTCGACGAGCATCCGTCCCGTGTTGCGGTCACCGCAGACGACCCCAAACACGCCCTCGGGCAACACCTCGGCCATCAACTGGGCCATATAGAGCGTCGAGGCGGGCGTCGAGTCGCCGGGCTTGAGGACCATCGTGTTGCCCGCAGCGATGGCGGGCGCCCACTTCCACACCGCCATCATCATCGGGTAGTTCCACGGCGTCACCGCCGCGCAGACGCCAATCGGCTCGCGACGCACGTAACTCGTCATGCCCTCCATGTACTCTGCGGCGCCACGACCCTCGAGGACACGCGCCGCGCCCGCGAAGAAGCGAATCTGATCGATCATGGGCGGGATCTCTTCGCTCATCGTCAGGGCGATGATCTTGCCGGTGTTCTCCGCCTCGATCGCGACGAGCTCTTCGGCGTTCTTCTCGAAGAGGTCGGCGATCTTGAGCAGCGCGAGCGAGCGCTGCGACGGCGTCGTACGCTTCCACACCTTGAAGGCCGACGCCGCCACGGAGACGGCGTGGTCGACGTCGGTCTCGTCGGAGACGGGCATCTCGGCGAAGGGCTGCCCCGTGACGGGACTGATGAGCTCGACGTACTTCCCGCTCTTTGGCGCGACGGACTCCCCACCGATGAAGTTGGCCAGACGACGCATACACCCTCCTTATGACGGGCTGTTGACACAGCGCCCCACGCCACTCTGCCAGACCTAACCCAGTAGTTGCAAGGAGAAACTATGGAATACGTCTCTCTCTCAGGAATTCACGACGCATTCCGTCGCAAATTACGCTTATACTGTCTGTATCCGCAGCCCGGGTGCGACAACGCAACCGGGTGAGGAGCAACCAATGCCAGCGAACAGACCACAGCGACAGGCATCATCGAATGTCGATCGTTCCAGTTTCGAACTGATCAACACCGCGCCCGGCGTCCTTGACGCACCCGACCGCAAGATCATCAGCCTCCTCCAGCAGGACGGACGGCGCGCCTACGGCGCGATCGCCGAGGAGATCGGACTCTCCGAAGCGGCCGTGCGCCGTCGCGTGCAACGCCTGAAGGACGCGGGTGTCATGCAGATCGTCGCGATCACCGATCCCCTGCAACTGGGATACGGCCGCGAGGCGCTGATCGGCATACGCGTGCACGGTGACGTGCGCCTCGTCGCCGACAAGGTCGCCGCGATCGACGAAGCCAACTACGTCGTCATGACCGCGGGCAGCTTCGACATCATCGCCGAGGTCATCGCCGAGGACGACAACGACCTGGTGCACCTCTTGAACGACGACATCCGCTCGATTCCGGGCGTGACCGAAGTCGAGACCTTTCTCTACCTGAAACTAGCCAAACAGACGTACGCCTGGGGGACCAAATGACACTGCAAGACGACACCATCACTGACGGCATCCTCGTCACGGACGAGCGTCGACCGAGCCATCAGTACTCCGAGCGCGCGCGGCGCAACCTTTGGTTGCAGATGTCGCGCATGGGGGCCTACGACGAGCACAACGAGGTGCCCATCATGGTGCGCGGCGAGGGCACGCGCGTCTACGACGCGAACGGCGCCGAGTACTTCGACGGTCTGTCGGGACTGTTCACGAACGCGCTCGGCCACGGCCGGCGCGACATCGCGGCGGCGGCGGCCGAGCAGATCGGCGAGATGGCCTTCTTCCCGCTGTGGACGTACGCCCACCCGAGGGCCATCGAGCTGGCCGAGCGCCTCGCGGCCCTCGCGCCGGGCGATCTCAATCGCGTGTTCTTCACGACTGGTGGCAGCGAGGCCAACGAGAGCGCCTGGAAGCTCGCGCGTCAGTACCACAAGATTCGCGGCGACCTCGACCGCTACAAGGTCATCAGTCGCGACGTCGCCTACCACGGCACGACGCTCGGGGCGCTCACCATCACGTCGCTCGAGCCCTACCGCAAGCCCTTCGAGCCCCTCGTGCCCGGCGCCGTCAAGGTCCCCGCGGTCAACTTCTACCGGGCCGAGCGCTTCGGCGACGACTTTGAGGCGTTCGGGCTGTGGCAGGCCCACCAGATTGAAGAGGCCATTCTCCGCGAGGGTCCCGAGACGATCGCGGCCGTGTTCCTCGAGCCGGTGCAGAACGCCGGAGGGTGCTTCGCTCCCCCGCCGAACTACTGGCGCGCGGTGCGCGAGATCTGCGACCGCTACGGGGTGCTCCTCGTCTCGGACGACGTTATCTGCGGCTTCGGTCGCATCGGTACGTGGTTCGGTGGGCAGAAGTATGACTACGTGCCCGACATCATCACGTGCGCGAAGGGCATCACCGCCGGCTACGCCCCGCTCGGGGCGATGATCGTCTCGGACCGCGTGGCCGAGCCGTTCCAGCACGGCGACCTCTCCTTCGTGCACGGCTTCACCTGGTCCGGCCACCCGGCCTCGTGCGCGATCGCCCTGAAGGTGCTCGAGATCCTCGAGTCGGAGGGCGTCATTGACAACGTCATGGCGAATGAGTCCTACTTCCACCAGGGTCTCGAGGCGCTGAAGCAGATCCCGATCGTCGGCGACGTCCGCGGCGCCGGGTACTTCTGGGGCATCGAACTCGTGAAGGACCAGGCGACGAAGGAGACCTGGGCCGGCGCGGACGCCGAGCGGCTGCTGCGCGGCTACGTCTCACCCGAGATGTTCCGTCGCGGGCTCATCTGCCGTTCCGACGACCGGGGCGACCCCGTTGTCCAGCTGGCACCGCCACTCATCTCGACGCGCGAGGACATCGACTTCATGGTCTCGGTCCTTGGCGAGGTCTTCTCCGGAGCGGCCAAGCTCACCATCTAGTGCAGCCCCCGCACTCGCTGTGGTGGTCGTCGCTTCCCGCACCGGTCACGCCACGTCCCGCGCTGCGCGAGCACCTCGACGTCGACGTCGCCATCGTCGGGGGCGGCTTCACGGGGCTCTGGACGGCGCGTGAGCTGCTGCGTCGCGACTCGACGCTCCAGGTGGTCGTGCTCGAGCAGTCGGTCTGCGGGTTTGGCGCCTCGGGACGGAACGGCGGTTGGGCCTCGGCGCTCTATCCCATGAGCGACGACGCGGTCGAGGCGCGAAACGGCCGTGACGCGCTCGATCACCTTCGCCTCGAACTCCAGCGCGCGGTGGGCGCGCTCGGTGATTCGCTCCGCGATGACGGCATCGACGCGAAGTACGTGAAGGGCGGCTCGCTCACTTTTGCCCGCAACGAGGTCCAAGTAGCGCGGCTCCGCCGCGAGGTGAACGCGGCCCTCGAGCGCGGCGCTCGTCTCGACGACCTCGTCTGGCTCGACGCCGACGAGGCTCGGGAACGGGCCCGTGTAGAGGGCGCGCTCGGCGCGACGTTCACACCGCACTGCGCCCGTCTGCACCCCGCCCTCACCGTGCGCGGCCTCGCTGACGTCGTCGAGCGGCTTGGCGCAAGGATCTTCGAGGCGACGAGCGTGACCCGCGTCGTGGGCGCGCGTCCCCATCGCTCGGCCGAAGTCGTCACCGCCACGACGAGCGTCCACGCCAGGGTCGTGGTGCGCGCCACCGAGGGCTACACGCCGACCCTCGCCGGCAGCCGTCGCAGCGTCGCGCCGATCTACTCGCTCATGATCGCGACCGAGCCGCTGCCAACGGGCTTCTGGGACGAGGTCGGCTTCGCCGGGTACGAGACCTTCGCCGACGATCGCCATCTCGTCATCTACGGTCAGCGCACGAGCGACGACCGGATCGCCTTCGGGGGACGCGGCGCACCGTACCACTTCGCTTCGACGGTCGAGGAGCGCTACGACGAGAGTCCGAAGGTGTTCGCGCTGCTCGAGTCAACGCTGCGCGACCTCTTTCCGACCCTCGAAGGTTCGATCACGCACCGTTGGGGCGGTCCACTGGCGATGCCGAGGGACCACTCGCCCTCGGTCCGGGTGGATCGCGCGTCGGGACTCGCGAGCGCCGGCGGCTACACCGGCGACGGCGTTGTCCTCAGTTACGTTGCGGCGAACGCCCTCGCCGATCTCATCGTCGCACCCGACACCGCGACCAACTTCACCACCTTGCCGTTCGTTCAGCATCAGGGCCCGAAGTGGGAGATGGAGCCACTGCGCTGGCTCGGGGTCAACGTTGGACTCGGTCTCGCCTCGTGGGCCGACCGGGTCGAGGCGCGCGAGCATCGCGAGAGCCGGGCTGGACGATGGCTCGAGCGTCTGCTGGGCTGACGACGTAGCGCTAGCGCAGAATGTTCACCGCGCCCGCGGCCACGACGGCGATCGTCACGAAGGAGATCAGCGCCTCGGAGGCAAAGAGGGCCTTCGCCTGGAGGCTGAGGGGCATGGCGTCGGCCGGGGCGAAGCTCGTGCCGTTGGCGAAGGACGTGTAGAGGTAGTCCACGAAGCTGGGTCGCCAGTCGTCCGGTGCGAGCGTCGGGTTTCCCATCTGGGGGAACTGGACGTCGGGCCGCGCCGTCGTACGGGCCGCGCGCCGATGGGGACCGCCGCGATCCATCTCCCAGAGCCAAAGCCCAAAGACGATGACGTTCGTCGCCCAGATCGTTGCTGCCGACGTGATGAGCGCTCGCGCGTGCAGGTTCGTTGAGTAGAAAAGACGGTGCACTAGTAGCACGACCGACGCCGCGTTGGCGAGCGTGATGATCCCGATCAGCGAGACACAGACCGTGCGGACCCATCGCGATTCGTCGGGGTGGCGGTGGCGACGCGCCGAGAGCGGCACCAGCGGCAAGATGATCAACGCCGGCAGGAGCCATTTGGGTCCGACGGTCAAACGACTGGGCAACGCGACGTAGAGCGCCGCGCAGACGAGGAGGGCCAGCGACGCGGGCCAGTGCACTTCCTTGCGGACGCGGTCCTCGGACATCGAATCAGGTGATCGACGCTTGGGCAAGCGACGTCAGTGCAAGCGGAACGAGGATGCGCGCGAAGTCTCCGGCGTTCAGTAGTTGGTGGACGAAGCTGCCCGACGCGGCCTCGTGGTGCACCAGCGTCGGCACCGCGACGTCCACCGGTTGGTTGTAGGAGAGGACCGTGACCGAGAGCGTCGAGGTCGAGTGCTTTGCTTTCACCTTCAGCGTGCTCTTGGACACCTCGCCCTGGCTGCCCACCGTGATCGTCCAACGCACCGAGCCAAGTGTCGACGTCGTCCTCGGGCCGAAGAGACTCGTCAGCGCGACGTGGTCGCGGGTGAGGGTGTAGGTGGTCGAGTAGCCGCTCGTCGTCGCCGACACGTTGAAACCCGTGAGGAGGTCGATGTCGGGCCTCGTTAGTTCCAGCGAGACGCCAAAGAGCGACGGGGTCTTGAGCGGCGTCGCCAACCACGGCCCGCTCGTCACGTCAGCCGAACGAGCGTAGAGATTCCCCTTCGCGAGTCGCATCTCCACGGCCGCCGTGACAATGACGAGTGGGAACCGCACGACGGCGTCGACCCGCTCATCGCGAAAATCGACGGCCACGTTGGCGTTCAGCCCGATCCCGCCGCTGCTCGAGAGCGTGACCAGCAGGTTCGCCGTCTTTGGCGGATAGCCGTTTAGTACCAGTGGATCCTTCGCGACGCCCGCGGGATTGGAGTCGGTGGCGGCGATGACGACACCGGTCGCTGTGAGCGCCAGTGAAACGGCGGCGAGCACCAGCGCCAGCAACCGCCTTCTCAACGCCATCGCTCCACCCTACTGGTCGACTTTGTCGACGCTCAGCGCGATGACAACGGTTCGTTCAAGAGTTCGACGAACAGCTCGTGGGCAATATTGCGTCCGCTCGCGATGAAACCGACGCGCGACGTCGGGTCGTCGACGAGGTCCTCGACGATGGCGGCGTAGGACGCGGCGGCCGAACCTTCCATCACGAGCCCGTGCGTCTCGGCGATCTCGCGCACCGCCGATCGGATCGATGGTTCGGGCACCAACACCAGTTCGATGCCGCTCTTCGCCACGAGTTCATTGGTGATGGCGCCGTCGTCGCCACCCCCGGCGAGTCCGTCAGCAATCGTCGGACGGTGCGCCACGTCGCTCATCGCGACGCCACGCAGCACGTGGTAGAGCGCAGCGCTCTCGGCGGGTTGCGCACCGGTGACGCGGATGTCCGAGCGGCCCCGCGCTTCGCGCGTGAGCAGCGTGCCCGAGACCAGTCCCCCGCCGCCGACGGAGACCACGAGATGCTCCAGGTCGGGTACCTGCACCAGCATCTCCTCGAAGACCGTCGACTGTCCGGCGATGACGTCGCTGTCGTTGAAGGGCGAGATGAAGCGAACCGCGCGTTCGACGGCGAGCTCTTTGGCGTGGGCCTGAGCGTCGTCGTAGGAGGAGCCGTACTGGACGAGTTCGATGTCGTACGTCGCGAGTTTCTTCACCTTGGCGGCCGACGCGTTGGACGGTACCACCACGGTCGCGCGCACGCCGAGCAGCATCGAGGCGTGGGCGATGCCGAGCCCGTGATTGCCCGCCGAGGCCGTGATGACGGTGCCCTCGGGATCGGCGCGGTGCGCGGCGTCCACCGCGGCGAGGGCACCACGGATCTTGAAGGACCCGGTGACCTGGAGGCTTTCGAGCTTCGCGTAGACCGGTCGTCCGCGCGCCATCAGCGTGACGGTCGGTGTCGGTTTCAAGTAGCGCTCGACGAGCTCTTGCGCGTGCTCGAACTGCGCGCGCGTGGGGGGAGCCACCGTGTCGTGCATCGCGTTCAGCCTACTGGCGCTCCACTTAACGGCTTTTTACCGTCAGGTAACGTCAGCGCGTGCGAACGATACCCGGCGTCGTGATTCTCGCCGCGCTCGCCTTCGTTGGCACCATGATCGACAACTACGTCGCCTACGCCGCCCAACTCGTCGCGACCGATCCGGGCCACCATCGCCGTGTCGCTTACGCCCAGGCGGTCGGGGTGGCGGCACTCGTCGCCGTCGCCGCAATCCTCGGCACGCTGCTCGCGCCGATCCCGCTGCGTTGGGTGGGCGTACTCGCCATAGCGCCCTTCGCCTACGCCGTGCACGGCTGGCGACATCGGCGGCCAACGCGTGAGGCGCCGCGGCGTGGAGCGGTGGCGACCTTTGTCATCACCTTCGCCCTCGGTGGCGACAACCTGGCCGTCTGGACACCGCTGCTTCGCGCCAACGGCGTGGGGCGAGCCGTCGTCAGCGTCGCCACCTTCGCCGTGCTCGACGTCCTGTTTCTCGCGAGCGCCGCGCGACTCGCTAACCACCCGCGCGTCCTCTCGTGGGGACAGCGACACGCTCCGACGGTGATGCCCTTCGTCTATCTCATTCTCAGCGTGCTCATCCTCGTGGAGTGCCACACGATTTAGTGCGTCCGAGGACGAGGTCAACCGAGGAGGCGTGAAGGTCGAACGGTAGCGTGGCTGACGTGGCCCAAAGCACTGCGCGCCAGACTTTGCGCCGCCTAACGATCATCGTGGCGATCCAGTGGATGGGGGCCACCCTCGGGCTTCCGCTTCTGCCGCTCTTCCTCGAGCGTCGGCACGGGACGCCGTCGGTGATCGGTCTCGTGATGGCCACGTTCTTCGTCGCGGGCGTCGCGACGCAGTTCGCGTTCGGCCATCTCGCCGACAAGTTCGGTCGACGCCGCCCGCTCGTGGCGAGTCTCGTGACCTACGGCATCGCGAGCATGGCCTTTCTCCTGCCGATCAGCGCCCCGTGGTTCGCGATCGCGCGCGCCCTTCAGGGTGCTTCCGCCGGCGCCTTCGAGGTCACCTCGCTCTCAGCCGTGGCGGCGCTCTTTCCCGAGGCACAACGCGGTCGGGCGGTCTCGCAGATCTTTGCGGCGCAGCTGTTCGGCTTCGCGGTCGGACCCATGGTCGGCATCGTCGCGACCGTGTCGGACCTCGGATGGGCGTTCTTCGTCACCGGACTCGTGAGCCTCGTGGCGGCCCTTGTCGCGCTGCGCACGAATCTCGGCGATCGCGCCTATGACCCGACGCCACTTCCCCACTTGCAGTGGAACGCGCAGCTCACTGGCGCCCTCGTCGCGGCCGCCGGTTCGGGAATTCTCATCGGCGTGTACGAAGCGTGCTGGAGTCTGCTCCTGCACGCCCATCACGCCTCGACCCTTCAGATCCGGCTCAGCTGGACATTCTTCAGCGTGCCCTGGGTGGTGCTCTCGCGGCTCGGTGGATGGCTCGCCGATCACGCCAATCGACGGTTCATCGCCCTCGCGGGCCTTATCAACAACGCGGGCTTCTTGGCGCTCTACCCCCATATCCACAACAACGACCTCATCTTGTGCTCGGTTCCTCGAATCGATCGGCGGCGCGCTGTCCGCTGCCGTCGATCTCGTCCTTCATGAGCCAGGGCGCCGTCGACCGAGAGCTCAGCCGACGTCAGGGGCTCTACACGACGTCGAACACCGCCGCCCTGGCCCTGGGGCAGGCGTGTCGGGATTCCTCTTCACCATCGACGAGGCGCTACCCTTCACCGCGATCGCGCTGGTGTCGAGTGCTCTCGCCCTCACGACGCTGTGCTGGTGGCGCGACGTGCGAGGTCGCGTCGCCTAGCCAAGGCGGCTACCACGACTCCTCAAGGGTATCAGGACTTCCAGATCTGGTCCCAGCGCGCGGAACCCGCGTCTGGGCTGAGCACGCGCGTCCGGCCATCGGCGGCCGTGCCGGACACCCAGTTCTGCACGTTGCTCCTGGCGGCCCAGGCGTTCACCAGCGTGTCGAGCCAGATGTAGGGAAACCTTCGAGAACTGCGAGTTCACGGTCTGCCATCCCGACCTCTGCGCGGACGAGCCGGGCTTTGCGGAGAGCGCCGCGAGCATGGCGCCCTCGATAGCCGGATCGGCCTGGTGCGCGAAGTTGACCGCCCCGGCGATATTCGTGCCGGCCGGCAACGCCGTGAGATGCCCAGTCCCCCATCCGCCGGGGAGGCCGTCGCGCTGAGCGAGAGGAACCAGACGTAGTTGAGTGATGGGTCGGCACCACCGAACTGGTTCCACGTCGCGCAGTCGTACTCGCCGTAGATGACGTTGTTGATGAGCGTGCTCTGGACCAGCGGCCGTGGCGTCACCGTGATGCCGACGGCGTTCAACTGCTGCTGGAAGAACGCGAACGCCTGCTGGGCGGCCGCGTCGCCTTGGAGGATGTCGATGACGAAGGCTCACCGTCGACACGCTGTTCGCGGCCTTGAAGGCGCTCACGAGGGCCTTCGCCTTCGTGGGGTTGTAGGAGGGGTACCCCGGGTTCGAGTAGAACTGGCTCGTCTTGCGGTAGAGGCCGTCGCGACGGCGCCCTCGCCGTCGTCGATCACCTTGAAGTAGGTGTTGCGGTTGATGGCCATCGCGCACGCCTGGCGAATGGACAGGTCGTTGAGGACCGGCTTCAGCGTCGTGTCCCACATGCAACGTGGAGGGATTGACGGCACCCATGGTCCCCACCAGTCGGCCTCTTGGACCGCAGTCGGCACCGCCTCACCCTTTTCGATGTAGGGCAGCGCTCCGGGAACGCCGATGGAGGAGAACTCGTTCGCCCAGCAGAAGTACTGGTTGAGCGTCCCGGTCGTGTTCAGGATCAACAGTTGATAGCGGGGTCGAGCGGGGCGTCGATGTCGGTCACCATCGAGACGTTCTTCATCTTCTTCAGGGCCTTGATCTGGGGGCCGTTCTGCTGGAGGATCATGTCAACCGAGCCGCTCGCGAGGGCCTGGTTGCGGGACTCCGCGTCGACGATCGTCTTGAAGTTGACGCCGCTCAGGTACGGGAGTCGACGGCCGGCCGCGTCCTTGCGCCAGTATTTGGTGTTGCGCACGAGCTGGGATTCGACGCCCACCTCCCAGGACTTCACCTTGAACGGTCCCGTCCCGATCGGATTCCCGGCGTAGGTCGGGACGAAGGAGGACGGGTGCGCCATGTAGGCGATCTGCTGCTCGGCGAGGGAGATCGGCCAGGCCGCGAACGGGATCACCATGTTGTAGGCGACGGTGTACTCGTCGACCATCGTGACCGAAGAGATGATGGGCTGGATGGCGAGGCCGACGGTCGGGTCGGCGGCGGCGGCGGTGTAGTTCTGCACGCAGACGGTGGCGTTGAACGGGTCGCCGTTGGTGAAGTTCACGCCCTGGCGAAGCTTGATCGTCCAGACCGTGTAGTCGGTGTTCGGTGTGGCGGAGACCGCCAGCATCCCGAGAGCGACCTTGCCGTTCAGCGACAGGACGAAGAGCGGGTCGTAGAGGGCGTTGGCGACGCAGAACCCCGAGGCGTCCATCTTGCCCTGGGAACCGTTGAAGATGTGGTAGTTCGGCACGTCCGAGAGCGTGCCCACGGTGAGGGTGCCGCCGCGCTTGGGCTTACCCTTGTTCACCCCGACCGTCGCCCCGGCGACGTCGGCGAGGAGTCCGTCGACAACCGATCCGGCCATGGCGACGCCACCAATGGTGGCGGCCGAGTGCGTGAGAAACGTACGTCGATTCAACGTTGGCGACATCATGCCTGCTTTCCCCCGAAGAACCCCTGCGGGTATCTCCACTGGGCGCAACTTAGCAAGAAGCGACGCCGATTCCAAAGCATCCGGCACCGGTCCGATTGTTGAGATTTACATCAGGACCCAGGCGGAGGGAGGGGCCGCCTGGGTCCTGAGAACGGGCGATGAAGCGTGTCCGGCCTAGCCGCACCGACCCAACGGTCGAGCCGTTGGAACGCCGTCTCACCGCGGTTGGTCCGCTGGGGAAGGCGGACACAAGACCCTTCGGCGAGTCGCTTCATCGTCACCCGGATCATCCTTGCCGCTCTCTTTGTGCTGGCCCTAGACGGACCGTAAGAACGACCTAAATCTGAGTTTCGTTTCGCGCGTGAGAATTCGTTGCGGAACGCCGCAGGCGGCGCTTCGTTTCGGGCATACTGGGCGCGTGCGACTGGCGCGTCACGGAGTCGTACCGAGTGAGACATCTAACAGGGAGGTCCACACGAGTGGCGACAACCATCGAATTCAAGACGGCTCGTTCGGGGATCAGGCCTTCGAAGTCGAACGACAGGTATCGACTACGTCCCCGAATCCGAACGCTGGGCGACGCCGCGTAACATCGGCGCGCTGTGGGCCGGTACGTCGATAAACGTCGAGTACTTCATCTACGGCGCAATGCTTCATGGGCTTCGGCTTCAGTTTCTACACGGCGCTCAGCGATCATCATCGTCGGCAACCTCTCCTATCTTCTTGTTGGGGCTCGCCTCGCTGCAGGGTCCCGAGGCCGGCACGACGGCGTTCATGATCTCCCGCGCGGCCTTCGGCACCCGGGTTCACGGTTGGTGAGCTTCTTCAACTGGATCACCCAGCTGGGATTCGAGACCGAGGGGCTGATACTCATCGTCGGCGCGGCGCTCGTGCTCTCACAGATGGCCGGCATCCACACGTCTCGACGCGGACTCAAGGTCGTCTACATCATCCTCGCGGCGGCGATTCAGGCGGTCATGCCCTTCTTCGGCCACGCGACGATGGTGAAGGTGCTGCGCGCCCTGATCATCCCGTTCGTCGCGATCTTCGTGCTCTCGGCGTTCTACGACATCAAGCACGGATCGGCGAGCTTCAAGGGAATCGTTGGAAACTGGGAATCTGATCACCGCGGGACTGGCCTTCACCTTCGCGCTATCGGGGCTTGGCTGGACGGAGTGCGGCAACGACTACACGCGATACGTGCGCCCGTGACTCGAAGAAGGGCTCCATCGTGCGGATGGATGTTCCTCGGTACGGCGATTCCCGAGATCTTCATGATGGTTCTCGGCGCGGCGACCTACACGTTTCTCTCTTCGAGCGCCCAGTCGGCGGCGTGGAACGGCGCGAATCCCTTCGAGGCACTGCACATCCAGCACACCGATCCCGAGTTGGGTCGTCGTGCTGTTCTTGATCTTCGCCATCGTGCAGCTCTTCGGCATCAACTCGCTCGACCTCTACTCCTCGGGCGTGTCCCTCCAGGCGATGGGTCTAAGCCTCAAGCGCTACCAGGCGGTCGTGCTGGACTCGATCCTCGCCTGCGGCCTCACGCTCTGGGCGGAGTTCCAGTCGACGTTCTCGCTCTATCATGAAGGAGTTCGTGGGCGTCATCATCGTCTGGATCGCGCCGTGGCTCGGCGATCATGATGGTCGACTGGATACTGCGCCGATACCGCTACAGCGCCGCCGAACTGCAGCGCAACGACAGGGGCAGCATCTACTACGTCGGCTAAGAGCGGCATAAGTTGGAACGCCATCGTGGCGTTCTTCGTCGGATGGTGTGTGCGACATCGCGTTCTCCAAGGCTCCGCCACCGGTCAACTTCCCCTTCCACTGGATGACGCCGATCTCCAACCACTACGGCGCGGCGTGCGCCGGCATCGTGGTGCACGGGGTCTGTACCGCCGGTTGGTACGGCGGCGCCGACTTCTCGATCGAGGCCGGCATCGTCGATCGCCGCCGTCGTGTACTTCGTGCTCGAGAAGGTTGACCGGCAACGTCGCGCGACAGGTCGCTCGCCAACGAACTCGAACCGACTCGTAGCCGAAGCCCCCGAGTTCGCTCGGGGGAACGCGCGGAGCTAGCCGTCCCAGTCCTCGATAAGGCCACCGGCGCCGTCAGGTCGAAAGACTGGAATCGATCCGAGCGCGCGAACCATCCGCGCGTCCTCGCCGAGGGCGCTGCGCCAGACGCGACGGCCTCGGTGACGAGCGTGCCGATGGCGACGATCTCGGCCCCCACGCCGCGAAGGAGGCGAAGCGCCGTGCCGGTCGAGGCGCCGGTCGAGATCACGTCATCCACGATCGCGACGCGCTTGTTCGCCACGTCTTGAATGCGCGCGCGATCGAAGAGGAGTCGCTGCTCGGCGTCGGTCGTGATCGAGCGCACGGTCTCGCTGACCGCGTCGGCGAGGTGGATCTTCGGCGTCTTGTGCAAGATGACGTACTGATCGAGCCCGAGGTGTCGCGTGACCTCGACGGCGACCGGGATGCCCATGGTGGCGACCGTCGCCACGATGTCGACGTCGTAGGGGCGGAGGATCTCGCGAGTTCTTCACCGGCGCGCGACATGAAGCTCGACTCCCATGTCGACGGTGATGAAGAGGGCCAGCGCCAACTTCTCGTTCATCGAGACGAGCGGGAGGTTCGACGCGCTGGGTACCGAGATCGACCGAGTACGTGCGCTCGCCCACGGTGAGCGAGCATACTGAGTCCGTGACCGAGCCAATTCGCCACTGAGCGCGAGCTCGCGCGCACCGCATGCTCGTCACCGCCTACGACGAAGCGCGTCCTCGGACTGAGCGAGGGCGGCATCCCGATCGGCGCGGCGCTGTATCTGCCGCGACGGCACCCTGCATCAGCTCCGGTCACAATCCGCGGGTGCAGGAACGCGACGCGTCGGTGCACGCCGAGACCGACGCCTTTCGAAAGGGGGTCGTCGGCGCGACTACCCGACACCGTCATGGTCACCACGCTCTCGCCGTGCTGGTACTGCTCGGGGCTCGTGCGTCAGTTCAACATTGGCGCCGTCGTGATCGGCGAGAGCGACGAACTTCCACGGCGGCCACGACTGGCTCGCCGAACTCGGCGTCGAGATCATCGTCCTTGACGACCCGGCGTGTACCGAGTTCCTCGGCGACTTCATCCTCGAGCACCCCGACCTCTGGAACGAGGACATCGGGCTCTAGGGTTAGTGCGCCGGCGGTCCGAAGAGTCGGTCGCCGGCGTCACCGAGGCCCGGGCGTGATGTAGCCAACGTCGTTGAGTTCTTCGTCAAGGGCGGCGGCGACGATCGCGATGTCGGGGTGCTTTGAGAAGCACGTAGCTCGACGCCGGGTCTGCGCCGCGATGAGACAGAGGACCGTTATCTCACCCGCCCCTCGGTCGCGCAGCATGTCCGAGACGCAGATCAGCGAACCGCCGGTCGCGAGCATCGGGTCACAGAGCGACGACGTGGACACCGTCGAGCGATGTCGGGAAGTCCGTCGAAGTACACGTCGGGCTGAAGGGTCTACTTCGTTGCGCCGCAGCCCGACCAGACAGACGCGGTGGTGCGGCAGCACCTCTTGGACCGCGGGACTCATCCCGAGGCCGGCCCGCAGGATCGGCACGATCAGGTACTCGGTGTCGATGCGCACGTGCCGGCGCGTCCTTCATCACCGGGGTGTCCACGGTCGTCTCGGTGACCGGAGTATCGCGAAAGGCCTCGTAGGCGACGAACCGAGAGATCTCGCCCGCGAGTCGCAAGAAATCGGCGTTGGAGGTCGCACGTCGCGCAACTGGCGAACTTTGTCCGCGACGATCGGATGGTTGACGACGTGGAGTGATGGCACGTGGTCACCCTAGGTCGCGCGCCGCGCGCGCTGCCTTGCGCACCCGTCGCCGCGGCGGAACGCTCGAACCGAGCCGGTAGAATTGGGTAGTGTCTTCCTCCCTTTCGGATCGCCCCACGCGCGACCGAGAGGATGAAGCCAATCCCCTAGGCGGCGTTCGCTCGAAGTACCGCGGTCCGCGTCATGAGATCTCTCGGGACCGGACGCTCCCCTGGTGGCGTCGCGTCCTGCCCGTCATCCAGTCCCACCGCGTCGCGTTCTCCCTCGCGATCGGGCTCTCCTTCGTGAGTCTGGTGTTCCAGGTCCTCGTGCCCAACATGCTCGGTGGCGACATCGACCACACCCTCGCCGCGCACCATGGCTCGCTGCACGCCGACGTGCTGTTGATCGTCATCGTCGGTGTGCTCGCGGGCGTCACGGGGATCATCTCGCGCCAGTGCCTCTACAGCACCGCCTACAACGTCGAGGCCGACCTCCGTTCGCTTATCTACGAGCACCTCACGTGGCTGTCCTTCAGCTTCTACGACCGCGTGCAGTCGGGCCAGCTGATCAGCCGGGCGAACAGCGACATCCGCAGCGTCCAGATGTACTCGACGTTCGCACCACTCATCATCGTGCAGTGCTTCATCGGCGTCATCGCGTTCGGCTTCATGATCTCGATCAACTGGTCCTGGCGCTCGTGGCGCTCACGGTCATGCCCATCCTCTACTTCGTTGGCATCAACATGCGCCGCGTCATGTTCCCGATCTCGTGGGTCACCCAGGCGCGCCTCGCCGAGGTGGCGACCGTCGTCGACGAGAACGTGAACGGCGTGCGCGTCGTCAAGGCCTTCGCCCAGGAGGAGGCCGAGGTCGACCGGCTGGCCGACGCGGCCGAACGCGTCGCCTGGGCGTACATCAAAGACGCCAACATCCGCGCGGTGTGGTCACCCTGGGTCCAGAACCTGCCCCAGCTCGGCCTCGCGTTGGTGCTGTTCTTCGGCGGTTGGATGGTGCTCCACGGCGACCTTCAGATCGGCCAGATCATCCCGTTCAACCTGTACCTCCTGATGCTCCAGGCCCCGTTCATGATGCTCGGTCAGCTCGTGATGATGGGTCAGCGCGCCAAGGCGAGCGCCGAGCGCATCTTCGAGATCCTCGACGAGAACCCCGAGATCGTGGACCGCCCCGGCGCCTACGACCTGCTCGACGTCGCCGGGGCGGTCGACTTCAATCACGTCAACTTCACCTACGACAACGGCGCGTCGATCCTGCGCGACTTCGACGCGCACCTCGCCCCCGGCGAGACCGTCGCCCTCGTTGGACGAACGGGGTCGGGCAAGTCAACGGTGGCGCGGCTCCTCACGCGCTTCTACGACGTCACCGACGGCGCCGTCAGAATCGACGGCCACGACGTCCGTGACGTGACGCTCAAGTCCCTACGCGAGAACGTGGGCGTCGTGCTCGACGAGCCCTTCCTCTTCTCGGTGTCGATTCGAGAGAACATCGCCTACGGCCGGCCCGACGCCACGCTCGAGGAGGTCGAGGCGGCGGCGAAAGCGGCGAACGCCGACGAGTTCATCGTCCGCCTCCCCGAGGGTTACGACACGGTGATCGGCGAGCGTGGCTACACGCTCTCGGGCGGGCAGCGTCAGCGCATCGCGATCGCGCGCACGCTGCTGATCAACCCACCGATGCTCGTCCTTGACGACGCGACGAGCGCGGTCGACGTCCACGTCGAGTCGGGCATCTACGAGGCGCTGCGGACCCTGCTCGCGCAGCGCACCACCATTGTCATCGCGCACCGGATCTCGACGATCGCCCTCGCGACCCGGGTGCTCCTCCTTGACGAGGGGCGCGTCGTCGCCACGGGCACCCACGAGGAGTTG
Organism: uncultured Acidimicrobiaceae bacterium; assembly: GCA_963823815.1. Lineage (GTDB taxonomy): Bacteria > Actinomycetota > Acidimicrobiia > Acidimicrobiales > RAAP-2 > RAAP-2. The sequence continues at coordinate 712,671 of CAWGMU010000001.1, forward strand.
CTCGCGAACGTTCCGCTGTACTCGGAGATCCTCGCCCAGGCGACGACCGCGGGGAGCGACTGATGGGCTGGGGCGGCTTCGGGGCCGGTGGCGGAGCGGGGATGTTCGGCGGCAGCGCCACGGTCGCGAGCGGACGCGCCGGACTGCCCTTTGGCGGCATTCCCTCGGAGTTGATGGACGAGGCGACGAAGCTGCTCGCGACCGAACCCGAGCACCCGAAGTCCCACGTCACCTTCACCCAGCTGCCGAGCGCGAAGGAGCGCCAGCGTCTCACCCTGCCCAAGATGCTCGGCGTCTATCCCAAGTGGCTCTTCGCCGGCTCCGCGCTCGTCATCATCATCAGCTTGACCCTGCAGGCGGGACCGCTCCTCACCGAGTACGCCATCAAGGACGGGATGGAACCGGGCCACCACAGCCTCGCCCTCATCGCGTTCTGCGCCCTGTTGTACCTGGTCCTCGGCTTCGCGAGCGTGCTCTTCCAGCGCCAACAGGTCGACGTGACGGGCAAGCTCGCCTCTCGAGTCATGCACGACCTGCGGATCCGCGTCTTCACGCAGTTCCAGCGGCTCAGCCTCGACTTCTTCACCGAGGAGAAGAGCCGGGGTGCTGATGAGTCGCATGACGAGTGACATCGAGAACCTTCAGCAGCTCATCCAAGACGGCATCAGCCAGTTCGCGCTGCAGGGCCTCACGATGATCGTGATCACGGTGATCCTCTTTCGCACCAACGTCGAGCTCGCCGCCTGGACCGTGTTCTTGATCGTGCCGCTGCTCTTCGTCTTCACGATCTGGTTCCACCACGCGTCGGAGAAGGGCTACCTTCTCAGCCGCGACCGCATCGCCTTGGTGCTCGCGGACCTCTCCGAGTCCCTCTACGGCATCCGGGTCGTGACGGCCTTCAACCGCCAGCGCCGCAACATCCGCAACCACCGTCACGTGGTCGGTGCCTACCGCGACGCCAACAACTACACCGGCCGGGTGAACGCCATCTACGGCCCGGCGACCACGATGATCGGCATCTTGGGCCAGGCGCTGCTGCTCGGCATCGGTGGGCGAATGGTCCTCGAGCACCAGCTCAACGTTGCCTACCTCATCGTCTTCTTCTTGTACCTGAACCGCTTCTTCGCGCCGATCCAGCTGCTCGTCCAGCAGTACAACAGCCTGCAGCAGGGTCGCTCGTCGGTCATTCGCCTGCGCGAGCTCCTCGAGATCGTTCCGAGCGTCAACGAGGTCGAGAACGCTGAGACGCTGCCCTCCATCGAGGGGCGCGTGACGTTCGAGCACGTGAGCTTCGGCTACCTGCCCGACGAGCTCGTCCTGCACGACGTCAACCTCGAGATCGCGCCCGGTGAGTCGGTCGCCTTCGTTGGGCCGACGGGCGCCGGCAAGTCGACAATGGCGAAGCTCGCGAACCGCTTCTACGACCCGACCTCGGGGCGTGTGCTCGTCGACGGCGTCGACGTGAAGACCGTCACCCTGCACTCGCTGCGCTCCCAACTCGGCGTCGTGCCCCAAGAGCCCTTCCTCTTCGCCGGCTCCGTGCGCACCAACCTCCGCTTCGGCCGGCCCGACGCCACCGACGAGGAGATCGAGACCGCCGTCGACGTCGTCGGCTTGCGCGAGTTGGTTGAGCGCCTGCCCAACGGACTCGACACCCCGGTCCACGAGCGGGGCCAGACGCTCTCCGCTGGCGAACGCCAGCAGCTGGCGCTCGCCCGAGCCTTCCTCGCGCGCCCGCGTGTGCTGATCCTCGACGAGGCGACCTCGTCACTCGATCTGCAGAGCGAAACGGTGATCGAGCGCGCCCTCGACCGGCTGCTCGAAGGTCGCTCGGCCATCCTCATCGCCCACCGTCTGACGACCGCCCAGCGAGCCGATCGGATCGTCGTGATCGACGACGGTGCCGTCGTCGAGATGGGCACGCCAGCGGAACTGCTCGCCGCCGGCGGCGCCTACGCCATCATGTACGACGCGTGGCTGGCCTCGGGCGGGCGCGACGCCACCCGGGCGAGCTCCTAGAGCATCTCGCGCAGCGTCGCGAGCAGCTCCAGGTTGGTCTGCCCGTTAAGCGGCACGGGCTGGACTTGCAGGTGCGTGACCCCGGCCGCGCGGAAGGCCTCGACGCGCTCTTTCACGTAGCTCGTCGGCCCGCAGAGCGTCGTCAGTTCAAGGAACGCCTCGGGCACCGCCGCCTCGGCCTCGCGCTTGTTTCCCGCGAGATAGAGGTCCTGGATGACCGCCGCTTCCTTCTCGAAGCCGTAGCGAACCGCCAGCTCGTTGTAGAAGTTCTTGCCCCTCGCTCCCATGCCCCCGACGTAGAGCGCGACGTGGGAGCGCTGGGACTCGCGCACGGCGGTGAACTCCTCACCCTCGCCGATGGCGAGCAGCCCCTCCCGCGTTGATCATCAGCGCGGAGAGGGTCGGGGTCGCGCTTTGCCCGTCCCGCGTCGAGGGCCGAGCCCCACACTGCCTTCGCTCGTTCGGGGATGAAGAGGATGGGCAGCCAGCCGTCGGCGATCTCGGCGGTCATGGCCACGTTGCGTTCGCCGAGCGAGGCGATCCAAATGGGGATCTCGCTGCGCACCGGGTGCGCGATGATCTTGAGGGGCTTGCCTAAACCCGTGCCCTGGTCGGGTGGCAACGGCAGGGTGAAGTTGGTACCCTCGTGGACGAGCGGCGCCTCACGGCTCCAGACGTCGCGGCAGATCTCGACAATCTCGCGGGTTCGCCCGATCGGATCGAGGTAGGGAACGCCGTGGAACCCCTCGATGACCTGGGGTCCCGACGCGCCGAGTCCCAGGTGGAAGCGCCCCTCGGAGAGAGCGTCGAGCCCCGCCGCGGTCATGGCGAGCAGCGTCGGCGTCCGGGTGTAGATCGGCAGGATCGCGGCCCCGATCTCGACCGACGTCGTCGAGGCGGCGAGGTAGCCCATCAGCGAGGGGCCATCGAAGCCGTAGGCCTCCGCGACCCAGACGAGGTCGAGGCCCTCGCGCTCCATCTCGGCCACCGCGCGCGCGGCCTGACGGAAACCTCCCGCGTAACCGAGCATCGTCGATATCTTCATGCGCGACCTTTCAGGCGGGTGTCACCGTAGGGTCACAGTATCGGACGCGTCCGCCGCTACGAAGCGGAGTGTCGCCACGGTCGGTCCCGACTCACGTAACCTGGACGGTGAAAGCAACGGCGCTTTCGACAATCACAAAGGCTGGTGACACGTGGTCACGCGTCTTCACGAAGAGCTCCCCGACGAGCTAAATCCCTGGCTTCGCGTCAGCACGTTGATCGAGGAGGCGGGTCAGCTCCTCGGACTCGACGAAGGCATGATCACTCGCATCATCACCCCCGAACGGATCCTCGAGGTCGCGGTGCCGGTGCGCATGGACACCGGGGACATCCACATGTTCGTCGGCTGGCGCATCCAGCACAACTCCTCGAGGGGCCCGGGCAAGGGCGGCATCCGCTTCCACCCGAGCGTGAACGTCGACGAGATCGCGGCCCTGAGTGCCGACATGTCGATCAAGTGCGCCGTCGTCAACATTCCCTACGGTGGAGCGAAGGGCGGCGTGAAGGTCGACCCGACACTGCTCTCGCGCGGCGAGCTCGAACGACTCACGCGCCGCTACGCCTTCGCCATCGCCCCGATGATCGGACCCGATCGCGATATCCCCGCGCCCGACATCAACACCGATCCGCAGGTGATGAGTTGGATCATGGACACGGTGTCCATGTTGCGCGGTGCACAGCCTGCCCGGCGTCGTCACCGGCAAACCACTCGCCATCGGAGGAACGCTCGGTCACGCCGGCGCCACGTCGATCGGCGTCACCATCTGCACGGTCGCGCTCTTGGCCAAGCTCGGTCGCACTCCCGAGGGCCAACGAGTGGTGATCCAGGGCTACGGCAAGGTTGGCGCGCCACTCGTCAAGGTCATGAGCCAGCGCGGCATGAAGGTCGTCGGGCTGGCGGACATCCACGGCGCCATTCACGTGCCCGAGGGGATCGACCACGAGAAGATGGCCGCCCACTTCGAAGGGACGAAGTCGGTCCTTGGCTATCCCGGCGCCGAAGAGGTAAACGCCAATGACCTCTTCACCCTGCCGAGCGACATCGCGATCCCGGCCGCCCTCGGCGGCGTCATCACCGACAAGGTCGCTGAGACGATGGCCGCCTCGATGATGGTCGAAGCAGCGAACGGGCCAACGACGGCCGAAGGCGCCGCCGTGCTCGCCAGTCGCAACATCCCCGTCGTGCCCGACGTCTTGGCCAACGCCGGCGGCGTCGTCGCCTCGTACTTCGAGTGGGCCCAGGACCTCCAGGGATTCATGTGGGAGGGCGACCTCTTCCAGCGGCGCCTGGAAAAGACGATGCACGACGCCTTTGACGCGGTCTGGGAGCGCCACCTTCAGCTCGACGTGACGCTTCGCGACACCGCGCTGGTCGTCGGCGTGGAGCGCATCGCCGAGGCGACCCGGCTTCGCGGTCTCTTCCCCTGATCACGCCCAACCAGTCAGAGGGCGAGTTCGTGGTTGACGACGACAAGGAGATCAGCGAACTCCGGGCCCTCGTTCGCTCGCTGCGCGACGAGGTCGCCCGACTCCGCGCCGAGATCAATCGGCTTCGCCGCGACCGCGACGAGCGTCCGCCCCACCACCTCTGACCCATAGGGGCCTTCGTTCCCAAGGTGAGGACCAAAAGCTCGACGACCCCGTGGCGGCCGCAATCGCAGATCCTGCAATAGAGTCATCTAGACGAGGCGGAATCGATGGGAATGAGAGATCGACGCGTGGCCCCGTCTCGCGAGTCGGCAAACGAGTTCGCCAAGAGTCTTTTCGCTCCCCTTCCCTCGCGCTACAACGCTCTGGCGTGGCTACTCTCAATGGGCCAGGATCGTCGGTGGCGTTCGAGGATGGTCGACCAGGTCACCGGGAGCCATCCGGCGCTCGTCGCGGACGTTGCCTGTGGGCCCTGCGCGGTGACCAAGCGGTTGGCGAGGAAGACGACGGCTCACGTGGTCGGGGTCGACCTCAGCGAGGGGATGCTGCGCGAGGGCCAGACGAACATCAAAAGGGCGAGACTCGAGGAGCGAGTCTCGCTGGTGCTCGCGCGCGGTGAACAGCTTCCCTTCGCGGACGCGACGTTTGACGCCCTTACGTTCACCTACTTACTGCGCTACGTCGCAGATCCTCAGGCGACGCTCCGGGAACTGGCCCGCGTCGTGAAGCCCGGCGGACCAATCTCTAGCCTCGAATTCGCCGTGCCGACGTCGCTCGGTTGGCGAGTGCTGTGGTGGATCTATACCCGCGCCGTGTTGCCGGTGGCGGGATACGCGACTGGCGGGAAGCCGTGGTGGGACGTGGGACGATTTCTTGGTCCCAGCATCTCTCGCCACTACGAGACCTACCCCGTGGAGTGGACACTTGGGGCTTGGCGGTTAGCGGGCGTCGATCACGTGGAACCACGGACCATGAGTCTCGGCGGGGGCCTGGTCATCTCGGGCTATCGAGCGAGCTAGTGGCGCCCGAGAGCTCTAACGACAAGAGCCCCGTCATCGGCACGGCGTTCTACGCCCAACCAAGATTCCTGCGTCGACGCAGTCTTCGAGACTGGTGGACGGTATTGCACCCGCCCTACACGATGCTGCACCTCTCCCTCGTGACCGTTGGCGCCTGCCTCGTCGGACCCGTCAACGCGGCCCGACTCGTGGTCACGCTCGTCGCCTTCTTTCTCGCCGTGGGCGTCGGAGCGCACGCTCTCGACGAGCTCCACGGGCGTCCGCTCAAGACATCGATTCCCGAGTGGCAGCTCGTCACCGCGTCCGTCGTTGGCCTGGGCGGAGCGGTCGCGTTAGGGATCGTGGGAATGTTTGTCGTGTCGTACTACCTCGCGATCTTCATTGGCGTTGGCGTGCTCATCGCCGTCGGCTACAACCTGGAACTGGCAGAGGGGCGCCTCCACAATGGTGTCGTCCTAGTACTTGGATGGGGCGCGTTCCCCATCCTGACGGCGTACTTCGCCCAACACGCCGATCTCGGCGTCGGTGCGATCCTTGCGGCCGCCTTCGGTGCGCTGGTCACGCAGCTCCAGCGACAACTCTCAACCCCCGCGCGCGACCTTCGTCGGCGCACGGCATCGGTTGAGGGCACCATCGTGCGCCTCGACGGCTCAATCGTCGACGTCACTCGTCAGACCATGACGCAGCCACTGGAGCGGGGCCTCAGGACGTTATGTTGGACGGGCGTCGCCATCGCGGTCGCCCTGGCGTACGTCCAGTTCCGTCACTAGCGTGAAGCCATTGGGCTTGACCTCACCGTGACGAGCCCATATTCGATACAGGAGGCTGCTCATGCCGGCTGACGGTCTAGCGCAAGACAACCCCGCCGCGGCCAGTGACGTGTGGGGTGATTTCGTGCCCGATTCGGGATCGCCGGGATTTAGTGCTCGAACCACGTATCCAACGAATCCCGACGGGGTCGAGGTGATGCTCGAGCGCTGGGCGGCGGGTACCGAAGAGCCGCCCCACTCGCACCCGGGCGACGATATGACCGTTGTCGTCGAGGGAAGGATGTCGAGTCAGCTCTACCGGCGCGAAGGAGATTCGCTGGTCGCCGAGGGAGAGAAGATCTACCTTCAAAAGGGCGACGTCGGATACAACCGAGCGCATCAGATCCACGACGCCAAGTACATCGACGAGTGTCGGCTCGTGTACGTGCACAACGGTGCCTTCGCCTTCATTCGCGCAGAGGTCGAAGTCAGCTAGATCGCTACGCAGCCTTCACGGCCAGGTTCAGGAGCTTCGCTAACGTCGACGTCGGCAGCACCTTGGTCACGATGACCCCGTAGTGGTTCGCACCGTTGTAGGAGACCATCCCGGACTCGTGGATCGAGGTGTGGAGCGTGGTGTCCGAGAACGTGTCGGTGAAGGACAGCGTGGTGCCGCCGCCGATTGACGAGTAGCTCTTGATGACGAGGGCGCTGACGCCCTTTTGTTTCTTCAGAGCGGCCTCGTTTGACGCCGTGGTTCCCGTGCCCTTGTAGTCGTAGTTCAGGGTCACGCCACTCACGGACCCGCTCACGATCTTGGCGAATTCGCAGACATCGTTGTTCGGTGTTGCTTCCAGGGCACCGAGGAGCGTGACCTTTTCGCCAAAGAGCGAGGAGACGGTCGAGACCGAGATCTTGTCGCAGAAAGTCTTGGGCGAGATTGACGACGCCTGAGCCAAGGTCGGTGCGCCGAGAAGCACGACAACGCTCGAAACGACGACGGCGCCGATGCCCATTCGAAGGCGGTGCCCGTGTCGCGAAATCGAGACTTCGATGGCTTCCGAGCACTTACTGGCTCGCGAATGGAGGGTCATGTGAGACCTCCTAGCTTTGGTGGACCGTTGGTACGCCGATTGTACGCTCGCCATCCGAAGATTCAACGGGAGTTGTCACGGTGTGAACTGCGGGCGATGCAAATCTTCCGGGCGCTGCAGATCTGATCCGCATACTTAGTGACGTCTTCCGGTCGACGGGCGCGGCGCCAGATTGCCTCGCCTGGGCAGCGCCCTGAAGCTATAGGGCGAACGGCTCGACGTCGACGAGGGGACGGAGAACCGCCACCGCGCCCGCCGCCGTACCGTTGGGGTGTTGCAGCAGGCCGAGTGTCATGGCCAGGTCGATGACGCGTCCGTCGGCGGTCGTAGCTCTCACGTGCCCCGCGCGACCCCCATGCTGGAGAGTGCCCGAGTCGATGGCGGCACGAAAGCCAGCTACGTGGCGCGCGCGAAACTCCTCGGGAATCACTGGCGCCATCGAGCCGCCCACCATGGTCTCTGACGCGTAGCCGAGCAGTCTCTGCGCGCCGGCGTTCCACGACGAGATCTTTCCCGTGACGTCCAGTGTCACCACGGCGTCCGACATGAATTCGAGCGCCTCTTGATCGATGTTCTCTGACTCGCCGGCTTGCACCATCGTCCTTTCCTCAAGTCTCCGCGAACGCACCACCGCGCCGCGGAAGGGAACGTGAGGGCGCCTCGCTACGACGCCCAGTCGCTGGCGACGCGATCGAGGATGGCGGGCACCTCGGCGCCGGGAACCGCCTCGGAGAAGAAGAAGCCCTGACCGAGTTCGCAGCCAAGGCGGCGCAGTTGATCGAACTGCTGGCCGGTCTCGATGCCCTCGGCGAGCACCGTGGTGTTCAGTTTGCGGCCCAGCGAAACGATCGCCTCGAGCAACGTCGAGTATTGATCGTTCTGTAACTCCGGGCTGACGAAGGACCGATCGATCTTGATGATCGACGGCGAGAGCAACGCGAGATAGGACAACGACGAATACCCGGTACCAAAATCGTCGAGCGCGATCCCGACGCCGATGCCGGTCAGCTGCCTGATCGTGTTCATGGTCTCGGTGGCGTCGAGGAGGGCGACGCGCTCGGTGATCTCGACGATCAATCGATTTGACTCCAAGGCGCTGTCGGCGAGCTCCTTTTCGATCATCGTGATGAGTCCCGGGCTGTAGAACTGATGGGCGGAGAGGTTGACGGTGACGTAGGGCGACGCAGCGCCGTCTTCGCGGCTCCACGAGCTCGCCGCCGCGACCGACTCTCGCATCGCGAAGGCGCCGAGCTCCAAGATCAGGTCGCTCTGCTCCGCCAACGGTATGAACACGTCGGGCGTCACCCAGCCCTGTTCCGCGTGCCACCATCGCATGAGCGCCTCGAAGCCCACCACCTCGGTCGTCGCCAGGTTGAAGATTGGCTGGTAGTACATCGAGAGCTCGCCGCCGAGGAGCGCGTGGCGGAGCTCTTGGACGAGGGAGAAGCGGTCGATCGCTGACTGGTGCATGCTCGGGTCAAAGACGAGGTGCCGACCGCGGCGCAGGCGCTTCGCCTCGTAGAGGGCAACGTCGGCGCGTTGGACGCACTCCTTGAAGTTCGGACTCGAACCATCAAAGACGACGACGCCGATGCTCACGTGCTGGTCCAGTTCGAAGTCCTTGAAGGTGAAGGGCTCGGTCAGGACGTCGAGCAGGCGGTTAGCCACCTCCTCGGCCTCGGCCGCCGAGACGAGGCCCTCGGCGAGGTAGAGGAACTCGTCACCGCCGAGGCGACACAGCGTGTCGGTCGATCTCGTAGCGAGCTCCAGGCGTCGAGCGATGGCGATGAGAAGCTGGTCGCCCATCAGGTGACCGTGCGTGTCGTTCACCCCCTTGAAGTCGTCGAGGTCGAGCGAGAGCACCGCCGCGTACCCGCCCTGGCGCACGACCCTCGAGTGGGCCTGGGTCAGGTGGTCCTCGAACAGCGTCCGATTGGCGAGGCCGGTGAGTGAGTCGTGCATCGCCTGGTGTGAGAGCTGCGCGTTGAGAGCGCGCTCCTCGGTCACGTCGCGTTCGGAGCTGAGGAAGTAGAGCGTCTTGCCCGAGGCGTCGCGCGCCGCCGACCGCGAGACCTCGGCGACGATGACCCGACCGTCCTTGCGGAGGTAGCGCTTCACGTAACGCAGCCGGTCGACTTCGCCCCTGATGAGCCGCTGGTGGCCCTCTTCGGTAATGCCGATGTCCTCGGGGTAGGTGAAGCGGTTCGAGTCGTGGCCGACGAGCTCCTCTCGCGAGTAGCCGACCATCTCGCAGAACGCCTCGTTGACGTCGATCGCGAGGTCGTCGTGGTCACTAAAGACCATGGGCGCCATGTTGTTCTCGAAGGCGAGGCGAAAGCGTTCCTCGGACTCGGCCAGTGTCTCCTCGGCCTCGCGCAGGGCGCGCATGGCGAGGGTGGTCTCTTCGAGGGCGACCTCCGTGTTGTGCACGGAGCGCACGTGCGCCACCGCGATCTCGGTCTCGCGCACCACGCCCTCGAGGCCCTTCACCGTCGCCTCGTCAAAGGCGTAGGCGTCCTTCGCGTAGACGTTGAGAACGGCCCGACGGGTTCCCAGTTCGTCGGGTATCGCCACCGACGAACCGAAGCCGAACTGGGCGGCGCGCTCGCGCCAGGGCTCGTACGACGCCTCAGCGGACAGGTCGTTGATCGCCTGACTCGTCCCGGTCCGCAGCGCCGTCCCGGTCGGGCCGAGTCCCGACACGTGCATCGCGCTCGATGAGATCATGCCGTCGTAGAGGTAGTCCGTCGCGCCCGACGCGTAGGCCACGTCGACGGCGTGGGGATCGGTCTCGGAGGTGACGCCGATCCAGGCCAACGCGTAGCCACCTTCACCCACCAGCACGTCGCAGATCTCCTGAAGGAGCACTGACTCACTCGAAGCGTGCATCCCGAGCTTGTTCACCTCGGCGAGGAGGGTGAGGAGATTGTCGCGCTGCACCCGGTCCGTGATGTCGCGCTCGGAGATCACGTAGTAAAGGGTCTTGCCGTCGGCGTCACGCGCCGGGGACTTCGAGACCTCAGCGACGATCATCTTGCCGTTCTTGTGCAAGTAGCGCTTGACGTAGCGGACCTGTTCGGCCTCGCCGTGCGTGATCCGCCGGTGGGTCTCTTCCGTGATGCCGAGGTCCTCGGGGTACGTGAACGGCTTCGAGTCGTAGCCGAAGAGCTCGTCCCGAGTCGCCCCGAGCATCTGGCAGAACGCGTCGTTCGCGGCAATGATCCGGTCCTCGAGGTCCGTGAAGATCATCGGGCCCATGTTGTCCTCGAACGCCAGACGAAAGCGCAGCTCGGAGTCCTCGAGGACCCGCTCTGCTTCGCGCCTCGCGGTGACGTCGCGAATGGAAAGGACCGTCCAGGACTCGGTGCCGCGTTCGAGGCACGATAAGAACACGTCCACCGCGATCTCGCCGCCGTCGTGGCGCGCCAACGTCAGCTCCTGGTCACCACCAAGTTCGCGGGTCCCTGTCACTCGTTGACGCACCGCCTTGCCGATCACCTTGGCCAGCCGGTGACGGGGCGGAAAGAGCGCGTCGACGTTGCGTCCGACGAGTTCCTCGCGGTCAACACCCGTGAGCACGGACAGTTGGGCGTTGACGTCACCGATCGTGCCACGTGGGTCAAGGAGGGCGATCGCGTCGGGCAGTGCCTCCAGCAACAGGTGCAGGCCGAGTGGTGATTCGTCCAGATCGCTCAGGAGGCGCTCGCTTTCGTCCGACACGCAGTCATCGACGCGCCTCAAGTCTAAGTCGGCGCCCTCTCAAATCTGGACCATCCGCGAGGGCGCGGCGCAACGCGCCGGCGCGAATCGTATGGAGAACGCGCTCCGGCTCGACCGACCTGACCCGCGCCAGGAGCGTCGCGTTCAGGTCTCTTCGTAGTGACCGACGAGGACCGCGCGGGCCAGCGTGTGCTGAAAGAGGTTGAAGCCGAGGTACGCCGGCGTCGCTCCCATGGGCAGTTCTAGATCCTCGACGTCGAGTGCGTGCACGACGAAGTAGTAGTCGTGCACGCCGTGGCCACTCGGTGGGGCTGCGCCGATGAAGCGGCGCAGGCCCGCGTCGTTGGCCAACTGCACCGCACCCGCGGGCAGTCCACTGCCCGACTCGTCACCCGCGCCCGCCGGCAGCGACGTCGTCGTCACCGGGATGTTGTAGACGGCCCAGTGCCAAAAGCCCGACGCGGTCGGCGCCACCGGGTCGTACGCGGTGACGGCGAAGCTCTTCGTCGCCGCGGGAAAGCCTCGCCAGGAGAGCTGCGGTGACGTGTCCGAGCCGCCCGAACCCATGAGTCCACTGACCTGCGGCATGGTAAGGGTCGCGCCATCTTTGAGATCATCCGAGGTCACCTCAAAGGAGGCGACGTCAGGTAACTCTTCGTACGGATTCCTCGCCATGGTCAACGTCCTTTCTCTCACTCCACTATTTTCGCCACGCTAACTCCGCCATCGTGATGGCGTGACGCGGTCAATCCGACACGCGGCCGACCGTAGGATGCCTGCCATGAGCGACGCGACGCCCGGTGCCGGACAACTCGACGAAGGAGGCAATCGAACGATCGTCGTCATGGGCGTCTCGGGGGTCGGAAAGAGCCATCTCGCTCGCCGACTTGCCGACTCGCTGGGTTACGACTTCATTGAATCTGACACCCTTCACAGCGCGGAGGACGTCGCGCTCATGTCCTCGGGCGTCGCGCTCACTGACAAGGAGCGACTCCCGTGGCTGCGACTCGTCGGCGAGGCGATGCTGCAGAGCGCGCGCGACCATCGGGGTTCGGTCACGGCGTGTTCCGCGCTCAAGCGCTCGTACCGCGACCTACTCCGCGAGTACGTACCCGACGCCTTCTTCATCTTCCTCGACGCATCTCCGTCGGTCATTCGAGCGAGAATGCAGGCTCGCCAGCACTCCTTCATGCCGGTCTCGCTGCTCGAGAGCCAGTTGGCGACGCTCGAACCCCTCGACCCCGACGAGCGGGGCGTCCGGGTGGACGCCGACGGTACCCGCGACGAGATCTTCACCGCCGCACAAGCTGCGCTCGCGACCTGATCTAGGAAGACGCGAGCACGGTCCGACGGATTGACGTCCGCACTAGGCGCTCGGGCAGCTCATCTGGTTGACACTCGAGAGCACCTGCGCCGCCGCGGTGCGCAGCGTCGCCATCGAGAGCGTCCCCGCGTTCACCGCGCCTTGAATAGCCGATGAGGTCGACGCGGCCAGCGCGAGCGACGCCGCACTCGAAGGCGGCGTGCCGGCGAGGACCAGGTCGTCGCCGGCCACCAGTGCTTTCACGGACGCAGCGGGAACGCTCAGGTGCAGCGCACTAAGCGCCCCCGCCGAGAGTGAGTCGGTGACAATGAGACCAGAGAACCCCAAACGCTGACGGAGAACCTGAACCACCGTCGCCGAAATGCCCGCGGGCGAGGCGGAGAGGCCCGGCACCCTGGCGTTGGACATCATGACCGCCGAGACGCCACCTTGGACGGCGACCGAGAAGGGGACAAGCCCGGTGCGCTGAAGCGTCGACCACGGCAGCGTCGCCGCCGGTCCGAAGTCGGTGTTGCCCGTCGCCCCGCCGAGACCCGGGAAGTGCTTCACCACCGAGAGGACGCCGGCGGCGTGAAGTCCGGCGGCGAAGGCCGCGCCGTCAGTTGCCGCGGTCACCGCGTCGCCGCTGAAGGAGCGGTAACCGTCGGGATCGCGTGCACCGGGTTCAACCGCGCGCCCGTCGACGTCGAGCACCGGCGCGAGGTCGGTGTTCACGCCCGTGGCGGCCATGGAACGTCCGACCCGCTCCCCCTCGGCGGTGATCGCGGCGGCGGTCAGGTTCTTTCCCATGGTCTGCGCCCACGGGAGTGTCGCCACGAGATTGGTCAGGCGTTCGACGCCGCCGCCCTCCTGGTCGGTCATCACGAGCATCTCGTACCCATCGGGCGTCTCGCGCTGGAGCGTCGCGACGATGCCCGCGAATTGAGGTGGCGCCGTCGTGCCGAAGAGCAACAGTCCCCCGTACCCGGCGCGCGCCGCGGGACCCATGGCACCGATGTTCTCGGCGTTCACCGACACCGAGATCGTCTCGTTGGCGAGCCGCGCGAGCGGCCAGGTGGCGACGACCTGCGTCGCGCAGGCGAGCGACGACACTGCCGACGACGAGGCAGGGGCGTTCGCGACAAGGAGCGTCGAGGCGAGGACGAGCGCACCACTAAGAGCTCGACACTTTCGCATGGCGCCAGGCTACGACCGCCCGCCAGCAAAGGGGCACCGCTACGCTGAGTCGGAATCGAGGTGCACGTGCCAGAACTGATGCCCGCCGCGTTCATCGGACACGGCAGTCCCATGAACGCGCTGGACCACAATCGCTACACCCAGGCCTGGTCGGACTACGCCGCGAGAATTCCGAAACCCAAAGCCGCGCTCGTCGTCTCCGCGCACTGGTACGTGAACATCACGGCCGTGACCGCGATGAAGATGCCCCGAACCATCCACGACTTCTATGGGTTTCCACAGCCGCTCTTCGACGTCGAGTACCCCGCGCCCGGCGACCCCGAACTCGCCCAACGCGTCATCGACGTCGTCGAACCGACCTACGTCGGTGCCGACGCGGACTCGTGGGGCATCGATCACGGCACCTGGTCCGTCCTCGTCCATATGTTCCCGAAGGCCGACGTGCCGGTCCTGCAACTCTCCATCAACGCCGAGCTCCCCTTCGACTACCACTTCAATCTTGGTGCGAAGCTCCACGAACTGCGTGAGGAGGGCGTCTTCATTCTCGGCAGCGGCAACGTGGTGCACAACCTTCGCCTGATCGACTGGCGCGCACCCGGTGAGGGTCGCGACTGGGCGCACCGCTTCGACGACGCCGCGCGCGAGATCATGACGAGCGACGCGTCCGAGCTCGGCGCGACGACCAACCACCCCGACTACGCGATGGCCGTCCCAACGCCCGACCACTTCTGGCCCCTCGCCTACGTCGCCGGGCTGAGCGCCGCCGCCGGCACGCCGGCGACCACCCTCATCGACGGCTACGACATGGGCTCGCTCTCAATGACCGCCTACGAGCTAACGGGCGTCGACGCCTAAGCGCGCTTCGATCGCCGCCACGCCCGAAGTATTGACGCGCCGAGCGTCATGACGCCGAGGAGCGGCAGCACGACAACCGCCGCCGCGTTCTCATGTCCGACGAGGCGTATCAACGCGACGACGCCAATGATCACCAGCGCCGCAACGAACAGCTCGGGCGTATCGCCGACGAGGAAGTCCCACCAGAACCGGCCGAAGCCGACGACCACTCGCGACAGCCAAGATCGGCGACTCACGTCGACACCGCTGCTCGGTTGACGAGCGAGCGTAGCGAGGCAACCATCAACCAGGTGACGAGGGCGTAGAGCCCGACGAAGACCGCGAGCGTCGCGTCGCCGCCGGGCCAGCGGACCTTCAGGCCCTCGCCGGAAAAGAACGTCCCGTAACTCACGAGGAGCACCCCTACCGTCATCTTCATGATGTTCTCGGGAACCTTCGACAGCTGGCGCGCCACGACGACCCCGATGGCGCCCACCAGCACCAGGGCCGCGAGTGCCGCGAAGACGGCCAAGCCCAGTCGACCTGCCGACGTGCCGAGGGTGAGCACGATGATCACCACCTCGAGGCCCTCGAGAAAGACACCTTTGAAGGCCAACACGAAGGCGACACGGCGGTCTTGAAGACTCGACTCAGCCTCAAGCTCGTTGACCGTGTGCTGATAGATCGCGTCCTCGTCGTGCTTCGCGACAATGCCGCACGCTCGAAGGATCGCCTTGCGCAGCCACTGCAGTCCGAAGATCAAGAGCACGCCGCCGACCACGAGGCGCAGCGCGTCGATCGGCACGTGCACGAGAGCCGGTCCGAGCGCCGCGACCAGCGCGACGAGCGCCGCGAGTGCCACCACCGTCCCTCGCAACGCGGGGCGCCAGCCTTGCGTGTGTCCGACGGCGACGACGATTGTGAGCGCCTCGACCATCTCCACGGCACTCGCGAGAAAGACGGCGCCGACGAGAACGATGACGCTCGAAGACGTCGACGCGGCGATCAGCATGAGACGATTCTTATGCCTTCTGTCCCCCACCGACCGCCACGCGAGCGATCCCTGACGCCAACGTGCCTACGGCGCCGAGCGACTGCGGAGTTCGTCCTCGACGGCCGCCGGATCGAGTCCCCGGCTTCGGAGCAACAAGAGGGCGTGGAACCACAGATCGGCCGCTTCGCTCACCACACGCCCATCGTCCTCGCTGAGTGCGGCCACCGCCAACTCGACGGCCTCTTCACCGACCTTGCGGGCGTTCGCGGCCACTCCCGAAGCCAACTGCGCCGCGACGTACGAATCTTGGGCGCCCTCGCGCTCGCGACGCAGGATCGTGCGCCAGAGCCACGGCGTAAAGCACGACGTTGAGCCGTCGTGGCAGGCCGGCCCGTCGGGGTGCACGCTAACGAGCACGGCGTCCTCGTCGCAGTCGAGCGTGATCTCGCTGACGTGCATTGCGTTGCCCGAGGTTTCGCCCTTCTGCCAGAGTCGCTGGCGCGATCGAGAGAAGAAGTGGACGAGACCGCTCGAGCGGGTGAGGGCGAGCGCCTCCTCATCCATCCAACCCGAGCATCAACACCCGGCCGGTGCGGTCGTCCTGGATGATCGCGGCGCGAAGTTCCTCAGCCACGGCGCTCCTTCAGCGGGCGCAGCTCCACACCTAACTCTTCGATCTCGCGACGCAGGCCGACGAATCCGGCAGGGTTCTCGTGCACGATCGAGGCGAAGAGCGCCGCGTCGGCGACGCGCAACACCGCCGCGACGTCCGCGGCCGAGCCGGCGCCGCCCGAGGCGATGACGGGTACGGGGACGACGTCGCGCACGCGCCGCGTGAGGTCGACGTCGTAGCCCGAGCGGCGACCGTCGTGGCTGATGGAGGTCAGCAAGATCTCCCCCGCCCCGCGCTCGCTCGCCTCGCGCGCCCACGCGACGGTCTCGGTGGTCGTGGCCACTCGCCCGCCGTGCGTGTGCACGACTCCCTCGCCCGCGTCGATGGCAACGACAACGGCTTGGGATCCGAACCGCTCGGCGATCTCGGTGATGAGTGACGGGTTCGCGAGCGCGGCGGAGTTGATCGAGACGCGGTCCGCCCCGGACTCGATCAGCCGCGACGCGTCTTCGACGCGGCGCACGCCACCGCCCACGGTGAACGGGATGTCGAGGACGTCGGCCACCTCGGCGACGACGTCCCTCATCGTGTCGACGTCTTCGGGCGTGGCGGCGATGTCGAGAAGAACGAGCTCGTCGGCGCCCCCGTCGCTGTAGTACTGAGCGAGTTCCACCGGGTCACCCACGTCGCGCAGTCCCACGAAGTTGACGCCCTTCACGACGCGCCCGTGGGCGACGTCGAGGCACGGGATCAGACGAGCGAGAGGCATTGGTCGAGAAACCCGAGGCCCGCGGGCCCACTCTTTTCTGGGTGGAACTGAACGCCGAGGAACGCGCCAGAGCGAACGGCGACACACACACCCTCGACACTTGCGATTTCGTCGCTCGAGCGCACGGCGTAGGAGTGCGCAAAGTAGTAGGCCTCGCCCCACGGCTCGACCACCGACCACCCGAGACGAGGAACCCGACCGGTTCGAAGGCGCACGACATCGCCGCGGACCAGTCCGAGGCACGTGACGCCGCCGTCTTCCTCGCTACGTTCCATCGCGAGCTGGATGCCGAGGCAGATGCCGAGCGTGGGCGCCGCGGCCTCTGAGCGCGCTCGCAGCGCCGCCGAAGCGCCGGTGTCGTTCAGCTGTCGCATCGCGCTGGCCGCCGACCCGACGCCCGGCAAGACTACGAAGTCCGCCTCGACGATCGCGTCGGGACCGCTCGAGAGAACGCTCGTTCGTCCGATCCGCGACAGGGCGGCGCGAACGGAACGCGTGTTGCCCGCGCCGTAGTCGACCACGACGACGTTCACAGCGAGCCCTTGGTCGAGCGGACGAACGAGCCGTCGGGGGTGAGCGCTTGATGCCAACGCGCGGCCGACGGCCTTGAAGGCGGCCTCGGCGACGTGGTGGGCGTTCTCCCCCGTTGCGGTCACGTGCAGCGTGATCCGTGCGGTCTGGACGAGTGACTGAAGGCGTGGGCGACCATGCCCTCATCGGGTTCAATCGCGATCTGTGGCCGTGGCCCGACCAGAGAGGTCGACGACGGCGTGGGCGAGCGCCTCATCCATGGGCACGCGCGCCTCGCCGTAGCGCGTTAGGCCGCGGCGATCGCCAAGCGCTTGGTCGAGCGCCTCGCCGAAGACGCGCATCATGTCCTCGACGGTGTGGTGATCGCCGGTCTCAAGGTCACCGACACCCTCGAGTCGCAGGTCAAGACCAGCGTGAAACGCCAACTGCTGGAGCATGTGGTCGTAGAAGCCCGAGCCCGGTGTTGCACGAGGACGCGACCCTCGCCCGGCACCCGCAAGCGCGATGTTGAGCAACGTCTCGGCGGTGTAACGCCCGTGGCGCGTCGTCGGCCTTGGCGTTGGCGCGTCGAGCAAGACGCTGCGCAGAGGCGTCGAGCAAGAAGTCGTTGTCGAGCTCGTCGCTGCACGCTCACGCGCAGTCCCCAGGGTAGGCGCGCGACACTGCCCCGTAAAGCCAATAGTGACTCGCGAGCTTCTCGCGGCTCGTCCATCGGAATGAACAAGAAGTTGGTGTACGAGTTCAGCGGCGCCAGGCCGAGCGTCGCAAAGTTCGCTCGCGAGCCGATCGCGTTCGGCGAGCACGTCGGAGAGTCGAGCGGCGTCGAGAGTGCCGCCAGCGCGAGCGCGGCCGACAGCGACGAGACCGAGAGCGGGGCCTGGCGCGAGGTGATGGCGCTCGATCGTCTCGGGCGGGCGCCAGGCGTAGCCCACGCGCGCGCCGGCGAGCCCGTACGCCTTCGAGAACGTGCGCAAGATGATCGCGCCGTCGCTCAAGCGATCGAGGGCGTCGACGCCGGCGTAGTCGGCGTAGGCCTCGTCGATGACGAGCTGGCCTCGCACGTCGGGCACGTCGGGCAGCTCACCGGTCGGGTTGTTGGGCCGACAGACGTAGACGAGGTCTGCGTCGGCCGGGTCCTCGACGATCGTGGCGTTGGCCATGATTGCGGCGTAGCGGTACATCGAGTACGAGAACGCCGGCACCGTCGCGATGGTCGATCCTTCGGCGAAGAGGCGCGCGAGCAGCACGATGAACTCGTCACTGCCCGCGCCGAGGGCGACTTGGTCGACGCTCAGTCGTGACGTCGAGCGATGGCCTCGCGCAACGCGAGGTAGCGACCCCGGTCGTACTCGTTGACCTCGGCGAGCGCCGTCGCGAGCGCGAAGGGCCGGGCGCTGGCGGGTGCGTCGCCGCCACGTTGCCGTCGAAGCGCACGATGGACCTCGGGTCGAGCCCCGCGCGCTCTGCGAGCACCTCGGTCGAGGGTGGCCACTGGTAGGCGTCGAGTGCAGCGGGTCTCATCGGCGTGCCGTCGCCCGGTGCGCGCGCAGCCCTTCGAATTCCGCCAGCGCCTCGATGGTTGGGGCCAGTCGCTCGAGCGCCTCGCTTGGTCCACGCGTTGGACGGTTGCCGCCTTCATGAAGGCTTCGAGCCCGAGCCCACTCGTCGAACTGAGCCCACCGCCCCGTGGGTAACACGTGATTGGCCCCCGTCGCGTAGTCGCCGGCCGGGACGGGCGAGTAGGGACCGACGAAGACGGCATCCGGCGTTGCGGATGCGGTCCGCCAAGGACTCCGCGCGCTCGCCCAGCAGCGCCACGTGCTCGGCGCGCGTAGCTCTCGACCGCGCGAAGCGCCGCGTCGAAGTCATCGCCAACGCGTACGACGTAACCCTTGCGAGTCGGCCCCGTGCTCCATCTGCGCGGCCAGCTCCTGGTCGATCAGCGCTTCGTCGACGCCGTCGTCGGCCACCACGACGATCTCACTCGGGCCCGCTGGCAGGTCGATCGCGACGTCGCGGCTGACGAGGAGCTTGGCGGCGTTCACCGCCCCGCTCCCGGGCCCGAAGATCTTGTCGACGGCCGCGATCGATTCGGTCCCGTAGGCCATGGCCGCGATCGCCTGCGCGCCGCCCACGGCCCATACCTCGTCGAGACCGAGCAGCGCGGCCGCCGCAGCGACGGCCGGCGCTCCGCTCGGCGGCGTACAGACGACGATGCGTTCGACGCCGGCGACCTGCGCCGGCACCGCGCCCATGACGAGCGAAGAGATCAACCCGCGTGGCACGTAGATGCCGACTGAGGCGAGCGGGGTCCAGCGCCGTTCGAGGATGACGCCCGGCGAGACCTCGAGTACGAGATCGCGAGGGCGCTGCGCCGCGTGCCAGGTGCGTACGGTCTCGGCGACGGCGAGGATGGCGTCGACGGGAATGGCGCCCGTCGCCCGCGCGCGTTCGGGCGTCGTCGCGTTCGTCCCGTCGAAGAGTTTCGACCACCTGGCGACGGCCGCGTCACCGCGCGTCGCGCACGTCGCTCACGATCTCTTCGACCGAGGGCGCTTGCTCGTTGGTCTCCTCAGCGTGCTCACGGCACCATCCGTTCGACCGGCAGCGTCAGTATCGAGCTCGCTCCCGCGGCCTCGAGCTTGGGCAACAGCTTCCAGATCTCGATCGCGGGCACGAGACGCGTGCACCGCGACCACCCCGGGGGTAGCCAGGTCCATCACGGTCGGCGATCCAGCGGTTGGCAGTAGCGCCGTCACCGCGTCGAGGTTCTCCCTCGCCACGTTGCAGAGTAGGTAGCGATTTGCCCGAGCGTTGATTACCGAACCGAGGACGGTCGTGAGCGTTCGGCGAGCCTCGGAGTCCTTCGCGTTGATCCGTCCGATCAGCACCGCCTCGGACTCGAAGAGGACGCCGATCGAGCGCAGCCCGTTGGTACGCAGCGTGCTACCGGTCGAGACGAGGTCGATGATCGCGTCGGCGAGTCCGAGTCGCGGCGAAATCTCTACCGAGCCGGCGACCGTCACCAGCTCGGCGTTGACGCCGCGTTCGGCCAGCGCCTTGGCCGCGATGCGCGGGTGCGACGTCGCCACGCGACGTCCTTCCAGGTCCTCGAGTCTGGTCGCCGCGTCCTCGTTCGAGACAGCCGCCTGCAGCGAGCACGCACCGAAGCCCAAACGAAGCAGCACCTCGACGCTGCACTCGCGCTCGTGGACAGGTCGAGCCCAGTGATCCCACAGTCGACGACGCCGTCTTGAACGTACTCGGGCACGTCGTCGGCCCGCACGAACAAGAGATCGATATCGGCGTTGCGACAGTGCGCCTGCAGGACGCGCTCGCCCGGTTCCTGGGGCGAGACACCGCTCGCTTCGAGCAGCAGCCACGACGGTTCGCGCAGCCGTCCCTTCGAGGGCAACGCCATCGTGAGGCGGCGGGTCATCGTCGAGAGCGCTTCAAGACAGCGGGGTAGCCGCCCTCGCCGTGGTGCAACCACTGGGCAACGCGCGTTACCGTTGCGGTCGAGGCGCCGGTGCGCCGCGAGATCTCCTGGTAGTGCACGCCCTCGTCGACGAGGCGCGCCACCTGCAGGCGCTGGCCCATCGCGTCAAGTTCGGTCACGGTGCAGAGGTCGCGAAGGAACGCCTTCACGGTCGCCACGTCGCGCAGCCCAACAAAGGCTTGGGCGAGCTCGTCGAATCGCGCGGCTGTCTCGGGGCTCGCGTCGGCCGGTACCACCTTGCCACTCGTCATGCTTACATGCTAATATGCTAACTCGCTACCATGCAACTCATCCCCGCCCTCGACCTCCTCGGCGGTGACGCGGTGCGGCTCGAGCAGGGCGACTTCGAGCGCGTCCTCTTTCGCCGTCCCTACGAGGAGTTCCTCGAGCTGGTGCTCGAGACGGCGCCGGCGATGGTGCACGTCGTCGATCTTCAAGGGGCACGTGACGGGGCCATCAGACTCGACGTCGTCGCGCGCTGCTGCGTCGTCGCCGGCGCCACGCCCCTGCAGGTCTCGGGCGGCGTGCGCAGCGTCGCGGTAGCGCGCGCCGCGCTCGCCGCGGGAGCACGGCGAGTCGTCGTGGGAACCGCCCTCTGGGAGGACGACCAGGCGCTGGCGGCGTACGTCAAAGCGCTCGGCGAGCAGTTGGTGGTCGCGATCGACGTGAAGGACGGCCGGCTGGCGACCCGCGGCTGGGCCGCTTACTCGACGATCGACGTCGACGAGGCGCTCGCGCGCTGTCAGCGCGCGGGGGTGACGCGCCTGCACGTCACCGCCGTCGATCGGGACGGCACCATGCGTGGACCGGATCTCGCCCTCTACCAGCGGGCGTGCGCGAGCGGGCTCAAGGTCGTGGCGGCGGGAGGCGTGCGCGACGACGGCGACCTAACGGCGCTCGACGCGGTCGGCTGCGAGGCGGCGGTCATGGGCGTCGGGTACCTCGCGCGTCTCGGGCGCAAGGCGGACTAGTTCGCGTGCCGCTCGGGCCGGTTACACCTTGCGCCGCGACACGACGATGCTCATGACGGCAAAGCCGATCCCCACCATGAAGATGAAGGTGCCAAAGACGAAGACCTGGGGCGGTATGCCGACCCTCGTTGCCCCGTACACCCAGACCGGAAAGGGCGGGCTTGAGCCGCTGACGAAGTTCGAGGTGACGAAGTCGTCGATGGAGAGCGCGAAGGCCATGAGGGCACCGGCGAGCACGCCGGGCATGATGAGCGGCAGGGTGACCAGGCGGAAGGTCGTCCAGGGGTTCGCCCCCAAGTCGTAGGCCGCCTCTTCGAGCGAGCGGTCGAAGCCCGAGAGTCGGGCCCGCACGGTAACCGCGACGTAGGCGATCGAGAACATGACGTGCGCGAGCACGAGCGTGAGAAATCCGCGCGCGACGTTGAAGGTGACGAACAGTCCGAGCAGAGAGGCGCCCAGGACGATCTCGGGCGCGGCGATGTTGAGGAAGAGGACCTGTTCGACGGCGACCTTCCCGCGGAAGCGCCGGCCCCGGTAGCGCACGAGCGCAATGGCGAGCGCCGTGCCGAGGACCGTCGAGATGACCGTTGAGACGAGGGCCAGTCGGATCGACAGCCAGAACGCCGACGTGAGACCCGGCACGTTGCTCCACTGCTGGTACCACTGGGAGGTGAAGCCGTTCCACGTGAAGCTGACGAGCTGCAGGCCCCCGATGACGCGGTTGAAGCTGTAGGCGATCATGATGGCGATCGGGAACACGAGGTAGGCGATGACGAGCCACGAGTAGGTCGGCAGCACGTAGCGGCTGAGCTTGCGGCGACGTCCGACCGCCGGCGCCGGGGGCGCCGTGACGGCGGCGTCGAGGGAGGCGATCACGCTCATAGGTACTCGTTGATCGCGTTGCTGCCGAGCAGTCGGGCGTAGAGCCAGATGCCAATGAGCGAGACGGCGAGGAGCACCACCGAGAGCGACGCCCCACCGGCGTAGTCGAAGTTGACGAGAAAGGTGTTCTGGATGACCGTGCCGATCATCGTGTTGGACGTTCCCCCGAGGATCTCCTGGTTCACGTAGTCGCCGAAGGCCGGGATGAACGTGAGGAGGAAGGCGGCGAAGATGCCGGGCATCGAGAGCGGGAGGATCACCCGCAGGAACGCCGTCTTGCGGTTGGCGTAGAGGTCGTAGGCGGCGTCGAGCACCCGCCGGTCGATGCGCTCGATGGCGACGTAGAGGGGCAGCGCCGTGAAGGGCAGGTAGTTGTAGGCGAGCCCGGCGATCACCGCGTAACTCGTGCCGAGCACGTGAAAGCCCGCCGGCACGAGGTGGTTGTGCTTCAAGAAGCTCAGCACGATCCCGTTGTTCGAGAGGATGAACTCCCAGACGATCGTGCGAATGATGAACGAGACGAAGAAGGGCACGAGCAGCATCATGAGGAAGAAGTTCTTACGGTGCCCGCCGTAGAAGGCGATCCAGTAGGCGATGGGGAACGAGATCACGAGGTCGATCAACGTCGCCGCGGCGGCAAAGACGAGACTGGTGATGAACTGCTGGTGGTAGAGGTTGACCTGGTGGGGCAGCTCGCCCCAGCTCCAGGTCATGACGCACAGCCCCGTCGCCGGACTGCAGGTCTCGAGCGACTGGATCATCATGACCCCGAGGGGCACGATGAAGAGCAAGAGGAGCCAGACCCCCGCGGGCAGGCTCAACACGTACGGGGCGAGGCGCTTACCCCACCTCGATCGTCGCTGCTCCCTCCCTACGCTCCTTGGATGATCGGTAAGAACAGATTCGTCCACGCCGTGATCTCCTCTTGATTCTGGAACGGGTAGTACGGCAGCGACGCCTTGATGCGCTGAGCGTTCGGAAAGACGAGGAGTGAGTCCGCCGTCACCGAGGTCGCCAGTCCGATCTCCGGCGCCAGCGCCTTGAGGGCGGCCTTGTTCCAGCCGGTCGGGTGCAGCAGCTGCTGCTTGGCGGAGGGCACCGGGCAGATGTAGTCGTTGTAGTACTCGACGACCGACTGGGTGATCGGACTGTAGTAGTAGTCCATGCACGTGATCGCGTCCAGCGGGTTGGCCGCGTACAGCGGGATGCACATGTTGTCCGTCCAGATCATGATGCCCTCTTTGGGGATCATGAACTTGAGGTCGCGGTACTTCGAGTTGAGGTTCGCCTGGAAGATGTCGCCCGAGTAGGCCTGGGAGATCGCGACGTCGCCGTTCTTCAGGTGCTGGATGTAGCTCTGGTCGTAGTAGGCGGCGACGATGCCGTCACTCTTTTGCTTCTGCAGCTTCATAGCCGCCTTGGCCCAGTCGGACTCGGTCGACTTCGCGGGCTCCACGCCGATGGCGAGCAACCCGACGCTCCCGAACTCGAAGGGGTCGTCGAGCATGGCAATCTTGCCCGCCCACTTCTTGTCGAAGAGCAGCTGCACGCTGTCACCGGGGTCCTTCACGACGCTCGAGTTATAGCCGATCGACGTCCAGCCGGACTGCCAGGCCATGGTGTACTTGTTCCCCGGGTCGTAGGGCGGATTGGTGATCAGCGGGCCGGCGTACTTGTCGAAGTTCGGCGTCAACTTCTTGTCCAGCGGTATGAGCCAGCCGAGCTGAATCATGTAGCCGAGCTCGGGGTTGTTGTTGGTCGAGACGATGATGTCGTAGCCCGTCGCCTGGCCGGCCTCGAGTGAGGGGCGGATCTTGGCGTAGAACGAGGCGTTGTCCTCTATCACCTCTGAGTAGTTGACCTGGATGCCGGTGGTCGCGGTGAAGTGCTCGAGCGACGGGTGCTTGCCGTTCAAGACGTCGATGTAGTACGGCCAGTTGGCGAAGTTGAGCGTGTGGTGGAGCTTCTGCTTGCCCCACCACTTCTTCGTGCCGACGTCGGCGTTCGGCAGCCCGCTCGCCCCGGCGGCGCTCGCGAGCCACAGACCCGACGCGACGCCCGCCCCCGCCGTCATGGCCTGGCGCCGCGACAAGCGCCGCTGGGTCAGACCCCGTAGGAACGACGGATCGATGCCGTTCCCCGCAGAACTGTCTGAGATTCCGTCCATTGGTTACTCCCCCTCACTCGCTGCTTCGTCTTCGGTAGCGGCGCCCACCATGGGCACCACCGCGAACGTGTGCTCGACCGGCCAGCTCAGCGTCACGGTGTCGCCACTGCGCGGCGCCGTCGCCTGGCCGATGTTTTGCGCGTAGACCGTCACCTCAACGCCCGAGGAGGTGTCGACCAGATACTGGTTGCCCACGCCGGTGAACGTCGAGACGCGAACCTGCCCGCGCAGCGCGTTGTGACCCGCCGGGACGCTCGCGCCAGTCGCGGCGATGCTGATCTTCTCGGGACGAACGCCGACCTTCACGTTCGACTCACCCGAGGCGGGCACCCGAGCGGCCGGCACCTCGAGCGTCGTCGCGTCCGACAGCGTCACCGTGACGTTTATTCCGGTTCCCGTGATCGTGCCGGCGAGGAGGTTCGACGCCCCAAGGAAGGTAGCAACGAACTCGGTCGAGGGACTGTCGTAGACCTGGCGCGGCGAACCGATGCCCTCGATCTTGCCCGCCCGCATCACGGCGAGACGGTCCGACATCGTCATCGCCTCTTCCTGGTCGTGGGTGACGTAGAGGAAGGTGATGCCCACTTGCGTCTGGATCCGTTTCAATTCGATCTGCATTTGGCGACGAAGCTTGGCGTCGAGGGCCGACATCGGTTCGTCGAGCAGCAGCAGTGTCGGTTCGTTCACCAGCGCGCGGGCCAGCGCGACACGCTGTTGCTGGCCACCCGAGAGCTGGGAGGCGCGACGCTTTTCGAGATGCGGCAAGTCGACGATCTCGAGTATCGACCCCACCCGGCGCACGACCTCGGTGCGGTCGAGGCGGCGGCGGCGGAGGCCGAAGGCGACGTTCTCATAGACGTTCAGATGGGGGAAGAGGGCGTAGGACTGAAAGACGGTGTTGACGTCGCGGTGGTAGGGAGCCTGGTAGGTGACGTCACGGCCGCCCAGCAGGATCCGCCCGCTCGTCGGTTCTTCGAAGCCGCCGAGCATCCTCAGTGACGTCGTCTTGCCGCAACCCGACGGGCCGAGCAGGCTGAAGAACTCGCCGTCGTAGATCTCGAGGCTGACGTCGTCGACGGCCGGGGCGCCCTCAAAGATCTTGGTCACGTGCTCGAGGCAGGCGACCGTTTCAAGGCCCCTTGACGCGCTCGTTGAGGCGTCGGGTCCGCTAGGGGCGTTGTCGGTCATCTCCAGCGAGCCGCTCATCGATTGAAGGTTACAACGAACACGTGAACAGAAACGGTGGTCCCTGTCCCTCTAGGAAGCATCCCCCGTGCTCTCGCAATCACCCCGAAACAGCGACGTAAGGTCGGCTCATGGTGAGCGAGGTGGCGGAGCGCGTCCGGGCGATCTGCCTCGCTCTACCCGAGGTCACCGAACGCCAGAGCCACGGTTCGCCCGCGTTTTTCGTTGGTCGTCAGTTCGTGATGCTCTGGCCCGACGGGCACCACGAGCACGAATTTCCTCATCTCTGGTGCGCGGCGCCGGAAGGGGCGCAGCGCGCGCACGTTGAGGCGTCGCCCGATCGAGTGTTCTATCCGCCGTACGTCGGCTCACGGGGATGGATCGGCGTGCGACTCGACGGCCCAGTCGACTTCGATGAGATCGACATGTTCTGTGAGGACGCGTATCGTTGCGTCGCGACGAAGCGTCAACTGACGATGCTCGACCATCGCGATTCGACGAGTTGACGGCCCCGCGTTAGGTCGACGCGCCAGCGACCTGCGCGCACGCGGCGCAGCGACCGAGCACGGCGAAGTGCCGCGGATCGACGACGAACTCGTACTCGCGAAGCGCCGCGTTCGTGAGCGCCTTGAAGAACGCCTCGGGCGCCTCGACCGCACCCCCGCAGTCCTCGCAGACGAGATGTCCATGGGTCTCCGAGGCGAGGTGGTAGGTGGCCGGCCCGTGGCCCAGATGGGCGTGCACGATGACGCCGAGTCGCTCGAGCTCGTCGAGGTTGCGATAGATGGTCGAGAGGTGGACGTCGGGCGCGACCATCTGCACCTCGGTCGCGAGCTCCTCGGCGGTGCGATGCGGACCCTCTTCGAAGAGGCATCGCAGCAGGATCCGTCGTGACGTGGTTGCCCGACCACCGCTCTCACGCAGGAGGGCGAGGACCACTTCGATGCGCGCGGCGGCCGCCGCGCTCTCGTCGGGCTTCGACGTCGCGACGTTCTCAGGTGACCGCATGGTGACAGGATACCCATTTTTTTGCGTACAGCTACTTCTTGCGTCCAGTTCCTATTTATGCCAGGATTGACGGGAGGGCTGAGGAGCGTCGGCGGGTGCCGACGTTCAAAGCCGTGGCGTCGAGGAGCGGACGAATGGCGGTGATGGAGGACCCCCTCCCCATCGGGCGATGGAACCAGTTGCGCGGATCGCTCACCAAGGCCGAATGGCGCCGCGCCCGCTGGATGTTCGGGTCCATCGCCCTCCTGCACGTGCTCGGCTTCGGGATCTTCATCGTCTTCGTCGTCCCGGGCCACTACAAGGGCCTCGGCATCGGCGTCAGCATCCTCGCCTACACCCTCGGCGCGCGACACGCCTTTGACGCCGACCACATCTCGGCGATCGACAACACGACGCGCAAGCTGATGAACGACCGCCAGGGCGTCGAGGGAGCGCACCGACCGCTCAGCGTCGGGTACTTCTTCTCGCTCGGCCACTCGACGATCGTCGTCGCCATCGGCCTCGGTCTCGTGATAGCCGAGAAGGCCGTCTACGGCGCCGTGTCCAACAACGGCTCGGCACTCGAGCAGTTTGGCGGGGTATTCGGAACGGTGGTATCGGCGACGTTCCTCTACCTGATCGCGCTACTCAACGTCGTCATCCTCGCGGGCATCATGAAGGTGTTTCGCTCCATGCGCGACGGGACCTACGACGAAGCGGAGCTCGAGCGTCAGCTCAACAACCGCGGACTCATGTACCGGTTCTTCGGTCGCTGGATGCGCGCCATCAACAAGGAGTGGCAGATGTACCCGGTCGGGGTCGTCTTCGGGCTCGGCTTCGACACGGCGACCGAGGTGGCCCTGCTCGCGACGACCGCCGTCCTCGCCTCCGAGGCCCTGCCGTGGTACTCGATCATGTGCCTGCCGATCCTCTTCACCGCGGGCATGGCGCTGCTCGACACGATGGACGGCTGCTTCATGAACTTCGCCTACGGGTGGGCCTTCTTCAACCCGGTGCGCAAGATCTACTACAACCTCGCCATCACCGGACTCTCGGTGACCATCTGCTTCTTCATCGGCTCGATCGAGATCCTCGGTCTCTTGCCGACGGAGTTGCACCTAAAGGGCGCCTTCTGGCGGGTGATGGCCAACTTCAACATCAACGTCGCCGGCTACGTCATCGTCGGGATGTTCGCCCTCACCTGGGCTGGCGCGCTCGCGATCTGGCGCTACGGCCACGTCGAGGAGAAGTGGTCCGCGAACCTGAAGCCCGGCGCCACGATCACGCCGCTCATCCCCGAAGAGTCCCTCAGCGATTCGGCCCCAGCGGAAATTCGAGAACGGCGGTAAGGCCCCCGCCCGGGGTGTCCTCGTAGCGCACCGTCGCGCCGAGCAGGCCCAGCAGTCCGTTGGCGACGCTGAGGCCGAGGTTGGTGCCGATCTCGCCCTCGTCGCTGCGCCATATCGGCTCGAGCATCGTCGTGCGCCGCGCCTCGGGAACTCCCAAACCCCGATCGATCACGAGTAGCTCGAGCGACTCCCCCGCGACGCCGGCCGTGATCCTCACCGGCACCGACGGCGGACTGAACCGGCACGCGTTGCGCACGATGACGCCAACGGCCCTTCGCGCGAGGTCGGGGTCCGTGGCGATCGTCGGGAGATCGTCGCTGACGTCGACGTCCAGGTCGCGACGCCCGAGGTCGTTCCTCGCGATCGACTCGGCAACGATGTCGCGCATCCGACTCTCGACGAACTCGGGGGTCACGCGACCCGATTCGAGTCGAACGAAGTCGTCGACGTCGTTCACCAGTCGCGTCAGACGCTCGAGCTCGTGGTCGACGTCGACGAGACGATCCCGTTGGGCGTTTCCCCCATCGCCCTCGAGCTGCGTGGTCGCGTAGAGCCGGATCGTCGCGAGGGGCTCGCGGAACTCATTCGCGAGCGCTCGCACGAGACCCGTGCGCTTCGCCTCTACTTGAGCAACCGCGCGCAGCTCCGAGGCGTCCTCGAGGGTCGCGACGGCGCGGAGACCCGCAGCGATTCGGCCGGTGAACGCGCTCACCAGTTGGCGGTCCTCGTTGTCGAGGGTCGCGCCCAGAAGGGCGAGCTCGTAACCGTCGTCGATGGTGAAGCGCGTCGCGGGCTCGTCGCCCCGGTACTCGACGCCACTGGCGACGTCCGCTCGCCACCCGTCGCCGTCTCGGGCGAGGATCGCCACCGCTTCGGCGTCAAAGACCGCCCGCAGCGAGTCGAGCAGGGGAAGCAGGTCTTGGTGGGTGGTGCCAAGGTTCGCCACCGCCTCGGAGAGGACCCGCGCTTCCGCGCGCGATCGCTCGGCGACCCGGGCGCCCCGCGCGAGGCGATTGACGACCAGGCTCGCCCCCGCGGCGAAGACGAGAAACCCCACGAGTGACACGACGTCGTTTGGTCGCGAGACGCTGAACGTGTGTAGCGGGTGGACGAAGTAGTAGTTCTCGAGGACGAACGCCACGAGCGCGGCGGCGACGCCGACCAGTGCGCCGCCGACCGTGGTGAGCCCGAGAACGACGAGTAGGTAGAACAGGAACTCGCTCGAGAGCGAGAGCCCCGATCGGGTGGCCGTGAGGATGATCGTCACGAGGGGCATCGACACGGCGGTCAGCGCGAGCCCGAGCAGCTGGCGACGAATCGAGATAGCCCGCTTGCTCCGGCGCCGATGAACGTGCGCCGGCCGCTCATCCCCCGCCGCGATCACGTGCACGTCGAGGTCGGGCGTGCGACGCAGCACGCGCTCGACGACGCCGCCCAGAGGCCGTGTCGCTGACCGGGGCCGGCTCGCCCCGACGACGATCTGCGTGCCGCGTTCGGATCGCGCGAAGGCGACGAGTGCCGTGGCGACGTCGTCGTCCACGATCTCGTGGAACGTTCCTTCGAACTCCGCCGTGAGGTCGCGCGCGAGGGTGGTGTCCGCGTCGGTGCGCCGCGTCGCGTCGGCGCTCACCACGTGCACGGCCACGATCTGCGCGCCAGTTCGCGAGGCGATCCGGGCGGCCCGACGCAAGAGGACCTCGTCGACCTGAGCACCGCTCACCCCGACGATGAGTCGCTCGCGCGTCTCCCAGGTCGCGTCGATGGCGTGGTCGACCTGATACTGGCGCAGCGCGTCTTCGACGCGATCGGCCAGCCAAAGCAGGGCGAGTTCGCGCAGGGCGCTCAGGTTGCCGACCCGGAAGTAGTTCGACAGCGACGCGTCGATCTTGTCGGCGGCGTAGATGTTGCCGTGCGCCATGCGCCGGCGCAGCGCCTCGGGCGTGACGTCCACCAGCTCAATCTGCTCGGCTCGGCGCACCACGACGTCGGGAACCGTCTCTTGCTGGGTGATGCCGGTGATCTTCTCGACGACGTCGTTGACCGACTCGAGGTGCTGGATGTTGACGGTGCTGATGACGTCGATCCCCGCTTCGAGGAGCTGCTCCACGTCCCGCCAGCGCTTCTCGTTCTGGCTGCCCGGCACGTTGGTGTGGGCGAGCTCGTCGACGAGCGCGACGCCGGGGCGACGTTCGAGGACCGCGGCGAGGTCCATCTCCTCGAGCCGGGCTCCGCGGTACTCGAGCGTCTTGCGCGGCACCACCTCAAGGTCACGAATCAGCGCGTCGGTGTTCACGCGACCGTGGGTCTCGACGTAACCGATCACCACGTCGGTGCCACGACTGCGGCGCCGCCAGCCCTCGTCGAGCATGCGGTAGGTCTTGCCGACGCCCGGCGCCGAGCCCAGGTAGACGCGATGCTGGCCACGGGTCATCGAGGTAATCCTGACCGGATTGGGGCGTCGCGGGCGCGGCGTGGGCCGCGGTGGCTCGGGATCATCTAGGGACCGCGCCGTTCGACGTCGAGTCTCGCCGCGGCGATGGTCGCCAGCGCCACCGCGACGACGCGTCGCTCGAGCGCGACGGGCTGGCCGGGCGTGGGCGTGAGGATGAAGTAGCCAAGCACGCGCCCGTGCCACTCGGCGGCGATCTCGGCTTCGGGGCCCGGGATTCCGATCTCGCCGACCGGCCAGTGCAGCCCGACGTGCTCCACGTCGCCGTCGGCGCGTAGACGCGCGAGCGGCGGCGACGGCGCGACCCGCTCGAAACGGCAGGCCCGCAGGTGCAAGAGATCCGTGAGCGACGTGGCCGCACTCGTTACCATCTCCGAGCCCGGCGTCGTAGCCGCCCCCAGCGCGGCGAGGTCGCGGATCGTGTCGAGGAAGTGGGCCTCCTCCCGCGAGACCCGTGAGCGGCGGTGGCTAGTGGCGGCGAGCTCGTTGACCAAGAGCCCGACGACCACGATGGCGACCGTCGTCTCGATCGCGGGCCGGTGGCTGATCGCGAAGCGCTCGTAGGGTCGGGTCAAGAAGAAGTCGAACCAGAGCGCCGCTGAGGCGCTCGCGAGCACGCCGGTCAGCCGGTCCGCCACGATCGCCAGCGCGAGTACCACGACGACCAGCACGAGGGCCGCCGCGGTATTAGCGAAGGTTCCCCGAAAGGGCACCAGCAGCACGGCGACACCGATCGGGACGGCGATCGCTGCCAAGAGCGTCAGTGCGCGCCGGTACCGCGCGACGAACGAGGGCACGACTCCCCCACTCCTCCACAGCGACCTAGCCAAGTCTCGCCAACGCTTCGTTCAGCTGCAACACGTTCACGTAACTCGAACCGAGGAACCCGAACTGCGCGCCGTGGATCTCTCGCTTGATCAGGGCGCGCAGCGCCGATGGCGCGACGCGCCTCGCCGTGGCGACCATCGGAATCTGGACCAGCGCGTCCTGGGCGGAGATGTCGGGGTCGAGGCCGCTGCCCGAGGTCGTGACGAGGTCGGGGGTCGGGTTCACGCCCATCGAGTGCCACCACTTGACGAGCGCCTTGGTGTCGGCGAGGAGGACCTTGGAGCGAGGTCCGAGGCTGGTCCCGCCTGATTCGCCGTGGACGCCGTTGGCGACGAGTGGGTTGTCGCCCCCAGCCACGTCGTCCTTGGGGTTGGCCGCGTAGGGGCCAAAGTCATCGGGTCGGCCGTGGAACCACTTGGGGCTCGCCCAGTTTTGACCGATGAGGGTCGAACCGTTCGACGTGAGCGAACCGTCGGCCTGGTGCTTGAACAACAGCTGGGCGACGCCGGTTCCCGCGAAGGCGTAGACGAAGCCGAAGAACACGAGACAGATGAGGGCCATCACAAAGGAGCGGCGGAGGTTGAGCAGCACGGGTATCTCCTTAGTAGGCGTGCAACGCGACGAGCACGAGGTCGATGAGCTTGATGAAGATGAACGGCACGACGATGCCCCCGACGCCGTAGATCCAGACGTTGCGACGCAGGATGGCTGCCGCCCCCGTGGCACGGAACTTCACCCCGCGCAGCGCGAGGGGGATCAGTGCGACGATGACGAGCGCGTTGAAGATGACCGCCGAGAGCACCGCGCTCTGGGGGCTGTGGAGTTTCATGACGTTGAGAGCGTCGAGCTGGGGGTAGGTGGCGGCAAAGAGCGCCGGGATGATCGCGAAGTACTTCGCCACGTCGTTCGCGATGGAGAACGTGGTCAGCGACCCACGGGTGATGAGGAGCTGCTTGCCAATCTCCACGACGTCAATGAGCTTGGTCGGGTTCGAGTCAAGGTCGACCATGTTGCCGGCCTCCTTGGCCGCGGTCGTGCCGGTGTTCATGGCAACGCCCACGTCTGCCTGGGCGAGGGCCGGGGCGTCGTTGGTCCCGTCACCGGTCATGGCCACCAACTTGCCGCCCTCCTGCTCTTGTTTGATGAGTGCCATCTTCGCCTCGGGCGTCGCCTCGGCGAGAAAGTCGTCGACGCCGGCCTCCTGGGCGATCGCCGCCGCGGTGAGCGGGTTGTCCCCCGTGATCATCACGGTGCGAATGCCCATCTGGCGCATCTCGTCGAACTTCTCGCGGATGCCCTGCTTCACGACGTCCTTCAGCTCGATCACGCCCACGATGTCGGGTCCGTCCGCGACGACGAGCGGCGTCGAGCCGGCCCGCGCCAAGCGCTCGACAGTTGCGTCGAGGTCGTTCGGTGCGGTTCCTCCGAGATCGCTCACCCAGCGCTTCACCGAGTCGCCGGCGCCCTTTCGAATCTGGCGGGACCCCAGGTCGAGGCCCGACATACGGGTCGTGGCGGTGAAGGGGATGAAGGCGTGGTCGCCCTCGAGCTGGCGCTCGCGCAGGTCGAAACGCTGCTTCGCGAGCACCACGATGGAGCGACCTTCGGGTGTCTCGTCGGCGAGCGAAGCCAGTTGCGCGACGTCCGCGACCTCCTCCTCCGTGTGGGCGCCCGCGGGGTAGAAGTTGGCGGCCATCCGGTTGCCGAGGGTGATGGTGCCGGTCTTGTCGAGGAGCAGGGTCTGCACGTCGCCCGCTGCCTCTACGGCTCGCCCGCTCATCGCGAGCACGTTGCGCTGAACCAGCCGATCCATGCCCGCGATGCCAATCGCTGAGAGCAGCGCGCCGATCGTCGTGGGGATGAGGCACACGAGCAGCGCCACCAGGACCACGACCGACACCGACGCCCCGGCGAAGTGGGCGAAGGGCACGAGGGTGACGACGACCGGGATGAAGACGATGGTGAGCACGGAAAGGAGGATCGTCAAGGCAATCTCGTTGGGCGTCTTCTGACGGTTCGCACCCTCGACGAGCGTGATCATCCGGTCGATGAAGGTGTGGCCGGGCTCGGCGGTGATGCGCACGACAATCCGGTCCGAGAGCACCTTGGTGCCGCCCGTCACGGCCGAGCGATCGCCGCCGGACTCGCGAATGACGGGCGCGGACTCGCCGGTGATCGCGGATTCGTCCACCGAGGCGATGCCTTCGATGATCTCGCCGTCCGAAGGGATGAGGTCACCGGCCTCGCAGACGACAAGATCGCCCTTGGCGAGGGTCGCCGCCGGTATCCGGTCCTCGGTGCCGTCGGGACGCAGCCGGCGCGCCTCGGTCTCCGAGCGCATCTTGCGCAGGGTGTCGGCTTGGGCCTTGCCCCGACCCTCGGCCATGGCCTCGGCGAAGTTCGCGAAGACGACCGTGAGGAAGAGCCAGATCGTTATCGACCACGTGAACGTGCCCGGGTGGGCGAAGGCCTCGATCAAGCTGATCACCGAGCCCACGAGCACCACGAACATCACGGGGTTCTTCACCTGCACGCGTGGGTCGAACTTCGTGACGGAGTTCTTCAACGCCTCGCGCAGGATCTGAGGATCGAGGAGTCCTCGAGACTGCGCGACACCGTGCGCACTCGGTGTCGCCGGCTGGTCAAGGACGGTGGTCATTAGAAGAACCTCAGATGGCTAAGTTGCTCGACCACGGGGCCGAGGGAGACGGCGGGGAAGAACGTCAGTCCACCGATGATCAGGATGACGCCGATGGTGAGACCGACGAACATCCCGTTGTCCGTGCGGAAGGTGCCGAGCGACTCGGGCACGATGTCCTTGGCGGCCAGCGAGCCGCCAAGCGCGAGGGCGGGGATCATGATGCCGAAGCGCCCGAGCAGCATGTCGACCGCGCCGATGATGTTGTAGAAGGGCGTGTTGCCGGTCAGCCCGTCGAAGGCCGAGCCGTTGTTGTTGCCCTGGGACGTCAGTCCGTAGAGGATCTCGGTGAAGCCGTGGGGACCGTGGTTGAGCGGACCGGCCCGCCCGGCCGCGAGCGACACGGCGACGGCGGTGATCACGAGGACGGCGATGGGCATCACGAGCGCCCCGAGCCCAGCGAGTTTCACCTCCCGAGCCTGGATCTTCTTTCCGAGATACTCGGGCGTTCGCCCGATCATCAGCCCGCCGATGAACACGGCGATGATGGCGTAGATGAGAATTGTGTAGAGCCCGCTGCCCAGTACCGCCCGGCGTCACCTCGCCGATCATCATGCCGGTGAGCAGGCCGAGACCGCCGATCGGGGTGAACTGGTCGTAGGAGGCGTCGGCCGATCCAGTCGAGGTCGACGTCGACGCGACACCGAAGAGCGCTGAGGAGGTGTCGCCGAAGCGGACCTCCTTGCCTTCGGTGTTGCCAACGGTCGAGTGGATCCCCGCCGCCGCGACGGCCGGGTTGTTCTGGTGCTCGGCGTAGCTGGTGAAGCCGACCCAGACCCCGAAGAGGATCACCATCGCGGTGAGCAGTGCGGCGCCGTGGCGAACGCTGCCGACCATCTTGCCGAAGGTGTAGGTGAGGGCGAAGGGAATGGCGAGCAGCAGGTAGATCGAGAGAAAGTTGGTGAGCCCGGTCGGGTTCTCGAACGTCGTCGCGGAGTTGGCGTTATTAAAGCCGCCACCGTTCGTGCCGAGCTGCTTGATCGCCTCCATGAAGCCGATCGGCCCGCGTGCGATGGTCTGGGTCACGCCGTTCAAGACGTCGTGAAAGCTCGCCGTGCCCGCCAGTGTCTCGACCGCACCTTGTCCCACGAAGATGATGCCGAAGGCGAAGGCAATCGGCAGGAGGATGTAGCACATGCACCGGGTGATGTCGACCCAGAAGTTGCCGATGGTCGCGGACTTGCGACGGGCGAAACCACGAACCATCGCAATGGCCACGGCGATGCCGACGGCCGGAGACACGAACTGCTGGACGGTCAGGGCGCCGATCTGGGAGAAGTACGACATGGTCGTCTCGCCGCCGTAGTTCTGCCAGTTGGTGTTGGAGACGAACGAGCCAGCCGTGTTGAAGCTGAGCGCCGGACCGACCGCGCCCAAGCGCTGGGGGTTGAGGGGCAACGAACCCTGGACGCGGATGATGACGTACGTGAAGAGGATCGAGACCGCCGAAAAGATGATCATGGCGCTGGCGTAGCGCTTCCAGCTCTGCTCTTGTTCCGGGCCGGTGCCGAGCAATCGGTAGACCGGGCGCTCGAGGAAACCGAGGAAGTGCACCCGGCCCTCGAACACGGCCGCCATGTAGGAGCCGAGGTAGCGCCAGGTGACGCCGAGCAGCACGACCAACACGAGGATCGTGAAGAAGAAGCCCATCTAGAACTTCTCCGGCTTGAACATGGCGTAGCCGAGGTAGCCGAACATCAAGACGGAGACCACGAGTAAGAGGATCTGACTGACGCTCATACGCGGTCGAGCGCCCAGATGAGACCAAGGAACACCACGGTGAAAGCGACGATGCCGAGGACGGAGTAGAGATCTGCCATACACCCATGCTGGCGGGCACGCTCTTAACCATTTCTTGAAATGCGCGTACGGCTCTTCATTTTCTCTTCATTCACTTGTTGGTCTCGCCACCGACGCGAGACGGCGATACTGAGAGGGTGCAGCGTCGCGTCATTGGTTCGGTAGTCGGGGTCGTCTGCGCGGTCGCCTTCGGCGCACTCCTCCTGCCGTTCCGCTCGGACGTCGGCGGCTCGACGACGGCGCTCGTCCTCGTCATCCCGGTCGTCGTGGGCACCCTCATCGGGGGGTTCGGCGCCGGCGCGGCGAGCGTGGTGGCGGGCTTTCTCGTCTACGACTTCGCCTTCGTCCGTCCGTACTGGACGCTGAGTGTCGGGACTTCTCAGAACTGGACGGCGCTCGTCGTCTACGTCGTTGTCATGTTGCTGGTCGTGCGCGTCGTCGACGTGCTGGAGACCACACGATCCGAGGCGAGACGAGCCCGTGACTACATGCGCCGAGTCTCGGAGGTCTCGGAGCTGCTCGTCGGGGAGCAGCCGCTGGACGAACTCCTCAAGACCATCGTGACGACGGCGATGACCGCGTTCAACGTGCCCGGCGCGTCACTCCTCGAGCTCGAGAACGGGCGGCTCGTCGTCGTCGCCAGCGTCGGCGAACCGCTCTCGGCCAACGAGCTCCGTCAACTCGAGCCCCGTTCGGGCCAGCCCGTCAGCGTCGGAACGTCGCCGGCGTCCTCCAGCGCGCTGCGCACCGTCGCGCTGACCTCGTCCGGTAGGGCGGTCGGGATCCTCGCGATGCGCAGTATCCCAATCGAAGATACGGACCGCGACCTGCTCAACACCTTCGCGAATGACGCTGCCCTCGCGCTCGAGCGGGCTCAGCTGCGCGAACAGGCGCTGCGCACCAAGTTGCTCGAAGAAGCGGACCGGTTCCGACGGGGATTGCTCGGCGCCGTCTCGCACGATTTGCGGACGCCACTCGCCACCATCAAGGTCGCCTCGTCGACCCTCACCAACCGCGCGGGCCAACTCACCCAAGGTGACACCGTGGAGCTCTACCGGCTCATCGAGCTCGAGTCGGATCGGCTCACCCGGTTGGTCACGAATCTCCTCGACATGACCCGCATCGAGGCGGGCGTGCTCACTCCGCGCCTGGTAGGCACGCCGGTCAGTGAGCTCGTGAAGGAGTCGGTCGGCGCCATGGGCGCGTCCCTGCGCGATCGGCGCGTTGACGTTGCCGTGCCCGACTCGCTGCCCGAGGTCGTCATCGACCCCGTACTCATGGGCCAGGTGCTCGTCAACCTGCTCGACAACGCCCTGCGTCACGGTCCAGCGGGCAGCGTCATCACGCTGAGCGCCGAAGACCGAGACGGGGTCATCGTGGTCGCGGTCGCCGACCAAGGTCCTGGCGTGGCGCCCGACAGTCGCGAGTCCATCTTTGACCGGTTCACCCAGCTCAGCACCGGCGGCCGCGCGGGGCTTGGGCTCACCATCGCGAAGACGTTCGTCGAGGCCCACGGTGAGCGGATCTGGTACGAAGAGACGCCCGAGGGCGGCGCGCGCTTCGTCCTCTCGCTGCCTCAACGAGCGCCGCGGAGGTAGCGATCGTGGCCCGCGTCCTCGTCATCGACGACGACCCCTCGTTGCTGCGAGCGCTGCGCGTCGGACTCGAGGCCGGTGGTCACGACGTCGTTGTCGCCGACAACGGTGAGCGCGGCATCTCGCTCACGGCCCTCAAGACACCGGACGTCGTTGTCTTGGACCTCGGCCTGCCGGACCTCGACGGCGTGGTCGTCGCTGAGCGCCTTCGCCAGTGGAGCGACGTGCCGATCATCGTCCTCTCGGCAACCGGCGACGAGCTCCGAAAGATCGAAGCGCTCAACCGCGGCGTCGACGACTACGTCACGAAGCCCTTCAGCATGGGCGAACTCGAAGCACGCATCCGCGCGGTCCTGCGCTACCGACCCGTCGAGTCGGGAGATGAGCTGCCGAGCGAACTCACCCTTGGCTCGCTCGACGTCGACCTCGTGCACCACGAGGCCCGCCTCGGCGGCCACGCGGTCGACCTCACCGCGAAAGAGTTCAACCTGCTCGCCTTCCTCGCCCGGCACGCCGGTCGCACCTGCACGTATCAGATGATCCTCCAGGCGGTGTGGGGCGTCGGCTACGGCAACGAAGCGTCCTACGTCCACGCCTACGTGCACCGACTTCGCCAGAAGCTCGGCGACGAGTCCGGGGTACTGATCGAGACCCGGCCGGGCGTCGGCTACAGCCTCCAGCCCGACGCGGAGGTCATGCGGGCCGACTAGTTCGCCGACACGTTGCCCGTCGGCGCTAGCGGGCCTTCGAGCTAGCGACGAGGACCGGAATGACCCGCGTCGTCTTCATCTGATACTCAGCGTAAGGAGGGTAGGCGGCCACCGCCCGATCCCACCAGACCCGTCGCTCCTCGCCGGTCACCTCGCGCACGGTCACCTCGTAAGGTTCGTGACCGTCTTGGAGGAGGACCTCATCGGGGTGGTCGCGCAGGTTGTAGTACCAACGCGGATTGTCGGCGGCGCCGCCTTTCGAGGCGACGAGCGCGTACTGCCCATCGTGTTCGACTCGCATCACCGGGGTCTTGCGGATCTTGCCGCTGCGACGGCCTCGGGACGTAAAGATCACGATCGGTAGACCGGTGTCGCGCAAGGTGTTCGCCCGGGTGCCACCGGAGGCCTCGTACTCGGCCACCTGATCACGAACCCACTGCGCGGGGCTGGGTTCGTACTCTCCCTCAAGGTTCACTGCCCCTCCTTTGTGCAGCCCGTCTTTTGCCAGGCACGGTGCGTGCTGGCAACGCGACGAGTCCAGGTCGACCTCATCCTCAGTGCGCCGACGCCGCCGCCATCTCCGGTGATTGCGTAGCGACAAAATCCTGGGGGCGAATGAGGAACACCGAGCAGACCGCGCCGACGAGGGCGAGCACGCCGCTCACGACGAGAAGGTCGTTGAGTGAACCCGCGAAGCTCGCGTGCAGCGCCGACGCGAGCTGGTGGCGAAAGCTCGGGGGCGTCGAGCGAAGCACGTTGCCCACCTGGCCGCGCTTGATCGCCGCCACGATTGACGTGAGGTGGCTGCTCACCGACGGGGCCGAAGACAGCGCGTTGCCGAGTTGGCGCTGCAGCGCCGAGGTGAAGATGGTTCCGTAGACGGCGATCCCGACGGCGATGCCGATCTGGCGGAACGTCGTGTTGACGCCCGAGGCCATTCCCGAGCGCTCCGGCGTCACCACCCCGACCGCGGTCGAGGCGAGGGGTGGGTTCACCATCCCGCTACCGACGCCGGCGACGATGAAGCCGATGACGAGGTGGGTCCAGACGCTCGTGCCCGTGAGACCCGCCATCAGTATCAGGCCAACGCCGACGAGGAGGAGGCCGGGTCCGATCAGCCATCGCACCGGCACGTGGCTCGTGAGCCTTCCCGCGATGGTCGCCGAGACCATCGTGCCGCCACTCAGTACGAGGAGCCGCAGCCCGGTCCCGAGTGCCGAGTAGCCGAGGTCGTACTGCAGGTACAGGACCAGGTACAAGAGCATGGAGAAGAGCGAACCGTTCATGGTGAACGCAGCGATCAACCCGCCAGAGAACGTCGGCGTTCGAAAGAGCGACAGGTCAAACATGGGGTACTGGACAGTTCGTTCGACGACCACGAAGGCGATGGTGAGCACGCCGGCCAGGCAGAGGCACGCGATGACGCCCGTGTTGCTCCAGGAGTTCTCACTGGCGCGGATGAGCCCGTAGACGAGGCTGACGAGCGCCAACGTGAGAACGACGAAACCGGTCCAGTCCGGTCGAGTCGCGTGGGGTGAGCGCGACTCGTCGACGCTCCAAAGCGTCACGAAGATGGCCGCGACGCCGATGGGCAGGTTCACGAGGAAGATGCCGCGCCAGTTGATGCCCGTTGTGATCAGCCCGCCGAGGATCGGACCGAGCGCCACGGCGACGCCAGTGATGGCCCCCCACACGCCGAAGGCGATACCCCGTTCGCGACCGTGAAAGGTCTGGGCGATGAGAGCGAGTGCCGTCGAGAACAGGATCGCTCCACCCACCCCCTGGGCGCTGCGCGAGAGCGTGAGCATGAGGGGTGACTGCGCCAGACCGCAGAGCAGCGAACCGAGGGTGAACACGGTGAGACCGATAACGAAAAGGCGACGGCGACCATAACGGTCGGCGAGTGCGCCGGCCGTGAGCAGCAGCGACGCGAGTGTCAGCGCGTACGCGTCAACGACCCACTGCACGTCCGAGAACGTGCTGTGAAGGCCCCGTTGAATTTCGGGAAGGGCGACGACGACGATGGTGATGTCGAGCAGCAGCATGAACGTCGCCGCGCACACCACCACGAGGGTCCACCACTTCCGCTCCATGTTCCGCCTACCCTAACGCCCCCACCGTGACATCACGCTGGTCACTTGGCGCCGATGAAAACCATTACTGAGTGTCGGACCCGAACCTCCAGTGACCGACGTCGTTGAGTCAGTAGTCTCGCTCTGTCTTGCGTTCGTCGTCGATGAAGCGCTCTTTCGCAGTGTCATCTTCAGGATCAGCGTTGGCGCGAATCTCGTCCGTCGCGGACTTCTCACTGCGGGGGCCCACGAAGCCCAGAGCGCCCGGACCGATGACCGATGAGCCCGCCGTCTCATCCATCTCGGCGACCTCCTCTGCCGCGTTGGCCGCCCGGTTACCGCTTGACTCCGTGTCGCTTTTGTCGGCGCGAATCCTGTTGCGTCGAAAGAGTTTCATAGTGAGCAACGTAGCGCAGCGCGCCCTGAAGCAAACACCTTCGCAGCAGCTATCAGAGCAATCCTTAGTTCGAACCGAAGGCGACGTCCGCCGTCTCGACGGTTCCAGCCGTCCGACCAGGCGCCGTCTGATAGGTCCAGTACAGATTGGTGTGGGCAATGACCTTGTCCGGCGGCGGCGCTCCCCACTCGCTCTGGTCTTCGGTCGTGTGGGCGTCACTTACGAGCGCCGCGTCGTAGCCCCTCGCCAGGGCGCCGTGCAGCGTTGATCGAATGCACTGGTCGGTCTGCGCTCCGACGACTACGAGCTTGCCAATGCCGAGACTCGACAGCACCGACTCGAGCGTGGTGTCCTCGAAGGAGTCGCCGTACTGCTTGTCGACGAGCGGCTCTTCGTCGCGGGGCGACAGCTCCGGCACAATCCTCCAGTCCTCGCTTCCCTTAGCCAATCCTTCGTCTTCGTTGTGTTGGACCCATACGACCGGGACGTTTTCCCCGCGGGCCTTCTCGACGACCGTGGCGATGTTGGCAACCACCGCGTCGCGTTCGTACGCGCCGGCGACCACGCCGTTTTGAACGTCGACGACGATAAGCGCCGTGTTCGGTCGATTCTTGAGAGTGGTCATGATCGCTCCTTGTTCACGATTGGCTTGACACTCACCCACGGTAGGCGGAGGGTGTAAGCCGCGATTGCGCGTCTTCTGCAACCACGTTCTTGAGCTCCCCATCGGTTCCGCCCTAGGGTACGTCCGTGACTGAGAGCGGAGTTCCGTGGGAACCGCCCCTCGCCGGCACGGAGACCCAGCACCTTGTCGGTGCGCTAGAGCGGCTACGCATGACCTTCCGATGGAAGGCGGACGACTTGGATTCAGTCGGTCTGCGCGCCCGCATCGGCGTGTCCACACTGACGCTTGGTGGCCTGCTCAAGCATTTGGCCCGCGTTGAGGATGAAATCTTCACCGTGAAGCTATCGGGTGAGCCGATGGGAGCGCCCTGGGACAGCATCGAGTGGGGCGGCGATGACGATCCTGAATTCGACTCCGCCGTCAACGACAGTCCCGAGCATCTTTACTCCCTGTGGGACGGCGCCGTCGCGCGCTCTCGAGCTCGTCTCGACACTTTCCTGGTCGACGGCGGACCCGAGCAGCTCGTTCACGTGGCCACCTCAGCAGGTGAGCGGGCCAGCCTTAGACGCCTTCTCTGCGATCTGATCGAGGAGTACGGTCGCCACACCGGCCACGCCGACCTGCTCCGTGAAGCGGTGGACGGTCGGGTAGGCGAAGACCCTCCTCCTGGGTGGCATCCGGGCGCGTGACGGAAACCTTCGTACTCACCCGCCGTCGCCGCAGCCCAAAGAGTGGGGCCCACCCCTCAGTGACCTGAGACCGTGGAAGACCAGCGGCGGTCCATCGCCAGGCTCACTCGTTGCGGGCGACTTCGGGGCCGGTGATGCGATTCAAGAGCGGGAACGTCGAGGCGATGATCGCGAGCGACGCCGCCAGTCCACCGAGCACGGTCGTCCAGTACGTGAGCCCCGGGACCCGGAACGCGACGCCGACCTGGGAGTGGAGGTAGAGCCCGGCCGACAGCAGCCCGACCACAATCGAGACCGCGGCGACAAGGAACAGGGGCAGCGCGCTCTCGAGGGCAACGACCCGTCGAAGCAGGCTAAGCGGGACACCGGTGAGTC
This sequence comes from uncultured Acidimicrobiaceae bacterium, assembly GCA_963823815.1. Taxonomy (GTDB): domain Bacteria; phylum Actinomycetota; class Acidimicrobiia; order Acidimicrobiales; family RAAP-2; genus RAAP-2. Next base: position 755,263 of record CAWGMU010000001.1, read on the forward strand.
GCAACAAGCTGAAGGGGCGCTTGCGGTCACCCAAGCCGGCGGCGATGTTCACGGCGAGACTGCACGCGGCGATGATCAGACTCGCGACGATGATCACGTCGGTCATGTCCTGAACCATGGCGAGGAGGCGCGCGGTCGAAGGCTCCAGCGAGTCGACGCCGATGGGCGTTCCCTGGAACGGGAAGGCCCGCTCGAGCGCCGTTCTCGCCCGTTCGATCGAACCCGGTCTTCCGTCAGTGGCAACGACCACCGCGTCCACCGGGAGACGGGCCGCGCCCGCTGGCGACAGGTGCGCCGATGGCCAGACCGTCGTCGACGCGTGCGAGTTATGCCCCAGGAGGCTTGAGAAAAAGTAGCCGACCTGCGCCACCGAGGCACCCGGTGCGCATTTGCCGATCGCGGGCGTTCCGGCCAGCTGCCCGCACGCGACGACGCCGAAGGAGTTCCGTAGAGAGAATCGCGTAGGGCTTTCGTGGACGACGGTGACGTGGCGAACGCCCGCCGTCGCGCGAAGTTCCGCGAGCACGTGACTCGACACCGAGGGGACTACGGCTGAGGCGGGACAGTTCGACGTCGAGAAACCGCAGAACGGCAGCGCGATGGTGTCTGCCCCCGCGATGCCCCCGCGAGCATCGCTGTCGACGGCGATGGAACTGAGAGCCCCGATGGCGGCGCTCGAAATGAAGAGAGCGATGACGAGCCCGCTGATGAACCGAAAGGCGGCCTTGGGATTGTCGAGGAGTCGACGCCCGGCGATGAGCGCGGCTGGACGGTTCGCGCGCTTGGTCATGAGTCGGGAGCCGGCGGTCGTAAACCACGGCCCCGCGAAGACCAGTCCCACGATCAGCAGCACGAATCCGACGAGCAGCTCGAGCAGCTGGCTGCCAACGGCGCTCGGCTTGCCGGCGGCGTCGAAGTACGCGAGCAGGGCGATGCCCGCGAGCAGCGGAATGACACGTACGATTCGCGGCGGTCGCGATGACGTTCGGCGGTGGACGCCAAGCGGAGACACCTGCACCCGGCGAAGCGCGACGCGCGCGGAGACGACCGCGGCGAGCGGCACGCCGACCACGGCGAGCGCGACGTCGATCCAGTGGAGCGAGAGATCACCCTGAGCGAAGGGAGCTCCCGTGAACGTGACGTGATACAGCGGTGCTCGAAGCGCGAAGAAGAGCGCGAAGCCCACGGCGACGCCCACGATCGCCGCCACCACCGCCTCGACGGCGGAGATCACGGAGATCTGGTGAGGCGTTGCGCCGACGAGCCGCATCGCGGCGAATCGCTGCTCTCGCCGCGTTGCGGATAAGCGGCTCGCCGTCGCGATCAAGATGAGAACGGGCAGCAACAGCGCGACCGCGCCGACCACGAGGATGAACTGCAGGATGGACCCGCTCCCCGTGATGTTCTGACAGAGGTAGCAGTCTGCCGGCGTGCGCTGGATAGCGCCAACTTCGACCGCATGCGGGGCCCGCGACAGCTGGCTGACGCGTTCGCCAATGACGATGATCAGTGAGTTTGGAGATGGCAGCCCCGCGGCGCCGATGGTCCCGATCTCGCGACCTGGATACCGGTCCCGCAGTTCGTTTGCCGGTTCGCTTCGAAGAAGCGCCGTGAGCGCGGGCGACGCGTAGTACTGGCCCGGGCCAGGTAAGCGCGACAGCCCCGGCGGCACTGGCGATTTCGGTCCGGTGGCTGCGACGTAGATCTCGTCGATCGATCCACTGCCGACTTGGTCGGTGTTCGAGAGCCACCAGAGCCCGTTCGAGGGTGAGGTTGACCTCGATGCTTGCGCGGCCGTGTCGAGCCATCCGCTTCGATCCGTCTGAGCGTGGAGACCGTTGAGTCCGGCGAGGGCAGCGAGCAGCATGGCGACGCCTAGGGCCACGGCCGCCGCAGTGACGGCAACGCGCGTCGCGGCCTCTCGCCCACTTCCGAGCGTCAAACGCAGACCGAGACGGATCACCGCAAGGCGCCCTCGGCCGAGGTGACTTTCCCGTCGCGAACGATCACTTCGCGGTCGGCGTACGCGGCAACCCTGGGTTCGTGGGTGACGAGGATCACGGTGGAACCCTCTTCTCTCGCCGTGCGCGTTAACAGGCCCATGACGAGCTCGCCGGTAAGCGAGTCGAGCGAGCCAGTCGGCTCGTCCGCAAACAGCACGTCCGGTTGGGCGACGAGGCCCCGCGCTAGCGCGACCCGCTGGGACTGCCCGCCCGACATCTCGCCGGTGCGGTGGCGCTCCAATCCATCAAGTTCGAGCCTCGAGAACCAGGATCGCGCGGTTCGCAGTGCCTCTTCACGGCGAACGCCGCCAAGGAGCAGCGGGAGCGCGACGTTCTCTTCCGCGGTGAGTTCCGGCACGAGCTGGCCGAATTGAAAGACGAAGCCAAATCGTTCCCGGCGCAAGCGACTTCGGTCGCTCTCGCGCAGATTGTCAATTCGTTCTCCGTCGAAGCTGACGGAACCCGAATCTGGAACAAGGATGCCGGCCAGACAGTGCAGCAGCGTCGACTTGCCTGAGCCGCTCGGACCCATCACGGCCAGGACCTCGCCCTTTACGACCGAAAGATTGGCACCGCGCAGCGCCGGCGTCTCGCCAAAGGAGAGGACGAGCTCGCGCGCGTGGACGATAGTTCCGCCGACAATGGCGGCCGAAGGCTTCTCCATCACGCTCATTCCGTCACCTCTTTCGCCAGGGCCGCGAGGCGAAGCTCGGTCAGTTCGATCCATCGCAGATCGGCTTCTAAATGGAAGAGTCCGTGATCGGCGAGGAGCATGTCAACGACGCCGCCGCGCTGTTTGAGATCGGTGAGCTCGCGCATGCGAGCGAGATGCGCGGCGCGCTGGACCTCGAGATACTGCTGCGCGGGGCGACCGAGCATGAGGGCCAGGACCACCTTGACAAAGAGCTCCGTCTGAAGATGAGGCTCCGGGGGAATCGGGACGGTGAGCCACCCCTCGACGTCACGTCGCCCTTCGTCAGTGATCGTGTAACGCTTGCGATCCGGACCGGCCCCCGGCTCGGCGTCGCCAACGGTCGCCTTGCCGTCGCGCGCGAGGCGACCGAGTGTCGCGTACACCTGACTGAAGGGAAGAGGTCGACCGCGACCGAAAAAGGTGTCGTAGTCGCGCTTTAGGTCATAACCATGACTTGAGTCGCGATCGAGTAATCCAAGAAGGGTCATAGGTACACTCATAACCAGGAGAATACACTTAGGGTATACCTTGTGTCAATAGTCTGACAGAAGGTCTTTTCGGTGGGGAATTGAAGTCGGGCCCTGGGTCCCACAAGCCCGATGAAGTCGGTACTTCGCCGATCTTGCGTGCGACCACTGGCCAGTGTCGAGCTGCATGGGGGGCGACGTCTGCGCGACGCAACTAATCGCGATACAGGCAGCGGCGAACAACCTCCGCGTCGACGGGACTCAGACCATCCCAAAGTTCGCTTGACGGATTCCACCAACGAAAGCCGCTCAACTCTTCACTTTCCACTAGTGCTGGGGCGCTGCCGAGGGAGGCGGAGAACACCGCGGCCCGGTAACCGGTTGCGTCGCCGCCGTACCTCATCTCCGCGAACGCGACCAGGGAGATCGAGTCCGCGCGGACCCCAGTTTCTTCTTCCAACTCCCGAAGCGCCGCGTCGTGCGCCGACTCACCCGCTTCGACCGCTCCCCCTGGAATCTCCCACTGGCGCCGACTGGCGTTAAAGCCGAGCAGAACGCTTTGGTCCCACTCAACTACGACCAGCGAACAAACAACAGGAGTCGAAACTTGGGGCTCTCCCAACGAACCGCCGTTGACCAGCACGAGTGACACCAGGCCCCCGCCCCGCGCGTCGAAAATTGGTAGTTCCGTCATTGATCGACCGTACAGTAATTACCTTCGATCAACGAAGTTGAGGTCGGGAGACTCCCGATGGCTTGCGTTCGCGGGCTCACTATGTCAGTGTCACAAGAAGATCTGTAATGGTATTTCGGTGGTAGAGGAGGGCGGATGACATCAGTGAACTCGATTGAATCGGCAACGTACGTTGGGGATCGACGTGTCCTCGACGCCGACAGCCACGTGATGGAGCTGGAAAATTTCCTCGACGAATTCATCGACCCGGCGTTCAAGGACCGGCTGCGCGACGTGTCGAGCGATCGCCTCACTGCCGTGCTCGCCGACGCAGTCGCCAAGTCTGAAGAGCGACATTCGGACGCAAAGGCGGCGAAGTCAGCCGAAGGACGTCTCCTTCAGGACAAGGGTTGGCACGCCATGGGGGCCTTCGATCCGACGGAGAGAAGCCACGTGCTGGACCTCTTCGGATTCGACGGGCAGCTAGTGTTCGCGACCTTCGCCACGTCGCGGTTCGCCGGCAAAGACGAGGACCGCCTCTACGCGGGAAGTTCTGCTCAAAACCGTGCGGTTGGCAACTTTTGCTCCCAGGATCAGCGCCTCTTCCCGGTGGCCTACGTGCCTTTGGTGGATCCGGGTAGGGCCGTTGACCTCGTAATCGAAGCGATCGAAAGCGGATGCGCCGCGGTCATGGTTCCCTCTACCGCGGCGGGCACGCGGGCGCCGACCCACCCGGACCTTGATGGATTCTGGGAGGCGCTGAGTGAAGCCAACGTGCCGTTCGTGTTGCACGTCGGTGGCGGCGGAAAACTCCTCGACAGTGCGTTCCACAACAACGGAATGCCGGTGACTGATCACCTGGGCGGGGGCGAGAACGTCCGATCAAAGGACTTCATCGCGATTCCGCATTCACCGCAGGTCTTCCTCGGAACGCTCATCTATGACGGCCTCTTCGACCGATTCCCAAAGCTGCGAGGAGGCTGTATTGAGCAAGGGGCGAGTTGGGTGGTGTCGTGGATGCGCTATCTCGACTACGGGGTCCGGGCTTTCCGTCGCACCGAAGAACCCCTCCGTCGACTCGAGTTAACGCCATCGGACTATGTGCGCCGGCATCTCAAGTTCACGCCATTTCCCGGTGAACCGGTGGACTGGATGATTGAACAGTCGGGCGCCGAGCTCTTCATGTTTTCGACGGACTATCCGCATCCAGAAGGCGGCAAGGATCCATTAAAGAAGTTCGACGAAGCTCTGGCTGGTTCCAGCGAAGATCATCGTTCGAAGTTTTTCTTCGACAACATGCACGAACTCCTCCACGGCGCGCCCGCTACCTGACGATCGTTCGTTCGTCGAGCGCCACGACCTCACTTCGGGCAAGCGCAGAACTCACTCTTTCGCTACGTTGCCCGCGAGCGTCCACCCGACGAGAGCGTTGGCGTGCCCGTGCCCCATTCCGTACTTCGACTTGAGATGTCCGACTATGGCCATGTGCTTGTCGGGCCCGTAATCGGAAATGATTTTCTGCCACTCGGCAATTGAGCGTCCGTACTTCTTCTCGATCGATGGAAAGTACGACGGAGGTCCCTGCTTGGGCCAAGGTGGCGACTGTTCGACCATGCTCTTCCTCTCCTTCTTCGTCTTCGATCTCAGACCGAGGGAGCTCCGAGCAGCGCGTCGATCTGGCCCACTGCTTGGGTCATGCCTTCGGCCATGCCCATACCGATCATCATTTCCATCTGCGCGACATCGAGGAACTGAGTCACCGCGGTCATCCGCGTTCCGGTGTCGGTCGCTTCGAACGTCGCGTAACCGGTCATCGGCGGGATCTCTGGCGTTGGTTCGCCGTCGGCGCCGACAAACCCGTTGGCGAACTCGATGCGGAGCGGCTTGTCGATCGCGTGCATCCGCCAATATCCGCCGTGAACCTCTCCGGCGGGTCCCGTGAGGTGGTAGCGCGACTCGCCGCCGACCACAAAGTCGTGACGGGTGAACGTCGCCGGCCACCCTGGCGGGCCCCACCACTGCTCGAGCTTGCGAGGGTCTTCCCAAACGGACCAGACGCGTTCGGGAGTCGAGTCGAACTCGGCCACAAGGGTCAGTGTGAGGTTCTCGGGGTCTTTGGTCGTGCTGATCACAGTCATCAATGGTCTCCTTCTTCTTCATCCGTTATCGCAAGGACAGTGGCGATCTGATTGGCGCGATCGATCCAGAGCTGCTCGTACTGATCGAGGAGTGCGATCGCCTTCGCGATCATTGGGACGTTCGTGTGCACGAGCTGCTCCCTCCCGCGGCGCTCCTTGGTGACGAGAGCTGCCCGCTCGAGCACGGCCACGTGCTTTTGCACAGCGGCGAAGCTCATGTCGTACTGGCGGGCCAGCGCGGACACCGACTGCTCGTGCTCGATGGCACGTTCGAGGATGTCGCGACGCGTCCGATCGGCGAGCGCCTGAAAGATGCGGTCGACGTCAACGTCTGACAGATTCAATCGTACAACCATATGGTTGTAGATTAGAGGAGTCGCCACCGCCTCGCAAGAGGCACTTTTCCGGGCGCGGCCCGACGTGGGCCAAGGCGTCGACGCAAGAGACTTTGGTTAAGATCATGCTTCCGCCGCAATCCGGATCATCGGGGCGAGGAAGCGCCGGGACCTTCAGAGCCGATTGATATGTCTCACCGAATTGGCGGTGGCCTACCTTCAACGCTGGCCGGAAGTGCCGGATCCCAATCGCAGACAATGCAGGCATGGCTGAACGCAGAGCGGGCAAATTGGACTCCAGCCGCGTGCGGGTCGGGACTAGAGCAGACATCGGCCCAGTCGAGGATGTACTCGCCGAGGGTCGCATTCCAGTGGGCCGACGGCGGGGAGAGCGTCGCCGCCGCATACCCCTCCGGCGCGGGGTGTGCGTAAGCGTAGAAGGCCGCTTTGCCGTACTTCTGATCGCCCGGCCACCAGCCGACAGCCACCTCCTGGGCGTCCATGGCATTGCGCATGATGAAGTCATTGGAGGGTGGGTTGGCCGGGAGGCCGGAGAAGAGGCTCACCGCCAGGTCGAACGATCCCCACCATGCGTTCACCGGAGTGGAACGACCCCGAAACGGCGCACGGTATTCAGCCAGGATGAGCGCCGCCTGAGTGGCGGCGGCGAAATACGATGCAACCTGATCAGGGTCGTAGTGTGCGTGCTCTTCGTCCTCGTCGAGTGGCACGCTCCACGGCACCTCTTGCGGGTTCGTCTTGATCTCGACGGCGCCGACGAGGCTCCGAATGGCGTCGAGCACCTCGCGAGTGACCATGCCCACGGAGCGATTGGGGACCAGGGCCACGGCACGGACGCCGCCATTGCTGGTCTCCACCACCACCTCATGGCTGCGGAGATCGATCAAAGTGACGAACGTGCCTGAGCCGTCCGGCGCCGGTAGGGGCGCCGTCTCCCAGCCTCGAGCCGTCAGCCGCAACGCTGCGTGTTGGAGTTGTGGCTCGGGCGGTGCAAGTGCGACGGCAAGCTTGCCGAGGAGCTGCGTGAGGGCATGCAGCGTGTCGCAGGTCTCGTTCCATTGCTCGTAAGAGATGGCCGACCACCCGGAGATCACGTTTTCACGTTAGCAATCGAGCAATCTTCGATTCGCCCTGTCGAACAGGCGGATCGGCAATCTTGCCCGATCAACTGACGAAGAACGACGGTGCGCAGTTATTCAAGCCGGCAGCGCTGCCGGTAGCACTGAGTGGTCGTCACGCGGTGCACGGCGTGCGCTCGAGCTGCGCCGGGACGCCTCTGCTTCGTACCGCTCGTGCATCAGGGAACCCTCGGCGATTCAAGGATCAGTTATCGTCTTCCGGCTCATTACATACGTGCGCGTCCTCACCGACCGGCGTCAGCGCTCCCCGCAACGTCGGGCACGTCGCGTGTGTTGGTCCCTTCATCACGCGGGACCGTACCGAACATTGAACTAGCGGCGCGAATCGTGCGGCAAATCGTGCGGTGACCGAAATGTTGCCCAGGACATTCCGAGAGCAACGGAGCCGGGTGCTCTGGCACCGGCTCTGACCTGCAATTATCAGTGGCGGGGGCAGGATTTGAACCTGCGACCTTCGGGTTATGAGCCCGACGAGCTACCAGACTGCTCCACCCCGCGTTGAGGTATCCCACTCTACACGTCTCGACTTGTTCGTTTTCAAGGGAGCGTTGACGATTCGAAAGGAGTTAGGTTAGCCTAACCTAAATGCATGCGCATCGGAACGCCGTGACTCCCCGGAAGCATCCGATGTCGCTCCAAGGGTCTCGTGGCACCAAATCGCCTCAATGGCGTTGATCGAATGCGGACGCCGTCGGCGGGGAGACGTCGAATCTTGGTCGGCGGCGCCGTTCTGAGCGCCTCGACGCTGCTCGCGGCCTGCGGAAGCGCCACTGGGGCGGCGAGCGTCACGATCACCCTCTACAACGGCCAGCACGTCCAGACGACGGATGCGCTGGTCAGCGCCTTCGAAAGGGCGAATCCGACCATTTCGGTTGCGGTGCGCAGCAACGACGAGGACACCTTCGACGCACAGATCGTCGAGGAGGGCTCGCGCTCGCCCGCTGACGTGATCTACACGGAGAACTCGCCCGCGCTCGAGTACCTCCAACAGCGCGGTCTCCTCGCCAAGGTCGACTCGTCAACGCTCGCGAAGACGCCCGCGAAGTACGACTCGCCCGCGGGCGACTGGGTAGGGGTCTCGGCGCGCGTCAGCGTGCTCATCTACAACCCGAGCCTCATCAAGCGAGCGCCCTGCCGACGGCGATCTTGCAGTTGGCGAACTCGCGCTACAAGGGACAGTTGGCCTTCGCGGCTGGCGAAACGGACTTTCAGCCGATCGTCACAGCGGTCCTCGACGCCTACGGGAAGCAACGGACTCTCAAGTGGCTGAACGGCATCAAGGCCAACGCTGCCGGTCACGTCTATCCCGACAACGAGACAATCACCAATGACGTGAACCGCGGCCTCGTCGCCTTCGGCGTCATCAACCAGTACTACTGGTACCGACTTCGCGCCGAGATCGGCGCGTCAAACGTGCACTCGAAGATCGCCTACTTCGCGCCGCACAACCCGGGCTACGTCATCGACGTGTCGGGCGCGGGCGTCCTCAAGTCCTCGAAGCACAAGGCGGCCGCGCAGAAGTTCCTCGCGTTCCTGGTCTCGGCCAAGGGTCAAGAGATCATCGCCCATTCGGACAGCTTCGAGTACCCGCTCGCCTCGGGCATCACTACCGCTCAGCCCGAAACGCCCTTCAATGACCTCCAGCCCTACCCCGCCAGCGTCGCCCAGCTGGGGACGGGCCAGCGCGCGATCGCGCTGCTTCGCGAGGTGCAGCTGCTGTGACCAGTACCTCGACGCTCGACCGAGAGCCTGCATCGATCCGAGACTGGGAGGAGCGGTCAGCCCCGCCGGCGCCGACCGCGACCGCTCGTCCTTGCATGCGATCAGCTTCGCGGTCGTCGCCGCGCTCGCGCTGCCCCTCGCCTTCTTACTGACCGAGTCGGCCGATGCCGGCGCCGCCAACGTGGGACACCTGATCTGGCGATCCCTCACCGCGACCTTGCTGTGGAACACCGTTCGACTCACCGTCGTCGTGACGGTGCTGTGCGCGATTATCGGCACGCTCGCCGCCTACTGCGTCGAGCGAACCGACCTCCCCGGACGCCACGTCTGGGCCGCGCTCGTCGTCATCCCCTTCGCCATCCCCGACTTCGTGGTGAGCTTTGGCTGGTCGTCGCTCTCGACCTGGGTGACGGGATACCGGGGCGCGGTGCTCGTCATGACGCTCGCCGTCTATCCCCTCGTCTACTTGCCGGTCGCCGCCAGCTTGCGCAGCGCCGACGCGGGACACGAGGAGATCGCGCGCAGCCTCGGGGCGAGCCGTATCGGCACGTTCTTTCGCGTGACGCTGGGCCAGGCGCGACGGGCGATCCTCGGGGGATGCCTCCTCGTCGCCCTCGTGATCCTGGCTGAGTACGGCGCCTTCGAGATCCTCGGTTATCCGACCTTCACGACGGAGATCTTCAGCGAGTTCTCCGTCGGATTCGATACGGCGTCGGCGTGCGCTCTGTCGCTCGTTCTCGTCGTCCTCAGTCTCATCGTCATGGTCGGTGAGAGTTCGCTCCGAGGAGCGCCCAGCGTCAGTCGAAGTGGACTCGGGGTCCCACGAACGGCGACACGCCGGCCCCTCGGGCGGATGCGCGTGCCGACGATTGCCGCCTTCACGGTGCTCGTCGGGGCCGCCCTCGGCGTGCCGGTCGGCTCGCTCGTGTACTGGATGTTCGAAGGCGGCGCGCACCTCATCGGCGGCGAGTCGCTCGTCGGCGCGACGCTCTACACCGTGGCCTACAGCGCCTCGGCGGCGCTCGTGGCGACGCTGATGGCGCTGCCGGTCGCGCTCTTAGTCGTGCGCTACCCGACGAAGCTGCACCGACTGCTCACACGGACGACCTTCCTCGTACTCGCGATGCCCGGCCTCGTCGTCGCGCTCGCGCTGTCGTACTTCTCCGAGCAGCACGCCGACGGCTTTCTCTATCAGAGCGCGCCGATGTTGATCTTCGCCTACGCGTTGATGTTCTTCCCCCTCGCCCTGGTGGGCGTTCGGGCCTCGGTCGTCCAGGCGCCGCCGGCCCTGGAGGAGGTCGCCGGCTCGCTCGGCGTGCGTCGCGGCCGCGTGCTGCTGCGGGTCACCCTGCCGCTCATCGCGCCCGGTCTCGGCGCCGCGTTCTGTCTGGTCTTCCTCTCGGCGGTGACGGAGTTGACCGCGACGCTGATCCTCATCCCGACCGGCGTCCAGACACTCGCGACGCAGTTCTGGTCGTACCAGCAGAACCTCTCCTACGCCCAGGCGGCGCCCTTCGCGTTGCTCATCATCGTCATCGCCGCGGTGCCCGCGTACCTGCTCGGGCGTTTCTTTGACCGCCTCCCGGTTCGTTCGGGGCCGGCTCCACTCACGGGAGCGGCAACGTGAGCGACCTCGAGATCTCGGAGCTCCACAAGTCCTACGAGACCCAGGGCGTACTCTCGGACCTCGACCTCGAGGTCGCGGAAGGTTCCTTCGTCTCAATCCTCGGGCCGTCGGGTAGTGGCAAGACCACATTGCTTCGTCTGATCGCGGGCTTCGAGCGCGCCGACGCCGGACGGATAGTCCTGCGGGGACGCACCGTCGACGACGCGTCGCACTTCGTCGAAGCGCCGGAGCGTCGCGTCGGCTACGTGCCTCAGGAGGGCAATCTCTTCCCGCACCTCAGCGTCGAGGCGAACGTGGGATTCGGCCTCGCCCGGCAAGACCGACACGGTCGGCGCGTAACCGAGTTACTCGAGATGGTCGGGACTCGCCGGACTCTCGCGCCGTTTCCCGCACGAACTCTCCGGGGGCCAACAGCAGCGGGTGGCGCTCGCGAGGGGTCTCGCGATCGACCCCGCACTCGTGCTGCTCGACGAACCTTTCTCGTCGCTCGACGCCAGTCTGCGCGCGTCCGTGCGCCACGACGTGCGCCGCGTTCTGCGCGAGTCGGGCACGACGGCCATCCTCGTCACGCACGACCAGGACGAGGCACTCTCGCTGGCCGACCGCGTGGCGATACTGCGCGACGGACGGATCTGTCAGTTCGATACGCCCGCGAGGCTCTACGCGAGGCCCGCGACGCCCGAGCTCGCCCGCGAGTTCGGCAACGCCAACTTGCTTCCGGGCACCCTCGCGGACGGAGCCGTCGTGACCTCGCTCGGTCGGCTCGAGCTCGATGACTCGCTCACCGATGACGTGGTCGTTGGCGCCCGGCTGCTCGTGCTCGTTCGGCCCGAGCAGATCGTCTTCGTTGATCCAACCCAGGCGGTGGCGACGGCGCGCGTCGTCGAATCGGAGTTCTACGGACACGACGCGGTCGTCAAGTTGCGACCGGGCTTCGATGAGGCGGTGACGCTCACGGCCCGAACACCCAACCCGACGTTGCTCCCCGAGCGCGGTGCTGACGTTGGTCTTCGCGTCGTTGGACCCGTTGTCGCTTGGCGCAGCGAGGACGCAGCAACCTAGTTCGTCCGAAGAGCGGGGTTTTGCGTCCACGGCCTACGCTGGCGCCAGACGCTGCAGCACTACGTTTCGTTCAAAGTACAGGGCGAACTCTAAGAAGTGAGGTTGCGCGGCATTCAGCGCGGGCAGTCAGATGTTGAGTGAAGTCAGCCATACCGACCAGGAGGAGACATACCGATGAAACGAGTGATGACGAGCATTGCGTCGATGGCGCTGGTCTTTGGGGGATGGGCGATCTCCGCCGCGCCCGCAGGAGCCGCGACCTCGTACACGCCTTCCATTACAGTGACGCCCAACATCGGACTCACGAACGGCCAGACAGTAACGATCACGGGTTCGGGCTTCAGCCCGAGCGAGCCATCGCTCGTCGCCGTCGAGTGCAACTTGAAAGCGACCGACGAATCGGGCTGCAATGTCGGAACGTTTGCCCCAGTCACGATTGACTCCAGCGGAAACGTCACATCGCTTACATTCGATGTTCAGACTGGGACCGTCGGAAACGGCACTTGTGGCACGAGTGCGGCAGACGCTACGTGCTTCATCTCTATCGGATCGATGACGACGGGTGCGGACGTGGCTCATGCGACCATCGCCTTTGCAACGGGACCAGGTGTCACCGTGACTCCCTCGACCGGACTCGAAAATGGCGGGACCGTCTCGCTGACCGGGGAGGGATTTACTCCTTCCGACTCGCTTTACGCCGTTGAGTGCCTTGCGACGGCGACGACCCCAGCGGGCTGCGACGTCGCAAACGTAACGCCGATCTCGGCTAGCGCGACGGGCACCTTTTCCGGGCAGTCCTTCAAAGTGGTTACAGGCACTGTCGGTACTGGCACTTGCGGCACCAATGCAACTGATTATGACAGTTGCATCATCGAAGTTGCCAATGCCTCCGAGGGCGACATCGGTGTCGCGACGATCGACTTCGCGACACCGAAGGTCACTCCTCCTGCGGCACCAATCGCCACGAAGGTGACCGGCATCGCTATTCCAGGCAGGACCGTCGCTGCCACGCTTACGGGCAAGAACTTCACGGCGGTGTCGAGGGTCACCGGCGGGCCTGGTTCTGTAATCAAGGTCACCGGCGTAGCCTCGACCCGCATCAAGTTGAAGATCTCCGAGTCCACGGACGCGACGAAGGGGACCTTCACGCTGACCATCCACTTCAAGAGCGGCAAGACCGCGAAGGCGAAGTACCGCGTCGAGTAGCTACTCGCCCGAGGCGTCGCGTCGCCCTGCCCGCGACGCCTCGTCGGGTCGAGAGGCGCGAAGATAGGGTACGAATCACGGAGTCCGCGTATCGGTGGACTCCGTCTTAACGCAGGGGACGAACGACGTGTCCAACAAGGCTGACGGCGGCGGGATGCTCCGCGCCCTGAAGGTTCGCGACTTCGCCCTGCTCTGGTCGGGCGGCACGGTGTCCTCGCTGGGAGACGGCATCTTCACCATCGCCCTCGCCATCGTGACCCTGGACGTCGACCACCATCCCTCGGGCCTCGCCTTCGTCTTCGCCGCGCGAGCCGTCCCGTCGGTCTTGTTGGCGCTCGTGGGTGGCGTGGTCGTCGACCGCGTGCCCCGCCGATTCGTCATGATCAGCTCGGACGCCGTGCGCGGCCTGGCGGTCGGCCTTTCGGGGCTCCTCATCGCCAGAGACGAACTTCGCCTCTGGGAACTCATTGTCATGGCGGCCATCTTTGGAGCGGCGGATAGCTTCTTCTCCCCCGCCTCGACGACCATCGTGCCCGAACTGCTGTCGGCGGATCTGCTTGTTGCGGGCAACGCACTCGGACAGTTCAGCAGCCAGCTCACCGAGGGACTGCTCGGTCCCGCGCTGGGCGGCCTCGTCGTTGCGGCGATCGGCACGGCGTGGTCGTTCGGCTTTGACGCAGCGAGTTTCTTCGTCTCGGCGGTGTGCGTGCTCCTCCTTCGCTCGCGCCGTCGCCCGGCCCCGTCGGGACAGTCGCCGATGGAGGACGCTCGCGCGGGTCTGCGCTACGTGCGGCGCCACCGGTGGCTGTGGTACTCGATTCTCGGTGCAGCGATCGCCAACTTCATCGGCATCACGCCGCTGGCCGTGTTGCTGCCACTCTTCGTGCGCCAGACGCTGCACGGCAGCGCGTTGGCCCTCGGCCTCGTCTTTGCGGCCGGCGGCGCGAGCGGCATCGTCGCGTCGATCGTCGTCGCGCGCTTCGGTTCACCGAAACGATTCGTCAGCGTCCTCTGGTACGCCTACACCGCCGGCGGCGTGGCCATTGCGGCACTGGCCTTCTCGCCCAACGCGCTCGTCGCCGGCCTCCTCGTTGCCGCGGAGGTGGGACTGATCCTCTACGGCGACGTCCTGTGGACGGCGATGCTGCAGCGGCTGGTCCCGCAGGAGGTGCTCGGACGCGTCTCGTCGCTCGTCTACCTCTTCGCGTTCTCCCTGGGCCCCCTCGGCTACCTCGTTGGGGGCCTCGCCGCTTCGGTCCTCGGCGTGCGCTCGGCCATCTTCGTGAGCGGTTCCGTCGCGGGCGTTATCTGCCTCGTCATACTGTTCCTTCCGGGCGTGCGCGATCCCGAGCGCGTGGCGGACCTCGACACCTCATTTCGCCCCGCCGGAACGATCGAAACCGACGACGCGCGGTGATCGTCGCAATGGTGAGGGCTAGGGTGCTCGCGTGAGCGACGTGGCGACGCGCCAGCGCGAACTGATCGACATCGTCGCGGGATCGGTTTCCTTCGCCGGCGCCCATGACCTGGCCGACCTCCGTGATGAGTCACTGCACGACTACGAGAGGCGGCCCTTCGCGATAGCGCGACCCCACTCGACCTTCGAGGTCTCGGAACTTGCTCGTTGGGCAACCCGCCACGGGGTGCCCGTGACCGCGCGGGGATCGGGCACCGGGCTCTCCGGGGGGGCGACACCCGTCGACGGCGGGCTCGTCATCTGCTTCGACCAGATGCGCGAGGTCCTGCGGGTGGACGAGCGCGATCACGTCGCCGTCGTCCAGGCGGGCGTCACGATCGGCGAACTCAACGAACGCCTTCGCGGGACGGGACTGCACTACCCCGTCTATCCCGGGGAGCTCTCCGGCTCGCTGGGCGGCAACGTAAACACCAACGCGGGTGGCATGCGCGCGGTGCGACACGGCGTGACGCGACATCACGTCCTCGGCCTTGAAGTCGTCTTGATCGACGGGACCGTGCTGCGCACCGGTGGTCCGGTGGTGAAGAGCTCTTCGGGCTACGACCTGACCCAACTGATCGTGGGCTCGGAGGGCACGCTCGCCCTCGTCACCGAAGTAACACTCAAGCTCTCGCCGGTCTTTCCCCAGAGCGCCACCTTGCTCGCGCCCTTCGGCGAGCTGACGTCGATCGCCTCGGTCGTGTCACCGCTCATCACCTCGGGGCTCGCGCCGTCGCTGCTTGAGTACCTCGACGCGCTCACCATGTCCTCCCTCGCCCGATTCACGGATCTCAACTTCGGCGTCGACGAGCGCCTCGCGAACCAGGCGGCGGCGTACCTCGTCGTCGTGCTCGAAACCCGAACACCGGACCAGCTCGAGGCTGACCTTGCCGCGGCGGCAGCACTGCTCGACGAAGCCGGGGCGCTCGAGGTCTACGTCCTCGACGGCGCCCTCGCCAGTGGGCTGATCGAGGCGCGGGAGAAGGCGTTCTGGCTCGCCAAGGCCGCCGGGGCGAACGACATCGTCGACGTCGTCGTGCCGCGATCGAAGGTGCCGCAGTTCCTCGGTGAGGTCGGCGATTTGGCGACCTCGAGCGGCGCGTTCGTCGCGGGCTGTGGCCACGTGGGTGACGGCAACGTGCACCTCTCGGTCTATCTCGCCGACGACGAGCAGCGACGCGACTTCCTCCTCGCGCTCTTTCGGTGCGGACTCGATCTCGGCGGCGCGATCTCGGGCGAACACGGACTCGGCGTCGACAAGCGCGCGGCGTACCTCGCACTCGCCGACCCGACGCTCGTCGCGCTGCAGCGACGGATCAAGGCCGTCTTCGACCCGCACCATCTACTCAATCCCTTTCGACACCTCGACCCTCGCGACGACGAGTAGTCGACGAGGGCCGCGTCGCACGGCTCGGCCAGCTTCGAGCCGTGGCATAAAGTGAGACGACCGCGGGAGGACGTGATGGCCGAATCGGCGATAGAGGTGCGCTCCGTCGTCAAGAGCTTCGGGGACAACCGAGTGGTCGACAACGTCTCTCTCGACATCCTCGCCGGCGAGTTCTTCACGATGCTCGGACCGTCGGGCTCGGGCAAGACGACGTTGCTGCGCATGATCGCCGGTTTCGAGTTGCCCGATTCGGGGTCAATCTTTTTGCAGGGTGAGGACGTGACGACCCGTGCCGCGCACCTTCGACCGGTCAACACCGTCTTTCAGGACTACGCGCTCTTCCCCCACATGGACGTACTCTCGAACGTCGAGTACGGGCTCCGCGTGCGCAAGGTCCCGAAGGCCGAGCGACGCGAGCGCGCCGAACGCGCCCTCCAGATGGTCCAGCTGCACGGACTCGGCGCCCGACGGCCGGCCCAGCTGTCGGGCGGCCAGCGCCAACGCGTCGCGCTCGCTCGAGCGATCGTGAACGAGCCCGCGGTCTTGTTGCTCGACGAGCCCCTCGGCGCGCTCGACTTGAAGCTGCGCCAGGAGATGCAGGTCGAACTGAAGGCCATCCAACGCCGGGTGGGCATCACCTTCATCTACGTCACGCACGACCAGGAAGAGGCCATGGCCATGAGCGACCGGATCGCGGTCATGAGCAACGGCGTCATCGAGCAGATCGGCGCGCCACGGGACATCTACGAGCACCCGCTGACACCGTTCGTGGCCCGCTTCATCGGTACGTCCAACATCTTCGAACGCGACGGTCGGCGCTGGTCGTTGCGCCCCGAGCGACTCACCCTTTCGCCCGAGGGCGTCGCGACGCCGGGCAGCGCGAGTGCGACGGGTGAGGTGATCGACGTCGTCTACCTCGGCATGACGACGCGCGTCGTCGTGCGCCTCGACACGGGAAACGACCTGGTCGTCGTGCGCACGAACGACGAGGCCGGCGAGGGTCGCGCCGGTCACGCGGTGGGCCAGCGGGTCGTCGTCTCGTGGCGCGAGCGAGATGCCGTGGCCATGGACGACGCACTAATCTGACCGGCGAGACCAAATCTCGGTCAAAGGGGGCACTATGTTTCGCACAAACCACCGCGGTCCGTGGCGCGCGGCGGTCGCGCTCGGCGCGCTGTCGCTCGTGACGCTCGGCGTGAGCCTGGTGACGACCGGGGCCAGCGCGTCATCGTCGAGTTTGACGCCGCCGACCCAGGGCATGAAGCCCCAGACCTCGATCGGCAAGGGTGAGGGCAAGCTCAACCTCATCGCGTGGGCGGGCTACGCCCAGTCCGAGTGGGTGAAGCCCTTTGAGAGGTCGACGGGCTGCGTCGTGAACGCGAAGTACGCGAACACGTCGGGCGAGATGGTCTCGCTCATGGCCAACGGCGGCGGCGGTCAGTACGACCTCGTGTCCGCCTCGGGTGACGCCGACCTGCGCCTCATCTACGGCGGCGACGTGAAGCCGGTCAACATGAAGCTGATCCCCTCCTGGAAGGAGCTCCGTCCGTTCCTCCAGTCGCCGGACTTCAACACGATCAACGGCGTGCACTACGGCGTGAGCCTCCAGTTCGGGCCGAACGTGCTGCTCTACTCGACGAAGACCTTCAAGGCGCCGCCGAAGACCTGGGCCGTGATCTACTCGAAGAAGTACGCGGGCAAGGTTACCATTCCCGACAACCCGATCCAGATCGCCGACGCGGCGCTCTATCTCAAGACGGCCCAGCCGTCCCTCGGCATCACCGACCCCTACGAGCTGACCCAGGCGCAGTTCACGGCGGCGGTGAACCTTCTGAAGGCTCAAAAGCCCCTCATCGCCAAGTACTGGGATGAGGCGAGCCAGGAGATCAGCCTCTTCCAGAGCGGCACGGTCGTCGTCGGCGCCGCGTGGCCGTACCAGACGAGCCAGCTGAAGGCGGCGAAGGCACCCATCGCCGACGAGATCCCCCAGGACGGCGCGACCGGGTGGGCCGACTCGTGGCTGCTCGCGACGAACGCGCCCGACCCCAACTGCGCCTACGACTGGATGAAGTACATCGAGACGCCGAAGGTCCAGGCCGAGCAGGCCGTGAGCTACGGCGAGACGCCGGACAACTCGCTCGCCTGCCCGCTCATGAACAAGCTCCAGGCCGGCTCGTGCGTCGCGCTGCACGCGAACGAGCCCGACTCCTACTTCAAGTCCATCTTGTTCTGGAAGACCCCCCTGTCCACCTGCGATAACGGTAAGAACGACTGCGTGCCCTACAGCGAGTGGACCAACGCGTGGACGCAGATAACGGGATAGACACTCTCGAGCACACGAAGAGCGGAGGGGCGACCCTCCGCTCTTCGTCGTTGTCCCACCGTTGGGCGACCGCGTTCATGCTGACGCCGCCGCTCTTGTGGTTCCTCGTGCTCTACGTCAGCTCGCTCGTCTTGATGCTGATCACGTCGCTCTGGAGCATCAACGGCTTCACCGGCAACCTGACCCACCAGATCACCGGCTCCAACTTCCACCAGATCGTCACGGGCTCCTACCCGGCGATCATCGTGCGCACGGTCGTGATGGCGATCCTCGTCACGATCACCGACGCGATCGTCGCCCTGCCCTTCGCCTTCGTCATGGCGCGGGTCGCGAGCACCCGAGCCCAGCGCCTCTTGCTGGTGGCGGTGCTCCTGCCCCTCTGGGCCAGCTACCTCGCGAAGATCTTCGCGTGGGTCTCGATCCTGCAGAAGGGCGGCACGCTCAACTGGGCCTTCCAGCACCTCGGACTTCCCGCGCCCAACATCGGCTACTCGAACGCCGCGATGTGGCTCACGTTCACCTACATCTGGCTGCCGTACATGATCGTGCCGCTGTACGGCGCGCTCGAAAAGATCCCGTCGTCACTCTTTGACGCCTCGAGCGACCTCGGCGCGTCGAGCTGGTGGACGCTGCGCCACGTGGTCCTGCCCCTCGCCCTGCCGGGTCTTGTCGCCGGATCGATCTTCACGTTCTCGTTGACCCTCGGTGACTACGTCACGCCGCTGCTCGTCGGGGGCAACAACTCGACGCTCATCGGCAACGCCATCTACGACAACCTGCTCACCGGCGGCAACCTTCCCTTGGCCGCCGCGCTCTCGACGGTGCCCATCGTCATCATGATCATCTACCTCACTATCGCGAAGCGCCTCGGCGCCTTCGAGGCGCTGTGAACCGCCGCCGCCTCGCGCGGGGGGGCCTCTGGCTCTGGGTCTGGGCCGTGCTGATCTTCCTCTTCGCGCCGATCGTCACCATCGTCATCTTCGGCTTCGACAAGATCAACATCGAGACGTGGCCGATCCAGCACTGGACGCTGCACTGGTACTCGGTCGCCTGGCACGACCCCGCGGTGCGCTCGGCCTTCGTGCTCTCCATCAAGGCGGCCTGCGCGGCGACCGTGCTGGCGTTGGTACTCGGATCGCTCGCCGCCTTCGGGGTGCATCGCGCCCGCTTCTTCGGGCGTGACACGATCTCGCTGCTGCTCGTGCTCCCCCTCGCGTTGCCGGGCATCATCACCGGCGTCGCGCTGCACTCCTCGTTCCAGTACGCCGGGATCAACCTGTCGCTCTGGACGATCATCATCGGCCACACGACGTTCTGCATCGTCGTCGTCTACAACAACGTGATCGCGCGGCTGCGTCGAACGGCCGAGTCACTCTTCGAGGCCTCCGCCGACCTCGGCGCGTCGGCCCAGCAGACCTTTCGGTTCGTGACCCTGCCGCTCATCGCCACCGCGCTCGTCTCGGGCGGGCTGCTCGCCTTCGCCCTCAGCTTCGACGAGGT
Source organism: uncultured Acidimicrobiaceae bacterium (assembly GCA_963823815.1). Taxonomy (GTDB): domain Bacteria; phylum Actinomycetota; class Acidimicrobiia; order Acidimicrobiales; family RAAP-2; genus RAAP-2. Next base: position 775,016 of record CAWGMU010000001.1, read on the forward strand.
CATCGTCACGACGTTCACGGCCGGCGCCCAGACGACGCTCCCGATCTGGATCTTCGGCGCTATCCGCCTCGGCCAGCAGCTGCCTGAGGTCAACGTGGTCGTGACCGGTGTGGTGCTCTTGATGCTGATCCCGATCATCATCGCCGCGCGGCTCACGGGACGCGACACGCTCATGCCCTCAAGGACTGAGGCGCCGGCGGCGAACTAACCCTTCTTGAGTGTGGTCGTCGTCGTGCTCGTCGTACCTTTGATCGTCGTGGTCGTCGTCGGACCCGTGGTCGTCGACGTGCTCGAGCCCGGAGAGGAGAGGTTGAGGGCCAACTGGATCTCCTCGTTCATGGCGTTCACGTCGCGCTGGTAGAGCCCGAGGTCGCCCGCCGCGAGCGCCTTCTGGGCGTCGGCGTAGAAGGCCGAGGCCTGGTCGAGGTAGTTGGCGACGCTCTCGGTGGGACTCGTCTTACCTTTGCCCTTCGAGCCGGTGATCCCGGATACGGCCGCGCCGAGCACGTTGGTGAGCGCACTCGCGAGCGTGGGCTGGATGCTGACGTCCTGGTTGAAGACCGCGATCACGTAGCGCAGCTGCGGCAACGGGTTTGAGGAACTTGACACGTAGAGCGGCCGGATGTAGAGCACGCTCGAGTCAAGGGGCACGGTGAGGTTGTTCCCGAGGATGACCGTCGAGCCGTGTTGGTCGAGTGGCGTGATGATCGAGCTGAACCCTCGAGGTCTGTTGGATCTCCGAGTCCGCCTGCAGCGGCCCGGTCACGGTCTGTCCCCGGGGGGTCTCGTAGACGCGAGAGCTGCCCGTAGTCGTTGGGGTCACTTGTCGCGATCATGAAGGCGGTGAGGCTCTGGACCGTCGAAGAGTTGCCCGCGGGCACGTAGTCGAGGGTCTCGAGCAGCTGCTGGTGGTTGGCGTTCGGCAGGGAGCCCACCTGGAAGAGCGGGCTCATCGGGTTGAGCGACGTGGAGAGCACGATGCCGGCCGCGTTGGTCTTCGCGGTGCGCTCGAGCGACTGGGACGGTGAGCCCGCGCCGGTCGTCGGCGAGATCTCCCAGCGGTCCGAAGCCGAGTAGAAGGCGCTCGCCGAGGTGATGTGGTAGCGCCCGTAGGTCGCGGCCTGCACCGAGAAGAGGTCTTGAGGGGTAGCGCAGGTGGGTGCGGATCGTCGAGGGCATCGCGCTCATCGGCAGGAACATCTTCGGGAAGGCCGAGCGGTAGGCCTTGAGGATCGGGTCGTTCGGGTCGTTGGCGTAGAACTTCATCGCGCCGGTGTAGGCGTTGACGACGACCTTGACGGCGTTGCGCGCGTAGTTGAAGCTGCTCGGCAGGCCGCCCATGTTGACGTTGAGGTTGCTCGCGTTCTCGCAGTAGGGGTACTGGCTCGTCGTCGTGTAGCCATCGAGGACGTACTGGACTTCGCCGTTCGCGATGACCGCGTAGGGCTGGGAGTCAAAGGTGAGGAACGGCGCCGCCTTCTCGGCCATCTGGCGCACGTCGCGCACGAAGAGCACGCGGCTGTGGGAGGTGATCTGGTTCGAGATCAAGAAGTTGAAGTCGCCGAGTCGCAGCGCCAGCGCGGCGCGCTCGAAGATGTTGCCGACCGCCACGCCGCCGGTGCTCGTCGTAGTGGGTCTCCACGGGCGTGCCGGCGTTGGCACCCGAGTTCACCTGGTAGTCGAGTTCGGGCTGCTTGGTGTTGCCGACGACCCAACCGCTCAGCCCGATGCCGAAGTAGATGTCGGGCTGAGTGAGCGTCGGCATGCCGTTGCTCGACTGGGGCGGGACGTTCTGGACGACGAAGATCGGGTTGCCGGTCGTGGGGTCGACGTCGTTCGCCGCGACGACCGCGGCCCCGATGCCGTGGGTGTACTGCAGGTGCTGGTTGACCCAGCTCGGGGCCGCCAGGTTGGCGGTGTTGATCTGGCGCGCGCCGATGAGGACCGGCGTCAGCTTGCCGTTGATGAAGTAGCGGTCGACCGAGAGCGTCGTGTAGTCGTAGTACGAGCGGATCGACTGACGCCGCGTCACGGTCTCGAGGGCGATGGAGTTGGCGGGGTCCCAGAGACGGATGTTGTTGAGCGTCGGCTCGTCGGCCTTGATCTGGGCTTCGGTGATCGAGGTCTGGCCGGCGAAGGTGTGGTACTGCACGTTGTTGAGACCGAAGGCGGCCCGCGTCGCTTCGATGTTCCGTGCGATGTAGGGCGACTCCAGCGACTCCTGGTTGGGACTGACCTTGAGGGCCTGGAGGAACGTCGGGTAGAGCACGCCGATCACGAGCGCCACGAAGAGCCAGAGCCCGACCGCTACGGCGGGCAGCGACCAGCCGCGCGAGCGCACGTTGTAGAGCAGGATCGCCGCCGCGGCCAGCGAGAGCCAGAAGAGGATCGTGAGCGCGGGCATGCGCGCGTGCACGTCGGTGTAGGTGGCGCCCTGGACGTACCCGTTGCGTCGAGTTGACGAGCTCCCACTTGCCGATCATGTAGCCGACCGCCTTCATGAGCGCGATCGCCGCGCCGATCACCGAGAGGTGGGCCTTCACGCGCGGCGAGACGCGCGGCGTCACCTTGGTCGTGCGGATGCCGCCGTTCAAGAAGTGGAAGCCGGTGATCACGATCAGCCCGACGATCAGGCAGACGAGGAACCACGTCACGACGAAGGAGACGAAGGGCAGCGTGAAGATGTAGAAGCCGAGGTCCTTGTGGAAGACCGGGTCGACCTTAGTGGAACGGCTGCGAGTGGGTGAAGAGCAGGTAGTTGTTCCATTGGCCGGTCGCGTTGAGTCCCGCGATCAGGCCCATGACGAGCGGCGATCGCCGCGTAGATCGCGCTTGGCGTAGGGGCGCACGACGTTCTGGAACCGTCGCACCACCTCGTCCTCGGGGTCAAAGGAGAGGTCGCGCGCCCCAAACCGGTCGGTGAGCAGCAGGTTGCCCCACATGATGAAGAAGTAGATCGCTCCGAAGGTGAGCCCGAGTCCCGACCTTGATGAAGAAGAGCGTCGAGAAGACGCTCGAGAGACCCAACGAGGAGAACCACATCTCGTCGGTCCAGAGCACCGCCAGGTTGCGCAGCGACAGGAAGCCGACGAGGATGACGACGAACGCCAGCCCGATCCAGAATCGCCGGGAGAGATCGCCCGAGCCGACGCGGCCGCTGCGGAACGTCGGTCGGACTGCGCACGGGTCGAGCCTACGCCGTTTTTAAACGGGAATGACAGTGCACGCGCAGCCCGCGTGCAGCGGTGGGTACGGCGCACCGCTCGGAAACTTCTCGCCCGCGAGCCACTCACCGGCGTCGGCGTCCATGCGCGCAAAGGTCGCACGGTGCGTCGTTGGGCGCGGCGAAGAATCGAACGAGCGACCCAGCGACGCGGTGACGACGCCGAGATGGAAGGCCCGACGTGCCGCGTCGGTGCAGAGTCGTTCGACCCGGGCACCGCGCCACTCGCGGTACGCGGCGTTCACGCGGTCGGGACCGTCGCCGCTGCCGTCAGTGAGGATCCGCTTGCGCAAGCGCCAACACGATGGTCACCGCGAGGTCGGCCGCGCAGTCCTCGATCGGCTCGCTTCGCCACGCCCGGCCCCGTGACGCCACCCTCGTCGCGGGCGAACTGGGCACCCGCCATCGCCGCGTGGCCGAGCGCCTCGAAGGCGGCGTCGGCGTAGCGGTCGCGCTGATCGTGTTCGTCCTCGAGCTCGGTGGTGATCATCGCCTTCACGTTGCGCAGCCGCTCCAGCATGATGTTCTGGTCGTCTTGGAGGGCGCGCTTCACCCGGCGCGTCAGGACCGCGAGCGACTCCTCGAGCGCCTCGTCGCGTCGATCGAAAGAGCACCCCGACGGGCGTCTCGGGCTTGTGGGCGGGCGTCTTCTTCGGGGCAAGCGCGGTGACGCCGCGCTCTTCGAGGGTGGCCTTACGCAGTCGAGCGAATATCTCGTTGACGACGTCGGTGCCGGACGGGTCATCCTCAAGGAGGGACTCGTCGCTCGGGACGGCGGTCTTTAGGCCCTTGCGGGGCTTCGCCCTCGTCGCGGTCTCCTCCGTCGTGGGTTCCGGTGGGGTCTCGGGCACCTGGCGCAGCGGCGTCCCCGCGAGCAACTCCTCCTCGGTCGGTTCGGGCGAGACGATCGTGGCTGCGCAGCGCCTCGAGGGCCGCCGCGCGCGCGACCTCGTCCGAGGCGTTGATGCCCGAGAGCACCTCATCCACCTGCTGGCGCACCGAGCTGACGAACGTACCGAGCGTGTCGCGCGCGGCGCGGAGCTGTTCGATCTGGAGGTGCAACGCCTTGCGCTTCACGGCGAGGTCGTTTAACACAGTGCGGCGCGCCTCGTTCGCCTGCTCGACGACGGCGCGTCCCTGTTCGCGAGCGTGTTCGAGGAGCGCCTCGCCGTTGACCTTCGCCGAGTCGACGAGGCGTTCCGCCGCGAGTCGCGAGTCGTGGTCGATCTGGGTCGCAGCACTCTCGGCCTCCGTGACGATCGCGGTGGCGCGTTCCTGGGCTTCGATGAGATGCGCGGCGCTGCGCTGTTGGGTCTCGGTGAAGACCTGGGCGCTGCGCTCTTGGGCCTCGGCCGTGACGCGACCGGCTTCCTCGTGGGCCGAGCGAAGGATCGCGGCGCTCTGAGCACCGAGGGCGCTCGTGAGCGTGGCCTCGTCGAGGGTCGGATTCGCGGCGCGTCGGTTGGCTTCGCTCAGCTGATCCTGCAGTTCGCGGATCCGGTTCTCCAGGTGGCCAATCTCGCGGGCGACGGCTTCCAGGTGCAGGCGCACCTCATTGGGGTCGAGTCCACCCTTGCGCAGCGGTGGTGAAGTTCACCCGGGTGACCTCGGACGACGACCGTCGAGCCGCCGAGATGAATAGGCGGTCGTCCATTCCCTAAAGCCTACGGGGTAGAAGGAGCGACACTGGACCTACGAAGGCTTGGTGAGCGGCACCGGCTTGACCCCTCCCAGGCGATGCAGGTCGCGTAACGCTTGGGTCAGGGTCGTCACGGGAGGATGGTGAGACCCGTCTGCTTGGCCGCGCGCGCCGCCGCCACGTTGCCCTGGCCGACGGGCACGAGGAAGTACTTGGCCCCCGCGCGATGCACGGCGACCGTCTTCTCCTCGACGCCGCCGACGTCGACCGACGACACCGTCGACGTCATGGTGCCCGTGGCGGCGACGTGCTGATGTCCGGTGAGCGATCCTCCGCTCAAGTCTTGTTGATGAGAGCGAGCGTCATGGCGAGTCCGGCCGATGGTCCCCCGATGTTCGCCGTGTCGATCGTGACGTTGGCGGGCAGCGTGTAGCGGTACCCGTCCTCGAGCGACACGCCGAGCCACGAGCGGTTGGGGCCGGCCGCGCCCGAACACGCGCCCGTCGACACGCCACTCGGCACCGCACTCGTCGTGACCGCGACGATGGTCCTGGCGTGGTACGTCAAGTCGCCCTTCGAGGAGATAGAGACCCGTTGCAGATGCAGGGTGAGTGCCGTCCCGGGAGCGAGGCCGTGCACGTAGTTAATGAGCTGGCAGCCCGAGTCGATCACCGTCGTGTTCACGCCGACGACGAGATCGCCGACGTGCACGTGGGCTCGTCGACGCCGGCGAAGACGCCTCGACGCCGGTAACGACCGCGCCGGTCCTCGTCCCCGCGACCGTCCAACCGAGGGTGCGAAACGCGACGACCTCGGCCGCCTGCTTGGCGTCGCTCATCTCGAGGTAGCCCTGCGCACCGAGCTCGCTCTGGGGAATGCCCGGCTCCACGAGCTGGTCGCCCGAGACGAACTGGACGTGGGACTGCAGGTGCGCGGTCAGCCACTGCCAGGCGCTCAGGGACTGCACGTAGACGTCGGTGAGGTCGATCGTGTCGTGGTGCGGATTGGTCGCGATCCCCTCCACCTTGATGAGCGGTGCAACCGGTTTCGCGTCGCCCGGCGTGATCGCGTACTGGTCGGTCGGCCAGCGTTGAAGGCCGTAGGCGACGAGCACCACGACGATGGCTGCGACGGCGAAGCGCCAGAGGTCTCGGCGGCGGCCGCCGGGTGGTGAAATGGAAGCGTGCCCGAAGATGACGCAACGCTAGTTGAGCCCTTGGAAAACGAACTCCTGCGCGCGAGTTTCACCCCAAGTCCGGAGGGTGACGCGCTCTTGCTCGCGACCCTCGAGTCGAGTGACCCTCGCCAGCGAGTGCTCGCGGTTCGGGGACTGACCCGCCGCTCCCTGATGGATTCGACGGTCTGGCACCACGTGCTCACCGACGATGACCTCGAGGTACGCCGCGACGCGTTGGAACAGTTTGCCCACGCGAGCATCGAGGACGCCACGCTGCTCGACGAGGTCGCCGGGCTGCTCGCGTCGCCGGACCCGCTCGTCGTCGACGCGGCGGCGTTCGCGCTCGGCGAACACCTCTACGTCGGCGCGGTCGACGCGCTCTGTGACGTCGCCGCGAATCACGAGGACGCGCGCTGTCGCGAGTCAGCCGTCGCCGCGCTCGGGGCCATTGGCGACGAGCGCGCACGTTCGACGATTCTCGCTGCTCTCGCCGATAAGCCGCCCGTTCGACGTCGCGCCGTCGTCGCGCTCGCCAACTATGAGGGTCCCGACGTGGAGGCGGCACTCGATGGCGCCGCCGAAGACCGCGACTGGCAAGTGCGTTCGGCGGTCGACCAGCTGCGCCGAGAGGAGAGGGACTAGCGGTCGGCGTTTCGAAAGAGCGCGTGGAGCGACGCCATCTCCTCGAGGCAGGCCTGGAGTCCCTGGATGACGGCGAGGTCGGCCTGGCTCGCGACACTCACCTCAACCCCCGAACTCGACGCGACCAGTTCATCGATGTCGTTGAAGTTGGCTTCGCCGCCGACGAGGGTCATCCCTCGAGCGCTGACGTCCTGGGACAGGTCCGGCGGCGTGTTGCCGAGGCACTCCTGGATCATGCGCATCGTGGACGCGAGGACGTCGTGGGCCGCCGCGTTCACGAGCTCGGCGCTCGACCTCGACGTCGCACGAGGCGACCACGGTCGACGGTGCGCGCGGGCACGACCTCGACGAGCCCCGCCGTGCGACCGAGGGCCGAGCCGAGCGTGAACTTGAGCATCTCGACGACCGTCGGCGCCACGACGACGCCGAGGTGGACGCGCAGCAACGTGGCGATGGCGGCGTCGACGTCGTTGCCGCCCACGCGACGCGCCCTGCCGGTCACGATGCCGCCGAGCGAGATGATGGCCGCCTCGCTCGCGCCGGCGCCGAGCAGCGTGAGCGCCGAGCCAACGGGATCCTGCACGGGCAGGCCCAGTCCGATCGCCGCGGCGAGCGGCGCCTCGATGAGACTCGACCTCGCGAGCGCCCGCTTGAATGGCCGCCTGGCGAAGCGCTCGACGTTCGATCGCCGTCGCCAGAGAGGGCACACTCATGACGACGCGCGCGCGACTCATTTTGGAGACGCCGGCGCGTTCGAAGAGCGCAGCGATGAGCCGGAGCGTCACGTCGAAGTCGACGGTGGCCCCTTGGCTGAGCGGTCGAAAGACGACGACGTGACGCGGGGTGCGCGCGACGATGTTCCAGCGCGCCATGACCGAGTCTTCGACGACCGCCGGTGTTCGTGTCGATGGCGACCATCGTCGGCTCGTCGAACAAGACGCCGCGCTCGACTGGTCGCGAGGCGCGTGTGCGAGGTCCCAATGTCGAGCGCGACGTCCAAAGCCATGGGTACGAATGCTAGGGCGACCCAACCGAGAAGCCTTTCGTTACTAGCCTTTCAAGATGGGTGGAGAGTGGGAGGAGTTCAAGAATTGGTGGCGCCTCGAGCGTCACGCGCGGCCACCCACCGAGGGGCCGGCAGTGGGTCCACCCGAGCGAATTGCCGAGTTTCGAGAACCTGCGCGACCACGACGACCACGCGCCCGCACGTCATCACGCCTCGCATCGTCGTGTCGATCATGGCGCTCTTCCTGATCGTCGGCGCCATCGTGCTCATGGTCAATCGTGGCTCATCGACGCCGCCGGCGACCTGCCGGCGCACCTGGCGACGACCCTCGACGCCCTGCCGGCCTCGAGCCGCGTAGCGGCCGCGCCGACACGGTGGACCTCACGATCACGACGCCGGGCCACGTCGTCAACGTCGCCGCCCTGGTCCTGCCCCACGACCTCGCCGTCACCACGACGCTCATCCCCGTCAACGCGCTGATCACGGGTTCGACAGCGACCGAGGTCGAACTTCCCAGTGACGCTGGGTCGGTCGCGACAAGGTGATGGGCTTTTCGATCGTGCAAGCTGGGCGACACGGTCGCCGCGTTGAAGCTTCGACACCGATGCCCGCGAGCACTGCGTGGTCGCGGTCGTCGCTCCGATCGTGAAGGGTTCGACCAAGGTGCCCGAGTACGACTGGTCGACGACGATCGCTCGGCGACCCACGCAACGACGCGCAAGGTGTCGTGCAGGTACCTCGCGACGAGGTCCGACACGAGCCTCTCCGCCTACGTCGACGCCATCGCGGTCGACCACAGCGGCCACGTGGTGGCGCTGCTCTCGGCGCGTCACTTCTGGTACCCGGCGCAGTTCGTCGCCCAGGTAGCCGACGTCGTCGCGACCGGTCGCGGCTGTCACGCCGACCTCGGTATCGACGGCAAGGACGAGCAGGGCGGGGGCGTGCGTCGTCACGAAGGTCGTGCGCTACAGCGCCGCCGCGCACGCGGGCCTCGCCGTCGGCGACGTCATCACCGTGTGGAACGGCAAGCGACCTCGACAACTGGGACCAGCTCGATCTCGGCGCTCTACCTCACGCCCGCCTACACCGCCGCGCATATCACGTACTGCGCAACGACGACCGTGCACCACGCGGACATGACGCTCGCGCTGTCGCCTTTAAGTTGGTCCCGTGAGTGACGAACCCCTTCGGCGGACATGTTCGGCGACATCTTCTCGATGCTCGGCCAGCAGGGACCCGACGCCTGGTACACGACGGCGACGCAACTCGCACTCAACATCGCCCGCGGCGAGGACGGCGACCCGAACCCGCTGCCGACCGAGCGCCAGCGACTCGAAGAGCTCGCCCCGCTCGTCGCTCGCCACGTCGACGCGCTCTTCGGCGTCTCGATCGAAGCCAACGTCGTGGCGGTCAACCGCTCCGCGCTGACGCATGGCTGCCCTCGAACAGTGGCGCCCGCTCATGGAGCCGATCGTCGCGCGCCGGTGCCACCATCGGGTGAGAAGCCTCGACCTCGCGACGAGAACGCAGATGATCGCCCAGATCCGTCGCACCATCGGTCCGCTCTTCTCGGGCTTCCAGATGGGCTCGGTCGCCGGTCACTTCTCGGAGCGCGCGTGGTCGCTCGCGGCACTGCCCCTGCCGCGCAACGACGAGCGACCGTCTGCTCGTCGTGAACAACCTCGCCAACTTCGCCGAGGACTGGTCGCTCGAGCGCGACGAGGTCTACGTCTTCGCGCTCGCCCAGGAGTTCGTCGCCTCGCTGGTCCTGACCCAGCCCGGCACCGGCGACGCGCTGCGCGCGCTGCTGATCGACGCGGTCAACGAGTCGACGAAGGCCCAGGGCGACCTGCTTGGCGCGCCTGCAGTCGATGATCGAGCCCGGCGACATCGACGGGCATCATGGAGAACCCCGAGTCGCTGCTCGACGGCATCGAGGTGCCCGAAGAGACCGACGCCACGCGCGCCATCAACGCCGCGGCGAGCGTGCTGCTCGCCTTCTTCGAAGCGGCGGCCCAGCAGATCACCGAGACGATGCTCGGACCGCGACCGGCGCTCGTCGAGGCGTACCGTCGCCACCGTCGCAGCGACGCGCGCGGCGAGGACGCCGCCGCGGCGCTCTTTGGCATCTCGACCCAGGGCGAACACCACGAGGCAGGCGGCGCGAGTTCGTGTCGACACTCGCCGCCGAGCACTCGCTCGCGGGTCTTCAGCGCGCTACTGCGCGTGGACGGACTGCCGAGCGCGGAGGAACTCGACGACCCGACCGCGTGGTACGAGCGGGTGACGAACTCGCCCTTGGCCTAGCTCTCTTCGTCGTAGCCGAGGTTCCACTCGACGAGCAGGTTCTCGCGCTCGGCGTCGCGGTTGACGCGCTCACGGTTGCGGCGGAACTGGGGGTCGTGCGGGGGCAGAAACCGCAGGCGCGCGTCGACGCGGTCGACGAAGGCCTGGATCTGCTCTTCGTCGCCGAAGACCATGCGGCACTCCCAGTGGGGCGCCACGGGGCCGAGATAGATCACCTGGACGTGACCGACCGGGTCGACGACTTCGGTGATCTCCGGGGTTGGGACCTGGCTCACAAGTGCTCCTTTAGGATGCGCTTACGTGCGAAACTCATTCTACTGGTCTGACCTTGCGGAGCCGACTCTCTAAGGGGGTTACAGCCTCTGTGAGGAGTATGGTAACCATCGGCTTGTGAACATAAAGGCTATCGTAATCAGTTCGTCACACAAAGAGTCGCTACTGTGAGTAGTAGAAGTGGGAAGGGAGGTGAGCATGAGTACCGAATGGATGGCAGACGGAAAGTGCCGCGAGTACCCCGCGGAGACGTTCTTCCCACGAGATGGCGTTGGCGTGATCATTGCGCAACGAATCTGTGCGACCTGCCCGGTCGCCGAGTCAGTGCCTCGAGTACGCACTCGACAACCACATCGACCACGGCATCTGGGGTGGCATGATCCGAGCGCGAGCGCCGTCGCACTGCTGCGCGAGCGTCGTCGTCGCGCTCTTTAACCGCGACCTGCACTAGTATCGCACTCGCTTGTTCGAGTGCGTCATCAACGTCTCTGAGGGACGTCGACCTCGAGGTCCTCGACGACCTGAGCGAAGCCGCCGGACGGTCGCTTTCGCGACCTGCCAGCACGACGGGTCCCACAACCGCTCGCGTCTTCACCTGATCAGCGACGTGACGACCTCACCCACGACGTGCGCTCCCTCATCGCGGCGGTCTTTGACGAACTCGACCTACGCCACCACGAGGGCGTCCACCCCCGACTCGGGGTCGTCGACGTCGTGCCCTTCGTGGCCCTACCGCCCGACGTGCCCGACCGGGCCCGTTCGCTGCGCGACGAGACGGCCCGTTGGATCGCCGAGTCCTTCGACGTGCCCGCGTTCCTCTACGGTCCGCTGTCGAACGGCTCCACTCGGACCCTGCCCGAGGTGCGCCGCGGCGCCTTTCGCACCCTGGCGCCGGACTTCGGACCGCCGGCGTCCGATCCCAGGCTCGGCGCGACTGCCGTCGGCGCAAGGGGCGTCCTCGTCGCGTGGAACCTCTGGGTGACGGGCGTTTCGCTCAGCGACGGGCCGGGCGATCGCCGAAGTCCGTGCGCCAGGACGAGGTCCGCGCGCTCGCCTTTCCGATCGGCGACTTCGTCCAGATCAGCGTCAACCTGATCGAGCCAACGATCGTGGGGCCCGGCAACGGTCTACGACCGGGCGGAGGCCCTGCTTCCCGAGTGGCGCGATCGACCACGCCGAACTCGTGGGACTCGTGCCCGAAGCGGTACTCGACGCCGAGAGCCGAGCCGCTGGGCGCAGCTCGGGCTCAGCGAGAGCGCGACGATCGAGGCCCGCCTCAGCTGAGCTCAGCCGGCCTGGGCGCGCCGTTCGATCGCACGGGCCCGGCGCAGACGGCGGCGCTCGCGCTCGCTCATCCCGCCCCAGATCCCGAACTTCTCTCCGTTGTCGAGGGCGTACTCCAGGCAGTCCTCGCGCACGACGCACCCGCGGCAGACCTCTTTCGCCTCCCGGGTGGAGGCACCGCGCTCGGGGAAGAAGAGGTCGGGGTCGACCCCCATGCAGTTCGCTCGCGCCTGCCAACCCCGATCCTCCATACCGCTCAAGAGTTCGACAATGTCCACGCGTGATTCCTCCCCAGCGGCGGCTGTTACCACCGATGTAATTACAACCATGTCATTGTGGCGGAAATTTGGCGGAAATAGCAAATTGAATGTGTCAATCTCCCTGATCGGGAGGGTTAGCGCGCTCAGCCCGCGCGGCGGTGTTTGACGAAGTCGTCGAGCGCGTACGTTCCCAGATCGTCCACGTCGGTGTAGAAGAGCCGTCCCCCGTTGACCGGGCGATTTGCTCGACAAACGGGAACTGGCTGCGCTCGATGTCGAGGGCGAAGGTGTTGATGGTGATCCCGGCCTTGGTGCAGCGAAGCACCTCGGCCATGGTCTTTTCGAGCGTCTCGCGCACCGGCGGCCAAGCGAAGAAGGGCTCGCCCGTCGCCGTCAGGTGAGCGGTCGGCTCGCCGTCGGTGACGACGACGATCTGGCGTTCGCCGCGTTCAGTTGCGCAGCAGGTGCCGGCTGAGGGCGAGGGCGTGCTGGAGGTTGGTGCCGTAGTCGTAGTCGATGCGTGAGCGCGGGCACGTCCTCGATCTTCAGTTCCTGGGCGCGCTCGCCAAAACCGACGACCGCGACGAAGTCGCGCGGGAACTTCGAGCGAATGAGTTGGGTCAGCGCGAGCACCATCTTCTTTGCCGGCACGAGGTTGCCCCGCATGGCCATCGAGAGCGAGAGGTCGATGGCAAAGACCGTCGACGAGCGCCGCGTCGCCTCGTACTCTTCGACCTCGAAGTCGTCGGGGTGCAGTCTGCACGGGCGTCCCGGTCCAGAACGGAGCAGCGCGTTACGAAGCGTTCTCGGCAGGTGCAACGAAAAGGCTTCGCCGGGTTCCCACGGTTTGGACGTCTCCTCGCGGTCTCCCCCGCGCGCGATCGCTGCCGATTGGTGGCCACCAAGCGTCGGCGAGTCGCGCAGCTGCTCGAACAGATCGCGCAGCGCGATCTGGGCGATCTTGCGAACACCCTTTGGGCTGAGGGTGCAGCCGGCGCCCTCGGCGGTCGACGAAGCCCTGGTCTTTGAGTTCCTGAAGCGCCTCTGGAGCCGCTCGACGTGTCGCGCCGGCGTCGTCGCCGAGGTTGCGGCGAACAGCCTCGACGTCGACCTCGGGCAGTCCCTGAGCGGCGTGGCTCTGGCCCAAGAACTCCTCGAGTCCCTTCAGCTCACCGAGTTGCTCGGCGACCGAGGCGGCCCGAGCGAAGGGCGAGCCGTCCTGGCCCCGCATTCGGTGCGCGCGATTCCAGTCGAGGTCGGGCGTCGCCTGACGCAAGTTCGCCACCAGCCGGTTCAGCGAGAAGTTGAGATCCATGTTCTGCATCATCTGGTCGAACAGCGCGCGCAACTCGCCTTGTTGCTCGGAGGAGAGCGAGTTGAACATCGCCTCGGCGGCCGCGGCGCGCTCGGCCATCATGCGCGATCACGTCCTCGAGGCTCTGCGCCCCGGGGAAGTAGTCGCCGAAGCTCTCCATGAAGTCGTCGAATGTGGGATCGAGCGGCTCGCCGCGTCGGTCCTGCTCGATCATCGTCGAGAGCGCGTCCATCATCTCGCGCATCCGGGCGAGCTCCTCGGGGTCGGGGCGACCGAGAAACTCCTTGCTCGATTCGAAAGTAGGTGTTCGAGCACGTCGCGCTCCAACTCGCCGAGCAGATGCTCGAACTCTTCGCGCGCCTGCGAGGACACGAAGTCGTAGTCGCGGTACTCCCCCAATCGCTCGGCGAGCCGGTCGCTCATCAGGTCGCGTTGCATGTTCTTCTGGTCGACGAGGTCCCGGGTGACCTCGAGGCGTCGCTCGTCGCCCGAGGCCTGCGCCTCGGCGAGCAGCGCGTCGATCGCTTCAGATTCCATCCCCTCGATGAGCTCGAGCCAGTCGCGGTAGCGCTGCATTTCGCCCTCGGGGTCTGCCTGTTGCTCGAGTTCGCGTCGGCGCTTTCGGGTTCGATCGAGCAGCTCGCGCAGCCCCTCGACCCGTTCACCGTCCTCGGTCGTGTACCCCTCGCGCAGCAGTCGGTCCATCGCCTCGTCGAGGTCGCCGTTCTCCATGAAGTCGTCGGCGAGCAGTCGCAGCATCTCGTCGACGTCGAGGTCGTCGAAGTCGTCGCCCTCACCGAAGCGGCGGTAGTGGTAGCGGACGGGCACTACCGGTTCTTACTGCGATAGAGGGCCCTCGCTCCCGAGGCGTCCTTCGCCAGGCGCTTGGTCAGGTAGAGCCCCTCGAGGATGAACTCGGCGGCGGCGGCGCGTTCGCCGTCACTCGCCCCCGGCCCGGCGACGCGATCGACCGGTCGCGTCGAGGGCGGGCATCGCCGCCAACACCGCCAGGTAGTCGGCGTCGGGCAGGTCGTCGCCCACGTGGACGATGACCTCGTCGTTGAAGGCCTCAACGATGTCGGGGGCCTCTTCGAGCAGCACGTCGGCGAAGCACTGGCGCACCGCGAGTGAGACGAGCGCCGCGATCACCTGATCGGCGTCGCTGTCGTCCATCGTGTCGAACTCGATCTTGCCTTGCGTCGACTGGACCATCGCGACGAGGTCGCTCACGCGAGGCACCACGGCCGTGTCGTGCGTGCGCAGTGCTCGACGCAGTGCGTTGGCGACGACCGTCTCGAAGTTGGCGATGGAGAGGCGCACCGAGACGCCCGAGCTCTGGCTGATCACGTTGCTGCGCCGAGCGACGTGGCTCACCCGGGCGATGATGTCGTTGATGAACCAGGGCACCGTGATCGGCACCGGGCTCGAGGGCAGCCGCGCCTCTTGGTACATGATCTCGATCTCGGTGTCGATCTCGAAGGGATAGTGCGTGCGGATCTGCGAGCCGAAGCGGTCCTTCAGTGGCGTGATGAGCCTTCCGCGGTTGGTGTAGTCCTCGGGGTTGGCGGTCGCTACCACCAAGACGTCGAGCTCGAGTCGCACGAGGTGACCACGGATCTGCACGTCACGCTCCTCGAGGACGTTGAGCAGGCCGACCTGGATGCGCTCGCCGAGGTCGGGCAGCTCGTTGATCGCGAAGATGCCGCGGTTCGACTTCGGCACCAGGCCGTAGCTGAGCGCCAGCGGGTCGTCGAGAAACAGGCCGCTCGCCACCTTGATGGGGTCGACCTCGCCGATGAGGTCCGCCATCGAGGTATCGGGCGAGGCCAACTTCTCGGCGAAGCGGCGGCTGCGGTGGACCCAGGCGACCGGCGTCTCCTCCCCGCGCTCGCGCGACGAGATCGATCCCGTAGGCCGAGATCGGGTGCGAAGGGGTCGTCGCGCACGTCCGACCCAGCAATGATCGGCAGCCACTCGTCGAGCAGCTCGACGAGCGAGCGGATGATCCGCGTCTTTGCCTGGCCCCGCTCTCCGAGCAGGATGATGTCGTGTCCAGCGAGGAGCGCCGTCTCGAGCTGGGGCAGCACGGAGTCCTCGAAGCCGAGCACCGAGGTCGTGAGCGGCACGCCCGCGGCGAGGCGCTCTTCAAGGTTCTTGCGGATCTCCTCGCGCACGGAAAGCGGTTCGTAGCCTGACGATCGCAGGGCGCCCAGGGTCGTGGGCAACTCAGAGGGTGCGAGGGGGGTGCTCATATTTTCACCCTAGAGGTTTGGCATCGTGGGTCGGGCCCGTCGCCGCCACGATCTCGACGCCACGCCTACTCCTCGAGCGAACCCACCCGCTGACCGGCCAACAGCGCCCCCGGCCGCAGGGCGTCGACGACGTTGTCGGCGACCACGGCCTCGGACCAGAGAAAGCCCTGGCCCAGCTCACAGCCGATCGTGCGTACCCGCTCCAACTGCCCCGCGGTCTCGATGCCTTCGGCGAGCATCGTCATGTCGAGACGGTGACCCAGGGAGACGATCGCCTCGAGCAGCGCGTCGTTGTGGTCGGTCACCAACTTGGGGCTGACGAAGGACTGGTCGATCTTGATGATCCTCGGCCGCAGCAGCGCGAGATAGGAGAGCGACGAGAAGCCCGTGCCGAAGTCGTCGAGGGCGAACGTCACGCCGAGGTTGGTGAGCTGTTCCATGACGCTCATGGTCTCGGCGACGTTGAGCAAGGTCGCGCTCTCGGTGATCTCGAGAACCAGTCGGCGGCTTTCGAGACCGCTCTCGACCAGCACCCGCTGTATGGTCGGCACCAGTTCCGGGTCGTGGAACTGACGTGCGGAGAGGTTGACGGTGACGAAGGGTTGGGACCGCGATCCGTTCTGCGAGGGCCAGCCCGCGCAGGCGAAGACCGCGTCGTGCAGCGCGCGGTTCCCCAGCTCGATGATGAGGTTGCTCTGCTCGGCGATGGGAATGAACACGCCGGGCGGGACCATCCCCTTCACCGGGTGGCGCCAGCGCATCAGCGCCTCGAAGCCGACGACTTCGTCACTCGCGAGGTCCACGATCGGCTGGTAGCGCATGGTGATCTCGTCGTTCGAGAGCGCCTGGCGAAGCTCTTGGACGAGCGAGAACCTGCTCGCCGCCTGCTGGTGCATGTCCTCGGTGAAGACGGCGTAGCGGCCCTTGCTCTTGCGCTTGGCCTCATAGAGCGCCACGTCGGCGCTCTGGATGAACTCGTCGAGATCGGCTCTCGCGCGGTCGGCGACCACGACGCCAATGCTCGCGTGTTGCTCGATCAAGGCGTCGTTGACGACAAAGGGCTCCTCCAACACCTCGAGCAGTCGGACCGCGGCGTGTTCGGCGTCGATCGACGACGTCAGACCCTCGGCGAGGTACAGGAACTCGTCGCCGCCAAACCGGCAGAGCGTGTCGGACCCGCGCGTGGCGCGCTCCAAGCGACGCGCCACGGCGATCAGCAGCTGGTCACCCGCGACGTGGCCCAAGGAGTCGTTCACCCCCTTGAAGTCGTCGAGGTCCAGGAGCAAGACGGCGCAGACGCCGCCGCCCCGGGCCACCCGCGCGTTCGCCTGTTCGAGGCGGTCAACGAAGAGCGCCCGATTGGCGAGCCCGGTGAGTGAGTCGTGTAGTGCCTGGTGGGAGAGCTCGGCGGCGAGGCTGCGCTCGTCGGTGATGTCCCGCTGGGAGATGACGTGGTACAGCGCGTTGCCGCGCGCGTCGCGCGCGAGCGAGCGCAACACCTCTACGACGATGACCCGGCCGTCCTTTCGCACGTAGCGCTTCACGTAGCGCGCCTGCTCGATCTCGCCGCTGGCGATTCGCCGATGCGTTTCCTCGGAGATCCCGACATCCTCGGGGTAGGTAAAGGGCGTCGAGTCGCGACCGAGTACCTCATCGCGCTCGTAGCCGATCATCGTGCAGAAGGCGTCGTTTGCCGCGATCACGCGGTCGTCGAGGTCGGTAAAGAGCATGGGCGCCATGTTGTCCTCGAAGGCGAGGCGAAAGCGTTCCTCGAGCGAGCGCAGCTCATCGACGCGATCGACGAGTTCGACGGATTGACTGGTCATATCGCCAATCAGCCAGATGAGCCGGAGGCAGATCAGGAGGAAGACGACGACGCAGAACAAGGAGATGGCGAAGACGTTGACGTGGTTGCCGCTGGCCGACGCGACGAGCAGAATGACCGGCGGCACAAAGCCCGCGAGGATGACGAACGGCACTCGTCCGCGTCTCGCGGTACGTTCCGCCCTCGACGGCAGCGTTTCTGACGACGACTTGGCCATGGACGGGTGCAGTGCGGCCGCAGCGATCAACAGATACTGCCCGAGGTAGATCCCGTTGACGAAATTACCTCCGGTGTAGGTGTTGTGCAGTACCTGCACGTCGTAAATGAAGTCGGCGACGAAGAGCGCGACGATCGACGCCGCGAGCAGCCGCTGGTACGTGAATCGCGCCTCGCGGAAGAAGAGTGCGCGGAACACGATGAAGACGATCGCGATGTCCATCATCGGGTACGCCAGGTAGACCAACATCCCGAAGGTCGAGAGCGTGACGTCGTGAATGTAGGAGTCCATCAGGAACTGCCACGAGAGCGCCATCGCCCCGAGGGCGACGATCGCCGCGTCACAGGTGTCCTCACGATTCGTCGTGGCGGCCCGATTGTGGGTAAGTCGCAGCACGCCGGCGAAGAGGAAGGGGTAGCCGATCAAGTAGATCGCGTCGGCCCACGACGGGAAGGGGATGTTGTGAACCACCACCTGGTAGTAGGTGAAGACGTCGTCGCCAATGGTGAAGCAACCGATGGAGATGGCTAGGAGGTACCAGCCGAGTCGCTCGCGAGGCTGGTTGAAGTGCACGCCCAGCAGAATGCTCACGACCGCCAGCTTCCCGATGATCGAGTAGACGGTGTTCTGATTGGTGATGTTGGGAACGGCAAAGTATTCGATGACGAGGCACGCGCCCAGAACCAACACGTACTTCCACGCGTTCGATCTCAGGTTCACGACATCCCCTCGATCTTTTTCATACCTCGAGTCAGCTTCCTGCCCTGGTTAAAACATTAACGGTCTGACTCCTCGCTACGGTGGTCATCGGCGGTTCAGTGGAGGAATCAGCGCAAGAATCTCATTCACGCCAACGCGCACGCAGGCCGTAACGAGGTGCGCCAGTCAGCGGACGTAGAGGTCGAGCCGCCAACTTCCGGTCATCTCGTAGTCGCACAACGACGACGTGAAGTTGGACATCACTTCGAGCACCTGTTGCGCGGACGTGCCGACGGGAACCTCGAGCAGGAGTCCCCGTTGGTTGTGATCCTGTCGCGCAACGAAGGGCGCGCCCTCGAGCAGCCCCCTGATGCGCTCGCCGCCAAGGCGGCCCCGGGAGTGCAGGACGCCGAGCGAGGAAGGTTGCGGTACGCCGGCGCGGGGCGCGACGGTCACGAAGGACGCCTTGGGAACGCCTCGACTCACCCACAGTCCGGTGAAGTTCACCTTCAGGTCGGGCACGTCATCGACCACGTGGGGCACGACGTTGCACCACCCGCGGCCATCAGCGATTGACTCCACGGCGGCGAGCGCCTCGCCACGGTCCGCCCCGAACGACAGCTCACTGTTCGTCGTCACGTCGCGCCTTGCGAACCCGTTGCCGACCGGTCGACGACGCCGACTCTCCGTCGCTTCACGCCCAGCCCAACTCTGCCAGGCGAGGATCGCTGATGCCGAAGTGGTGGGCGACCTCGTGAATGACCGTCTTTCGAATCTGCGCCTTCACGTCCTCCTCGTTGAAGCAGTCGCGACAGATCGTCTTCTGGTAGAGCGTGATCCGATCGGGCATCACGCCGCTGTAGCTGATGGGACCACGCTTCGTGAGCGGGACACCCTCGTAGAGGCCGTACAGGTTCCGACCAGGCGCCTGGTCGTCGACGATGATCGCGAGGTTCTCGATCTCCGATAGCAGGCTTGGCGGTAGGGACGCGAGCGCCTCAGTCGCCAACTCCTCAAAGCGCGCGTTAGTGACCTCGAACACCCGGGTAGCGTACCGGTCGATGATGAGCGACCCGTCGCGACTCACTTGACGTTCAACCGCTCGTCGCGCCAGCGGGCGTAGCGACCTCGTCCCGCGAGGTGGTGCCCTTCGCTTCCTTCGTGAATCTTCGCGACGAGCGCCGACGTCGAGAGCCCGAGCGCGCCGATGGTCATGACCGCGAGCGCGACCACCTCCAGCGTGACGTCGAGCACCCCGCCGCGCAGTGTCTCGCCGTAGAGCACCCGTCCGATGGCGATCGAGACGAACGGGTTGACGAGGATCAGCGTTGACTGCGACGCGGCGAAGGGTCCCACCTGGAAGGCGCTCTGCATCACGACGAAGGAGAACAGTCCGACGCCGGCGAGTGCGTAGAGCTGCCACGAACCAAAGAGTGCCCCGGGACCTTTGACGAGCTCGTCGGTCACTGACTTGGTGAAGGCGGCGACCAGCGCGAACCCTATCGAGGCGGCCGCGCCGCGAGCCAACGCGCGCCGCCACGAAGGACCCCACGAGCCAAGCGCTAGGCAGAGCGCGACGAAGCCGGCCACGACGAGGCCGACGAGGAGCCAGCGCCCGTCGCTCGGCACTCGCGCGCCGTTCGTGGGTGAGGCGACGTAGAGGAACACGCCGAGTCCCGCGCCCGTGAGTACGGCGGCCGCGACGTCTCGTGCGCGCAGCGGCGTCTCGTACCAGAGCCAGAGCACGACGACCAAGATCACGAGTTCACTCACGAGAAGCGGCTGGACGACGTTGAGCGATCCGAGGTGCAGGGCAGCGGCCTGGGCGACGTAGCCGCCCGCCATGAGGACGAAGCCGAAGAGCCAAACGCGACGACTCAGCATGTGACGAATGAGTCCCAGTGTGGGACCCCGACTGGCCGGGGCGTCTTCGACCCCGAGACGTTGAGCGATGCTCGAGACGGCGTTCGCGCCGGCGGCCACGAGCGCGAGGAAGACGACCACCGAAGGAGCCTACGATTCTCGCGTGCGCGAGCGAGGGCCGCGGCGATTTAGATTAAGTAAACCGTCAAAGGAGAGCCGTGGCCTTCAATCTCGACGACATCATGCGCGACCGACGCGGCGAGAACTTTCAACTCCACTCCCGCTACGTGAATCCGCAGCTCGCAAAGGTGCTGAAGACCCTCGGTATGGACCGGTTCTACGAGCGCGCGGAGGGCTGCTACCTCTATGACGACCGGGGCGAGCGCTACCTCGACCTCCTGAGCGGCTTCGGTGTCTTCGCGCTCGGCCGCTCACACCCGGTCATCAAGGACGCGCTCCACCAGGCGCTCGAGGCCGACCTGCCCAACATGATCCAGATGGACTGCGCGCTCCTACCCGGTCTCCTCGCCGAGCAACTGGTCACCCGAAGTCCGAAGCAGATCGAGCGCGTCTTCTTCTGCAACTCCGGCGCCGAGGCGGTCGAGGCCTCGATCAAGTTCGCGCGCGCCCACACTAAGCGGAGTCGCATCCTCTACTTCTCCCACGCGTACCACGGTCTCACGATGGGCGCGCTCTCGCTCAATGGCACCGAGGAGTTCAAGCGCGGGTTCGGTCCCCTGCTTCCCGGCACGACCGAAGTCCCCTTCGGTGACGTCGGCGCGCTGCGCGCCGAGCTCGCGAAAGGCGACGTCGCCGCGCTCATCGCCGAACCCATCCAGGGCAAGGGCGTCTACGAGCTCGACACGGAACGCTGGCTGGCGCTCGAGGCCGCCGTGCACGAGGCGGGCGCGCTGTTCATCTGTGACGAGGTGCAGACGGGCGTCGGTCGCACCGGCAGCTTCTACGCCTTCGAGCACTACGGCCTCTCCCCTGACGTCGTCACCGTCTCGAAGGCGCTCTCGGGCGGCTTCGTCCCGGTCGGCGCCATGCTCACGAGTGACCGCATCTATCGCAGTGTCTACAGCTCGATGGATCGAGCCCTCGTGCACTCGACCACGTTCAAGGGCAATCAACTGGCGATGGTCGCGGGACTCGCCACGCTCCAGGTCTTCGACGACGAGGAGATCATCGCCCACACGGCGGCGATGGGCGACGTGTGGCACCAGCGGCTCGGCGAACTCGCGGGCCGTCACGAGTTCCTCCACGAGATCCGCGGCAAGGGCCACATGATCGGACTGGTATTCGGGGAGCCGCGATCGGCGCGGGCGCGGCTGCGCTGGCGGGCGATCGAGACGGCGCGAACCGCGATGTTCTCCCAGACCCTGGTGGTGCCGCTCTTCCAGCGACACCACATCTTGACCCAGGTGGCCGCCGACAACGTCAACGTGATCAAGCTCTTGCCACCCCTCATCGCCGGCGACGAAGAGATCGATCTCTTCGTCACCGCTCTCGACGAGCTGCTCGAGGACGCGGAGCGTCACGGCGGCTGGCTGCGAGGCTTCGCGCTCTCAATGGCGAAGGGCGCGCTGCGACGCACTCGCGAGGCTCCGGCGAGCGTGTCCGCTACGTCGTGACCTTCGAGCTGCGAGCGGGCGATCGAGTCCTCGTCACCGGCGCCGCAGGGTTCATCGGTTCAGCCGTCACGCGCGCGCTGCTCGCCCGCGGCGCGGACGTCGTCGCGCTCGTCGAGCCCGGCGCGTCGACCGCAAACCTCGACGGGCTCGACGTCGAAGGACGCGAGGCCGACGTCACGTTGCCCGAGGGACTCGCCGATCCCCTGCGCGGCGTACGCTTCTGCTTTCACCTGGCGGCGAAGTTCGGCTTCTGGCCCAGGGACCCCTCGAGTTTCTACGCCGTCAACGTGGAAGGCAGTCGCAACGTCGTTCGAGCGGCCAGCGAGGCGGGGGTGGAACGGATCGTCTACACCTCGACGGTCGCGACGCTCGGACTCTGGGACACGAAGGCGGGGCGGCCGTCGAACGAGGACGACGTCGCGGACCTCTCTCACCTCTACGGCAACTACAAGCAGACGAAGTACGTCGCCGAGCACGAGGTGCTGCGGCTCGCCGCTCAGGGTGCGCCCGTCGTGCTGGTGCTGCCGACGATGCCCCACGGTCCCTTCGACCACCGCCCCACCCCGTCGGGCAAGGTCGTCCTCGACTACCTCAACGCGCGGATGCCCGGCTACGTGGACACGGCGATGAACGTCGCCCACGTCGACGATCTCGCCGAGGGCCACCTCCTCGCCCTCGAGAAGGGTGCCCAGGGCCGCAGCTACATCTGCGGCGGCGAGAACCTCACCATGGCCCAGCTCCTCGCTACCTTGGCCGAAATGACCGGTTTACCGCCCACCACACGGCACTTCCCCGCCGCCGTGCCGATGATCGCGGGACGCCTCTCCCAGTTCGTCGAGGGCGACCTCTTCGGCCGCGAACCGCACGTGCCCCTCGAGGCGGCGCAGATGGCCTCGACCACCATGACCTTTGACGACGCGCGTGCCCGGCACGAGCTCGGCTACCACTCGCGCCCCGCAGCCCTCGCCCTCTACGACTCAGCCCGTTGGTTTGTCGCGAACGGCTACGTGAAGAGCGAGCGCGTCGCCCAGCTGCACTGGCACGCGCCCGACGGTGCCTGATCAAGCCGCAACGTAGGTGGCGGCGACGAGGTTGGCGCCCGGCCGGTACGCGAGGTGGGCGGCCCGCGGCGCGTCGAGGATCGCGAAGTCCGCGCGCGCACCGATCCCGAGGTGGCCGACGTCGCCGCGACGCAGCGCGAGCGCCCCGCCCTTCGTGGCCGCCCAGAGCGCCTCGTCGACGGTCATGGCCATCTCGCGAACCGCGAGGGCGATGACGAAGCCCATGCTCGTCACGTAGGACGAGCCGGGATTGCAATCGGTCGCGAGCGCGACGGTGACCCCGGCGTCGAGCATTCGACGGGCAGAGGGATACGTGGAACGCGTCGAGAACTCCGCGCCGGGCAGCAGCGTCGCGACGGTCGCTGACGCGCTCAGGAGGTCGAGGTCCTCGTCCTCGACGAACGTGCAGTGGTCGACGCTCGCGCAGTCGAGCTCGACGGCGAGGGCGATGGCCCCGCTGTGGGCCAGCTGGTTCGCGTGCAGCCGCGGCGCAAGTCCATTGGCGCTCGCGCGGGTGAGGACGTGGCGCGCCTCGTCGACGCTGAAGGCGCCCCGGTCGCAGAAGACGTCGGCCCAACGCGCGAGCGGCGCGCAGGCGTCGAGCATTGTCGTGGTCAGCAACTCGAGGTAGCCCGCGCGGTCCGAGGAGAACTCCGGGGGCACGACGTGCGCGCCGAGCCACGTCACCTCTCTCGTGAACTCGCCGGCCACCTCGAGCAGGCGAACCTCGCCCGCGACGTCGAGGGCGTAGCCGGACTTGATCTCGACGGTGGTGACGCCGCCAGCCGCGAGTTCGCGCACGCGCTTCGCGGCGCCCCCGCGCAGCTCCTCGGAGGTGGCCGCGCGCGTCGCGGCCACCGTGCGCGTGATGCCGCCGCCGTCGTAGTGCTGGCCGGCCATGCGGGCCTCGAACTCGTCGCTCCGCTCGCCGGCGAAGACCAGGTGCGTGTGCGAGTCGACGAAGCCGGGCACGACCGCGCGCCCCTCGGCGTCGAGCAGCGCGTCGGCGTCGGGCGCCTCGCGGTCCTCGCCCACCCAGAGCACCTGCTCTTCGTCGACGACGAGCGCGGCGTCGCGGAGACGCCCGAGCGCGGTCCCGTCCCCGAGGGTCGGGTCGTTCGTCGTCAGCTCGCCGACGTGGCGAATGACGCGCGTCGACATCAGACCTCGCGCATGGGCACGCGCAGCCCGGTCGCCTCCGCGGTCTCCTCGGCGATCTCGTAGCCGGCGTCCACGTGGCGCAGGACGCCGGTCGCCGGGGTCGTTCGTGAGGACTCGGCGCAGCTTCTCGCCGGCGAGGGCAGTGCCGTCGGCGACGCAGACCTGGCCCGCGTGGATGGAGCGGCCGATGCCCACGCCGCCGCCGTGGTGGATCGAGACCCACGACGCGCCCGAGGCGGTGTTGACGAGCGCGTTCAGGAGCGGCCAGTCGGCGATGGCGTCCGAGCCGTCGAGCATCGACTCGGTCTCGCGATACGGCGAGGCGACCGAGCCGCTGTCGAGGTGGTCGCGGCCGATCACGATGGGCGCGCTCACGTCACCGTTCGCGACGAGGTCGTTGAAGCGCGACGCCCGCGCTGTCGCGTTCGCCGTAGCCGAGCCAGCAGATTCGTGCGGGCAGTCCCTGGAACGCCACGCGCTCCTGCAGCCTTCGTGATCCAGCGGCGCAGCGGCTCGTTGTCGGGGAAGAGCTCGAGCACCGACTTGTCGGTGCGTCGCGATGTCCCTGGGGTCGCCCGACAGCGCGGCCCAGCGGAAGGGGCCCTTGCCCTCGCAGAAGAGCGGTCGAATGTACGCCGGGACGAAGCCGGGGTAGGCGAAGGCGCGCGGGTAGCCCCCGAGCTGCGCCTCGCCGCGCAGCGAGTTGCCGTAGTCGAAGACCTCGGCGCCGCGCGTCGAGGAAGCCGACCATCGCCTCGACGTGACGAACCATCGACTCTCGCGCGCGATCGGTGAACTCGTCGGGCTTCTTGTCGGCGTAGTCGTGCCAGTCGCCGAGATCGATGCCCTCGGGCAGGTAGCTCAGCGGGTCGTGCGCCGAGGTCTGATCGGTCACGATGTCGACCTCGACACCACGGCGCAGTAGCTCGGGCAGGATGGTCGCGGCGTTGCCGAGCAGTCCCACACTGAGCGCGACTCCGGTCGCGTTTCGCGCGCGAGGACTCGCGCGACGGCGTCATCGAGGTCAGCTCGTCCACTCGTCGAGGTAGCGCTGGTCGACCCGTCGTTGCAGCCGCGACGGGTCGACGTCGACGCACAGGCACACTCCGTCGTTCATCGTGACCGCGAGCGGCTGGGCGCCGCCCATGCCGCCCGCGCCGCTCGTCAGCGTGAGCGTGCCCGCGAGCGTTCCGCCGAAGTCGCTTGGCCGCGACGGCGGCGAAGGTCTCGTAGGTGCCCTGAAGGATGCCCTGGGTCCCGATGTAGATCCACGAGCCGGCGGTCATCTGGCCGTACATCGTGAGCCCGAGCGCCTCGAGGCGACGGAACTCCGGCCACGTGGCCCAGTCGCGGCACGAGGTTCGAGTTGGCGATGAGGACCCGCGGCGCCCACTCGTGGGTCTGGAGCACGCCGACCGGTCGTCCGCGACTGGACGAGCATCGTCTCGTCGCCCTTCAGCGTCGTGAGCGTGCGCACGAGCGCGTCGAAGCTGCGCCAGTCGCGCGCCGCGCGTCCGGTGCCCGCCGTAGACGACGAGGTCGTCGGGCCGCTCGGCCACCTCGGGGTCGAGGTTGTTCTCGAGCATGCGCAGGGCGGCCTCCTGCGGCCAGCCCAGAGCGCCGAAGCGTCGAACCCCTCGCGGCGCGAACGGGACGGGCGCCTTCCATCGGACCACCTCCTAGTACCAGCGCCACGAAGCGCGACGCGACGTCGAGCAGCTCGCGCGCTGCGCGACGAGTTCACTCACCGCGGCGATCTCCGGCGAGAGCCACCGGTCGTGGCCCGGCCCCCCGGAGACGCGCGTTCACGCGATCGGCGACCGCCGCGGTCACCGGCGAGGGCCGCAGCGGCGCGCGCAACGCGAGAGCCCGCGCGCTCGCGAGCAGTTCGATCGCGATGACGTCGCGGAACGCGTCGAGTGACTTGCGCAACTTGCGCGCGGCGTGCCAGCCCATCGAGACGTGGTCTTCCTGCATGCCCGAGGACGGAATGGAGTCGACGCTCGCCGGCGACGGCGAGGCGCTTCATCTCGGTGACGAGGGCCGCCTGCGCGTACTGGGCGATCATCAGACCCGAATCGACGCCGGCCTCGTCGGCGAGGAAGGGCGGCAGCCCGTAACTGCGGTTGACGTCGAGCATGCGGTCGGTGCGGCGCTCGGCCATCGAGGCGACGTCGGCGAGGGCGATCGCGAGGAAGTCGAGCACGTAGCCAATCGGCGCGCCGTGGAAGTTCCCGTTGGACGACGAGCGTGCCGTCCGCGAGC
Source organism: uncultured Acidimicrobiaceae bacterium (assembly GCA_963823815.1). GTDB lineage: Bacteria > Actinomycetota > Acidimicrobiia > Acidimicrobiales > RAAP-2 > RAAP-2. Next base: position 801,119 of record CAWGMU010000001.1, read on the forward strand.
ACCGACGGGTTGTCGATCGCCGCAGCCAGTTCGACGTCGGCGACGGCGGCGGCGTGGCCGAAGGTGTCGCGCGCCGCGCCGTGTACCTGGGGCGCGCAGCGCAGCGAGTACGCGTCTTGAACCTGGGTCGGGTCGTCGAGATGCGAGTCGACGATCGCCGACTCCGCGAGCAGCGCCAAAAGGTTGCGCGCGCTCACGAGCTGTCCGGCGTGCGGTCGAAGCGCGTGGATCTCCGCCGAGAAGACCTGATCGGTCCCGCGCAGCGCCTGGATCGACATCGCCGCCGCGAGGTCGACCTGGCGCAGCAGTGCCTCGCCGTCATCGAGGGCGAGGATCAGCTGGCCGAGCATCCCGTCGGTGCCGTTGATGAGCGCGAGTCCCTCCTTCTCCGCGAGGGCGACGGGCGAGAGCCCCGCGTCGCTCGAGCGCGTCGGCTGCGCGTCGACGCGTGCCGCCCGCGTCGCGCACGTCACCTTCGCCCATCAAGGCGAGCGCCACGTGCGCGAGCGGCGCGAGGTCGCCCGAGCAGCCGAGCGACCCGAACTCGTGCACGACCGGCGTGATGTTGGCGTTGATCAACGCCGCGTACGCCTCGGCGGTCGAGGTGCGCACGCCCGAGACGCCCGACGCAGAGATTGGTGAGGCGCGAGACCATCATGGCGCGCACGACCTCGGTCTCGACCTCGGCGCCTACCCCGGCCGCGTGCGAACGGATCAACGAGCGCTGGAGGTCGCGACGCTTCTCGGGCGAGATTGAGGTCGTCGCGAGCGATCCGAAGCCGGTCGAGAGTCCGTAGATCGGCGTGACCGCTGTCGACGAGCAGGTCGATGGCGACGCGCTGGCGCGTCAGTCGCTCGAGCACGTCGTCGCTCAAGGTGACCGGCTCGAACTCACGCGCCACCGCAATCAACTGGGCCCGCGTGAGAGGCTCGACTCCGACGTCGATGGTCACGTCGATCTCCTTGCACGCCCGCGAGCGCTTCGAGTACCAGTAACGCGGCTAGCCGGACGGTGCGCTGGTCGGCGCTGTCCTGCTCGACGTCGATCTCGGTGAAGTCGATCGCGACAACCGTCGGTGACGACGCCACCTCGCGCACGAAGCGACGCACCTCGTCGCGCTGAGTCCACCCGGCGCCGCCGCGGGACAGCCCGGCACGACGATGCGGTCGGCGACGTCGAGGTCGATGTCCACGTAGATCTGACGCCCGCCGGCGCCGGCGACGTCGAGCGCGCGACGCGCGATGGCGGCCACTTCTTCGCGGTGGAAGACGTCGCGCTCGATGATCCGCACGCCGAGCGTCGTAGCGCGTTCGTCGCGTAGACGGCGGAGTTCGAGAAGTCGCTCAAGCCAACCTGGACGACGTGATGGGGATCGAGTCCTTCGTCCAAGCAGTTGACGCACGGGCGAGCCGTTCGAGACGTCCGTCGCGCATGTCGAGGTGGGCGTCGAGGGTGATGAGCCCGAAGTCGTCGAAGTTCTCCCGCGCGAGCGCGCCCATGGCGTGCCAGGTCGCGGCGTTGTCGCCACCGAGGACGATGGTCAGCGTGATGTACTTCCCAATGGCCGCCAGGGCGGCCGTGACGCGCTCGGCGCCGCCCTCGCCATCAGGGTCTTCGACGTCACCGTAGTCGACGAGGGCGACGTACTCCGCGAGGTCGAACCGTCCGTGGAACGACCACGTCGAGAAGCGCTTCAGCGCCTCGCGGATCGCCTCGGGCGTGCTCGTCGAGGAGCGCTTCGTCACCGAGGTGGCGTAGGTCGAGATGCCGAACAACGCGACGTTGCGCCGACCAACGACTGGCTCGCGCGTCAGCAGCGTCGCGGCGGTGGGCCAGTTGGTATCGCTGGGGGTCACCGGCCCATGTTAGGCACGCGGACTCCCAAAACGCGTTCTCTATAACGTGTCGTACCTGGTGGACCGCTAGATGGACCGGCTAGCGGTCGACGGTTCGCACGCCGCTCTCGACCGGTTCATCCGGTTCTTCTTCGATGAAGCGCGGCACCGGTTCGGGCTCGAGCTCGGGCGCCACGTCGTCGCCGTAGGCGGGCGTCGGCGTCGCGACGTACTCGCCCTCGGTGGTGCGCGAGACGACGTTCGGTGTCTTGCGCTTGCCCGCGCCGTGGACGCCCTGCATCTCGTTGCAGATCTTGTACGTGATCGGGTACGCGACGAACGGCGACAGGATCACCAGTATTCGCATGGCCCAGAGCACCGTGTTGAGCGAGAGGTGGAAGAAGTTCGCGATGACGTCGGTCGAGCTCGCGATGAAGAGCATGCGCGAGGAGCGCGAGCACCGCGACCCCGAACGCGGTGTGCCGCGGTCGATCGCTCGGGCGCACGAGCAGGTCGTGGCTGCCGTAGTCCTTGGTGATCTTGCGTTCGATCATCGGCCACACGTAGGCGACGTTGAAGAGGATCCCCGGGAAGATCACCGCGGGGATGAGGACCTCGAGCGGGATCGTATGGCCGAAGGCCATGAACGACCACGACGGGAAGATGCGCAGCGCGCCGTCGAGGAAGCCCATGTACCAGTCGGGCTGGACGGCGTAGGAGATGCGAGCCGCCTGGTACGGGCCGAACTGCCAGATGGGGTTGATCTGGGCGAAGGCCGAGAGCAGCGCCGTGATCCCGCGCGATGATGAAGAGGAAGCCGGTGGTCTTCGCCATGAAGACCGGGAACATCGGCGAGCCCACCACGTTCTTCTCGGTGCGACCCTCGCCGGGGAACTGGGTGTGCTTCTGGCGCACCAACAAGAATCAAGTGCGCGGTGACGAGCCCGATGATGATGAGCGGCAGGATCAAGACGTGCAGGATGAAGAACCGCGGGATGGTGGCGGTGCCCGGGAAGTTCCCCCCGAACACGAAGAACGCGAGGTAGGTCCCGACGACGGGGATCGAGAGCACGATCGAGTACGCGATGCGGATGCCCGTGCCCGAGACGAGGTCGTCCGGCAGCGAGTAGCCGAGGAAGCCGTTGCCGATCGCGAGGATGAGCATCGTCAGCCCGATCGTCCAGTTGAGCTCGCGCGGCTTGCGGAACGCCCCGGTGAAGAAGACGCGCGCCATGTGCACGACGATCGAGCCGACGAAGATGTCGCAGGCCCAGTGGTGCATCTGGCGCATCAACAGCCCGCCGCGCACCGAGAAGCGAGAGGTTCACGGTCGAGTCGAAGGCCTGGGTGACCTTCTGACCATCGAGCGGCAGGTACGGCCCGTGGTAGACGACGAGCGCCGAACTCGGGACGAAGTAGAAGGTGAGAAAGACGCCCGTGACGAGCAGGATGACGAAGGAGTAGAGCGCGATCTCGCCGAGCATGAACGACCAGTGGTCGGGGAAGATCTTGTCCATGAAGGTCCGCCCGCCCTTGGCGATGCCCAGGCGGTCGTCGAGATCGTTCAGCGCGGCTGCCGACCCGCCCGTAGGGGCCGGCGGCCTTCTTCTTCGCGCGGCGGTTCGTGGGGATCGCGACGTCGCTCATGCGTTGCCCACGTTGCTCCGCTCCCAGAAACCGGGACCGACGGGCTGGTTGTAGTCGGATTGGGAGCGGATGAAGCCCGCAGCGTCCACGTAGAGCGGCAGCTGGGGTAAGGGGCGTGGTGCGGGTCCGAACTCGGGCAGCGCACCGTTCGTGACGTTGAACATCGATTGGTGGCACGGGCAGACGAGGAGCTGGAGCTGCTGCTCGTAGAGCCCGACCGGACACCCGAGGTGCGTGCAGACCTTCGAGTAGGCGACGTAGCCCTTGGGGCCCCAGGTCTCGCGTCCCTTCTCCGTCGTGTAGTCCTCGTTCGAGATCCGAATCAGCACCGTCTGGTCGACGGCCTGGCCGCGATCGGTGTTCTCCGTGCCTTCGGGAAAGACCGTGACGATCGAACCGATGGCGAGGTCGCCGACGCTGACCCGGCGACCGGTCTGGTCCACCGCGTAGGAGCCCTTGCGCCAGTCGGTGTGAAAGAGCGTGCCCTTGGGCAGCGGCCCGAGACTGCGCAGCAGCGGGAAGAGCGCGACGATGCCAAAGATGCCGAGGCCCCCGCCGAGCAGTCCCGCCGAGCAGCTTGCGTCGCTTGACGACGTTGCCGCCGCGCTCGACGATCGAGGCCGCGAACGCGTCGCGGTCGGCCTCGGAGTTGGCGAGCGTGTGGCGCTCTTCGACGAACGGGCCGCGCGGCATGAGGTACTTGCCCCAGGCGACGAGTCCCGACGCCGAAGAAGAAGAGCCCCGCGCCGAGGGTCGCCGCGATGATCCAGGGCTTCGCGTTCACCCAGAAGGCCGCGCCGAAGCCCGCGACGAAGAGGGTGCCGAGCACGAACATGACCGATGATCACCGCCTCGACGGTGTGTGGGTTCTTCGCCGCCGGCTGGAGGTGCGGGTCGTTCTCGCCGAGGCCACCCAGGGCGACGGGCGTGCGGGACTCGTGCTGATCGTTCACGAGCGCTCCCCTATCCAGTAGCACGACGAGGATCAAGAAACCGACGCCGAGCAGGAGGCCGACGAAACCCTCGGCGACCGGGCCGAGCCCGCCGAGGCCGAAGCCACCGGGGTTGACCGGGTGCTGGATCTCGGTCGTCACGTACTTCGTAATGTCGTCAACCTGCTGGTCACTCAGGTTGCCGGTGAAGCGCGGCATGTTGGCCGGCCCGGTGCGAATCGCCTCGACGACCTGGAACGCGGGGATGTGGCGAAGCGACGGCGCGAAGGTGCTCTTCGCGAGGGCGTCACCGTCGCCCTCGATGGTGTGACAGGCCGCGCAGTTGAGCGCGAAGAGCGCGGCCCCTTCGGCGACGTTCGCGTTCTTCAGGTGCGCCGTCGGCACGTCGGGATAGCCCGGCGAGAGCGAATTGACCCACGCGGCGATCGCGATCGCCTGGTCCGGCGTGAGCGCGGGCTGGCGACGTGGCGCCTCGACGGCCGCCAAGTCTTTCGCGGGCATGCGACCAGAGTCGATCCAGAAATCGATCGTCGCCGGACCGAGCCCGACGAGGTCCGGGTACGCGCCAGTCGTGCCGTTCGCCGGGACGCCATTGGCCTCGGAGCCGTGACACGACGCGCAGTTCTCCATGAAGAGCGCCTCGCCGAGCGAATCGAGCGACGAGGAGGGCGCGTTGTAGGTGATGTACTTGTTGCCGTACTTGACGATGACGCCGTCCTTCTTCACGACGACGCTCGAGTTCGGCGTCCCGGCGTTCTTGCGGGTCGTCTGAGGTGTAGTTCGTACGCGCCGGCGGGAGCCGAGGAAGATAAAGAGCGGACCGGCGGCGAGCGCGAGCGCGCCGATCCAGTGGCCGGCGCTGCGTCGGAAGGTTGAACGCACCGGCACCTACTTGAGCAGGAACAGGGCCGAGTAGAGCCCGATCCAGACGACGTCGACGAAGTGCCAGTAGTAGCTCACGCCCTGGAAGGTGGCGAGCTCGCCGGGGTCGCCCTCGCGACCGCGCATGCGAAACAGGAGGAAGGCCATCGCCACGAGGCCGAGGAACACGTGAAGCCCGTGCAGGCCGGTGGTGATGAAGAAGATCGAGCCGTAGGAGTTCGTGTACCAGCGCGTCGCGAGGTGGGTCCACTCGTAGGCCTGGTTGGAGACGAAGAGCGTGCCCATGATCATCGTGGCGATGATCCAGTTGCGGGCCTCGCCACGGCGCCGGTGCTCGATGAGCCAAACGGCGCGCTGCATCGTGAAGGACGAGCCGATGAGGATGAGCGTGAAGATCCCGGCCTGCAGGACGTCGAGCTTGGTGCCGACGGGCGGCCACGACGCCAGGTGCGCACGGATGGTGAACAGTGCGGCGAAGAGTCCCGAGAAGAACATCAACTCTGAGCCGAGCCAGATCATCACGCCGATGGCGAGCATCGGCGGCCGATCGTGGACGATCTTCTCTTGCTTCGCCAGGCTGTTGGGGGAAACTGCCTGACTCACGCCATCATTTCTAGTAGAAATGGCCAGCCCACCCTGGCGCATACGGCGAATTCGGGACTAGTGCAATGTCGCGGGAAGTTCGCCCGCAGCGATGACCGCGAGCCGCCTCGTGGGGCGCGTCAGGGCGACGTAGAGCGTGCGCAGACCACGAGCCGTCGGACCCGCACCGTCGAGCGCCCCTCGATTCGCAATCTGACCAGGCTCGACAACAACAACGCCGTCAAACTCGAGGCCGTTGGCGCCCTCGGCCGCCAGCACGACGAGGTCGGCCGCGAGACCGCTTGGAATCCTGATCACGCGGATCGACGGCGTCGAGGCCGCCGCGACGCAACGTCAAGACGATCTCCTCGACGCGAGAGCCGGTCACGATGACCGCGACGCGACCGAGTGCAACGGCGTCGATCTCTTCTCTCGTGAGCGCCACAAGCTCGTCGTCGAAGGAGCCCACGTCCACCTGGCGAACGATCGGCGTCGTTCCGGCGCGGCGCACCGGACGCGGCGGCTCGAGCTCGGGGACGGCCGCGCTGAGTGTCGCGCGCGGCGAAGTCGAGCACTTCCTCGGGGGTCCGATAGCTCACGGTGAGGTCAACGCGATTGGGCGTTCGACGGGGCGCGAGCACTTCGAGCAGCAGCGTCCCATGAGGCCGACGACGAGGCCGTCGTGGCTTGACCCATGTCGCCGACGATCGTCATCGAACCGGTGAGATCACGGCGCTTCAAGACCCGGAGTTCCATTGGCGAAAGATCCTGCGCCTCGTCGACGACAATGTGCCCGTACGTGATGAACTCGGCCTCGTCAAGCTCGGTCGACGGGACGACGGCGGCGCGCTGCGCTTCGCGAAGTGCGGCCGCGCGGTGGTCGCCCGAGTAGGCGTCGAGGTCGACGCCGGCGAGCCGTTCGACTCGATCGGCTTGGGTTGGGGACGCGGACGGCGGCGGGGCCCCACGAGCACTCGGGCCTCGTCGATCAACGCGGCGTCGGCCTTCGTCCAGGAAATCTCCTCGAGCGACGCGGAGCGCGGTCGGTGGAGCGTCGCTACTTCGTCGTCGCTCAGGACGCCCTTTCCAGCCGCGCGCAACAAGGCGGGCGCGCCGAAAAGATCGTGGAGCAGCTCTTGGCCCGACAGCCGTGGCCAGATCCGCTGCAACGCCTCCTGAAACTGGGCCGTGACGCGAATGGCGTCCGCCAGCTCGCCAAGTGCGCCCGCCTCTTCAGAACCATCGTGGACGAAACGGTCGCGGTACTCGTTGGCGAGTCGCGTCGCGAGCTCTCGGCCGACGGCCGAACGGCGTTGGTTGTGGTTCCCCGGGCGGCGACGGGCGCGCTCCACCGCCTCTTCGGTGTAGCGCGCCTTGAGGACCACGATCGCCCGTCCAACCGGGATCTCCACGTCGTGGCGCAGCGCTCGCTCGCGCGTGCGCAACGCGCGCGCCAATACCTTCGCCATCCGAAGGTCGCCCTTTAGTTGATCGAGGTCTTCGGATTCGACGGCGCGTACCTCGACGTTCGTGACGAGCCCCGCGATCGTCGAGAGCGTCACGCCCGACTCGCCCAGTGACGGCAACACGTTCTCGATGTAGTTCAAGAAAAGCGGATTCGGGCCGACCACGAGTACGCCTTGACGCTCAAGGGTGGCGCGAAACGTGAAGAGCAGGTAGGCGGCCCGGTGCAACGCGACGGCGGTCTTGCCGGTTCCGGGTCCACCTTGCACGAGCAGCACGCCCGCGAGAGGGCTTCGAATGATCTGGTCTTGCTCGCTCTGGATCGTGGCGATGATGTCGCCCATGCGACCGGTACGCGCGCGCCCGAGCGCGGCGAGTAACGCGCCGGGTCCGCCGAGCGCGAGGCCCCCGTCGACCAGTCCCTCCTCCGTGGCGGACGCGAATCTCGTCTTCGGGTAGGTCGAGCTCACCGTCGGCGTCGGCGAAGTACTCGTCCTCAACGCCGGTCACCTCGTTTAGTCGAATGGCGACGTGACGTCGACGCGCGAGACCGAGCGGCTCGATGCCAGTGGCGCGATAGAAGGCTTCAGCGACGGGCGCGCGCCAGTCGATGACCAACGGATTGAGCGCCTCGTCAGAGACCGCGAGCCGACCAACGTGATAGGTGTCGCCAATTCGTTCACCGTCGACGTGGCCGTTGAGCTTGCCGTTGCCATTCCCGTGGCCGTTGGCCTGGTAATCGATGCGGCCGAAGAACAATGGCTGGTCGCCAATGGCGAGTTGGTCGAGTCGATGCAACGCGGTGCCCATGACGACGTCGCGTTCGACGAGATCCCCAGCACCGCGCATGTTGGCGACGGCAGCGCTGTCGCGCAACGAGCGTGCACCCTGGCGCATCTGATCGAGCGCCCGAAGGGCGAGATCGAGGAACTCCTGTTCCTCAGCAATCTCACGCTCGTGCGCCATTGACGACCTCTCATTCGGCTCGAAATCGGGAAGTTACAAGTCTAATCGGAACCAGCGGACGAGGGGTCCAACGCGCGCAACCGCTCGGCCTCACGGCCCCACGGTTGCGCGCGCGGCGACCTAGATTGCTCGAAGGTGAAGGACTGACTAGGAGGACACACGATGAGATTCAGCGGCGCGATGCTCGGATCCGACAATCCCGACGGGCTGGGAGCCTTCTACACCCAGGTGCTCGGCGAGCCGGGATTCCACGACGGCCAGTGGTACGGCTGGTTCCAGCTCGGACAGCTCATGATCGGACCACACAGCGAGGTTCACGGCCGGAACGACCGGCCCGAGCGGCTCATGTTGATGCTCGAGGTAGAAGACGTGAAGGCTTCCTACGACGAGATCGTCGCGCTCGGAGCGCCAACCGTCGCGGCGCCCTACCAGCCAGGCGGCGAGGACGTCTGGCTCGCGACGGTCGCCGACCCCGACGGCAACTACGTGCAGCTCATGAGCCCGTGGCAGGGGATGGCGTAGCGACTTACCGTCGGCTCTAGGACGAGAGGCGCCTCGCCCTAGATTGTGAAGGACCAAGGAGCGCCGTGCACGAGCCAGTTTTCTTACGGGCCTGTCGAGGCGAGACCGTGGACCACGTCCCGGTGTGGTTCATGCGCCAGGCCGGACGCTCGCTACCCGAGTACCGCGCGCTTCGCGCGACCGGCTCGATCCTTGAGGCGATCGAGGATCCCGCCGTGGCGTGTGAAGTGACGATGCAACCCGTGCGACGCTACGGCGTCGACGCGGCCATCCTCTTCTCGGACATCGTGGTGCCCTACCACGCCCTCGGCTTCGGCGTCGACGTCGTACCTGGTCGTGGTCCGGTTATCGCCGAGCCGTTCGCGACGAGGCAGGACCTCGCGCGGCTGCCCGACCTCAAGGAGACCGACGTCGACTACGTGGCCGCGACGGTCGACCTCGTCGTCGAGGAACTTCGCGCCTCGAACACACCACTCATCGGCTTCGCGGGCGCGCCCTTCACGGTGGCGAGCTACCTCGTCGAGGGTGCGCCGACGCGGGACTTCGCCGTCATCAAGTCGCTGATGCACGGCGACCCCGAGCTGTTCGACCAGCTGTTGGAGCGGCTTGCCGACATCACGATCACCTTCCTTCGCGTCCAGATCGACCACGGCGCGCGCGCCGTGCAGCTCTTCGATTCATGGGCCGGGTCGCTCACCCGCGACGAGTACGCGCGCTTCGCCCTTCCCGCCACCCAGCGCGTCTTTAGCGGAATCGCCGACCTCAAGGTGCCGACCATTCTCTTTGGCGTCGGCACGGGCGAGTTGCTCGCCCTCATGAGTACCGCAGGCTCTTCGGTCGTCGGTCTCGATTGGCGAGTCGACCTCGACGAGGGACGACGCCGCGTCGCCAACGAGCCGGTCCAGGGCAATCTCGACCCGGCGCGCTGCGTCGCCTCGGAGGACCTCGCGGTCGAGGCGACGCGCGAGGTGCTCGCTCGAGCAGGCACCGGGGCGGGGCATATCTTTAACCTGGGTCACGGCGTGCTGCCCCAGACCGACCCGGCAGTACTCGAGCGCGTGGTGCGCGTCGTGCACGACGAGGGAAAGGCGGGCGTCACGTGAAGACTGGCGTGCTCGTCATGGCCCACGGCACGCCGTCCTCACCCGAGGGCATCGAAGCGTTCTACACCCGCATCCGCCACGGCCACGCGCCGACCCCCGAACTCCTGGCCGACCTCACGCGACGGTACCTCGCGATCGGCGGGGTCTCGCCACTCACCGAGCGCACCGCCGCCCAGGTCGAGGGGCTGCGTGCTGAACTCGAGCGCGTCGCCCCCGGCAACTTCGACGTGCGCTACGGCTCCAAGTTCGAGCCGCCGTTGCTCGAAGAGGCCGCGGCGTCGTTTCGCGAAGAAGCCTTCAGCGAGGTGGTCGGCCTGGTCCTCGCGCCGCACTCATCATCGATGTCCACCGATCAGTACCTGAGCCGCGCGAAGGCCGCCCTCGGCGATGAGGTCCGACTCGCCTCGATCGGCGCGTGGTACGACGCGCCAGGCTTCCCTGAACTCATTGCTCGGCGGATCCGCGACGCGTTGGCAACCATCCCCGCGACGCGCCACCCGACGACGGACGTGATCTTCAGTGCTCACTCCTTGCCCGCGCGCGTCGTCGAACTCGGCGACACGTACCCGGAGCAGTTGCGCGAGAGCGCTGAATTAGCGGCCGAAGCAGCAGGACTGCGTTCCTTCACCGTGGCCTGGCAGTCCGCCGGTCGAACCCCGGATCCGTGGCTCGGTCCGGACATCTTGGACGTCATACGCGAAAAGGCTCGCGAAGGAGTGACCGACCTCGTCTCGTGTCCGATCGGCTTCGTCTCGGACCACCTCGAGGTCCTCTTCGACATCGACATCGAGGCGAAGAGCGTCGCTGGCGAGGCGGGCGTGAACCTCGTGCGCACCGCGTCGCTGAACGACGACCCTGACTTCATCGCCATCCTCGGTCACCTCGTGCGGAGCGCGGCCGCCTAGGTGAGTCGGGCTTCGGTCGTCGTCGTGGGCGGCGGGATAAGCGGACTCGCCGCCGCGTGGGAACTTTCGGGCGCCGATCGCGGCCCCGACCACGCGACACCGCGGATCGAGGTCATCGAGGCAAGTCCCCGCGCTGGCGGCTCGCTCGCCACCACGACCTTCGCCGGACGCACGATCGACCTCGGCGCTGACGGATTCCTCGCGCGTCGACCCGAGGCGGTGACCCTGGTCGATGAGCTCGGCCTCAGCGACGAACTAGAGGCGATCGATGCTCGGGGCGCCTACCTCTGGGCACGCGGAGCGCTGCGGGCGCTGCCCGACGGCCTGGTCCTCGGGGTGCCGACCGATCCCGCGGCGCTCAAGCACTTCGGCGGTCTCTCGTGGCGGGGCCGCGCGGCGATCCGTCGGGACCAGTTGGCGCCACGACGTCTTCGCGTCGGCGACGACGCCACTATCGGCGAGATCGTGCGCACCAAACTTGGACGCGAGGTGAGCCACCAGCTCGTCGAGCCCATGGTCGGCGGCATCCAGGCCGGTCGGATCGACGAACTCTCGGCGCAGTCGGTGTTCCCGGCGCTGCTCGAAGCGGCACGCCAGGGCGGTGCGCTTACCCGTGCCCTTCGCCAGGAAGGACCGGTGAATCCGGGACCGCGGGCCGCGATGGTCGCTGACGCGCCGGCGTTCTACACCTTGAAGAACGGCGTCGGCTCCTTACCGGCCGAGCTCGCCGAGCGGCTCGGGGAGCGCGGCGTGGTCCTGCGAACGGGCGTGCCGGTGACCGCACTTCGCCGAACACCGGCTGGGTCGTACCCGTGGGAGGTCGACACGAGGCACACCACCACCCCCGCTAACGCGGTGGTGCTGGCCGTCCCCGCGCCAACGGTTGGATCACTGCTTGGCTCGAACGACCAGGCGCTCGACGACCTACGTCGGATTACGAGCGCCGGCGCCGCCATGATCACCTTTTCCCTCGCCCACGACGCTGTCTCGTTGCCCCCATCCGGGACCGGCGTGTTGGTGCCACTCGGCACGGCGTGGACCGGGCCTGGCTCCCTCATGACGACCGCCGTCACGTTCCTCGACCGGAAGTGGCCGCACCTCGTTCGTCCCGATGACGTGGTGCTGCGCGCGCACGTCGGGCGAAGCGACGACACGCGTTGGTTCGAGATGAGTGATGAGGAGCTGACTCGTCGAGTCAGCGACGAACTGGCGGTCCTGCTCCCCCGCTTCGAACGCCCCATCGAGTCGCTCGTGCAGCGCTGGCCGGGCGGGCTTCCCCAGTACGAGGTCGGCCACGAGCTACTCGTTCGGCGCGCGCGAGCCGCCGCGGCGACCATGTTGGTGGCGCTCGTCGGTAACGCGTACGACGGCGTCGGGATTCCTGCGAGCATCGGCTCGGGTCGGCGCGGCGCGAACCAGGTGCTCGAGACGTTGGCCCGCTGACAGTCGCCGGTCTCCTTGACGGCAACTACTGGTAGTAGCCCGAGTGGATGTAAATACAGGGCACGCCCTCGCTGACGTACATCGCGTGGTTCTTCGGGTCATCGTCGAGGGCGAGACGCACGTCGTAGCCCGCCGCAAAGAGCTGGTGAAGCGTCTCGCGCTTGAAATGATCGACGTCGGAGTAGTCGCCGCGCTCTCGCATGATGAGGAGGTTCCACCGGATGGCGTAGCGCTCGAGCCACGCGATCGTCGGTGACTGGACGCGACGCGGACGCCCGGTGACGAGGATGACCGTGAGGGTACGGTCGAGGAGCTCGAGCAGCCGTTCGATCTCCTCGATGATGGGATCGTCGCCGACCGCGTCGAAGAAGCTCTTCCAGTCACCCCAGTCGAGGTAGTGCTGACGTCCTGCGGCGTCGGCCAGGACCCCGTCGATGTCGAAGATCACGGCGGTCCCCGGCACCTGGGGCTCGCCGCGCCAACGCCAGTTGTCGTGGGGTCGTGAGCTCGTCATACGTCGTCTTCTCACCGTTCAAGGAGTCTCGGCGATGTCTGCGAGACTAGACGGCGTGACAATGATCGAACGGCGGACGCTTCCTGTGCCGTTCGGTCACCATGTCTACGTCGTGAGCGACCTCTCGCTGACGCCCACGACGGATGCCGCGAGCCGACCGGTGCGCGAGCTCTTGGACCTTCTCGGCGACATCGACGACGCGGCGGTCGTGGTGGTGGCGGGCAACCTCTTCGATCCCGAGCCAACGTCCGATCTGGGAAAGTTCGTCGAGGCGACCCTCACAGCGATGCCCGAACTTCGCGACGCGCTGCGTGACTTCTGCGCTCAACAACGGCACCGCCTGGTCATCCTGCCCGGCAGTCAGGACGTTGAGTTGCGCTGCCACGCCCGAGCTCAAGCGCTCATCGAAGAGCTTGGCGCGACACTCGCCAGTGATCTCGTGCTGCAGGTCGCGTCGGCGAGCGGCGTGCGCGACCTCGCCGTCGCTGCGGGCACGTACGTCCTCGACGTTGCCCCGGTCAACGCGAAGGACCGCGCCGACGCTCGAGCGCTCGAAGACCCACAAGGTCTTGAGCGCTTCGTCGCCTCGCGCTTCCTCTATCGGCGGTTCGGCGGCTGGGTGTGGCTGCCCATCGCGATCTTCGTCCTCGCGGATCTTTGGAGCGCGGCCGTCGCCGTCGTCGGTCACCTCTCGCACCACCGCTACACCGTCGCGTTCTTGCACGCCCAAGGGTTCTGGTTCTCTCTCGCCGTCGACCTCGCGATTGTGGCGGTCGCCGAGACCGTGCTCGCGGCGCTGGTTGGATTACTGGTCCGCCGGCGGTTCCGGCGACGCGCGCTCGTCGATGGTGCCGAGCTGAGCGACGCGCTCGCGGTAACCCGCGTCGGCGACGTCGACGGCCTCGAATTCGCGCGCCGGGTCGTCGAACGCGGCGGTGCGGGGGCCATCATCGGCGGCGCGCCCCGTCCCGCCTTGGCGAACCTCGACGGTGGGGTCAGCGCCACGCCCGGCCCTTCGAGGGTGGTGCTCGTCGAACGACGGGGCCGCTTCGGCCTCCCGCCAGTCTTCTCCTCCTACGACCGCCTCGGCGTCGTCGAGGTCGAAGCGGCGAGCACGCTCCAGGTGCGTCTCGTGGTCGGCGAGTCACCGAGGCGTCGCGGGACGCTCCTCGAAGCCATCGTGGCGGGGCCGGAGCGCCAGCCTGCACCGAAGGCCACCTCTACCGTCGGCTCCTGGCCGAGTGGTCGGTCCTTCCCGCCCACGGCCGAACGGTTGAACGACCAACGTCGCCAGCGCGCGGTGCGGCGATGGATCAGCGGACTCGTGTTCCTCGACGGACTACTCAACGTGGCCGTTACGACGGTTCGGCCGTTGCGCAGCCACCTGCGCCTGGAGCTCTCGATACTGCCCATCGAAGTCGTGAAGTCGGCCGCCGTACTGGTCGCGGTCGCGGGCATCGCCATGATCATGCTCTCGCGGGGACTGCGACGCGGGCAGCGGCGCTCGTGGTTCATCGCCGTGTCGCTGCTTGCGGTCACGGTGGTGGCCCACCCGCTGCGCGGCGAGGCCTATATCTCGCTCGCGATCGCGGGGGTACTGCTCGTCCTGCTCGTGGGTCAGCGCCGCTACTTCCAGGCAACGTCCGACCGCGCCAGCGTCGCCAACGCACTGCCCCGCCTCGCCCTCATGGCGCTCGTGGCGATCGTGGCCGCGACGGTCGGCTTCGAGGCGACGGTCCGTCACCACCTGCCGACACTCGGCGTCGTCTTCGTCGCCTGCGCCGAGCGCCTCGTCGGCCAGTACGACATCGCGCTGCCCGACCGGGTGGCCGACCTCGTTGACCCCACGCTCCTCGCCATCGGGGTCTCCCTCATCGTCTTGGCGCTCTACTTCGTGACCCGACCGGTCGTCGATCGCCGCCTCTCGAGCGCGGCGCGGTCCACCGAGCGACGCCTGGCCGAACTTCGCGCTCGCGAGATCGTCCGGCGCCACGGCGAGGGCACGCTCGACTACTTCGCCTTGCGCGACGACAAGCAGTTCTTCTTCTTCCGCGACACCCTCGTCGCCTACGCCGTCTACGGCGGCGTGGCCCTGGTCTCGCCCGACCCCATCGGCCCCAACACCGAGCGGACGGAGGCGCTTCGGTGCCTTCCGCGAGTTCGCCGAGTCGCGCGGTTGGACGATCGGCGTGATGGGAGCCGGGGAGGAGTGGCTCGCGACGTATCACGCGGCGGGACTCCACTACCTCTACTTGGGTGACGAAGCGATCGTCGACTGCCAGACGCTTCAGCCTCGCGGGCCACGCGATGAAGGGGCTGCGCCAGGCCTGCACGCGACTCGCGCGGCACGGCTACACCGTCGAGTTCCTCGACCCCGCCAAGATCGAGCCGGGCCGCGTCACGGCGATCGTCGAGCTCATCTCGATGCTGCGCCGCGGCGGAGGCTGAGCGGGGCTTCTCGATGATGCTCGGACGGCTCTTCGACCCGAAGGACCGCGGACTCGTCTTGACCGTCGTCTCGGATCCGAGCGGCCGACCGGTGGCGGTCTGTCAGTTCGTTCCGTCGCCGGCTATCAAGGGCTACTCGCTCGACCTCATGCGCCGTGACCCGGGCGAGCACCCCAACGGCCTGCTCGACTACGCGCTCTGCTCCACCATCGAGCACTTCCGCCAGCGCGGCGCGCGTGGCCTCAGCCTCAACTTCGCCGCCTTCCGCTCGGTCCTCGACGGCGAACGTGGCGAGGGCACCTTCACTCGGGTCGAGCGCTGGGCCATCAAGCGGCTCTCGGGGATCCTGCCGATCGAGTCACTCTGGACGCTTCAACGCGAAGTACCACCCGACGTGGTTGCCGCGGTATCTGGTCTATCCCGCCGCCGAAAGCTTCGTACCCGTCGTCGCGGCCACGCTTCGCGCCGAGAGCATCTCCGAGATCCCGCTGCTCGGACGGCTCCTCGTGCACGACCCCTCGAACCGTCCCTGCACCGTCGTGCCAGAAGAGGTGCTGGAGGCCGCGCGAAAGTCCGAGGAACGCATCGCCGTCTGAAACGAGCTCTTCCGACTCAATTTCTCTATAGGTCGGCTGTATATACTAATGTATACGAACCTATACTTTTAGATAATGGATCTCACAGACCCTACGTCGTCAATCACGTCTGCTTTGGACGGGCCCGTGCTGGTCGCGCTGGCCAATGCCGGCAAACCGCTCACCGTCTCGGAAGTGGCCACGCGATCGGCTCGCGGATCGGAGATTGGAATTCGGAAAGCTCTTGGGCGATTGGTAAGTCAAGGGACCGTGATTGCGACAGTTGTGGGTAATACGAGGGCCTACCAATTGAATAGGGAGCACGTGGCGGCGGGCGTCGCCCTAAAGATGGCGAATCTTCGCTCGGACCTCTGGCGTTTGATTGCTCGCGATGTCGAGCGGTGGAAGGTCCGGCCGCTGTACGCGTCCATATTCGGATCGGCCGCTCGTCACGATGGCGGCTCGGCGAGCGACATCGACCTCTTATTGGTACGCCCGTCGACCCCATCGGAGATCAATGAAAAGCAGCGAAACAATGTCGCGCTGGCGGCGATTGAGTTAGGAGCAACCGTATTCACGTCTCGCGTTCTCCTGGAGTCGCAGCTTGATGCTTGGGAGAAAAGTTTGGACCGACTACGAGATCGAGTCCATCAGTGGTCGGGCAATCCACTCCAAGTCGTCAATATCTCTGCGATCGTGTGGTCCGAACACCGCCGACAGAAGTCGGAGATCTACGAGAACATCCGACGTGACGAGGTTCGACTCTACGACGAGTTCGGGCCTACTACTTATAGGTTCCCGAAAGAGAGCGCCGGCAAGTGATCTCAGGAATCCGAACGACGAGTTGCTCTGTCGAGGAGGCAAGACTCCGACTCAGGGCCGCTCGGGCGTACCTTGAAGCCGCTCAGCTGGCCCTGGCCGACGATCGAGAGGAGTTCGCCAGTGTTGCCGCTGGCAACGCAGTTCTCGCTGGGATTGCGGCGGCTGACGCTCTCTGCTGCAAGGGTTTAGGTAGTCGAGCACGATCACAGGATCACCGCCAGGCGGCAGAGCTCGTCAAGACTGCTTCGACCAAGGGTCCACGTCACAAGACCCTCTTGCTCCGACTTCTCGACCTGAAAGATGAGTCGCACTACGGCTTTCTCAATATTTCAGCTGGCGCTGCATCACGCGCTGTGAAGTCAGCCCGGGAATTGGTAGATGGCGCAGTCGACTCTCTCCATCGTTAGACGCCTCTCAGTACCCTGCTCGATCCGGCAGTAGCGTCACCACGAGGAGAGTCGAAGCGCTACGGCCCTCGCGAGCCGGGCGGCGGCGTTCTCATCGAAGGTGAGAAAGAGCGAGGGCTCGACGAGCTCAAGCTCCATCACCGACCAGGCTCCTTCGAACAGCACGAGGTCGACGCGGGCGTAGAGGAGCCCGGTGAAGCCGCTCGCCTCAAGGGCCCACTGCGCGCTCTCGAGCGCGTCAACCTCGGCGTCCGCTGACGACACCCTTTCCGTGCGGTAGAGCCGCGTGCGGTCGAGTTCGGTGACGTTGAGCATTGCGCCCTTCGTGATGGCGTGGGAGTAGTCGCCGTCGATGAAGATCAGTGCGCGCTCGCCGACGGTGTCGATCGACTCGACGTAGGGCTGGATCAGCGCGTCGCGACCCTCGGCGTGCAGGGCCGCGACGTGGGCACGCGCGAGGTCGTCCTCGCCTGGGCGGTACCGCGTCGGCGCCGAGCGAGCCGAGCGACCGACGCAGCGGCTTCACGACGAAGCCGTGCTGGAAGAACTGCGGCGCGCTCCCCACGTCAGCGAAGTGCGAGGGGATGGTCGCGACGCCACGCGCGCTCGAGGTCGGCCAGGTAGTGCTTGTCCGACGAGAACTCGATCGCGTCGGTAGGGGTTCGCGAGGCGCTCGATCGACCTGGCCCAGGCGAGGAACTGCGCCCGTCGATGCGGGTAGTCCCACGTCGAACGGATCACGGCGAGATCGAAGCGCGACCAGTCAACGGCGTCGTCATCCCACGCCGCGACATCGGCCGTCGACGCCGTCGTCCGCGAGCGCGGCGAGAAGAATCGGACTGTCGGGATCGACGTCGGCGTCGTCACTGAGCACGTCGCGACGCGACGCGCTCACGGCAGGAAGAGCAGCGTCGCGTGCTGGACCAGCGTCACGAGCGGACCGGGCCAGAGGCCGAAGAGCACCGCGACAACGACCCCGAAGGCGATCACGACGGCGCTCGCCGACGGCACGGCGACCCGGGTGGCCTCCACGCTCGTCATCGGCGAAGAGCGCCAGAGCGTCCAGCGCAGGTAGAAGAACGCGGCGATCGTCGCCGAGAGGATCGCGATCAGCGCGAGTGCTCCCCCGCCGGCGTCGAGCGCCGACGGCGAGCACCGTGAACTTCGCGTAGAAGCCGATCGGTCAGCGGCACGCCGAGCTGGCTGAGCAACAGGACGGTCGAGCGCACGCACCGAGCCAGGGTTGACGCCGGGCGAGCCCGCGGTAGTGCTTGATGTCGTGGTGCTCGTCGCCGACGACCCCCGATCGAGGGTGACGATCGCGAAGGAGGCGATGACGATCGGCGCGTAGGTGAGGACGAAGAACAGCGTGGCGGCGGTGCCGCGGGCGGTCGCCGGCCCAGACGCCGAGCAGCATGAAGCCGGCGTGGTTGATCGAGGAGTACGCGAGCAGGCGCTTCACGTTGCGCTGGACGAGGGCGAGCGAGGGCACCGACGAGACGACGTGAGCACGATGAGCGCGTAGAGGATCGGCCGCCAGGTGTCGAGCTGCGTGCCGAGTGCCGAGATGCAGGACGCGCATCAGCGCGGCGAAGGCACCGACCTTGACGATCGAGGCCATGACGCCGGTGACGGGCGTGGGCGCGCCCTCGTAGACGTCGGGCGACCAGAGGTGGAACGGAACGGCCGCGATCTTGAAGGCGAAGCCGATCGAGCAACAGCGCGCCGCCGGCGTAGAGGAGTCCGGGGTGCAGCACCACGTTGTTGCCGAGGAAGTACGAGATCGAGGACAGGTTCGTCGAGCCCGTGGCGCCGTAGACGAGGGCCGCGCCGTAGATGAAGATCGCCGAGGCGAACCCGCCGAGGAGGAAGTACTTGAGCGCGGCCTCCGAGGACGTCGATCGCTGGCGATCGAAGCCGACGAGGACGTAGAGACCGATGGAGAGGATCTCGAGACCGAGGAAGATGACGATCAGGTCGTTCGCCTGGACCATGAGCAGCGCCCCGGCGCTCGAGGCGAGGGCCAGCACGTGGAAGTCCGCGCCCGCGACGCGCTCGCGACGCGCCCAGTCGTGGGCGACGAGGGCACTGAGCAGCACGCTCGCCGCGATCGCGGCGGTGGCGACGACGGCGAAGCCGTCGAGCACGACGGCGTGGGCGAGCGTCGATGACGGCGCCGGCACGGTCGACGCAGCGCCACTGGAAGTAGCACGACGACGAGCGTCGCCGACGGCGACCGCGATCGTGACACCCGTGGCCCAGGTCGTCGTGACCTTGCCCTGCGCCAGAGCGCTCGAGCGAGCAGCAGCGCGAGCGACCGCGCCGAAGAAGATCAGCACCGGCAGGATCGCCAGGTAGTGGATCGAGGGGATGGTGATGGCGATCACTTGTTGACCCCGCTCGGCGCGACGTGCTCGATGAGCTGCTGGACCGACGGCGAGATGCGATCGAGCACCGGCTTCGGGAAGACGCCGAGGGCGACGATGAGGACCACGACGGGCACCAGCACCCAGCGCTCCTTCGCCGTCGCGTCCTTCATCTCGGCGTTCGCGTCAGCCGCGCGCCCGTGGAAGACGCGCTGGTAGGCCCAGAGCAGGTAGGCGGCCGCGGCGACCACCCCGAGCGTCGCGAAGGCGCGCCCACCAGGCGTGCGTGCGCGAAGGTGCCGATCAAGATGAGGTACTCGCTCACGAAGCCCGAGAGTCCCGGCAGTCCGATCGAGGCGAGCATCACGACGCGTGAACAGGGCGGCCGTGATCGGGCGCCGGCCCCTGGAGACCGACGAGGTCCCTGATGAGTGTAGGTGCCGCGCCGACGTCTCGAGGAAGCCGATGAGCAAGGAAGAAGCCGATCGTGATGACGCCGTGGTTGAACATCAAGAGCACGGCGCCGACCATGGCGATCTTCGAGCCCGACATGATGCCGAGGGTGATGAAGCCGATCTGGGCCAGCGACGAGTAGGCGACGAGGCGCTTCAGGTCCGGCGTGGCGCAGGCGACGAGCGAGCCGTAGAGGATGGCGATGACCGCCAGCGTCAAGAGCCACGGTCGGGTCGCGGCGAGCGCCAGGGGAAACAGCCCCACGGCGAAGCGCAGCAGCCCGTAGGAGCCGAGCTTGGCGAGCAGCGCCGAGATCTCGATCGAGCCGGCCGTCGGCGCCTCGGCGTAGGTGATCGGCGACCAGGTGTGCAGCGGCCAGATCGGCGACTTCACGGCGAAGGCGACCGCGAAGGCGAGGAAGAGCCACACCGCCGTGCCCGAAGTCATCGTCGTCGTCGAGAGCGCGCTGTAGGAGAAGGTGAGGGCGCCTTGGGTCTCGTGCTGGTGCAGGAAGCCGAGGTAGAGAACGCCGATGAAGAGGAACGCCGAGCCGGTGAAGGTGTAGATGAAGAACTTGAGCGCGGCCCGGGCGCGCTCGACCCCACCCCACTCGGCGATGAGGAAGTAGCTCGGCACGAGCGTGAGCTCGAAGAAGATGAAGAACTCGAGCACGTCGTGGCTGAGGAAGCTCGCCATCGTGAAGGAGGTCAGCAGCGAGCAGCCAACCGACGAAGGCCGCCTCGCGGCGCCGGTCGCGCGCGCCCAGGAGCGCGAGGAACAGCACCAACGCGGTGAGCACCATCATCAACAAGGAGATCCCGTCGAGGGCCACGTCGTAGGCGAGGCCGAGGGGCGCGGAGAGCACGTGGCGGCTCATGAAGTCCCACGTGCCCGCGCCGCTGACGTGGTCGTTGTAGAGCCCGGCGACGACGAGCGAGAGCGCCAGCTCGACGCTGGCCGTGATGACGCCGACGCCGTAGGAGCGTCCCGGCACTTTGCGCACGATCGCCGAGACGACGGCCCCGACGAGGGGCACGACAATGAGGAGGGTCAGGTAGATCGAGGAGTGCATCGCTAGTGGATCCTCGCCACGAGGTAGACGACGACCACGGCGACGCCGAGCACCATCGCCAGCGCGTACTGACGCGCGAAGCCCGACGAGAGCTTGCGCAGACCCTCGGCGCTTCGCCGCGACGCCACCGCGACGCCCGTGACCGCGCCGTCGATGACTCGAGGCTCGATGAAGTCGTCGCTCACGTCGGCGGCGAGGGTGAGCGGACGGCCGACGGTCGCGTCGTAGAAGTCGTCCCAGTGCCAGACCCGCTCGAGGAAGCTCGGCGTGAAGCGTGGGTTCTCGCTCACCCCGCGCCAGATGGAGAACGCGGCCATGAGCCCGATGACCGCGGCCGCGACGTCAACGGCCGCCAGTCCCCACTGGGCGGCGGTGCTCGAGGCGGCGACCGCCGGCACGAAGCCAAAGACCGGGCCGAGGAACCCCGACAGCGAGTGGCCGTGCGCCCAGGGCAGGTCGACGACGCCGCCGAGGATCGAAAGGACCGCCAGCACGACGAGCGGCACGCTCATCACCCAGGGCGACTCGTGGGGGTCGTGGCCCTCGGTGTCCTCGCGGAAGCGCTCCGTGCCGCGGAACGTGAGGACGAAGAGGCGGCTCATGTAGTACGCGGTCAGGATCGCCGTTACGACGCCGAGCACCCAGAGTCCCTTGTTGTGCTCGTAGACGCTGGTGAGGATCGCGCCCTTGGCGAAGAACCCCGCGAAGGGCGGGATGCCAGAGATCGTCAGCCAACCGATGAGGAACGTCGGGAACGTGAGCGGCAGGTACTTCGCGAGCCCGCCCATTCGTCCCATGTCCTGTTCGCCGTTGAGGGAGTGAATCACCGAGCCCGAACCGAGGAAGAGCAGGGCCTTGAAGAACGCGTGCGCCACCATCAAGAAGATCGCCGCCGCGTAGGCGCCCACGCCAACGGCGAGCACCATGTAGCCGATCTGGGAGACGGTAGAGAAGGCGAGCACCTTCTTGATGTCCTTCTGGCTGGTCGCGATGGTCGCCGCGACGAAGGCGGTGACACCCCCGATCACCGCGATCGTCGCTCGCCCGTCAGGGCGACATCGCGAGCACCGGGGACATCCGCACGAGCAGGTACACGCCGGCCGTCACCATGGTGGCCGCGTGGATCAGCGCCGAGACCGGCGTCGGGCCCTCCATGGCGTCGGGCAGCCAGTTGAAGAGCGGGATCTGCGCGCTCTTGCCGGTTGCGGCAAGGAGCAGCGCGAGGACGATCAACGTCGCCACCGTCGGCGAGAGCGTGCCGGCCGCGTTGAAGACCTTGAGGTACGTGAGCGTGTGTTCGTGGGCGAAGATGAGGAACATCGCGAGCAGCATCCCGATGTCGCCGATGCGGTTGTAGAGGAAGGCCTTCTTGCCCGCCGAGGCGGCGCTGTCGCGGTCGAAGTAGTAGCTCACCAGCCAGTACGAGCAGACCCCGACGCCCTCCCAGCCGACGAAGGTGAGCACCAGATTGTTCGCGAGCACGAGCAGCAGCATCGAGAAGACGAAGAGGTTCATGTACAAGAAGAACTTGCGAATAGTCGCGCTCGCCCTTCATGTAGCCAATCGAATACAGGTGAATCAGCGCCGAGATCCCGGTGACGAAGAGGCACATCGTGATCGACAGCGGATCGACGAGCAGCGCCGCGGGCACGTGGAGCGACCGACGACGATCCAGTTGAAGAGGTGGACCGTCACCTCGCGATTGGAATCGTGCAGCAGCAGCACGAAGGCGACGACGCTGAGCACGAAGCTGACCGCCACGACCCCGGTCGCGACGATCCCGATCTGACTGCTCCTTCAGCTCCGTTCCCGATCAGCGAGCACGAAGAGGAACCCGACGAGCGGCAAGAGGAGGATCAGCGTCGCGACGGGCGCCATCTCAGCCCTTCAACTCGGAGAGCTCGTCCACCGACGTGGAGGCCCGACGGCGAAAGACCGCGACCACGATGCCGAGCCCGACGGTGACCTCGGCGGCGGCGACGACGAGCACGAAGAAGACGCTGGCCTGACCGGCGATGTCGCTGAGCGTGCGCGAGAACGTCACGAACGTGAGGTTGACCGCGTTCAGCATCAGCTCGAGGCACATGAGCATGATGAGCGCACTGCGCCGCGTGAGCAGTCCGAAGGCACCCATCCCGAAGAGGAGCGCCCCGAGCACGAGGTACCAGGCGGCCGGGACGTTCACGCGCTCGTCTCCTCGCTCGTCGTCGCGCGCTCGCGCCGCGCCATCAAGACCGCGCCCACGACGGCGATGATGAGCAGCGCCGCGGTCGACCTCGAAGGCGAAGAGGTAGGTCGTAAAGACCGCCGTCCCCAGTTGGTGCACGTTTCCTTGGCCGGTCTTGAGGGCCGTCCCCGAGACCGACGTCGCACCGGTCACCCAGTGCGACGAGGCCATGAGCGTGATGAGTCCCGCGACGGTGATGACGACGCCCGCCGCAGCGAAACCTCGCTGACCGACGAAGGGTTCGACGCCGACGGTCGGCTGCGATCCACGCCGAGGTACATGATCACGAAGAGGAAGAGCACCACGATGGCCCCGGCGTAGACGATGATCTGCACCGCCGCGAGGAAGTCCGCCGACTGGGCGACGAAGGCGACCGCCACGCCGAAGAGCGTCATGATGAGGCTGAGCGCGGCGTGCACCGGATTGCGCACGGTGATGACCCCGAGCGCGCCAACCAGGATGAGCAGCGCCGAGGTCGCGAACACCAGGACGCTCGGCCAGGCGTAGGCGACGGCGAGCATCAGTGCTCGCCCCGCTTGCGCGTGTGGCATCTTCGCGCGCATGGCGTTCATGGCACCGGCGAGTCCGCGGAACTGGTCGGCGTTCACGTCCTCGGGCTCGAGGTGCTTGTGGAACGCGCGTCGCAGCTGCTTCGACCCGGTCGCCGCGTCGTCGCGCACGCCGGTCTGCCCCGCCTCGGGCGCGCGGACACCTTCGCCGAGGTCGCCGGTCCACTGCACCACGCCCTCGTAGGCCGCCTCGCCGAGGGTGAGGTCGCCCGCATCCAGCCGCCGGTCATCGCCGCCTCGCCCTCGCGCCAGTCCTCCCACGGCAGCCGCTTCGGGAAGCCCTGGTCGTCGACGACCAGCTCGGCCTTCGTGTAGATCGCGTCGGCGCGGTTGGTGAAGGAGAACTCGAACATCTTGGACTCGGTGATGGCCTGCGTGGGACAGGCCTCGACGCAGAGGTCGCAGTGGATGCAGCGCAGGTAGTTGATCTCGTAGACGTAGCCGTAGCGCTCGCCCGGGCTGACGGGGTGGTCGGGCGGGTTGTCGAGTCCGCGCACGTAGATGCAGTTCGACCGGACAGACCCCCGCGCAGAGCTCGCAGCCGATGCACTTCTCCATGCCGTCCTCGTAGCGATTGAGCACGTGGCGTCCGTGCTGACGGGGCTGCTTTGGCCGCTTCGCCGCGGGGTAACTCAAGGTCACGCGTCGGACGATTGAGGTGCTGGAACGTGAGCTTGAAGCCGCCGAAGAACGAGAGCGGCTTCACGACGACTCCTCTTCGTGCGCGCGAAGGACCTCGCCGGGTAGCGGCCGTTCGCCCACGACCGGCAGAATCGACTGGGCACCCGTCGCTCGCGACTCACCGAGCGCGAAGGCGCGACCCAAGACGATCGAGGCGAGCAGGACGACGGCCGCGAGGACGAGTCCCCACGCGGGCTTCACGATGAAGCCAGCGACGACGAGCATCCAGCCGAGTGAGAGAGGAATGAGTCGCTTCCACCCGAGGTCCATCAGCTGGTCGTAGCGGAAGCGCGGCAGCGCGGCGCGGAACCAGATGTAGCAGAAGCAGAAGAACGTCGTCTTCGACGAGGAACCAGAGGATCGGAAAGACCCAGCGAAGGTGCGCCACGTCGGGGACCCAGCCGGCCGGTCCCCCGAAGAAGAGCGTCACGATGATCGCCGACATGGTGATCGTGTTCATGAACTCGGCGAGGTAGAACAGCGCGAAGCGGATCGAGGAGTACTCGGTGTTGAACCCGCCGACGAGTTCGCTGTCCGCCTCGACGACGTCAAAGGGCGGGCGGTTGAGCTCGGCGGTGATGGCCGCCCAGAAGATGACGAAAGGGCACGATACCGAGACGAATGACGTTCCAGTGCCAGACGCCATCCGCCTGGGAGGTGACGATGTCGTGGGTCGAGAGCGAGCCGGTGACGAGGACGATCGTGACGATGGTGATGCCGAGCGCGGCCTCGTAGCTGATCATCTGAGCGCTCGCGCGCACCGAGGAGAGCAACGGGTACTTCGAACCCGACGCCCAGCCCGCGAGCATGACCCCGTAGACCGAGATGCCCGACATGGCGAGCATCACGAGGATGCCCATCGGTGGGTTGGCGATCTGGAGCAGCACCGTGTGGCCCGCGATGTGCAGCGTCCCCCCGACCGGCACGATGGCGAAGGTGACGAGCGCCGGCACCAACGTGAGGTACGGCGCGAGCTTGAAGACGAAGCGGTCGGCCTCGGCGGGAATCAGGTCCTCCTTGAAGAACAGCTTGATCCCATCGGCGAGCGTCTGGAGCAGCCCGAACGGTCCCCAACGCTGGGGGCCGATGCGACTCTGCATGTCCGAGATCGCCTTGCGCTCGAACCAGATCATGATCGTGACCGCACCCATCAAGACGGCGAAACCGATGAGAACGCGCAGCAGGACGATCAAGACGACCACCCACCCCACGCCGTGCTGAAAAACCGGGTCGACGGTCGCGAGCCAGGTCACGTCGTTGCCAACTTCACCTGGGTGATCGCACCGCCCGGGTCAACGAGCGCGCGGACCGGCTCGTCATCGTCGCTCTCGTCGAGGGAGCCGAAGACGACCTCGAGCGTGCCGCGCGGTGTCTGCTCGTCGAGAGCATGACGGGCAGTGTGAGGGGACCCTTCGCTCCGTGCACGACGCACGGGATCGCCAGTCGCGACGTCCCAAGCGATCGAGGTCGAAGTGGTTGAGGTAGGCCGTCGCGCGCCGTCGAGGTTGGCCAGAGCCGGCGAGCCCTGCACGGCGATACCGTTGTCGTAGAGTCGCCGACTGACGTTGACGCGCGACGAGTAGGCGTCGTAGTGCGGGACCGCGACCGAGCGTCCGGCGTCGATCTCCTCGAGCGTCGCGTGCGCTGGCGACGGTGCGTGCGCGGGCGTCGCTTCGATGAGGTGCGCCAGAGCGTTCGCGCCGAGTCCGACGGTGTTGATCGCTTGAATGCCGGGAAAGGCCATCGGGTCGAGCGGTCGAGCGCTCGACGCGGTCGGCGACGGTCGCCCGACGACCGACCCGTCGCTCGTCGAGTCGTTGCAGCACGACGAGCGCCGGATAGCCCGTCGTCTCTTCGAGGCCTTGGCCGCCTGTTCCACCGAGGTGAGACCGATGTTCTGATCCGCAGCTCTTCCGCCAGCTCCGACGGCGATGGCGACGTCGGGCCACGCCGATCCGGGGGCGACGATCTTGGGCGTGACGGCGGTGACGCGACCTTCGATATTGGTGACGGTGCCAGAGCGCTCGTGCTGGACCGCGGCGGGCAGCACGACGTCGGCGTACGCGAGGGACGGCCCACCGTGTCCCGTCACGACGACGACGTCGGCCGCCTCGAGCGCCGCGCGGGCGCCGACGACGTCGAGCACGTTGCCGAGCAGCAGCCACCGAGCATGAGCAGCGCGCTCTGCTCCCCGTCGCGCAGTGGCTTCGAGTTGGGTCAGAGCGTGTCGCGGCCGACGCTCGCGGCGTCGAAGCCACGACCGGGGCGAAGCCGCGGTGCCGAGTCCCATGTCGAGCGCGCCCATGACGTTGGAGCGGCGCAGCGCCGGGAGGAACGTCGCCTCGGGAAGCGCGTCGGCGAGCGTCGCGCAGCGCGCGTTCGATGACGGCGGGCGATCTCGGCGACGTTCGGTCGGCCGACGACAAAGACCACGCCCTCGCCGCTCGCCGATGCAGCGCGCGCGCCTCGATCCAGTTCGACCCTCGGAAACGGCGACGTCCTTGGGAAGGATGCCGCGTCGCCGAGTGCTCGGCGACGAGGTGCGCCTCGCCCGGGCGCACCGGCAGGGAGACCCGCGCGACTGAGCGAAGGGCGCTCGGCGCCGAAGGCCAACTCGACGATCGAGCGCTGACAGCGCACGGCGCTCTCGCGCAGACGCAGGAACAAGATGGGCAGTTCCTCGCGCAGGTCACCGGTGAGCGTCACGACGACACGCGCCGTTCGCCGCTTCGTCGATCGTCGCGCGCGGCAGCGCCTGAAGAAGACGCGCCGTCGAGGCCGTCGCCGTACTGGGCGTCGATGTGGTCGCGTGCCCAAGCACGCCACGAAGAACGCGCTCCCAGGCGAAGGCGCCTTCGTTCGTCAGCGCCGCGCCGCCGATCGCGCCGACGGCGTTCGGCGTCCGACGGCCCGTCGGAGCAACGCCGCCGCCGCGGCGAGCGCCTCGCCCCAACTCACGGCGACGAGCGTCGCCGTTTCGGCGAACCAACGGTTCGGTGATTCGCGTCGACGCCGCTAGTGGGTCGATCGCGACCCTTCGTTGCCGTCGATCGACGTCCAGCGTGAATCGGCCCTTGTCGCACAGCCATCCGTGATTGACCGGGCTCGCTGTCGACGCCGAGCACGCGCGTAAGGCGATTGCCCGAGGACTGGACGGCGACGCGGCAACCCACGGCGCACGTCGTGCACGTGCTCTCGATCTGTTCGAGGTCCCACGGCCGAGCGTTGAATCGATAGGGCTTGGCGGTCAGCGCGCCCACCGGACAGATCTGCACGGTGTTGCCGGAGAAGACCGAGTCGAAAGGTTGCGGTGGGCGACGTCGCCACCTCGATCAGGTCACCACGACCGGCGAAGGCGATCTCGGCGTCACCGGCGACGTCGGACGCGAACCGCGTGCAGCGCGCGCACTGGATGCAGCGCTCGCGGTCCAACAGGACGAGCGCGCCGATCTCGACGGGCTTGACGAAGTGGCGCTTCTCCTCGATGAAGCGCGTCTCGCCGGAGCCGTGCGCCAGCGTCTGGTCCTGCAGCGGACACTCGCCACCCTTGTCGCAGACCGGGCAGTCAAGGGGGTGATTGGCGAGCAGGAACTCCAGGACGCCGTCTTGGGCCTTCTTCACCTTGTCCGAGTCGGTGACGACGCTCATGCCGTCGTTCACCTTCATGAAGCAGGCCGGCTGCAGCGTCGGGCCGCGCGGCGCGTCGACCTCGACGAGGCACATGCGACAGATGCCGACCGGCTCCATCCGCGGGTGGTAGCAGAAGCGCGGCACGTAGGTGCCCGCGCGCTCGGCGGCCTCGATGACGAAGTTCGCCGGGCGCGGCATTCGATACTCGCGTCCGTTGACGCGGATGGTCACGGTGGCCACGTCAGTCAAAGGGACACCTCCCATCGTGGACGTGCTGAACGAACTCGTCGCGGAACATCGCGATGCGCCGAGTGATCGAGGAGCGGGATGGAGGGACCGAGAACGACAGATCGTCGTCTGTTGGGGCGGCCAGGTCGAGACCTGGCGCGATGTTGTCGCAGAGGTCGAGCAGCAGGTCGAAGTCCTCCATGCGCCCGCCCCCGTGCTCGATTCGGTACATCGCGCGTTCGATCCAGCCCGAGCCCTCTCGACACGGCGTGCACTGGCCGCAGGACTCGCGCGCGAAGAACTTCGTGATGCGCCACGCCGCGCGCACGACGCAGGTCGTCTCGTCGAAACACGACGACCGAACCCGAGCCGAGCATCGAGCCCTGCTCGGCGACCTCATCTTGTCCGAGCGGCACGTCCAAGCAGGTCGGGCCCGAACCACGGCGCCGAGACGCCGCCCGGGATGAAGGCCTTGATCGTGTGTCGTCGATGCAGTCCGCCGCCCGAGCGCCGGGTCGTAGATCAGGTCGCGGAAGGTGTTCTTCACCATCTCGAGTCTCGTAGACGCCGGGGTTCTTCACCCGCCCCGCCAACGCGAAGAGTCGCGTACCGGTCGAGCGGCCCCGCCGAGCGCGGCGAAGGCCGCTCCGCCGTTGACGACGATCCACGGCAGGTTCGCCATCGTCTCGACGTTGTTCACGACGGTGGGTTCGCCGTAGAGCCCGATGACCGCGGGAAAGAACGGGGGCTTGATGCGCGGAAAGCCGCGCTTGCCCTCGAGCGCCTCGAGGAGGGCGGTCTCGTCGCCGCAGATGTAGGCGCCCGCCCCCGGATGCACGACGACGTCGACGGAGAAGTCCGAGCCGAAGATGTTCGAGCCGAGCGCGCCGTGCTCGTAGGCGTCGTTGACGGCCGTCTGCACGCGCTCGAGGCCGAGGGCGAACTCACCTCGCACGTAGATGAACACCTGAGTCACCTGCAGCGCGTAGGCCGCGATGACGACGCCCTCGATGAGCTGGTGCGGGTCGCGCTCGATGAGCAGATGGTCCTTGAAGGTCGCGGGCTCGGACTCGTCGCCGTTGACGACGAGGTAGGCGAGATCGGCGCCTTGCGCAGCATCGACCACTTGCGTCCCGCCGGGAAAGCCCGCGCCGCCTCGGCCGAGCAGCGAGGCCTCGTCGACCTCGAGCGGCGACGTCCTCGGGGAACATCGTGAGCGCCTTGCGAAGGCCGTCGTAGCCGCCGGTCGCGAGGTAGCGCGCCAGCGTGAAGCGAGTCGTCGTACGCCAGACGGGCCGTGACGATGCGCGGAGCGTCGAGCATCGGCCATCAGTCGCTCGTCCTCTTGCGCGTTCGTCGCGCGCGGCCTTGGCGACGGCGCGCTCGTCGGCGATCTCGGCTGCGCGAGGCGCGAAGTCCCCCGCACGTCGCACGCGTACCAGCGTGCCGTGGCGCGGGAATGTCGTGGTCGCGCCGACCCGTCGCGCAGATCGTTCGACCATCGCGTCGAAGGCGTCGGCGGTCGGTGGTGCGCACGTAAGCGGTGGTTCACCGCGACGCACGGCGCGACGTCGCAGTCGGCCAGGCACTCGGCTCTCTTCCAAGGTGAAGAGCCCGTCGTCGGAGGTCGCGCCCACCGGGCAGCCGAGCGTCGCGCTCGCGTGCTCGAGCAGCTCGAAGCCGCCGGCGAGCAGACAGGCGATGTTCGTGCAGACGCCGACGACGTAGCGTCCCGACCGGCTCGAGGTGGAACATGTCGTAGAAGGAGGCGGTGCCGCGCACGTCGGCGGGCGTCGTGCGCCGTCAGCTCGGCGACCTCGGCGATGCCCTCGTCGCTCAGGTAGCCGTCCTGCTCCTGGGCGAGGTGCAGCAGCGGCAGCATGGCCGAGCGGGCTCGCGGGTAGAGCGCGACCAGCTCTTCGGCGCGCTGGCGCAGATCGACGCGCAGGTGGCTCACCGGTCGACCTCGCCCATGACGGGGTCGACCGTGGAGATGACGGTGATGGTGTCGGACATGGAGCCGCCGCGCATGAGCAGGGGCACGGCCTGGAGGTTGACGAAGCTCGGCGCGCGCACGTGCAGCCGGTAGGGCTTGGCCGCGCCGTCGGCTACGAGGTAGCAGCCGAGTCTCGCCGCGCGGCGACTCGACCGCCTGGTAGACCTCGCCCGCGGGCACCGGGAAGCCCTCGGTGAAGAGCTTGAAGTGGTGGATCAACGCCTCCATCGACTCGTCGATGCGCGCCCGCGGCGGCGGCGTGACCTTGGGGTCCTGGGTGCGGTAGTCGCCCGCTCGGCATCATCTCCAAGCACTGGCGGATGATGCGGATCGACTCGCGGATCTCGTTCAGGCGGATCGCGTAGCGGTCGAAGTTGTCGCCGTAGGTGCCGACGATCACGTCGAAGTCGACCTGGTCGTAGGCGAGGTAGGGCATGCGTGCGGCGCAGGTCCCAGGGCACGCCGGTCGAGCGCAGCAGCGGCCCGGTCACGCCGAGCGCGAGCGCCTCCTCGGCGGTGAGCGGCGCGACGCCGATCATGCGGTCGCGGAAGATCGGCTGGCCGGTCAGAAGCTCGTCGTACTCGAAGGTGCGCTCGTAGATCGTGTCGCAGATGACGAGCACGTCGTCCTCCCACCCGTCGGGCAGATCGGCCGCGACGCCGCCGGGTCGCACGTAGTTGAGGTTCATCCGTAGTCCGGCCGTCTTCTCGAAGAAGGCGAGGATCAGCTCGCGCTCGCGAAGGCCGTAGATCATCATCGAGGTCGCCCCGAGGTCCATGCCGTTCGTCGCGATCCACACGAGGTGCGAGGAGATCCGGTTGAGCTCGCACATCATCATGCGGATCCAGATCGCGCGCTCGGGGATCTCGACGTCGAGCAGCGCCTCGACGGCCATCGAGAAGCACAGCTCGTTGGTGACCGGGCTCAGGTAGTCCATCCGCGTCACGTTGGTCGCGCCCTGGACGTAGTTGAGGACCTCGCCGGTCTTCTCCATGCCGGTGTGCAGGTAGCCGATGACCGGCTTCGTGCGCAGCACGAACTCGCCGTCGAGCTCGAGCATGAGCCGCAGCACCCCGTGGGTCGAGGGGTGCGACGGGCCCATGTTGATGATCATCGTCTCGTCGTCTTCGCGCTCGAAGTCGATCGTCGTTCGGGTCGAGGGTCAGCCCGCTCGTGACGCAGCACGGCGCCGACCTCGCGGCCCAGTTCGTCGGGGTGGTGTCGCGGTCGCGCGCGAAGAGTTCCTGCGCCCCCTCGGAGGTCTCGGCGGCGAGTGGTCGAGCCCGATCGGCCGACGCGCACGGTCGGGCTCGCTCATCGCGGCCCCGGCGACTTCCTTGAACTGCACGGGCACGCTGCCGACGCCGTAGTCCTTGCGCAGCGGATGACCCTCCCAGTCCTCGGGCATCAAGATGCGCGTCAGGTCGGGGTGGCCCGTGAAGAGCGACGCCGAAGAGGTCGAAGGCCTCGCGCTCCATCGCCTCGGTGCCGGGATAGAGCGAGAACAGCGAGTCGACGACGGGCGTCGTCGTCGCCGGCCATGCACGCGCACTCGCGCGCGCTGGCTGCTTGGACAGGCTGAGCAGGTTGACGACGACCTCGAAGCGCGTGCCGTCGACGCCCTCGGGCAGCGAGCGGTCCAGGTGCTCGAGGTAGTCGACCGCGCAGAGGTCGACGCACATCTCGTAGCCGTCGTCGCTGAAAGGCGCGGACCAGCGTCGAAGTACTGCTCGCGCGTCGACGAAGCAGCCCGAGGTCGCTCGCCAGTCGCCTCCGCGGTGACGACGCCTGGGGGGGCCGTGGGAGGACAGCGGGATCACTTCGGCGTGCCCACCCTCACGGCGACGGGGACCTCGGGGGTCCAGACGTTCGGACTGCTCCTCGACGCGGGTCGGGCGGCCCTCGCTGACGGCGCTTCAAGATCTCGCCGGTGCGGATCTGCTCGTGCAGGGTGAGGATCGCGTGCATCGAGCGTCTCGGGGCTCGGCGGACAGCCCGGCGCGTAGACGTCGACCGGCACGATCTGGTCGACGCCCTGGACGATCGCGTAGTTGTTGAACATCCCGCCGGTCGAGGCGCACACGCCCATCGAGATGACCCACTTGGGCTCCATCATCTGGTCGTAGACCTGACGCAGGACCGGTGCCATCTTCTGAGCTGACGCGTCCGGCGACGATCATGAGGTCGGCCTGGCGCGGCGAGTTGCGAAAGACCTCCATGCCGTAGCGCGCGAGGTCGAAGTCCGCGCCACCGGTCGCCATCATCTCGATGGCGCAGCACGCGAGCCCGAAGGTCGCGGGCCACACCGAGGCGCGTCGCGCCCAGCGCACGAGGTCCTCGACTTGGCCCGTCAAGAAGTTGTGTTGGAGGTCCTCGAGCGCCACACTACGCCGCCTGGTCGGGGTCGGCGCTGATGCGCAGGATCGTCGAGATCGTCGTGCGCGACGGCAGTCCCGGCACCAGGTGCTTCACCGGCCCCCAGGTAAGCGCGCCCTCGCGCACCAAGAAGAGCAGCGCGCCGAACACGGCGGCTGAAAAGACCAGCACCTCGACCAGTCCGAAGGCCCCGAGCTGGCGGAAGACGACGGCGAAGGGGTACATGAAGACGACCTCGATGTCGAAGATGACGAAGATCATCGCGACCAGGTAGAAGCGCACGGGAAACCGCTGCGGCGGCTCGATCTCGGGGACGATCCCGCACTCGTAGGGCGCGAGCTTCGCGTCGCGAGGGTCGCTTGTGCGGCGCCAAGCATCGCCGAGGCGACGAAGCGAGCCCGCACGC
Organism: uncultured Acidimicrobiaceae bacterium; assembly: GCA_963823815.1. GTDB lineage: Bacteria > Actinomycetota > Acidimicrobiia > Acidimicrobiales > RAAP-2 > RAAP-2. The sequence goes on from CAWGMU010000001.1 coordinate 834,193, forward strand.
GAAGAGAACGCCGAGAATGAGCAGTCCCAGTATTGGCAAGTACTGGTCCACGGTCATCATTTCTACCAGACAGTGCGCGACGTCCCAGCGGGCGAAGACGTCATTCGTGCGACCGTAGGATTGGCCCGGTGCCAAGCCTGCGTGAAGTCGTCGCGTCATCGACGATCTACGACGTCGTGATCGTCGGCGCCGGACCGAGTGGATCGGCCTGCGCCTACTGGCTCGCCCAGGCCGGGTGGTCGGTCTGTCTTGATCGAAAAGAAGCACTTCCCGCGCGAGAAGACCTGCGGCGACGGCCTGACGCCGCGCTCGGTCTTCCAACTCGCCGACGATGGGGCTCGAGGAGGTCGTCGCCGCGAACGGTCACCGCTACGACGGACTTCGCGCCTTCGGCTTCGGCGCCTCCCTGGAGATGAACTGGCCCGAGCACCCCATCTTCCCTGGCTACGGCTACACGATCACCCGCTTCGACCTCGACGGGCTCGTCGCCCAGACACGCCGGCGTCTCACGGCGCCGATGCTGCTCAACGGCGTCGAGGCGCTCGACTTCGCTCGAGCCGACCGCCCGGCGCCGACGGGGCCCTCAACGGCGCGGCGGGCGTCGTCGTCACCGACAGGAGACGAGCCGGAAACGCGCCGAGATCCGCGCGACGCTACGTCGTCATCGCCGACGGGCAGAACTCACGGCTCGGCCGCGCACTCGGCGCCGCGCGCAACCGCGACTGGCCGATGGGCATGGCGCTGCGCGGCTACTACACGAGCGAGCGCCACGACGAGCCCTGGATCGACTCGCACCTCGACATCCGCGACACCAACGGCGACGTCGTGCCCGGCTACGGCTGGGTCTTTCCCGCTCGGTGACGGTCGCGTCAACGTCGGCGTCGGTCTGCTCTCGACGGGCGGCGCCTGGAAGGGCGTGAACACGACGAAGCTCCAGGAGTACTTCGTCGCCCAGGTGGCCGACGCCTGGGGACTCAGCGACGAGACGTGCCTCGGACCGCCGACCGGCGGGACGCTGCCGATGGGGCTCGTCGATCGGACCGCGCGTCGGCGCGAACACGCTCATCATCGGCGACGCCGCGGGCACGATCAACCCCTTCAACGGCGAGGGCATCGCCTACGGCTACGAGTCCGGTCGCCTGGCGGCGGCCGTCCTCGGCGAGGCCCTGCTCGAGAACGATCGCCGCGCGGCTCGCTCTCTACGACGAGCGGCTCGAGGCGGCCTACGGGGACTACTTCAAGATGGCGCGCGCCTTCGTGCGGCTGATCTCGGAGCCGAAGAGTCCTCGCGGTCTGCGTCGGCGCGGGACTGCGCGTCACCGACTGATGAACGAGCTGCTCGCGATCATGGCGAATCTCATGCGCAACGACACGACGGGTCCGCCGAGCTCGGCTATCGCGCCCTCACGGCGACTCGGCCGAGGTGATCCCCGAAGAGCGCCTGCAACATGTTCTTTCCCGAGGCGACGCGGCGCCTCGACTGAACTAAACCGACTTTGACGTCGACGAGGTCATCCGCGACAGCAACGTGCTCGATGAGGCCCGAGAGCAGCGACTCGGACTTGGCGAAACTGGCCGACGAGCGCGCCGAGGGTCGACCTCGTAGTGCCCGTCGCGTGATGACGACCATCACGAGGTGCGGCTTCGCCGTCACGCCCGGCAGGGTGATGGACACGACTCGCCGCCGCGCGACCACCCCTTGGTGAAGGTGGTGGGCTGACAGTTCGTCGCGACTGCGCTCGCGGGGCTCTTCACGCCGAAGCCCGACAGGATCAGTTCGGCGTTCGACTTCGTGAAGCACGAGCCGAAGTTCTTCTTCGACATCTCGCGGGTGTCGTTACTGGACCATCGTCGCCGTGCTGTAGTACTGCGTGGTGGAGGCCAACTTCAATGCCACCGAGTGAGTTCGTGTTGAAGATCGGCGAGGAGACTTGGTAGTCCGGCTCCTGACCGGCCGCGCCGTAGACGCGGTCCGTCGCGTTGCGTGACGCCGAGGCAGCTCTGGAAGACCGCGGCCGCGCGATCGAAGTCGGAGTTCTTCGGCGGCGCCGTCGTGGTCGTCGAGGTGTAGACGCTGCCCGCGGGCGGGACGAGGTAGTTGAGCAGACGCGTTGCTCGACGTGTACCAGCCGTTCGGCAGGTCCTTCAAGGTCAGGTTGATGGCCTGCGCGTCGGCGAGCTCACGGGCCCCGCCGTTGCCGTTGTTGAGCCACGCGGCGATGGCGCCACCGAGGCTGCGCCAAGACCACGAGCCGCGACGACCATGAAGACGCCGGCCCGGCGCCGCCGGTGCGACACCACGCCGCCGTGCTCGAGCACGATCGCGCGCAACACCTCGAAGTCGGTGAGGTCCTTGTGGCGCCAGCAGTAGCGCACGCCGGCGACCGTCGCGAAGAGGGCCATTTGGTGCGCGCGAAGCGCACGAGCTCGAATGTTCGTGATCTCGCTCCAGGGCGTCTGCCACGCGACCGGCGGAATGCCCGCGAGTTGGGTGACGCCGGTCTCGTCGATGAGAAGCGTCGACCGGTGAGGTCGGACCGTTGGGCACGAACGACGGGCGAACCGACCAGTCCTCGCTGCGCAAGCGTCGTCACGCGGCCACCGCCTTCGCTGACTCGGTCGCTATGTCAACGGTGCGCGTCGAGATCGCTTTTGCGATGCGCCAGCGAGACGAAGAGGATCTCGTAGGCGCCCGGCGCGAACGCCACGCCGCGCTCGAGCATCGCGTGGAAGAACTTGGCGGTAGAGGCCGTTCTCACAGAGCACTGCGCCTCCGCACGGTTCGTCGGTACGCTCACTTCTTCCGTCGAGAGGTAGAGGCCCATGAGCGGTCCGACCGTCGGGGCGATCGCGAAGAGCCCAGGTCACGTAGCGCCGCCTCGAGATCGCTCGCGAAGCCGGCAACGAGATCGGCTGAGGGCCGCGTAGTCCATCGCGCGTCACGTGCTCAAGCACCGCGAGGCCCGCCGCGGTCGCTAGTGGATTGCCCGAAAGCGTGCCCGCCTGGTAGACGGGTCCGGCGGGCGCGAGCGACGACAGCAACCCGTCGTGATCCACCAAAGGCGCCGACGCGGCAGACCGCCGCCGATGACCTTGCCGAAGCACCAGAGGTCGGGCGTGACGCCGAAGTACTCCTCGCGCTCCGCCCTCCGCCAGGCGAAAGCCGGTGATGACCTCGTCGAAGATCAGCAGCGCGCCGACGCGGTCGCACTCGCGCGCGCAGACCCGGTCAGGAAGCCCGGCAGCGGCGCGACGAGGTTCATGTTCGCCGCCACCGGTTCGACGAGCACTGCGGCGACGTCATCGTCGAGCATCGGCACTTCGTTGTACGGGGCGACGATCGTGTCGGCGACGGCGCCGCGCGGTGACGCCGGCCGAACCCGGCAGTCCCAACTGTGCGACGCCGCTGCCGCCCGCGACGAGCAGCGCGTCGGAGTGGCCGTGGTAGCAGCCGTCGAACTTCACGACCTTGTCGCGCTGGTGACGCCTCGCGCGAGGCGAACGGCACTCATCAACGCTTCGGTTCCCGAGGAGACGAGTCGCACCTGTTCGAGTCCGGGGACGCGCGCGCGTCATCGCTTCGGCGAGCAGCACTTCGCCCGGGGTCGGCGCGCCGAAGGTCGTGCCCTCGCCGACCGCTTCTCGAGTGCGCGTGACGACGATCGGGATGCGCGTGACCGAGGAGCGACGCGCCGTAGGACTGGACGTAGTCAAGGTAGCGCGTGCCCTCGACGTCTTCGACGTAGGCCCCGCTCACCGCGCGCGACCGTGTAGGGCGTGCCGCCGACCGAGCGGAAGGATCGCACCGGCGAGTCGACGCCGCCCGGGAATGACAGCCTGGGCCCGCTCGAACCACGCCTCATTCGAACGTCAACGACTGCAACTCCTCGGCGATCTCTCGCGCGAAGTAGGTGAGGACGAAGTCCGCGCCGGCACGGCGAACGGCCGTCAGCTGTTCGATCGCGACGGCCGTGCCGTCGATCCACCCGTTTGCCGCGGCGGCCTTCACCATGGCGTACTCACCACTGACGTGGTAGGCGCAGAGTGGCACGTCGAGTTCGCGCCGGAGGTCGCTCAGAACGTCGAGGTACGTCATCGCCGGCTTCACCATGACGATGTCGGCGCCCTGTCGTCGACGTCGGCGCGCGCTTCGCGCAGCGCCTCGCGCCGGTTGCGGTAGTCCTGCTGATAGCCCTTGCGATCGCCGCCGTCGACGATCTCGACCGCGACCGCGTCGCGGAAAGGGCCGTAGAGCCGCTGGCGTACTTCGCCGCGTAGGCCAAGATGATCGTCTCGTCGTAGCCCGACGCCGTCGAGGGCCGAGCGCGAATGGCGCCGACTTGACCGTCCATCATGCCGCTCGGCGCGACGACGGCCGCTCCGGCCTCGGCCTGGGCCAGGGCGACGCGCGCGTAGAGCTCGAGCGTCGCGTCGTTGTCGACGGTGCCGTCGTCGCGCAGGACGCCGCAGTGGCCGTGGGTCGTGTACTCATCGAGACAGAGGTCGGCCATCACGACGAACTCGTCGCCGAAGTCGTCGCGCGAGCGAGCGCAGCGCGACCTGCGCGATACCGTCGGGGTCCCAGGCGCCGCTGCCGAATTCGTCCTTCGTCGCCGGCACGCCGAAGAGGATGACGCCGCCGACGCCGACGCCAACGAGCGTCTTTACTTCATTGTGCAGCGAGACGAGGGTGTGCTGGACGTGCCCGGGCAGCGAGTTGATGGCTCGCGGCTTCGCTCAGGCCCTCGGCGACGAAGAGCGGCGCGACGAAGTCATCCGGCGCGAGGCGTCGTCTCGGCGACGAGGCGGCGGATCGCGGGCGTGCGTCGAAGCCGTCGAGGTCGTTGGGTGGGAAACACAGAACCAGCCTAATTAATACGTGTCGATGACGTTCCTCGAGGTTAAAGGGCGTTCAGTTGCTCTCGCAGCGTCGGACCCCAGCCCTCGAGCACCGATCGTGCGCGAACTTCACCTCGGTGGCGGTGGTGACGCCCGGCACCACGACCCACGCGGCGTCGGTGACGAATTCCTTGCGACCCGCCACGCTGACGGCGCGCCGATGAACACCACGTCCGCTTCGCGAAGGAGACGCTCGTCCTCGGCACCGAGTGTCGCGGGCACGGTCTCGTAGCACGCGAGCGTCGTCACGGCGATGCCGCTTGCGCGCAGCGCGTTCGAGAGTTCGTCGCGCATCTGGGCTGCGCCGAGCAGCAACACCGGTCCCTCGTGGATCGTCGGCGCGAGCTCCGCCGCACCACTCTTCCGACGACGTCGACCTCGACGTCCTCGTCCTCGAGCGCGGCGGCCGTCGCCGTGCCGACGCTGAGCACCGTGCCGCCTTCGTGGAGCGCCTCGCGGGCGAGTCCCGACGTAGCAGCGCGCTGCGCGCACTGGTCACGACGAGCGCGCGGTACTCCCCGTAGAGGTCATCCGCGCGCAGCGACTCGAGGAACTTGTCGCCCTCGAAGAAGCGCGTCGTCCGTGAGCGGAACTTCCTCCAGGGAGGCATCCTCGGGCACCCAGGCCGCGAACTCGCTGTTATGGCCGGCCTCGCGCGTGAGCACGACCTTCATCTAGAGGACTCCGCGTCGAGCAACGCCGCGCCGCCGAGCTCGTCACGCAGCTCGCGAGCGAGGTCGCGTCCGAGTTCGCGGGCGTTCTTTCCGACGAGCTCGTCGCTCACACTCTCGGTGCCGTCGTAGGCAACCATCACGCCACGCAGGGTGATCGTTGAACCGTCGCAGGTGGCGTGCGCGCCACCGGGGATCGTGCAACCAGCGCCTAGCTCTTCAAGGAATGCCCGCTCGGCCGTCAGGGCCACGAGCGCGGTCGGGACGTTGATCGAGCGCAACGACATGATGGTGGCGTCGTCGTCGAGTCGAGCCTCGAGGGCGAGGGCGCCCTGGCCGACCTGGGGCACGAACCACGCGGGGTCAAGTCGCTCGGCGACGAGTCCGTCTCACCCAGTCGTTCGAGTGCGGCCATCGCCGCGACAACGGCGTCGACGCCGTTCTGGCCAGTGTGGCGAAGCGCGTCGCCATGTTTCCCCGCAGCGCCACGACGTTCAGGTCCGGACGCCGCTCGAGCAGCAGCGCGCGACGCCGCGGTGAACCAGTCGCGACCGTCGCGCCAGGTCCGAGGCCAGCAAGCGACCGACCGATGAGGACGTCCGCGGCGTCGAGTCGCTCCGGCACGCTCACGAGGTCGAGGCCGTCGGGCGTCGTGCTCGAGAAGATCCTTCGCGCTGTGGATCGCGACGTCGGCCGCCCCTTGGAGGACGAGCCGCTGCACGTCGACGGCGAACGCGCCCTGGCCGATCAGGCTCGCGAGCTCGACGCCCGCCTCACGGTCGCCGCGCGTCTCGACCGGGACGAGTTCGCTTTCAACCCCGATGGCGGCGAGGCGCTGCTGCACGTAGCGCGACCTGGACGAGCGCCAACGGCGACCGTCGGGTCGCGAGGCGCAGCGGTCATAGATCAAAGAGGTCGCGCGTCGCCTCGCTGAGTCGCGTGCCTTGATCGGTGCCGGCAGCCTCTTTTAGTGCCACCGTCGGACGGTGGGCGATCTTCGCGACCACCGAACGAATGAGCGAGACCACCTTCTCTCGCTGCTCGGTCGTCAGCCCCTCGAGATCGTGGCCGCGTCGGGCGATCTCGCCCGCGACCACCTCGTCGAAGTGTTCGCGCAGGTCACTCACGATGGCGGCGGCGCCGCGGGCGCGCTGTTCGCTGAGGAAACGCTCGACGTCTTCGGCGACGATCGCCTCCGCGTCGTCGATCGCGTCTCGGCGATCGTCCAGGGCTCGTTCGACGCGCTCACGAAGGTCGCCGATGTCGATGCGGCGCACGTGTGGCCAGGTCACCAACGTCACTCGCGATTGCCCGCGGCATCCCAAGGTCGACGATCAAGAGCTCATCGGTCAACTCCGCGAAGTCCGCTCGCGAGAGCAGCGGCGTCGAGACCTCGAGCGCGCTGACGAGAAGTCGGGCTCCAGCGAGATGCGCCGTGACCGAGTCCAGCGAGTCGACCACGACTCGTGCGTCGGCGAGGTCATGGCGGAGCGACTCTGCGCGCTCGAGCGTCCGATTGAGCACCGTGACCCTCGCCACCTGAGGGGCCGAAGCGAGCAGTCGCCGCGCGACGCCGCCAGCCATCTGGCCAGCGCCGAGGACGACCACGCGCGCGCCGACGAGTTGCTCGCCGAGCTCCTCGATCGCGGCCGCGGCCGCCGCCTGGGCAAAGCTCGTCGTGCCTCGCGCGATCGGGGTTTCGGCGCGCACCCGTCGCCCCGAGGCGATGGCGCGCTGAAAGATGTCGGTCACCTCGCTGCCGGCGCTCTGCTCCTCGACGGCGAGATCGAGCGCCCGGCGCAGCTGGCCGAGTATCTCGAACTCGCCCGGCACCACCGACCTGAGCCCCGAGGCGACGCTGAAGAGATGGGTCGCCACGTCCCGTTCGAAGTTGACCGTGAGGTGGTCTTCGAACTCGGCGATCGGCACCTCCGTCGCCTCGGCCAAAGTGGCGGTGATCTCGTCGATGGCGTCGTGGAACCGATCGATGACCGCGACGACCTCGGTGCGAAGGCACGTCGAGACGAAGACCGCCTCGTGGATGTTGCGATGGCTCACCAGGGTGCGCAGAATCTTCGCCCACTCGTGCTCGGGCACGGCGACGCGTTCTAAGAGGTCGAGCGAGGCGTGCTCGTGATCGACGCCTACCGAGATCAGTGCCACGTAGCCTCCAGGGACCTTGTCATGCTACGAGGACCGCAGGGGGTTGGTGCTCGCGATGCCGAGCGAGTGCAGCAGTCCCCCACCGAGGGGCCCGGTCCCGTTGTTGAGGTGGTACATGAGGATCTGCAACTCGATCGAGAAGTCCACGTAGTGCACCGCCGTGCCGAGGGGCACCGTCACCACCTGCGGGGCGAAGTTCAAGATCGCGTGGATGTTCGCCTTCACCAAGCGGTCGGCCACGTCCTGGGCGGCGGAAGCGGGCGTGCAGATCACGCCGACCGTCGCCGTGGGCATCTCGTCGTCGAGGTCCCTCACCACGAGTCCGGCGATCTCGTGGCCCACGACGCCCGGGTCGACGTCATAGAGCGCCACGAGACGGGCCCCACGGATCAAGAAGTTCGACGAGTTCACGAGCGCCCGGCCGAGGTTGCCGATTCCGATGACCACGACGTCGTAGAGGCGGTCGTGGCCGAGCGCCTCGGCGATGCGCTCGATGAGGACGCTCACGTCGTAGCCGGCGCCCCGCGTGCCGAAGGATCCGAGGCCCGCGAGATCGCGCCGCACGGTCGTCGCCGTCACGCCGGCGAGCTCGCCGATCTGGCGCGAGTCGATCTTGGTCTCACCGCGGTGGGCCCACCCTTCGGCGATGCGCTGGTAGACCGGCAGCCGCGCGATGGTCGGCTCGGAGAGTTTCTTCGACCGAAGCCTCGGGGTCGCCATGGGACTACGTTACTGAGGTCGCCCGCGTCGCTGCGCTCGACTTCCTTCGGCCGCTCTCAGCGCGGCTTGCGCCGCCGGTACAGCGAGGGCAGACCCATCGTCATCGCCGTCGGGTAGAGCTCGTCGACGTAGGTGACCGTCGCGCCGACGAGTTCATCCATTCGTTCGAGGGTGAGCTCGTTGATCGGCACCTGGGCGACGAGGTAGATCCCGTCCTCGGGGCCAATCGCGAGGTGCAACTCGCGCAACTCGTGGTTCTTTACCATCAGGTACCGGAAGAGCTCCTCGCGGTTCTCCTCGGGGGCGGGCATCAGCTCGGTCTCGGCGAAGACCGTCCGCTGGCGCAGCGAGAGCCAGAGCGTGATCACGTCCTTCTCCTCGCCCTTCAGGCGGATCAGCCAGTGGAAGTGGCCCTTGTCGTCGGGGAGGGGCTGGTGCTCGATCGATCCAATCTGGGCGCCGCCGACCCAGTGCTCGGCCCAGGATTGCAGCGTCGCGTCGAGGCGCGAGGCCGCGTCAGCGTCGCCGAGTGGTGCGCGCGTCACCTAGCAGCGCACGAGGCTTTCGGAGCGGAGCTGGTCGATGAGACTCGCCAAGGACTGCGCCGCCCGCTTCCACGTGTACTGACGTGCCCGCAGCACGGCGGCGTTCGAGAGGGCCATCGTGTTCTCTGGTTCGAGGGCACGCTCGACCGCGTCGGCCCAGTGCTGCGCGTCGCGTTCGTTGACGAGAAAGCCGGTCGTGCCCTCGTCGATCAGCGAGGTCAAGCCGCCGACGCCACTCGCGACCACCGGCGTGCCGCACGCCGAGGACTCGAGGGCGACGAGTCCGAAGCTCTCCGCGAGCGAGGGCACCAGTGTCACGTCCGCCGCGCGCATCCAACTCGAAAGCAGTTGGTGCGCCTGGGGAGCGACGAAGGCCACCTGATCGATCACGCCCGCCTCGGCGACGCGTTGGTGCAGTCCCTCCAAGGTGCGGCGACCGTCGGGCCCCGACGGGCCGCCCACGATGGCGAGCATCGCGTGGCGTCCGCGAGCACGGAGTTCAATGAGGGTCTCGAGGGCGAGGTCGGCGCCCTTCAGTGTCTGGAGGCGCCCGACGAAGAGCAGCATGACGGCGGTCTCGTCGAGTCCGAGCGCCCGTCTCGCCTGCGGTCGGTAGCCCGGGGCGAAGAAGGCGTGCTCGACGCCGAGGGGTACCACGTGCACCCGCGAGGGCTCGGCGTTGTAGAGTCGCACGAACTGCTCGGCCTCGACGTCACAACTGGCCAAGATGGCGTCGGCACAGGCGACCATCGCCGCCTCCTGAAAGGCGCGATCGTCCGACTCCGCCTGGAACGTATCGGCCTTCACCCGCTCGAGCGTGTGGAAGGTCATGATGAGCGGGACCCCGAGCTCGTGCTTCAGACGGTGACCGGCGAGACCGCTCAGCCAGTAGTTGGCGTGGATCGCGTCAGGCGCGCCGGCGCAGCGAAAGAGCGTCTTCACGGTGTCGGTGAACTCGCCGACGTGGTCCGTGAGTTCGTCTCTTCCGAGCGGCCGTGCCGGGCCGGCGGTGACGAAATGGACACGAAACCCGGGCTCGACGGCCTCCACGTCACGCCCGGTGGGACTGTCGCGGCGGGTGTAGACGTCGACCTCGTGACCAAGTCGGGCGAGGGCGCTACCGAGCTCGCGGACGTAGACGTTCATCCCCCCGCCGTCGCCGGTACCCGGCTGGGCGAGCGGCGAGGTGTGATAGGAGAGGACGGCGAGTCGAGCCACCCGGGAATTCTACCGGCCGCCCCTTTTCGAGAACCCTTGCCGCAAGGGGAACGGCGAAGCATGGCGCGATGACACGACGGGCGTTCTGAAACACTGGAGTGGTGAAGACGCCGCCCTTTCCCGTGCAGCGTCCGCCACTCGTGTCACCACCACCCGTCGTGCCGGGCGACACGGTCGCCGTCGTATCGCCCTCCTTCGCGGCACCCGCGTTGTTCCCCGAGGTGCACGACATGGGACTTCGCGTGCTGCGCGAGGAGCTCGGCCTCACCGTCTTGGAGTACCCGACGACGCGCGAGTTCAGGGCCAGCGCGAGCGAGCGTGCCCGTGATCTCATGGCGGCCTTCTCTGACCCCTCGGTCGCGGCCGTCATGGCCTCGATTGGCGGTGAGGACGAGATCACCGTCCTTCCACACCTTGATCCCGACGTGTTCGTCGAACACCCAAAGCGGTTCTTCGGGTATAGCGATAACACCAACCTCCTCAACTACCTCTGGAATCTCGGCATCGTGGGCTACCACGGAGGTTCGACGCTGGTGCACCTGGCTCGACCCGGGGGTGTGCACCCCGTGTCGTTGGCGTCGCTTCGCGCAGCGCTTTTCACTAACGACACGGTGGAGATGGCTCCCGTCGAGGAGTTCACTGACCTCCACGCACGTTGGGAGGATCTCTCAACGCTGGTCTCGCCGCTGCCCACCACGAAGGACGCCGGCTGGCATTGGCACAACGCCGACCGCGTGGTGATTGGACCCACCTGGGGCGGCAACCTCGAGATCATGCACTGGAACTTGGCGGCCGACCGGTGGATTCGGCCAGTCGAGGACTACGAGGGCTGCGTCTTGCTCCTCGAGACCTCTGAGGAGATGCCCGTGAGCGACGAGGTCTTCCGCATGTTGCGCAACGCGGGCGAGCGCGGGCTGCTCCAGCAGTTCCCCGCCGTCGTCGTCGCCAAGCCGAAAGCGTGGAACTCCCGTGAGAGGAACAACGACGCGGCCCGTGAGACGTTCCGCAACGACCAGCGCGACGCCGTCATTCGGGCGCTCGAGATGTACAACCCCGTGGCGCTCGCCGTGATCGGTCCGGACTTCGGCCACACCGACCCCCAGTACGTGGTCCCGTACGGCGGTCAGATGATGGTTGACGGTGTGGCGCGCACGATCACGATGACCTATTGATAGGCGTTAAAACGCGCTGCGAGCACCGAGCACGATGTAGACGGCCTCGCGCACGGCGACGAGGCCGAAAACCCGAGAATCGGTGGACGCGAGCAGGTTGTCGCCGCGCAGGTCCAGCTCGGCGCCGAAGCGCGCGACGCAGCGCTTGAGCAACCACCTCGAGGCGTTACGCGGGTCGCGCACCACGACGACGTCGCCTTGGCGCACGGGCCGCCAGCGCCGAATCGCGGTGAGTCGCTCGCCGGGCAGATAGGTGGGCTCCATGGACGATCCCTCGACGGTGACGCGCCGCACGAAGTACTCGAGGATGCTCAGCACGGCGAAACGCTATCTCAGCGGCCTGACTAATCTGCAGGTTGACCCAGCGTCCTGTTGCGGCGCAACTATCGAAAGGCACCGTTATGACACTGCTGAACCGTCTCAATGCTCTGCTCGACGCGAGAACGACGCCCCTGGTCGCCTCGGCCCACTGCGACCTGCCCTGTGGCGTGTACGACCCGGCCCAGGCGCGGATCGAGGCCCAGTCGGTGAAGGCGTGCATGGAGAAGTACAACGCGTCGAGCGACGCGGACTTCAAGGTGCGCGCGACCTTCATCAAGGAGGAGCGGGCCGAGCTGGTGAAGCACCACCTTTGGGTGCTCTGGACCGACTACTTCAAGACCGATCACCTGAAGGCCTACCCGAACCTCAACGACCTCTTCTGGATGGCCACGAAGTCGGCCGGCGAGGCGAAGAAGACCAATGACACTGTCGTGGCCGATCGCCTGCTCGCTGAGATCGACGACATCGCCGAGATCTTCTGGGCCACCAAGAAGTAGTCCTCACTCGCGCCGAGCGTTTTGGGCGGTGTCGGCCGGGACGTTCTTAGGCGAGTTCGGGGTGTGAGCGGCAGTTCGCGAGCAGCGGGTTGGCTTCGAGATCGGCCTCGTCGATCGGCGTTGAACAGACCTGACAGGTTCGGTACGTGCCCTGCCGCAACCGCTCCAGGGCTCGATCAACGTCGTTGAACGTCTTCTCGATTGCGGCGACGCTTTCGTTGGTGAACTCGCTCACCTGAGGAAATCTAGTCGTCGGTTTGTAGCAGCATCTGGTTCGCAGACGGCCACGCCGCCGGCGAAGAGGCAGTGACGCCACCGGTAAGACTCTCGAGGTGCGAAGAATGCAACACAGCCCACGGCCCAGGCGCTGATGGCCAGGTCGAGGATCTCGGTCCGCGACTCGCTCGGTGTGCTGCGAGCGAATCGTCGATACGGACGACTCTTCGCCGCGCGAACCGCCTCGGTCTTCGGCGGCCAGTTCACCAACCTGGCCCTCGTCTTTGGCATCCTGAGCCTCCCGGGCCGCAACCACGCTGGCACGGTCGGACTGGTCTTCGCCGTCTCGTCAACCGGCACCGTCCTGTTTCTGCTCGTCGGGGGCGTCCTCGCGGACCGGATGCGACGTGACCTTCTCCTCATGGCGTCGGATCTGGTGAGCGGGCTCTCCGTCGCGGCCATCGCCACCCTGTTCGCCACGCACTCCGCTACGACAATCTGGCTAATGGCGCTGACCTTTGTGTCCGGGAGCGCGTCAGCGGTGAGGTCGCCGGCCCTGACAGGACTCCTGCCGAGCATTCTGGACGACGCGCATCTAGAGGCTGGTAATGCGTTGCTTCGTCTCTCGAACAACGTGTCCTCCCTCGCCGGACCGGCCCTGGCGTCGATCGTCATCGCCACCGCCGGAATCCCTGCGGCTCTCTACATCGACGCCGCGAGCTACCTCGTCTCCATTACCTTCGTCAGCGGCATCAAGTTGACGTCTCCCATCCCGACGAGCTCCTCGATGCTCACCGACCTTCGTCAGGGTTGGCGAGCGTTCATCGCCAATCAGTGGGTGTGGGTCGTGGTCGTCGGCTTCCTCTTCTACAACGCCGCCTACAGCGGCGTCTTCTTGGTACTCGGCCCCATCGTGATGAAGGAGCACTTCCACGGTGCCTCCGGTTGGGCCGTCGTGACGACCGCCCTCTCGGTGGGGTCCGTCTTCGGCGCGGGGACGGCCATGCGAGTGCGACCTCGACGTCCAATGGTCGTCGGCTTGGTGGTGTTGGCGCCGCTCGTCGTCTTCGTCCTGGCGCTCGTGCCACCGCTCCCCCTCTTCGTCATCGCCGCGATTGGCCTCACGTACGCCGTTGGATCCGACATCTTCGGTGTCCTATGGGAGACGGCACTGCAGCGACACATTGAGTCCCACCTCATCAGTCGGGTCTCCTCGTACGACTGGATGGGATCGTTGCTCGCGACTCCAATAGGCCTCAGCCTCACCGGGTTGCTAGCCGACCACCTCGGCGTGAAGCAGACGCTGGAGGGTTCGGCAGCGCTGTGTGGACTCTCTCTGCTCGCGATGCTCGCGATGCCAAGCGTCCGCTCCATGAAGTCTCATCCCGAACGTGAACTATCCGATGAAGAGGACCTGCGCACGTAAAGAGGTGCGTCGCGCGGACTTATTCGGATTCGAAAGTCGCCAATTGTGGCCTCGACGTCCGACGCCGAACCATTGAGTCGATGAAGTATCCTCTGGCTTCCGTGAATGAAGAGTTGGGTGTACCGGAACTTCGTTAAACGGGCCGCTAGCTCATCGGGAAGAGCAGGGGACTTTTAATCCCAAGGTGCCGAGATCGAGACTCGGGCGGCCCACCAGGAGTTTTGGAGCACTGTGGTGCCTAAAACCCAAAACATTATCTCGTGGTGAAAGCGAGTAGGCCCCAAAATGGGCCTCCAATTTGCCGGCGTCCTCAGAACTGGCCTGAGAGCGAAAGTACGAAGTTGGAGGCAATGCGTCTGCCGATACAACTTCGCTATCCAATCCTCTCAGAGGAATTACTCTCAAGCTTTCCCGGGGCGAATCACATGATCGAGCTACGAAAGAAGAACGACGTCTATCGGGCGGGTCGATTGTGTCCGTCGCCGAAGCGCGTGGATTGGTTGGGCCGCCGAGCGACGCTGGAGAGCAAATGACGAAACTCCTTCGCGAGTTCGGGATCAGCCGCCAAACTCTAAACCAGTCCTTTCGCCGTGCGCACAACGGCGAACAGTCAGGCTCGCCTTAATCACCTTAGGACGGTGCGCTGTCATTTGCGGCAGCAGCAGCAGGGTGAGCATGGGCAATCGCAGCCACAGATTGGGCAGATGGTCATGGGTTCCTGTCACCTCCTTTCGCGAACTGAGTGGTACAGGACCAGTCGTCCGCCGTGCCCTTCAGGCAAGCGTCGTTCCTTTGCTTGAGGTCGACCAGTTGTCTCTTGACGGTGGACAGGTCCCTGATCTCCGCCGTGACCTCGGCGAGCCGTCGCTCCACCAACACCTTGGTGTGGCCACAGGGGCACTGTCCTCTGTCGCGCACGTCGAGCAATTCCTTGATGTCCGCGAGGCGCAGTCCCATCTTCTGGGCGCCTTTGATGAACTGCAGCCGCTCGTCAGCGTTCTCGTCGTACAAGCGATAGCCCGCTTGAGTGCGCTCGGTTGGGGCGAGGAGTCCGACGCGCTCGTAGTAGCGCAGGGTGTCGGACGTAATGCCGAACTTGCCGGCGAGGACCGAGATCGTGGATGTCACTGCCCACAGCGTAAACCTTGAAGTTAACTCCAAGGTCAAGGGCCCAGGCGATTCGGGAGAGAACTCTGAGAACGCCCGCCGAGACTGCGATGGCACGGCGGATCGGGATAGATCGCTTTGTCTCGTAGGCCCTCGGTTCTGAGAACCGCCTGATGCTCCTGCCCCACAACCATTCTGAAACGGCCTGGGTAATCCATTGACGATGAGCTCTGAAGCAGCGGCGACGTGGATCTCCAAAGCCTCGCAGGGCTTCACTCTCGCGCAAGATGCGGTGATCACTTGGTGCTCCACGTGACCGGAGAGCAAAGTGAGGCGGTAACGGTGACGCCGAGGCGACGTTGCCTGCGCCCGCACTAGCCGTTCAGAGGCCGAGCACCTCCCGCAGACCCTCATCGACGTTCCCCATCGTCAGCGGCCGTACGCGGCCAACTCGTCGTCCGAGTTCCGATTTATCCAACGTGACGAGGGCCGTCACGTTGGCCACCGACGGACGCGTCATGCCGGCCTCGCCCTTGGCGATACGAACGTTGCCCGGCATGTCACCGAGTCGCAGCGTCCCGGTGAGGGTAACCGCAAGCACCGTCGCCAAGTTGCTCGAGTTATAGAGGTCGTCGGACACGATCAACACGGGTCGACGCTTGGCGGGCCGTGATCCCATCGGCTCGCCGAGGTCTACCCAGTACACGTCGCCCCGCTGAATCACCACTTCGTGCCGTCGTCCTTCGCCAACCTACGGTGAGACGCAGCCTTAGTGAACTCCCTCGTGTCGTCGATAACGGCGTCAACTACCGCGTTGATTCGATCAATCACGTCAGCGGACGTGCGCGACGAGTCGAGCTCCTTTTCGACTGCACCGGCAAAGAACGCCGAGCGACTGGTACCTAGTTCCTTCGCGCGACGCGTCGCACGGGCGTACACCTCACTGGGAATCGAGATCGTTGTCTTGACAAAGTGGTTGGTTTTGGACACGCGCTTAGTATAACTGGTCATACCCAGCCACGCCGCACCCGGTTGGCACTAGTTCAACGACTCGCCAGGCTATCCTGCCAGAACGCCCAATTACGGCGACGACGACTCTGGCTAACGCGTCTCGCAATCCGTCGGCAGTTCCCGGAAAGGGTCTCGACACAGGACTCATATTTCTCCAACGCCGCGAGACCAGACCGACGCAGGACAACGCAATTCCTTTAAAACAAACGACATACGCGACCAGGTCGACACCACGCAACAGTTAGAAAGTTACTTTTAGTCCCAAGGTGCCGGGATCGAGACCCGGGCGGCCCACCGGGCCCACCAGGCCCACCAGGCCCACAGGAGCGAACGCGTCAAGCGCCCAGCCTGGCCCGTCGAAGTCGCACACAATGAGTCGACAGCTGTCGTCACGGAGTAGCGGATAGAGTCCGGCGTGAATCTTCCCCGCCAAATGATCAGCGATCACGCTTGACGTCAGCGGCAAATACTCCTTGCCCGTCGATCGAGCGTTGGCGAAACCTCCCACAACCGCGGGCGACCAACCGTGCTTTCCCGTCGTTCCGCTTTCCCACCTGAGCGCATAAACATCGTCACGACCGACAAAGATCGACCGAAAGAATGCAACCTTTGACTCAGGTGATGAAGTGCGGTCGACCAAAAGGAGCGGCGTCTCAAATTCGGACGGAACACCTTGATCGGCTACGGGATCTTTCGGGGACCCTGAGGACTTCAGACCCAAAATCTCTGTCAAACGATCATTTTCTTGCTTCAATGCCTCGATTTGGCGGCGAAGGTTGACCACAATTTGAAGTTCATCATCGTTCATGCCAGTCCCGACGCTCCTCCTCATCGCAGATGTTCGACAATACCCATGACTTAGCCAGTGCGAAGTACACCGACTGGGCGGCGCGGTGGGGCTTCCGAGCGTGAGCGCCAGCGCCGCACCGATCCATTTGAAGAGGTGGTGATCAGCGTCATCGCGGGTCACCCCCCCCTACAATGGAGGTGTGATCAGAAAGCGCGCAGCGAGCGTCGCCGAATGGGCCCAGCGGATGCAGTTCGCGCAACCTCCCACGGAGGACGACGTCACCGTACTTCTCGATGGACGTCGCCTGGACTCGAGGGAGTCTGTTGAGGCGTGGCTCAAGGAGGTAGAGACCCTTCGGGCGCTCGAGGCCGCAGCCCATGGCGCTACCCAATAGCGGGCCACCGCTTGATCTCAACCGGCTGCTCGAGGTACTCACGCGAAACGAAGTTGACTTCGTGGTCGTCGGCGGATCGGCCGCGGGATTCCTAGGGGCATCGCGTCTCACCGAGGATGCCGATTGTGTGGTGAAGCGCGAACGCGCCAATCTGGACAGACTCGCCTCGGCTCTACGAGAACTTCATGCTCGACTTCGTGTCGCGCGAATGAGCGACGACGAGGCGAAGGCGCTGCCGGTAAAAATCGACGGCATGATGCTCGAAACGACCGGGAACTCAACGTGGACAACCGATGCCGGACCATTCGACGTTTTGGCCGATTTGAAGGATTCCGAAGGTCGAACTGTGCCTTACGAAGATTTGCTGATGCGTTCGATGATCGTTCGCGGCGACGGCTTCGCAGTGCACGTCGCGTCAGTAGACGACATCATCGCGGCAAAGACCTTCGCCAATCGCGACAAGGACCGCGAGGCCCTTCCCGAGCTCCTTGACATTCAAGAGCGAGAGCATTCGCAACGCTTTGAGCAGTACGAGTCCGATGTCGCGTTCGAGGTGCATGATGATCTCCATCGCGACATCGAGCCATGAGTTCAGACGGCCGAGACCGGAACCTCGACACGGTCCATCCTTGTCCTTGAAGCATCGTGGCGAAGCATGTTGGCATCTCCACCTTGGTTCGAACAGGCCTCGCTTTAGGCCTCATATTTCCACAACACCACGAGACGAGACCGACAAGGGACAACACGGTTCCTTGAAAACAAACGACATGCGCGACCAGACCGACACACAACAACAGTTCGCAAGTTCCTTTCAATCCCAAGGTGCCGAGATCGAGACTCGGGCGGCCCACTGAATCCTGTATTAATCCGGCTCTTCCTTGACAAAACAGGTTCGGGAGATGCATTGCACAAGTTCGGGACATGCTTGACAGAGGTTCAGGACTTGCTTGACACCAAAGCCGCCATCGGCCCTGGCTCTAACTGAGCGGGAGGTGGCTCAATGCTTTGGGGGTCAAGCAAAATGGATCAGCGCTACGAAGCCGGCCGGACCATTTACCCAGCGTTTGGGTCTTACCAACCCGTCAGCGTGGCCCTGACGAGGACCTGCGCCATCCACGCAAGGAGGTCGACAGCCTCTTCACGTGGTAGGTCGGCCATGTCGGTGGTCCAGACGATGGCATCAGATCCAAACAACGGGATGAGCGCATTCGCGAGGCGGTCTCGAGCAACCTGAGGGACGTCGCTGGGCAGGCCCTCGAGGAGCGCCGCAATCCAACGACCGCGATTTGTCAGTGCACGGCGAGCTCTGTGATGTTCCCCCTCCGGATCGAGCGAGAGTCGCAGCACCGTGCGTAGCTCTGTTTCGTGCTCGAACGCCCACCCGGCAGTCGCTCGAACGAGTTCCGCCGACCGATCGATAACCCCGACCGCTAAGGCGTCCGCCGACTGAGCCCAATCCACGTCGCTGAGTGGATCGTCAGCCAGCGACATCGTCGCGTGCAGCACCACCGTTTCGTTGTTCGGGAAATAGCGGTAGGCGGTTGCCCTCGACACCCCCGCGAGTTCGGCCACGTTGGGCACCGTCAACTGGCCACCGGTACGAAGTAACTCCCGGGCGGCCTCTTTCAACAGGCGCAACGTGCGTTCTCTGGGGCCAGACAATTCCTCCACGCGATCTGAAATATTCATGACCCATCTCCTTGACAGTCCCGAGTTCCACTTATATGATACTTGCTATCTCGTTATGAGACTTTCACTCTTATTTCGAGATAGGGAGTCTTATTTTGGATCGCAACTCGCAAAGGAGAGTCACTATGTCCACTACAACCGAAACCGCTAGAACGGCCCCGTCACTAATTGGCATCCAACATTTTGGTCTGACGGTGAGCGACGTCGCCGCGAGCGAAGCGTGGTACACCAAGGTGCTGGGCCTGGTCCGAGCCTTCGTCGAACCGCACGCCAGCGGAGAGGGATACGCCGTGGTGATGACACGTCCGAACTCGACGCTGTTCCTCGGCCTTGATCACCATCCCGACGCGGACCAGAAGAAGTTCAGTCCGCTCCGCACCGGGCTTGACCACGTGGCCTTCGGGCTCGCCAGTCGCGAAGCGATCGACGAGTGGCTCTCTTACCTCGACACGCTCGGCGTCGAGCACGAGGCACTCGTTGAGGTCGCTGAGCCCGTGCCGCACGCCACGGTGGTGCTCCACGACCCCGATGGAATCCCGATCGAGCTGTTTTGGGTCGGTCTCTGAGATGACCACCCAACCACACTTGCCGCCTCGGGCGGGAACTCGTCCGCGCACCAGCAACGA
Organism: uncultured Acidimicrobiaceae bacterium; assembly: GCA_963823815.1. Taxonomy (GTDB): domain Bacteria; phylum Actinomycetota; class Acidimicrobiia; order Acidimicrobiales; family RAAP-2; genus RAAP-2. Next base: position 853,658 of record CAWGMU010000001.1, read on the forward strand.
GCTGCCTCATCGCCAACTGGACCAGCAACCCAGCGACACCCAGTACGTCGACGCCATTTACGCCGAAGCGTGCTCCTGGCCCAGCGTGCTCGCCGGTCCGTCGGCGATCTCGGTAGAGGGCGCTCGGGCCCTGCTCTTGGATTCCAACGTCACGGGCGGACCACCCGAGTCGTTCGTCATCAATCGGGAGTTCTGCCACGTGCACACGCAAGGGGACTTCAGCCTGCACGCCGCCCTACCGCCTGCGCTCGTTGGCGCCGCCGAGCTTGCGGGGTGGGCCGAGCCCCACTACTTGGTGGCGGCGGGCCGCGCGCACGCAACCCTCGTCATGCTCTACGCCCCCCGCAATCAAGCAGAGCACGACGTCGTCCTTGGACTGGTTCGCGCCTCGTACGAGTTCGCCCTCACGGGAAGCGCCGACGGCGCGGACGAAGTCACTAGTAGTCGCTGAAACAAAGGAGAAACCATGTCCATGATTGTCATAACACCCAGTGACGGTGAGCCGTCAGGCATCGGCCCCATCCGCTGTCGAATTATCGAGGACGGCTCGCACACCGGGCACCGATTAGGCCTCATCGAAGCCACGGTGCCACCAGGCCCCGGCGCACCGCCCCAGCATCGGCACCGTGACCACGACGAAACCTTCATCGTGACGAAAGGAAAGCTCAGGTTCACTTCTGGTACCGACAGCGTCGACGTCGAGGCAGGATCGTGCGTAACGGTGCCCGAAGGAACGCCCCATACCTTCTCAAATCCCTTCGACACATCGGCGACGTTCATCTGCACCCTCACGCCCGACCTCTACATCGAGTACTTCCGAGATTTGAGCAAGCTCCCGGTCAACGAACAGGGACTACCCGAACTTGCTGACATCGGTCGGACAATGGCGTCCTACGCCACCGAAGTAATTCTCTGACACGGGTACAGGGGTGGAACGGCTGACGTCCACCGTGAGAGAACAATCAATAATGTGACGGCTTGAATCTCGGCGAGTTTCTTGGAGTGAACCGGCTCGTAACCCGTCAGGTCGAATGAGACACTCGGTCGTGTTCGGCAGTAGCGGGCACCCCCTTGAAGTGCAGTATTCGCAGTCAGCTCTATCAGGCTGGCGGATCGTTCGACGACCGCGCAGCGGGTGCGTTTTGGTTCCCACAGCACCCGCAAATTGCGTCGCTACCCTCCATCGCCGTGGAGCGCAAGTAAGAGTTGGCAATACGGCCACTGGGTGAGCGTTGGAGTCGGTGGCCCGACGCAAAACCGCACAAGCACCGAAGCGATTCGTTCTAGTAACTCGCCGAGAGTATTACGAAGCACTAAGTCCAAACAGGCCTCATTTTGGGCCTCATACTTCTGCAACACCACGAAACCAGACCGACAAGGGACAACGCGTTTCCTTGAAAACAAACGACATGCGCGATCAGACCGACGCCACGCAACAGTTAGAAAGTTTCTTTTAATCCCAAGGTGCCGAGATCGAGACTCGGGCGGCCCACTACCTAAAAATCCTGGTTACGCGGTCTTTAGCTTCCCCTAGTTCCAGTTATCGATCTTGATGTCGTCAGGCTCCGGGAGGCCCACGCCGGTCTCCACAAACGCCTTCAGGCTTAGCAAGAAGACGCCCCACTTCGTGCTGCAGTGGTACATGAACTCCACGGGTTCCTTCCAACCCCCGTGCTTGAAGAGCAGGATGGTGTAGTCACCTTCCTGCCTGAGCTCCCAGCTGACTGTTGTCCCGATCCACTCATCGGGACCGCCGACGACTTCCCACAACACACGACGTGATGGCTCGAGCTCGAGTACCTTCATGTCAAATCCGCCCGCTTGAAAGCGGAACTCAAGTACGCCACCGAGGCTGCTGTCCCCCGTGGTGTCCTTCGTCCACCAGCCTGCAAGACCTTCAATGGTCGTCAACTCTCGATACACGTCCTCCGGCAGTGAAGACCTCATTCCAACTCGATGCAAGATATCGGGCATCTCAACTCTCTCTTTCTCTTCTCGAAGAAAAATCGCAGGTCGTCGAAAATCACGCCGCTGTGACCTCTGGTCCTGGGTCGCCGCCGGTGGCGGCGATGGCGAGACGCGCGAGATAGAAGTCCCAGCCCTTCGCGTGATCGGTCACCGCGTCGTCGGGTAGACCGCGATGTGCGAGTCGAACTCGCGTATTTTCACCCTCGGGAACGAGCGTGATCTCCACTTCCGTTGAACCAGCGGGAATTGGGTGATCCGGTTCGTCCCATCCAAAGGTGAAGACCACCTTCTCATCGGGCACCACTTCTAGATACTCGCCCACCCCCGGATGTACACCCATAGCCATGACTCGATATTTGCCGCCAGGGAAGGGGTCGAGCTCAGCTTCCGTACCCATCCACAAGACGTGTTGGGTCGGATCGGTCAAGAAGGGGAAGATCGTGGAGGGACTCGCCCCAATCACGACTTCTCTTACTAACTCAGTCATCGTCATTTCCTTTCTCTCGTTCGGCCGATTCGGCCAGGTGCTTCAAACGCTCCAGGCTCCCGCTCCAGTACTCGTCGAGGAAACGCCGAAGTCGATCCATCTGAATGTGGTTCGCACGGTACAAGCGGCGAACGCCGTCCCGACGCTCGGTGACGAGCTCGGCCTCACGCAGGACGGTTAGGTGCTGGGATATTGCCGAGCGCGTGACGTCGTGAAACTGATCGGCAATCTCTGTGGCTGGGAGTTCCCGAGACCAGACGAGCTTGAGGATCTCTCGGCGACGAGGCTCCGCAAGTGCCTTGAATGCGATGTCCATGGGAATAACGTTAGCATATACTTACGTAAGTATCAACTAATTTATCGCGATTCTCTCGGCGACGTAAGAACTGTTGCAGTCTTGCCAATGCCCGGCACGGCTAATCGCTATCCACCGTCACGTGTGACGCGGCAGGTCAAAGGAGTGTGACTGGCCACTGGGCGTTCGCCACTCGTGTCCTGGCCATCGCTTACTCATGAGCGTCGCGGCTCGAAGCGGAATCGTCGAACGGCAACGACCGTTCCGACGGCACCCCAGATAGCGACAACCCCGAGATCCCCCCAGGCCCAGGGCGAAGCACCGGGAGTCAGCTGAAAGGGTGCAAACATCGCGTCTATGAGCCGTCCGACGGGAAAGTAGTTCGAAACCCTCGCGAGTGCGGAGCCGTGCTTGAGCGGGAACCAGAGGCCCGAAATAAACAGCATCACGAAGAACACGATGCTGATGATCGGTCCGGCCGCCTCCTCGTTCGGGACGATCGTGCTCGTTGCCACACCCAGCGCGGCAAAACAGAGCACGCCAACGGCGACAGCGATGATGAGAGGCAACCAGTCCGTCGGCAACCGGACGTGAAAACCGAACCGGCCGACCATGAGCAGGACGACCACCTGGATGACGGAGACGACCAGGGCGCTCAGTATCAGCTGCCGCGATCATCGCCCACGACGGCAGCGGTGAGAGGCGGAGTCGCTTCAGTCGCCCGCTCTCGCGACGGCTGACGAGCGAGATCGAGAGTGTGTTGAAGCAGGCCGACATGACGCCGTACGCTGCAAAGCCGGGCACGTAGTACTGAATCTCCTTCACGTTGAGGAAGACGACCCTCTGCGAGCCACCGGTTGCCGCGAGCAGAATGAGAAAGATAAGCGAGAACCCAAGCGTAAAGAACGCCCCAAACGGGTTCCGCCAAAAACTGAGCTGCTCGTAGTACAGCTGTCTTCCGACCATTCCGGCTCGACGGCGAACGAGCCCCTTCTTCATAGCTGCTGCTCTTCGTAGCCGACCAGTCGAAGGTAGATGTCCTCCAGCGTGAGGCGCTCGCAGGTCAACCCAGCGAGTTCGACCCTCGCGTCAACCGCCCAGTTGGTGAGCGTACGCAGTACCTTCACCGCCTCGTCGGTGCGGATTTCGACGATGCCCGACGTGAAGAACGTTGGCTGCACGGGCAGGTCAGCCAGGGCCACCCCGTCAGGTGAGCGAAAGCGAATAGTGGCCTCGCTCGTGTCCCGGCCGCCGAGTGACTGCGGCGTACCAGTCGCCACGATCCGGCCACCACTGATGACGGCGACGCGCGAGGCGAGCGCCTCCGCCTCATCCATATTGTGTGTCGTCAAGAGGACGGTCGTGCCGCCACTCGTAAGTCGGCGTACAACGTCCCACGCGTCGCGACGAGCGGAGGGGTCAAAGCCAGTCGTCGGCTCGTCGAGATAGAGCACCTCGGGATTCCCAATGATGCCGAGACCGAGATCGAGCCGCCGCATCTGTCCCCCGGACAACGTCTTGACTCGCGAGCGGGCCTTCTCCGTTAGCCCAATGAGCTCCATGACCTCTGCGGTGTCGCGTGGCGAGGGGTAGTAGCCAGCGTTGCGCTCGAGAACCTCGCGAACCGTTAGATACGGCTCAACGGCGAGCTCCTGAAGAACAACGCCCGTACGCTCGCGAAGCCGCAGTGAGGTGGCTCGGTCACCGGGATCGAGCCCGAGCACCTCCACCCGCCCACTGTCGCGGCGCCGAAAACCCTCGAGGATCTCAATCGTGGTTGTCTTCCCGGCGCCGTTGGGCCCGAGGAGTGCGAAGACCTCTCCCGGCCGGACCTCGAAGCCCACGTCCAACAGTGCCTCGAATGACCCGTATCGCTTTGTGAGTTCATCAACGACGATCGCCGGCACGCCGCGACAGTATCGCACCGTCACGCGCCAGAGGCCGGCAATCGTCAATCCCACGACCAATGTGGTTCGTCGCCGCGGATGGCTCGCCCATCTCGTACGCAGCAAGTAGTGACGCAGCATCACACTGTTGGAGTCGACGAAATGACGGCCACTTCTTTTCGCCAGGATGATCTTGCGCACTCGCTGCGCCAGGTGAAGGCCCGCCGTCTTCCATCGCTCGCTGCGAATTCATCACATATGTTTGAGAGAAGGAGGTTCGGATGACGGCAACCCTCAAATTGAGACGACACGGGGTGGGAATCGAGCTTCGACGGGGAACGTTTGACGTCTTGCTCGACGGCAGCACGGTCGGGTCGATCGACTGGAACGACACTTTCGAAGTGCAACTCGAGCCGGGGCGCCACAAGATCCGCATTCGCGCAGGTCGGTACTCGAGCCAGGATCGGGCCTTCGATGCATTGGATGGCGAAATGGTCAATTTCCAAGTTCATGGCGCGATGGTCTGGCCACGGTGGGTCGCCTCCACGGTCAAGCCAGACTGGGCCATCTCCCTCAAGCGCGAGTGAACCGAGTCGCGCAGCACTTTGCTAGCACCCCGCGATCATCCGACGGCCTCCAATTGGGCCTCATATTTCCGCAAGACCCAGGTGACAGAATGACCCTACGATTGTCGATTCATTGTCCTCGTTGCCGGCGGAGCGCGGCGCTGCTCACGGCTCGCGACCAGCGAGACGCGTGAGCCTTGGAATCGCATCCGATGCTTGTCTCGGTGCAGCCGAAATCAAGTACGGACCGCGTGGCTTCACCCCATCGACCACCCAAGCCTGAAGACGGTGGTCGCGGGTGACACTCATTGACGCCACTGGCTCGGGATCGACGAAGCTCCCCGAGGGACTGGTCTGCTTCCTTTTCTCAGATGTAGAGCGGTCGACCGCGCGACTCGCTGAGAGTGGCGCCGAGCGGTACGCGAAACTTCTTGAACACCACCGATCGATTGTCCGTCGGTCGCTTCACGCTCGAAACGGCGTGGAGGTGAGTACTGAGGGCGACGCGTTTTTAGCCGTCTTTCTCCGCCCAACTGACGCGGTTGACGCCGCGGTAAGTGCGCAGATCGCCACCTTGGAGGAGTTCGGTGAGGATGGTCCGCCCCTCTGGGCCCGGATGGGAATACATACGTGCCAGGCCATTGTGCGAAACGCAGATTACGTCGGACTTGGAGTGCACCGGGCAGCTCGGATCTGTGCTGCGGCTCACGGAGGGCAGATCCTCGTTTCAAGATCGACGCGCGACCTCCTGCGAGACGAGGGCGCAGCCGGCGGTCTCCTCGAATTGGGCTCGTTTCCGCTCAAGGACTTTCCCGAGCCGGACCAGCTCTATCAGGTGACCGGTACCGGACTACGTCGTGATTTTCCCCCACTACGGGTGAGCGGCGCTCCCGACTTTCCGCCGTACTCTCTCGGCGCCAGATTGTTCGGCCGCGACGTCGAGCTGCGTGAAGTCGTGGACTGTCTTCTCAGCGGTCAGCGGCTCGTGACGTTGACGGGTCCCGGTGGAGTGGGCAAGACGAAGCTCGCGCAGGCGGTGTCCCAACAGCTACTCGGTGCATTCCAAGACGGCGCAGTCTTTGTGGACCTCTCCTCGGTCACCGATCCCCAGCTCATCATCGCGGCGATCGGGACAGCCGTCGGCATCGACGAAGGTAAGGGCCAATCACTCAGCGGCTTCCTGCGGAACCGTCGACTCCTCGTCGTGCTTGACAACTTCGAGCAGGTCATCGATGGGGCCGACACAATTCCCGCGTTCCTCGACTCCGCCCCGGGGGTATCGATGCTCGTGACTAGCCGTGAGGCGCTCCACCTGACGATCGAGCAGGTTTACCCTCTGGCTCCACTCGCACTCGGCGGGGACCCCAACAGCGCTGAGGCCCTCGCGGGCGCACCTGCGGTTGCCCTGTTTGGCGCAAGGGCGCACGCTGCCGACCCCCAGTTCTCACTTGACGCCTCGACCTTGCCGGTCGTGTTTGACATATGCCGTCGCCTCGACGGTTTACCGCTCGCGATTGAACTCGCGGCAGCGCGGGTCGCGGTGCTCACCCTTGATGAGATGGCGGTGCGCCTTGACGACCCACTCCACTTTCTCATCTCGAAGGAGCGCGACCGACCGGCTCGCCAACGGACGCTCCGCGACACGATCGAGTGGAGTTATCGCCTACTCTCAGCGCCTGAGCAGCGCGCCTATCGCTCGCTCGCCGTCTTCAGTGGTGGATTCACCTTGGCGGCCGCCGACGCGGTCGCGGACGTCGATTTGGACACCCTCGCCTCGCTGATTGATAAGGGCCTACTCACTCGATCAACGAAGCGCTTCCAGATGCTCGAGTCGATCCACGCTCACGCGACGGCCGCGTTCGACGTTGACGCGGGGGCACCAACCCTGCGAGCAGGTCACGCGGACTTCTTTCTGTCGACGGCCGAAAGGGCGTACGCCTCGCGATTTCACGAAGTGGGAGAAGCAAAGTTGGCGGAAGAGCTTGGGGAAGAAAGTGACAACCTGCGCTCGGCGCTGAATTACTACGAACTCCGAGACGCTGCGCGATACGCCGCGCTGGCCGGTTCCCTCGGCTGGTACTGGGCCAGCGCTTCGTCACTTTTCGCAGAGGGCCGCCAACGGCTGGACAACGCCACCGCGCTGCGGTTGTCGACAGACGTCACGACCCACCGTGCCCGGGTGCTGTCGGGACTGGCCTTGCTGGTCGTCTATCAGGACGGCCTCGACGTCGGACTGCCGCTCGTTACCGAGGCGATTCGGGCCTGGGCCCACCTCGGCGACGCGACAGAAGAAGGTCTCCTTCATATTGAACTCGCGTGGGCCAATTTCTCCAAGGGGAATGACGACGCCGCGTACGCCGAGGCGCAGCGCGGTGTGGATCTCCTCGGGTCCTCTGACAATCCGCGACTTGTCCTCTACGCTCGCCTGACGAGGTGCCAACTTCAGGTTGCGTTCGGCGACGTCGAGACCGCGAGGGCGGAGGCTGATGAGGCCCTCGCCATGGCCAGCAACTTGCCGGACGCCACGTACATGGGTCTCGCCCGACACTTTCTCGGCGATTGCGCCCTCATCGATGCCTCATTCACCTCCGCCATCGAGCATTACCGGGAGGGACTCCTCATCCAGATAACCCGCGGTCGACCCTCGACCGCGGCGACAGAGATCCAGGGGATCTCGATGGCACTCTCGGGTCTCGGCAACGACTGGCTCGCAGTCGCCCTGGAGTCCGCCTCGTCAACCATCCACTCGAATCTCGGATTCTCAAACTCTCAAGTCGGCTTCTGGAACGAATTACGTGATCGATACGTGAACGGCGCACGACGTCGCCTTGGCCCCGACGCCGCCGACGAGGCCCGTTCTCGCGGCGCCGCTTGGACTCTCGAAGAGGCAATCGAAAAGACACTCGCAGCGGCCGCGGCCCTTGACACACCCTGAGGACCTCGGCGCCACAAGAGTAAACGCCGAGCTACTTCACGGCGACGATGTCGACCGTTCTGATGTCAGGGTCCTTCGCCAATAGCTCGCTCGCCACTTGGCCCAGAGCGGTGGGAATCTCGCCATTGAGGTGAGCCTGGCGGCCGTCCTCGGTCTCAAACGTGTCGAAGATGCCGTACTCGCTGTCGCTGATCTTGAAGGCGTACCACGTGACCGTGCCCTGTTCTGCCACCGCCAAAGCCCGCCCGCTCTCGAGGAACGCGCCCAGGTCGTTTCCCTTGCCAGGCTTGGCCTCAAGCAGGGCGAGGATTCCGAGTTTCACCGTCATGCTGATCTCTCCATCTCGTTGAGCAGTGTCATACCCAGGTGAGCGTATTTGCTTGTCAGCGTCCATCAAACGGACTGCTCCCTTGGCACCGACGTGCCTCGTCCTAGCCACCATGTTGTACGTCGTCGACGTCCTCGTGACGTCTGTTGAAACTACCGACCTCACGGTTCTCCGAGGGCTTGCAAGGGCGACCGCGTCTCCTGGACGTGGATTCACGCTCACCCTGGTGCCCCACGCGTTGGACGGAGCAGCCGCCTCTGGCTAGGGTCGCGTGGGTGGACGGAGCCTTGGCGGACCAGTTCGAACTCGTCACCTCCCTGAGCGACGCGGCGCTGGCCGCGGCCGCCGACGCCGGTGCGAGCGAGGCCAGCGTGCGGGTCGAGGAGATACGCACGCAGACACTCGTGCTGCGCGACGGCGTCGTCGAGACAACGCTCGACCAGGCGGAGTCGGGGATCGGCGTCCGCGTGATCGCCGAGGGATCGAGCGGCTTCGCGGCGTCGGTCGAGCTCGACCGCGACACCGCCGCGCTCCTCGCGCGCCAGGCGATCGAGGGGGCCCGACTCGTGGCGCCCGCGCGCAACGCCCGCTTTGAACTGGTGGACGAGCCCGGACACGGCGAGGTTGAGTACTCCTCGACCTTCCGCACCGACCCGATAACGGTCGATATGGCCGACAAGATCGCGTTGCTCGAGGAGTGGAGCCGAACTCTTCTGTCGGCACCGGGCGTCACGCACGTGACCGCAGAGCTGCTCGCGGTGAGCGAGTTCAAGCACTACGCGGACTCGTCCGGCACCGTCGCGAGGCAGCGACGAGTTCGCGTCTACCCGGTCTTCGAACTGGTCGCGGTCGCTGACGACGGTGACTTCGAGACCATGCGGACCCTCGCCCCTCCGGTCGGTCGAGGCTGGGAGTACCTCGAGGGCGACGGCTGGGACTGGGAAAGCGAGCTCGCGGCGCTGCCCGAGCAGCTGGCCCAGAAGCTCGCCAGCCCCTCGGTCGAGCCGGGTCGCTACGACCTCGTCATCGATCCCACCAACCTCTGGCTGACCATCCACGAGTCGATCGGCCACGCCACCGAGCTCGATCGGGCGCTCGGCTACGAGGCCGCCTACGCCGGCACCTCCTTCGCGACGCCTGACCGCCTCGGGAGCCTGCAGTACGGGTCCGGGGTGATGAACGTCACCGGCGACCGCACGGTCGAGCACGGCCTGGCCACGATCGCCATCGACGACGAGGGCGTCGAGGGACAGCGCTTCGACCTCATCCGCGACGGCGTGCTGGTCGGGTTCCAGCTCGACCGCTCGGTCGCGGCCATCGCCGGGGCAACGCGGTCCAACGGCTGCGCGTTCGCCGACTCGCCACTTCACGTCCCCATCCAGCGCATGGCCAACGTGTCCCTGCAACCGGCCGCCCGACGGTCCCTCGACCGAGGACCTCATCAGCGGGGTGCGCCGTGGACTCTTCGTCGAGGGCAACAACAGCTGGTCGATTGACATGCAGCGCTACAACTTCCAGTTCACCGGACAGCGGTTCTGGCAGATCGAAGACGGTCGCGTTACTGGGCAGGTCCGTGACGCCGCCTACCAGGCAACGACCACCGATTTCTGGGGGTCGATGGAGGCGGTCGGCGGCCCGGCGACCTACCGCCTGTGCGGCGCCTTCAACTGCGGCAAGGCCCAGCCGGGCCAGGTCGCCGCGGTGAGCCACGGCGCGCCCTCGGCGCTCTTTCGCTCGATCAACGTCCTCAACGCGCGGGCGGAGTCCGGCCGGTGAGCTCTGAGCCGACGCTCACGCCGGCCCCCGAGGTCGTCGAGCGGGCGCTGGCGGCGAGCCGCGCCGACGGGTGCGTCGTCATCGTGCGCGAGGTATCGAGCGTGAATGCGCGCTTCGCGGTCAATACCGCGACGTCCAACGGACGCGTCCGATCGCGCGAGGTGACGGTGGTGAGCGTCGTAGACGGTGCCGAGGGGGTCGCCGCCGCGTCGGTCGCGCGTTCGGGGGCGGTCGACGTGATCGAAATGGTGGCCGCGTCCGAGGAACTGGCGAGATCCGCCCCGCCGGCGCCCGACGCCGCGGCGCTGGTGACCGGAGGGGCGGACCCCAATTTCGCCAACGGACCCCCCGAGACGTCCCACGACGAGCTCGTCGCGGTCGTCGACGGACTCGCGCGGGCGTTTCCCGAGGCCGAGCGGCTCAAGGTGACGCTCGCCGGGTACGCCGAGCACACGATCACCACCACCTACCTCGGCACCTCAGCGGGGCCGCGGCGCCGCTTCGTCCAACGCACGGGAGAATTGCAGCTGAATGGCCGCACCGAGGGTGGACGGAGCTCCGCGTGGTCCAGCGCCGCGGGCCCGCAGCTGGCCGGACTCGACATCGACGCCCGGGTCGCCGAGGTCCACCGGCGCTTGGAGTGGGCAAGGAAGAGCCACGAGCTTGAGGCCGGGCGCTACGAGACCATCCTGCCGCCCCTAGCCGTCGCCGACCTCATGACGTACCTCTACTGGACGATGTCGGCGCGCGACGCGCGTGACGGGCGCACCGTGTTCTCCGCGCCGGGCGGCGCGACGAAGGTGGGCCAGCGCGTCAGTGAGCTGGATTTCACGCTCTTCTCGGACCCGGCGGCGCCGGACCTGGAGTGCGAACCCTTTGTGGCAGTGAGCGCGTCGAGCGCCACCGCGTCCGTCTTCGACAACGCCGCACCGCTCGGACGGGTCGACTGGATCGACGGCGGGGTCTTGACCAATCTCTTGACGCCGCGCGCGGACGCCGAGCGCGAGGGAGCCGACTTCGCCGCGCCCGTTGACAATCTCATCTTGGAGCTGCCGGGATCTGCGGGCACCACCGAGGACCTCGTCGCGCGCACCGAGCGCGGGCTCCTCGTGACCAGCCTGTGGTACATCCGCGAGGTCGATCCGGCGACCCTGCTGCTCACCGGGTTGACGCGTGACGGGGTGTACCTGATCGAGGACGGCAAGGTCGTTGGCGCGGTCAACAACTTCCGCTTCAACGAGAGCCCGGTCGACGTGCTCGCACATTCGCTCGAGGCGAGCGCGACGACGCGCACGGTCGGCCGGGAGTTTGGCCAGTACTTCAATCGCGCCTCGATGCCCGCCCTGCGCGTAGCCGGGTTCAACATGAGCTCGGTGAGTCCCGCGAGCTAAGCGACACATTCGACTGACTCTGCGCGGGCGAACCGCTGCGTCAAGGGATACGCGACGACGGAGCGAAGTATCTTCGTGGAATGGAGCCCGCACCGGAACTCGTTCCCTTCACGGAGCGGATCATCAGGAGCTTCTTGGCCGACGACACGAACGCGGTGATTGACGCCATCGCCGATCATCCAGGTTCCGTCTTGATCGGTTCGGATGACGAGGAGTGGTACGAGGGCTTCGATACCGTCGCGGCCTATCTCCGAGCGTATTTTGCAGAGGACCGAGCCAGCGGCGGAATTCTGTTCGAGAGTTTCTCGTTGGACAATGTTCTCGCGTGGAAGGAGGGGTCCGTTGGCTGGATCGCCGCGCACATTCGAGCGTCGACACCCCACTCGGGCGAGTTTTCTGCAAGGTTCTCCTTCGTGGTCCACGAGGAGGGCGCCCACTGGCGCATCGTCCATTGGCACGCCTCGGTGGCCGTCACCAACGAAGCCGTGTGGGGCCGCACCATTACGACGTCGGTCGAGGAGCTCCTGGCCTGGGTCAAGGACTACGAGTCCCCCACCGGCGCAATGGCGGAGGACGGGACGGTCGCCATCATGTTCACCGACGTGGTGGGCTCAACCGCGCTCTTGGAAGAGCTCGGCGAGCAGAAGTGGATCGAGGTGCTGGCCCGACACTCCGAGATCGTACGGCAACAGACCGCCGTGTTCGGTGGCACCGTGGTCAAGAGTCAGGGCGACGGCTTCATGCTGGCCTTTCCGGCGATCGGCTCCGCCGCGGCGTGCGCCGTCGCCCTGCAGCGAGCCGTTCAAACAGGAGCCGGCGGCGTCACCCTCCAGGTGCGAGTGGGTATCGACTGCGGTAACGCCAAAGCCGAGGGTGGCGACTTCTTCGGACGAACGGTCGTGCTCGCCGCGCGACTGTCCGGCGAAGCGATGGGCGGCGAGATTCTGATTTCTCAATCGGCGCAGGAGGATCTCGGCGGAGCTTTTTCGCTGGGAGAGCCTCGGACGCTCTCCTTAAAGGGACTAGCCGGCGATCACCAAGCGTCTCCCCTGCCTCGTGAGCGAAGGCAGTACCTCGCCAGCAAAAGCAGCTGAGCCCAAGGCGCTCGCTCGTTGCGCCCGTGGCAAACAATAATTATTGCTAGAGTAGTCAATGTCGGAGCAGAGTAGAACCGCGAGTCTCTGCAGGTTTGGAAGTGGAGTCTCCTATAGTTTGTAAATTCTAATCTAAGAAGCGAGCCTGCTGTCGACACAACGTTGATCGTTCAAAGACGAAATCCGCAAACTCTTGAAAGTGCCGAGGTGGGAGGTTATAGGAAGGGGGAAAGGGCTTGGTCCGCGAGCCTCCAATTTGAACATGTCAACTGTGCGTTAACCCATTCTGGTCCGAAGTACCTTAACAACGTTCAGTTTGCCCCGTTTTCGTGTAAGTCATCATGTTCCCAACAATTCGAACGACCATCCATCCATTTGCCTTGAGCATCTCGTCGGTGTGCCTGCTCGGCCACGTTGGACCAGAGCTTTTTTTACCACCAATCACGGTTCGACTCTTGGTGAGTGCCATGACCGGACAACTGGTGGCCAAAAACATCCATCAAAGAAAATGACCAGTTCTTTGCTCTCGGAAGCAACGATGTCTGCAAAACGGTCTGCGACTTCCTCAATCGGCGCGAAGTTGAACTCGGTACCTTGAGGCCGTGGTTCACAACTCCTGTCTAAGTAGTTTTTCCGGCGTCGTGTCTCTCCCACGCTGGAGGCGCAGCCGCTGACTGGCAGCGATCGAAGATGGCTTAAATTCGCCCATATTTGCCTTTATAGCTGCTGATTCCCGGGTTACAAACACGCTTACAAAGCAATAGTGGGGTTATCTATTTGTATTTCGTGTATATTGCCTGTATACTGAATATGTTGCCTGAATAACGAAGCTTGGGAAATCTCGATTGTCGTGGCGCTAGTTCTGCGTCGTGCATCACAGGAAAGGTTATGAGCGCGGAAGCCAAATCCAAATCACAGCGTTTCTTGAGGCTCGCGGAGGCCCGGACCAATCGGGTGCTCAATGATTTACGGCTCGTGGGCAATCTCTCCAATCGAAGCAACTACGAATACACCGAGGAGGAAGCATCGAACATGATTCGCGCGATAGAGGAAGAGGTCAGTGTCCTCAAGAATCGTTTCAAGGCTGCTAACGCGTCTCGAAACAGGAACTTCAGACTTAGAGGAAATTGATGGTGCAGAAAAAGCTGATGATTGGCGGCATGTGGTTCTGGCCGATTTCAGATGAATTCCCTTCTTTTCAAAACCCCATGGGTTTCGCCGAAGGTTGGAAGGAATGGCCCGGATCCATGCGATCGGGTCCGTCACCCGAAGCAGAGGTCTACGCGCGCGAATTCATTCAAAACTCATGGGATCGGATGCAGGAGAATTTCGCGAAACTTCGAAAGGACAAAGTTGCAATTCCTAAAGGTGCCGGCATCATTTTCCGATTCATTGAGCTGAACGGCGCAGCTGCGGCGAACTTTGTGCACCGCCTCGGGATTGACGAATTACGATCCCGTTACGCGGGACTCGACGCAGGAGATAAAGGTGACGTACGCCTGAGTGAGACCTATCTCGACGCTGTCAAACCAACGTCGATCAAATTGCTGCTTGCCGTTGAGGTATGCGGGGGCGGAATGCCCGGGCTTTGGAAGACTGGCGGACTGACCGAGCTTCCTCAATCCAAGATGCATGGTGCGCTCATCGGCTCCTTTTCATCCAAAGAGATAAGTGCCTCAGGTGGCTCGTACGGACATGGAAAAAGCGGTGTCGTTCTGGGGTCGAAAATAAGAACGCTGGCTGCTATTCTTGCTTCGAACCGATCCCTCAGGAACCTAAAGTCAGCACGCGCTTTCTTGGAGTGTCTTTCTGGGCGCAGCACAAATCTGAGAAGTTGACACATATCGGCATCGGTCTCATTGGCTCGGCAAGTTCTGGTGATAAAATTGGGCCAACTTTTCACCGCTCGAGAATGACCAGGCAGATAGGTTCATCGAGGAACTTGGCGTCTCGGACCTTGGTATCCGGACTCATGAGAAATTAGTTGACCTCGGAACAAGCTTCATTCTGGTCGATCCGAGCTTTGTGCCCGATGACTTGGCGATCTCAATAGCACGAAACTGGTGGCCCCTGCTCAACAGAACGAGATAACCATTCAGGTCATCGACTACTCGGGCAATCAGGTCCCAATTGATTATCAGACTGATGCTCTCGACCCCTTCATTAAGGCTTTCCGGCTTGCAAGAGGACAGAGCAAGGCTGATGCCGCAAAAGACTTGAGTGAAGCAATCAAAGTTCAAGGAATATCAGCAGGCGAGCTTGCGATCACGTTCAATCCTGATCCCGACGGATGGTCGTTCGTCGAGTCCGGAACAAGACGACACTTCGATCATCGCACTCGTACGCAACAACATGGTCATTGCGTATCAAGCGTCGCCGCCGCAAAGGGCCCAGAGACCGCCTTGGTTGAGGGGCGTGTTCGTTGTCGACAGCGTAAGGAATGCAGAAGCTAGCCGGAGGTTAAAACTGGTCGAGCCTCCACTACACAACTCTTGGAAGACCACAAGAGAGTCTGCATATGATCAATCCAACACTTCGTTCGCCAAGGCGATCATGGACAAGATCCATGCACTCCGAAAAGAACTCTCGGCTCGCGTAAGACCTAGCGAAGCGATCAATTCAGCTACCTTACCGGAATTCACCAAGTTATTCGTGGCGCGCGACAAAGGCCGCGGACCGATCACGCCGCCTCCGCCGCCGAGAAGTCGTCGGCCCTTCAAGATACAGGACGCTTCAAAAGCCTCTACGGATGTCAACGTCCTGGATTCGACGTGGCTTCGTCTCGATGGCAAAATCTCGGTTTGTCTCCAAGACTGGGTCAACGTTGACGAGATGGAAGTGATTGTTGATCTCGGCTGGAAGGTCTTTGAAGAGTCGGGTGCTATTCGAGACGAATCCCTCTTCGAAAATGAAACCATTAATTCACCACCTGGCTTCGTCCGTGATGAGTCAAGACTTCGGGGAATACTGACTAAGGAGCCCGTCACCTTTGAATGGAAGAGTCGATTCTTCCCGGACTATTGGCAATTGACACCAGATCCGGTTGTAAGCCAAGCAGACGGACGGAATAAGGCATGAGTACCGAGAATCCCGTGATCTCGAATTTTGCTGGGCTTGAACTGCTCGAGAAACTACTCGATGCATGCCATCTCAAAGTTCGGCCAGAGTCACATGAAGAGCTCACCCTCCCTGACTCAAACGGCGGCCGGGCGACCTACTTGGCCTCCTCCGAATTTGCCGGACTGAGACTCACTCTTTCAAGCGACTGGTCTCCCGAGGATATTTCAGCCGCGTGTGCCTCCGCACGTATTGAGGCAAATCAGATCCACCTTGTCGCAACAGTCGAGGATTCGGCTCTCGAGAAGAGGGTGATAGCCGAATCGATGCCGATAGAGGCCCGGGTCAACGAGATGCAGATCGTGGGTCCAGAAAACCAACGCGGCGAATCGCTAATGAACAACCACAGTGGCTGCAAGGTTGAAATTGCATTGGTTCTAATGGGGCAGCTTCCGTTGCTGCGGGCGCCCTCATCCAAAGGGAACCACGTTAGCCAAGAGAGTTTTTGGAATTCGGGTTGAGGCAAATCTGGGTGGGCTGAGTCCACTACCTCTGACCCAAGAGATCCTCAGCAAATACGATCTCCCGCCTAAGACGACCTCGTTCGTTGAAGTCGTTGAGACGCTGCTGGAGCTGGATGAATTGGGTCAGGACGTAAGAATTTACCTCAACGAGTCACTCTTGGAATCTCTCAAGGTGATCAAGGGTAGGACTTCGAGAACGCTCCAATTACTGGCGGCACTCGACATTCAAAAGCAAATTGTCTTCATGGCTGCGGCTGAGTTGAAAGAATTAGACGAGGAGCAGCGTTTTGCGACAATCGACAAAGCAGTTATGCGAATGATCATCGGATGGATTAAGGAAGTGAACCGCTTCGATCGAACGTCATTCATTGACCAGTTGATCAAGTCGCCCGAGGTGGTGTGCGCGTGGATTTCGAGCCGAAGCGACATTGCGGCGCGAACCGCCCGTCTGCTGAGTGGCGACGAGGTCTCAGAAGGCGGAGGCTAATGGCTTATCCCACTATTTCGAAGCAGCGAGCAACCGCTGTAGCGGAGAATGTCAAGACCGCGCTCCGTACCGATCTCGAAACTGCTCTCAACATTGCTACGGAAGAGGACACGCTCGAACAGAGCGGGTACAAGGGCGATTCAACCTATCCAAGAGAGTTCGTTGAACGTCAATCCCATTATTTGAGGGAACGCTGGGAGACCCAGTTCATGAAGAATTCAACGGCCGGAGAAGCATGGATGGCACAACATGTTCATAAACTATTGGATCCGTTGGATGACGAAATCAAGCGCGACCAAGGATTCTGGCGGTATCTCGCCTTGTTTCCCTTCCGCTGGTATCTGATCTACCGAGCGGAAGACATACTGCCCCAGTCCTATGGAGGACTTGCCACCGTCACTGATGCGGACGGAAATGTGGTTCGCCGCCGATCCTCTTCGTTCAAGAATCAGCTGCTTTTCCGAACATTCCTGTGGGGCCAAATTGCCTATGACCCATCTGCTGCCGAGCCGTACTTTCGAACAACGAAGTTTCGTGAGACTCTGAAAGCGAACTCGCTGAAGGGTTCGGAGATCGACATTTGGCACAGTCACATGATTCGAGTCCAACTTGGATATTTGGGACGCATGCCGCATGCATTCATCGATTCAATGTGCAAGAAGGAGTTTACTGAGGTTGATCCGACGCACGTCCTGGAGAAACGACAGCCGGATGAAGCACACGGTCACATTCGACGCTCTTCGATCTCGAGGAGGCAAGAGCGCTGGTTGACGAACAAAAGGCAATTGTTCGCTCACAGTTTCCAACGGATTCTGAGACCACGAGTCCGGCTCGCGGCAATAAGGGTATGAAGGGTCGCACGAATGCTCGCTAGCCAGCTCTTTCCGGCGGAAGTCAGCCAATCGTTCAGCTTGAATTTTCTCAAATTGGCGAGCAGGTCAATCGCAAGATCCGAATTCACGAGAACACCTGGGAGTCGATACGAACGATCCCGCCCACTCAATACGATCCTCTCGATTTGGAAGGTACTTGGTGGTTGGATTACTTGCGCGGGAACAAAGAGACGCACGAGAGTCATAGGGGCCAGATTGGAGTTATAGACCTCTTTTGTGGCGCCGGTGGCCTAAGCCTTGGCGCCCAATTAGCTGCCAACGCACTTGGATTCGATATCACTTGTGAGCTCGCTGTCGACATCGATCAAGACGCTTTAGGTGTCCATGCAAGAAACCATTGCCCGCGATATTCAGAGCGTGCTTCGGTTGCCAATCTTGTCAAGTACAAAATCAACGAGGACCGGAATGGTGCGCGATACGAGGTCAAGCCTCAAATGACGGTCCCCCGACACGAGAAACTCAAGGGATGCGTAGATCTTCTGTTGGCGGGGCCCCCCTTGTCAAGGACACTCGACGTTTAACAATCACACCCGCTTCAACGACCCCAGAAACCTTCTCTACTTAGCAGTGCCCGCGGTCGCGGTCGGCCTTGATGTTCCGTCAATTGTCATCGAAAACGTGCCAGGTGTGACTGCATCGCGGGAAGGAGTTGTATCGACGACAATAGAGCTTCTCGTGTCCAGCGGATACAAGGTGACGTCACGGGTACTCGACGCTTCCAAAATGGGCTGGCCCCAAAACCGTCGTCGCTTCTTTCTCGTGGGGACACGAGATTGGGATCCGATCGAACTCGATGCCGTTGAGTCCGGACTCCGATCTGAAACGCGCTCCATCGGATGGGCCCTTCAGGATGTCTTGGAGTCCGGTGAACAGTCCTTCATGATGGAGTCTCCGGTTCTATCATCAGAGAACCTAAGACGCATTGACTACCTCCACGACATGGACGTTCAGAATTTGCCAGACTCCGAACGTCCGGACTGCCATAAGGACGGCCATACGTATCCATCGGTTTACGGCCGTCTTTGGTGGGTCGACCGGCCCCAACAATCACCACCGGATTCACGACACCGGTCGCGGCCGTTATGTTCATCCAATCGAGCGTCGTACGCTGCTGGCTCGCGAGGCCGCCAGAATTCAAGGCTTTCCGGATTCTTACGTGTTCGAGTCAAGTGGACAGAAGCTCTCACGAGCATCGCTGACCAGAGGAATCGGAGATGCCGTTCCCGCTCCAATGGGATTTGCTGCTGTGCTCTCCGCTCTCGCCAACAAGAGCTAGGAAGGCAAAGCGCAGCATGCCCCGAAATTCGCAATTGGAGCGCACAATTCAGAAGGCTCTAACTGCCGAAGGAGTCAGTTTCCGGTCCAATGTCAAGGGGCTCCCCGGAACTCCCGACTTCGTCTTTACACCGATCAAGCTGTTCTGTTCATTCATGGGTGTTACTGGCATAGGCATTCCAATTGCGCGAGAGCGGCCTTCCCGAGGGGAAACATAAGTGAGTGGCTCAGAACCTTCAACGATCAAGTAGTACGTGACCACGTTGCTCATTACGAGCTCGTGAGTCTCGGTTGGGAATCTTCAGTCCTTTGGGAGTGCGAATTCTCCGAACTCGATATGACGGACACTCACGAAATAGCATCGTTAATCCTGGGACGATCAGTGCGAGTGGAGCAACCTGAGTCCACTGTCGACAGTTAGAGATTCTCTTCGTGTCAATGTCCCAACATTCCCCACATCATGAGTAGACCGGTCTTCCGCCCGTGCGCAAATTGTG
Organism: uncultured Acidimicrobiaceae bacterium; assembly: GCA_963823815.1. Lineage (GTDB taxonomy): Bacteria > Actinomycetota > Acidimicrobiia > Acidimicrobiales > RAAP-2 > RAAP-2. Next base: position 873,117 of record CAWGMU010000001.1, read on the forward strand.
GCATTCTCATGCAGCCGGAGCGCAGCAGCACCCTGTTCTGTTCGGAATTGTGCTCTCAGGTTGCAAAGGCGATTCGCTATATGCGGGCCCGTGCTGAAGATGGCCGTGACAAGGAGCCTGACGTGCAATATGCAATCAGGGTCAGACTTGCTCAGATCGCCGCCGGTGGGTATCACGAGCGGAAAAGGACTCTGTCTCGTGAACAACGGTCCGAAGTGACCAGCAGATACAAAGGTCGTTGCGTTATCTGCGGTGCGCCCGGTACGGAAGTCGACCACATCAAAGGATCATCAAGCGAACCGTCGAATCTCCAGTTGCTTTGTACGCCATGTCATCGAAAGAAGACAGAGTTCTCATTTCGCGCTGCAACTTCCCAGGAGATCGCCGAAGTCTTTGAACCAATTCGCAAGCGGGCAACCGCTCCTGCGCCATTGCAGCCATCAGACATGCCAGATTGGGCGTATCGCCTTTGGGCGTGCGATCCGCTTCCAAGCGACAATGATGCTCAAGAGGTTTGGAGAGACGTGGTAAAGCGAGATTTTCCAAGTGTGCCGCTGTATTCGGACTTAACACAGGCTTGCGCAGGATTCCCTGAGCGGCTCGCTCCATGGTCTTGGTACAAGGGACCTCATTGACAAACGGGAATAACAGAAGAGTTCAGTTAATTCGTTACGATTGGCGTCAACATCAAGAGCGAGCGAGGGACATGGCCCTACGACTTCGCCGCAACCTACATCGGCACGGCGCGAACGCCATGCGATGGAGGTCTTATGTCAACGATTCGTTCGGCCAAGATCTGCAGACTGTATCTGCCCGGCCATACTCCCCTTTGGATTCAGATGAGAAAGGGCTGGGAGGATGCCGTCAACGTGGCCGCCCCGGGTCGCCTCATTAGCGTCCATGGCGGGCACAGGGCATCGGCTCGATAGACGCACCAAGTGGGGCAAACTTACGGCTGGCGGCGGCCTGAACCTTAGAGGTATACGCAAGTTGCGAAAGCCGAAGAAGCGAAAGTCTCGCTAGGCGAATTAGCGGCCAACCTTCGCGCGCATTGCCTTCTTGAAGACGGGGTGCTTTCCGTATGCAATATGCGATCCGAAATCCAGTATTCGCTGAAAGAATCTGGAGTATTGGTGCATGATTGGTGGAACATGGGTCCAATAGAGTCAGCAGTCCGGCGATCGATTCGAGCAGGTGAGAGCCTCGAGACACCCGCGCAGAAGAAGGCCTTCACAGTCGACTCAATCGATCAAATTGGGGTTGTCCTACTCTTTGGACGTAAGCAAACGCGAACTCCCTTCACATGGGAAGCACTCGAAGGTATCCGAGCAGAATTCTTGCATTCCGGGTGGATTGTCATCGGTGGGCGACGCGATGTTCATGGCGAACCAGGCACTCTTGACGGCTATGTCAAGCAGGTTGTAAATCGAGACGCGGCAGGTTATGTGGCATCGCTCCTTGAAGCTGCAGGCGTTGTCGAGTTGGATTGGGCTAGACCCGGGCACATGAGAGTGATTGTCTGAACAATTCGTATTGGGAACCCGAGGGCTAGCGCGAGCGTCCGACCGCGACTAGAGTTCGCGGAATCGCGATAGCTGATAACGATCCGAATCCCGCGACGCCCGACCAATCGGCGCAGTATGCGGTGATCGCCGCGCGGCGATTGCAGTGGGACACCTTATTTTGGCAGACACCAATGCTGTCGTTGACCGGTGAGGCGTTCCTGTTCTCGATCGCTCTGGCGCCGTCAACCTCGAAGACTGGCCGCTTGGTGGCCTCAACATTGGCATTCGTGATCGCGCTTGCCTGTTTGCAAGCGCTGGCGGGCCAGCGGGTCTCTGAATTAACGGATGCACCTGGCTTGCAGATTTTGAGCGCGAGCATGGACTCGACGAATTTCACGGGACTGCGTGGCGGGATCGACGCTCGACGGTCATCGCCGAGGAACGTCAATCTGCGAATGTGATCGACAGGGCAGTGTCAGTCCTGCGTTCGGTGAGAACCCTCACGGTATGGTTTCTTACGCTTAGCGTCATAGCTGTGGCGGCGCTAGTCGTTTTCTTGATCGCAATTGTTCCTCCTGCGCTACTTGCTCTATAAGTTTCTGGGCTCGAATTAGTGGCGCCCCCACCTTCATCCGGCGCAACTCTCCGCCGTCGAGGACGTTTTGAGTGTCGCTATCACCTATCCCAGATCCTCCGGGTGCGGCTGGAGAGACTCGAACACATAGTGAGATAGTTCCGCCTCGTGCGTTCGAATTGGGGCCAGAGTTGAGGCACCTAGGTACCTGACCCCTAGACGGAGAGTGGGGATAGGTGATATGGCCGCACAAAACTTGCGCTCCCGCTGATTTTCGAGGTCGGAAGGCGAAGTGCCTCGTCGATGCACGGATACTCGCGGAGGCATAGCCTGATTGCTTACGCACGTCTGCTTGAGTCGCGTCGAGTCGATTTCTGGGGGAAGATCCATTGGAATTAGATGAGCTCCTTTCCAATATTCAAGCCGCACTGGGCACGGCTGCTTTGACTCCTCTCAAAGTCGGCGGACAAAAATATGTCTACCGCTCCGAGTTGGAAGGCGTGCCCTGTGTTGTGAAAAGCGGTGCTCATACCCGATGTGCCGTTTGAAGTTGAAGTGCTCGTACGGGCTCGTAGGGAGGTTGGACTGCTTGCAGCCGTCGATTCTGACTATGTTGTCCGAATCATTTCGGAGGCAGTCGAAATCGGCGATCGGCCCGAGGCGATCGCTTGGATCGAAGAGCTCCTCGATGGTAAGGATTTTGGCGAACTAATTTCTGGTTTTCCGGCGGGCTTCAATCAGGTATGGGACCTTCTTTTCGACGTTTCGAACGGTCTCGATGCATGCCATCAAATAGACGTGGTTCACAGAGATCTGTCGCCTGGTAACGTTCGCCTTCGCGATAATGGTCACTTCGTGCTCATGGATCCAGGTTTGGCAAAGCACCTTGACAAGGCCTCATTGACGGGAACCTTCCAGCCGGGAACATTTGGATACTGCTCACCAGAACACGTTCCGGGAGGGCAACCAACAACACAGAGTGACATTTTTAGTCTGGGTGTGCTGGCATACCAAATGCTCACTGGTACGCTTCCGATTCCCTTCAACGGTGATCACGACGCGTACTGGCAATCACTGAGAAGGGCGGACTCGCCCGGCGTCACAACGATTCGAAGGGACACCCCCGAGGAGCTAGCAAAAGTTGTAGATCGTTGCCTCCAGCGTCAATCTGCTCGAAGGTACCTTGATGCGGCGGAACTACTTGAAGACATTTCGAAGGGTCGTTAACAGTAAATGACGATATTGATCCAGGATGGACGGCACGGTGGTCATCGCAAGTGGACATCTGAGGCCATCGACGTAGGCGCTGCCGACGGAGCCATCGTTAGCCCATTTCACACACCGCGAATTGCCTTTCCCCACCATCCATCCGGCGAAACCTTGGTTAGCGGTTTTCAAGATTGTGGAGGTGAGGTCTACTTAGACCCTGGTACTCACATACGGCTGTTGCCGGGTACCAATGACTTCACTCATTACAACACTTGGAGTCTTTGGGGGCCGTCGGGGCTTGGACTAGATAACGATGAAAGGTGCATACAGCATATTGAACTTGTCTTCGCGCGACAGTCAGAACTCGGCGTGCCCCTACTTGCACCCACACTGACGCTGGAAAATCCATTGAATGAGGATTCGGCGCACGCTCTTCATACTGCGCAACTTGCGCGCGCAATTGATTCGCGTTGCGGTCAAGCATTAGCGGGAAAACGCTCATTTTGGAGGTCCGGTCCCGATCTCGATGCCTACGTGGGCCAACTTGCGACCCTACGCTCGCCTTTCTGGCTTGTCACAATGGTCAACGAGACGGTCTTTGACAATCAGCCCGACCTTCACGATACGGACGCTTTCGTCGGTCTACTTCGGAGTATTCATTCACTGTCCCAACGGAGCAGGGTTATCTACTGTTACGGCGACTATGGAGGTTTGCCCGCGATAGCGGCTGGCGCCGACACAGTTGGAAGCGGATGGTTTCGAGGAATGCGTTTTCTCGACCCAACGTCGTTCCAGTTGTCATCGAACGACGTCAGAATTCAATCTTCGCAAGTAACCCAAGCGAGACTTGGTGCAGTCTTGAGAAGGGATGCCGGAGAAGCAATTACCCGACTTGACCCAGCACTAGCGACTTCAATTCGTGGTGGTCCAATGCCAGTTAATGACGCTGCCGAGCGGATTCATCATCTGAGATCTCTAGCTGGGATTGTCAGCGGTCTAACAGCACACGGTGAAGACCGCCGGACAAGAGTTGCGGCTTGCCGAGAATTTTATGAGCTCGCGGGCCACGACTTCGACTACTTGATCGCCAACTTGCCAGGCCAATTTGTGACAGCGGCCCACAAAGAACGGTGGAACGAGAGGCCGTTGGCTGTTCTTGAGAGTTACGCTCTTGAAGAAGGACTCTGAGGCGCTTTGTGTCCCGCGGGGTCGACTCTGAGCGCTGCAATAACGTGTTCGCTCGCCCATAACTTTTGTGCAGGCGAAAGTTTCCAAAGTTTTGGCCGAACAAGCCACCTGTTTCCGATTGCAAGCCCGAGGCCAAGGCTCTTGGCTTGCGCGATTGCCCTAGTTCGATCCTTTGGCAGGTACGCCATCACGGCGGCCGAACTGTCTGCCCAGCTCCCATAGCGGAGGGCCTGACCGAGGCCGGCACTCCAGTCGCAGACCTTCGCTTCAAGCGCATATATCCGTCCCACGGGAGCCAGTCTTGGGTCACGTATCCAGCCATCTTCTTCCAAGATTAGGGCGCCTTCACGTTCGAGACGACGAGCTCGTCGAGAGACTGAACGAGTATCAATTTGCAGGCGATCGGACAACATTGAGTCAGACATCGGTCGCTTGCCGGAGCAGAGAGAGACCAATTGAGCGTCGCCGAGGGAGAGAATTGGGCTGCAATTAAAGTCCATTCGTGTTGCAAGGTCTGGCGTAGTCGGAACAGCGACAAGGTCCGGTACCCCCAACGGTCCAACCATCTCTGCAATGGCTATAACGCCTAGATTCGATCCCGGCAATCGAGAAGCGAGTTCCTGCAACGCAGGTTGAAGTGCCAATTCCGCTCGGGGCTCGAATCGCCTTCCGCCCCTAGAGCGTTGAGGTCGCCGATATTGAACGTGCCCTTCGCGGCTCGGCCCGTTCAGCATCAGGTCGCGCACATAACAAACTCTACTGACAAATGCGGGCAAGCGACCGCGTGTTCGGCTGCCACGTGGAAGATCCGCAGTCTCGTCAAGAGATGTTTTTGACCACCTCTGCCTCGTCAATCCATCTAGCGAGCAGGCTCAGCGACGCAAGAGCTTCGAGTGCCAGTTGCTCACCCGGTTGACTTCCATGAACTGTTACATTTCGTATGCCCTTTGCGCATCCCTTACCGAAGAACATCGCACCCTCGTGAGCATTCACTCCTTGAAACCTCAGACGGGGCTCAGTGGATGTCGGAGGGTTCGATGCTTGGGTCGAGACCCTGGAGGGAGCCGGGCGGTCCTAACGTCCCTTCACGCCCTATTCAAACTGATCGAAAAACTCGAGTTGCAACGATACGTCTTCCACGTTTCGTATTGTGGTGCGGACTCCGAGGGAGAAATCCTTCAAAAGATCGCAGAGACTGTCTCCGTTGATCAACTCAACCGGAGGGGCGCCATCTCTTGATGCCTCATCCTTCGCGTCGCGAGAAAATGTCCCGGTTGTGATGAGCAGCCCCTTTTCTCCTCGACCGGCCATTGCCCCTCGGAAATCGCGGACCGCGCTGGCCCCAACGGTGCCCCGGTACCGCTTGCATTGGAAATAGATTGTGAACGACACCAACGACATTTGATATACGCCTACGCCGTCAATACCACCATCACCAGACTTTCCGGTAACTTCAACGTTACGAAATCCAGCTTCGCGAAGAATTCTCTGTGCCAGACGCTCAAATGCGCCGGGCTCAAGATTCAGGAGTTCTTCGACCAACTGATCTTTCCAGGCTGTTTCGTCGATAGATCCTTCTGAGACGTCAATCTCAACGGTGTCGTGTGCTAGTTGCCGGTCAGGACGCCGGTAGTTTTGTCGATAGTTGAGCTGCCACTCCTGTACGGCTTTGCCGAGCTCTTCTTCTGTCCACCGCCGACCGTTTTCAGTGAGTGCCCACACACCACGAGCGGAGTTTTCAATGGCACCAGCATTCTTCAGGATGTTTCTTGACCAGGCAAGTCTGTATTCCAGTGCAGATCTTGAGTCACTCGCGACACGTTGAAGCGCAAGCTGTTCGTGGGAGAACCCCTGCTGGGAAGCAACCTCTTCGTTGATCTCTTCTATGTGTCCCGAGCCGCCCAAGGATCTCATGGCCATCAAGGTCGGCCAGAGTAACTCCCGGGCGCTTGGAATCGAAACTTGGTCAGCCACAGGTGGAACTGTAGGCGTTGTCCTGGATTGCCTGCCTCACGCGCAATATTTCCCGCTTCGCGGCTCGACATCGAAGCTGAAAGCGCTGCCTAACCTGACTGGTTCAATCGAAGACC